>NZ_CP035926.1:638360-1276720 GCF_004214815.1 Aliarcobacter thereius LMG 24486
TTAAAGATAATTTAAAATCAAATATTAAAAATAGTAATATTGGTGCATACATAGAGCAATTAGAAAATAAAGATTTAAATGAATCTGGAAATGGTATACCAATAGCAATAAAAAATAATATAAATGTAAAAGATTGGGAATTAACATGTTCTAGTAAAATATTAAAGAATTATTTAGCTCCTTTTAATGCAACTGTTATTAAAAAACTTGAAGATGCTGGTTTTAGTCCTTTTGGACTTACAAATATGGATGAGTTTGCAATGGGAAGTTCAACTGAATCTTCTGTTCATGGTAAAACTTTAAATCCTCATAATAATAACAAAATACCAGGTGGAAGTAGTGGAGGAAGTGCTGCTGCTGTTGCTTCAGGATTGGCTATTGCTGCACTTGGAACAGATACAGGTGGAAGTATTAGGCAACCAGCTTCATATTGTGGTGTTGTTGGAATGAAGCCAACTTATGGAAGAGTAAGTAGGTATGGAATTGCTGCTTATTCATCATCTTTAGACCAATGTGGAGTGATTACACAAAATGTTAAAGATGCTGCAATATTATATGATGTTATCTCAGGATATGATCCAAAAGATTCAACAAGTGCAAATATTGATTACTCAAAAATTACACCAAACTTAAATAGTGATAAAAAATTTACAATAGCTGTAATTGATAATTATATAGATGAAGCAAGTAATGAAGTAAAAGAAGCTTTTAATAAAACTCTTAAGCTTTTAGAAGAACAAGGTCATAAAATTATTTATACAAATATGCTTGACTCAGATAAAATAATCTCTACATATTACATAATATCTGCTGCTGAAGCTAGTGCAAACTTAGCTAGATTTGATGGAGTTAGATATGGTTTTAGGGCTTCAAGTGAAAACTTAAAAGATATGTATGTAAATTCAAAAACAGAAGGTTTTGGATATGAAGTTAAAAAAAGAATAATGGTAGGTTCTTTTGTGTTAAGTTCAGGTTATTATGATGCATATTATTTAAAAGCTCAAAAAGTAAGAGCGGTTATAAAAAATGAATATAATAAAATTTTTGAAAATGCTGATTTAATATTAAGTCCAGTTGCTCCAACAACAGCTCCTGAATTTAACTCATATAAAAGTGCTTTAGATATGTACTTGGCTGACTTATATACAATAGGTGTAAATTTAGCAGGGCTTCCTGCAATTAGTATTCCTGTTGCAAAAGATAGCAATAATCTTCCAATAGGATTACAATTAATTGCAAATAGTTTTGAAGAACAAACTCTGTTTGATGGTGCTTTATCAATGGAAAAAGCAGTAAAATATATTAAATAATTGAATAGGATATTAAGATGAAAATTAGAAAAAGAGCTTTAACTTTTGAAGATGTGTTACTAGTACCTGCAAAATCAGAAGTGCTTCCAAAAGAGGTTTGTTTAAAAACAAAATTGACTAAAAATATAGAATTAAATATTCCATTTGTAAGTGCTGCTATGGATACAGTTACTGAATATGAAGCTGCTATTGCTATGGCTAGACTCGGTGGAATAGGGATAATTCATAAAAATATGGATATAGAATCACAAGTTTTACAATGTCAAAAAGTGAAAAAATCTGAATCAGGTATGATAATTGATCCAATTACAATAAGTCCTGATCAAACTCTACAAGATGCTGAAGATATTATGGCTACATATAAAATATCTGGAGTTCCAGTTGTTGATGAAAATAAAATATTAGTTGGTATTTTAACAAATAGAGATATGAGATTCACAAAAGATTATAGATTTAAAGCTAGTGAAAAAATGACTAGAATGCCACTTGTAACTGCTAAAGAAGGAACAACTTTAGAACAAGCAGCTGAAATTATGCATCAAAATAAAATTGAGAAATTACCAATTGTTGATAATAATAATAGATTAATTGGATTAATTACAATTAAAGATATAAATAAAAAAATAGAGTATCCAAATGCTTGTAAAGATGAGTTTGGAAGATTAAGAGTTGGAGCTGCTATTGGTGTAAATCAATTAGATAGAGCTAGAGCTTTAGTTGCTGTTGGAGTTGATGTTTTAGTTTTAGATTCAGCTCACGGACATAGTAAAGGAATTTTAGATACAGTAAGAGCTATTAAAAAAGAATTAAAAGTAGAACTAATAGCTGGAAATGTTGCAACAGCTGAAGCAACAAGAGATTTAATAGCAGCTGGGGCTGATGCTGTTAAGGTTGGAATTGGACCTGGAAGTATTTGTACGACTAGAATAGTTGCAGGTGTTGGAGTTCCTCAAATGAGTGCAATTGATGATTGTGCAATTGAAGCTAAAAAAAGTGGAACACCAATAATTGCTGATGGTGGAATTAGATATTCAGGAGATGTTGCAAAAGCTTTAGCTGTTGGATCTTCTTGTGTTATGATGGGAAGTGCTTTAGCTGGAACTGATGAGTGTCCTGGAGAAGTGATTTTATATCAAGGAAGAAAATTCAAATCATATAGAGGAATGGGAAGTATTGGTGCTATGACAAAAGGTAGTACAGATAGATATTTTCAAGAAGGAACAGCAACTGATAAGTTAGTACCAGAAGGTATTGAAGGTAAAGTTGCTTATAGAGGAAGTATTGCTGATATTATTCATCAATTTGTTGGAGGATTAAGAAGTTCTATGGGATATTTAGGTTCAAAAGATATAAATATATTCCAAGAAACAGCAGAATTTGTGGAAATTACAAGTGCAGGATTAAAAGAATCTCATGTTCATGATGTAACAATCACAAACGAAGCTCCAAACTATCATATATAAAAAAAGAGAGTTTAAACTCTCTTTTTAACTATTATAAACAACAATCTTAAATTGATTTTTTAGCCTTTACTTCATTTTTACCAATAAACTCTTTATCATTTGCAGAAATTACAATCATTTTAGCAATTTTATCTGTTGATAATGCTATATCATGAGTTTGAGTTGCTATCATAGCATTTTGTTGAGTTTGTCTATCTAGTTCATTTACAGCATCATTTATCTGTTCTATTCCTAAAAGTTGCTCTTTGCTTGACATCTCTATATCTGAAATAAGAAGTAAAGTTTTATTTATATTATTGTTTAAATCTTTATATCCTTCAATCATATTAGAGGCTATATTTTTACCTTCATTTGTTTTTGATGTTGCATTTTCAACTAAGCTTTTAATCTCTCTAGCAGCTTCTGCACTTCTATTTGCAAGATTTCTTACTTCTTGAGCTACAACTGCAAATCCTTTTCCAGCTTCTCCAGCTGTTGCAGCTTCAACGGCTGCATTTAAACTTAAGATATTTGTTTGAAATGTAATTTGGTCAATAATTGCTATTGCATCATTTATAGTTGTTACTTGAGAATTTATCTCATCCATAGAACTATTTGTTTGATTTGCAAGTTCTTCTCCATTTTGTGAAGATTTTGTAATATAGTTTGAATATTGTGCCATTTTTGCGATATTTTCTGTATTGTTTCTAATATTTGAAGTAATCTCTTCAAGAGCTGCTGCTGTTTCTTCTAAAGAGCTTGCAGCTTCATTTGAAGAAATATTTAATTTATCAACATTTAGTAAAAGTTCTGTTGAACTTTTTGCTAAATCTAAACCATTTGATCTATTTTCAATAAGCATATCAGTTATAATTTGAGCTAAATGATTAATTCCAAGTGCTACTTTTCCATTATCATCATCAATACTTGCTCTAAAATTTAAATTAGCAAATTTATCAAGTAGATTTAAAATCTTATTTATATCTTTTGCAACATTTTGTTTCATAATTTCTAACATATCATTAAAACTATCTTTTAATTCATTAAGATTTGTATTTGAACTACTTTTTCTTATTTTCTTATCTAAATAACCAGATTTAACATCTTCAACAACTTTTTTTACTTCATCAATTAAAATAGAATCTTCAAGTAAGAGTTTTTCTGATTTTTCTATATTTTCATTAATTATTTTGCTCATTTGTCCAAATTCATCTTTTGAATAAATATCAATTTTATAAATATTATTACTCTCTTTATTTAAAAATTTGAAAAAAGATATTAATCCTGTTTGAAATTTAATTAAAGAGTTTGAAATTTGCCTAGAAGTAAAATAGATAATTAAAGAGATAATAAACATTAAGATCGCTACAAATGAAAATATTAAAGTTTTAAAATATGAGTTTTTTTCTTCTATAATCTTATTTAAATTTATAGTTAATTTTTCATTCATATTTTCTATTTGAATTACAATATCTCTCATTTGAAACTGTAATCCTTCCTTATGATTTAAACCAAGTTCTATCTCTTTATTTACTAAATGTAAGAAATCATCTCTATATTTCTCTAGACTATTTTTATTTGAAATATTTTCTATATTTAAAATTAGATTGTTTATAATAGATTTAAAGTTTTCAACATATTTTAAATCTTTTCTTAACATAAAATCTTTTTCTTGCTTTCTTAAATCATAAACAGAAGCTAGAAGTTTATAATCATCTGAGTTTTTTGCAAAGTTTTCAACATTATGAACACTTTTTCTAAAGTCACCATATAAACCACTTTGATGATCTAAACCAATCTCTTTTTGGTTAAAAGTATAAATATTAAATATTTCTGCATATTTTATTATTAAATCATTGTATTCTTCTAGTTGATTTGTACTAATTTTATAATCTTCAAATAGTTTAGCTATCTCTTCTGTATCATAGATAACTCTATTAATTATCTCATTAAAAGAATCAATATATTTTGTATCTAAACGAAGAAAAAAGTCTTTCTCATTTTTTCTTAAATCCAAAAGTTCAACTAATAGATTTTTATTAAATAGTTCCATTTTGGAAAAATCTTTTAAATTTGAAACAAGAATGTTTAAAATAATCATAAAACAAACTAAACTGAAAACAACCATACTTAAAACTAAAGTTAATTTAGCTTTTACACTCATTTTTACCCCTATAAATTGACTAATCTTTTATAATATTATTATTTGATTACAATTTAATTACAAAATAAGCTTTTTAATCTTTTTTTTCGTTTTGATTTAATAAGTAAACTTCAGCTTCAACATCATCAAAATCCTCAAATTCAATTTTTGAATCTTTCAAAGTTTTTGTAGTTTTAGCCCCAAGTTTTTTTAGATTTTCTACTCTATTTAAAATATTACCATTTCCTTCACTTAGTTGTTTTGAAGCAGTTTCATAAGTATTTGAAAGTGTTAATAACTGATTTTTTATTTTATAAAAGTTATCAGAAAAACCTAAGATTTTATCATATAGTTTTCCAGCTTCATCAAATAGTTTTGTTGCCATTGTGCTTGATTGCTCACTTTGCCAATAAAGATAAATTGTTCTTAATGATATAGTCAAGGTTGATGGATTTACTATTGCAATATGTTTTTTTAAAGCATATTCATATAGTGTTGGGTCTTTTTGAACAGCTAAAGAGAAAGCACCTTCAATAGGAATAAACATAAATACATATTGCAAAGTTCCCATTTTATAGTGTGCATAATCTTTTGAATCAAGAGTATCTATATGGTTTTTAAAAGAGTTTACAATATTATTTAAAGATATCTCTCTTTGTTCGTTTGTTTCAGCTCTTATATATTCATCATAATCAACTAAAGATACTTTAGAATCAATTATCATAGATCTATTTTGAGGAAGTTTGATAATAACATCAGGTCTTTTTATTTTTCCTTGTTCATCTTTATAGCTTTC
This sequence comes from Aliarcobacter thereius LMG 24486, assembly GCF_004214815.1. NCBI lineage: Bacteria > Pseudomonadati > Campylobacterota > Epsilonproteobacteria > Campylobacterales > Arcobacteraceae > Aliarcobacter > Aliarcobacter thereius. Next base: position 644,052 of record NZ_CP035926.1, read on the forward strand.
TTGAGTAAAGTAATGAATGTTTTTTAGAAGTCCTGAATACTCTAAAACACTCTCTAAAATCATCTCTCCCCAACTTCCTTGAGTCTGTTTTTTACCTTTTAAAGCTTGTGTAAGATTTTGAGCTTCTTTTGATATATTTAATCCAGCCAATGAAACAAACTCGATCTCTTTTGAAAGTTCAGCAAATTTTTTTATACTACTTTCTTGATTTTCTTCTACTTTTTTCTTAAAACCTTCAAGATTTTCTTTAAATGGTTTTAATACATTATCAAGAGTTTTTACAGAATTCTCATCAAATTTCTCTAATCTTTTTTCTAAAGAATTTTGCATTATTTCATTTAGTTTTAGTTCAAGTTTTTTGCTCTGTTCTTCAAAGTCATCTTTTATAGTTTGTTTGTTTTTTATCTCTAAATCAACATTTGTTTTCAAAGAAGAGTTCTCTATTTTTAAATCAATATTCTGATTTTCCAATAGTTTGTAAGCTTTTAAAAGTTCATCATTTTTATTTAGAAGATCATCTGTTTTTATTATTTGAAGTTCAAGTTCTCTATTTTGAATTTTTGAGCTATTTCTCAAAATAAAAATAAAAAATATTGTTAGAAAGAAAATTAATAAAGTAAAAAATAAAATTGTAGAAATAGGGTTTATTGAAGATAAAAATTCAATCATAATACTACTTCATCTTTATCTGTTTTTCTTACTATTTCTAAAGAAAAAGACTCATTTGCAAGATTTCTTACACTTATATCTTTGTACTCATTTAAAACTTTTGTTATTGTTCTCATTTCACTTTGTGAAAAAAGAGATTCATCAAAATCTTCTTCTAATTTATAAAACAATAACTCTTTATAAGACTCTTTTTCTACAATTTCAATATCCAAAAAGTCCATAAGTTCTTGAATGAAAAATATTCTATCATCTTCTTCATCTTCATTAAAAACTTTTTCTTCTAAAATTATAGAGAATAAATCATCTAAAACAAGAGCTTTTACACCTCTTGGTGTTTTTATAAAAGTTTCATTTATAATCTTTTTTCCACAAAAATCAATATGGTTTTTTTCTATAAAAAATAATAATAATTCTAGTTTCTTATGATTTAAAGATTTTACTTGTTTGTGAATCAAATATAAAATTATATTTGCAAGTTTTGTAATATTTATCAAATTATTCTCCTATACTTTTCATTAAAATATCTCTAAAATCATTTAGTTTTTTCATTTTCTCTTCATCTCCACCATTTAAATCAGGATGATATTTTTTTGCTAACTCTTTATATCTTTTTTTTATATCATCTTTTGAAAATGTATCACTAAATCCAAAAAAATCTTTTGCTTCTTTTAGCTTTGAATTATTTGTATAAAAAGAGTTTTGAAAGTTTGAGTTATTGAAACTATTAAAATCATTAAAATTAAAGTTTTGATTGAAACCTTTAAATTCTTTAAATTCAAATTCAAAATCTTGATTTTGTGAAAAGTTTTTGAATTGATATTCAAAATTTTTAGCTCTTCTTTTTAGCTCTTTTTTTAAAAAATAACCTGCAATTAATATGAATAAAACGATTCCACCAATTATCATTAAAAATATTCCAAAATTTGTAAAAATAAGATATAAAATCAAAATAAGTATTGCCAAATTTATAATTTGTCCCATAAAATAACCTTTTAAATTTTTAAGTGGTTTGCATTATACAATAAGTTAATTAATCATAAAGTTTTTGTATAATCAAATTTTTTAAGGATTTGATTATGAATTATGAAGAGTTTATAGAAGCTGTTGAGCTTTTTGGGATCATCTCAAATATGAGTAAAAAAGATATAAAAAAGAGATATTTGAAACTATCAAAGAAATATCATCCAGATATGGAAACAGGTAGTCACGAAAAATTTACAAAACTTAAAGAATCTTATGATATTTTGCAAAATTATATGGAAAATTATAGTTTCTCTTTTGAAACAAATGAGTTTAAAAAACAATTTCCATCTTTTATGAATTATAAGAATTGGGTTAAATAATAAGTATAAAGGAAAAAGATTGAGAGTAATAATTATAGCTTTACTTTTTTCAGTTCTAGTTTTTTCAAATGATAATTTGAGTAAAAAAGAGCTTGAGAAAATGGCTGCAAAAATGGTTGTTTTGGGTTTTTATGGGACAAAAATAGATGAAAATTCACAAATATATAAAGATGTAAAAGCAGGGCTTGGTGGAGTTATCCTTTTTGATAAAGATCCAAATGATAAAACAAAAGCAAAAAATATTGTAAATAAAGAGCAGTTAAAAGAGTTAAACAATAGTTTACAAAATATAAGAACACAAAAACTTTTAATAGGTATTGATCAAGAAGGTGGAGCTGTACAAAGATTAAATGATAAATATGGTTTTTCTAATACATTAAAAGCAAGTGAAATAGCAAAAAATGGCGAAGAATTTGCAAGAAATAGTTATAAAACAATGGCTGATGAGTTAAATTATGTTGGAATAAATTTGAATTTTGCTCCATCTGTTGATTTGGCTATAAATGAAAAAAATAGAGTTATTGTAACAAGAGGAAGAAGTTTTGGTAAAGATACAAAAGAGGTTATAAAATATTCTTCTATATTTGTAGAAGAGCTAAAAAATAAAGGAATTTCCTCAAGTTTAAAACACTTTCCTGGTCATGGTTCATCTTTAGCTGATTCTCATCATGGTTTTGTAGATATTACAAAAACTTGGAGTAAGAAAGAACTAGAACCTTATATCTATTTTATAAAAAACAATAAGATAGATATTATAATGACAGCTCATGTATTTAATTCAAAATTAGATGAATTTTATCCAGCAACACTTTCATACAATATAAACACAAATCTTTTAAGAGAAGAGTTGGGATTTAAAGGAGTATTAATTACTGATGATTTACAAATGAGTGCTATAACAAAACACTATACAACAAAAGAAACAGTAATAACTGCAATAAATAGTGGAGTAAATCTTCTTCTATTTGCAAATCAATTGGCAAAACCAATAGAACTTCAAGAGATTGTTGATATTGTAGTAAATGCAGTAGAAACAGGTGATGTCTCACTTCAAAAAATTATAGATTCAAATCAAAAAATCAATAATCTTCTAAAATAAATATCTATCCTAATTTAGGGTAGATAAAAAAATATAAAATTAAACATAATTTAAACTTTCTTTATATATGATTACTTGTTCATATGTTCATATAAGGAGTGCAAATGAAAAAAGAAGAGTGTTGTGACCATACAAACGAAGTGGAAAGAGTAAAAAAAGATATAGTTTGTGATGAAACTCTTTATGATGTAGCAGAACTTTTCAAAGCTTTTGCAGATACAACAAGAATAAAAATAATATCAGTTTTAAAAGATGATGAACTTTGTGTTGGAGCAATAAGTGAACTTGTAAATGTTAGTCAATCAGCTGTTTCTCATCAGTTAAGAGCTTTAAGAAATGCAAAAATAGTAAAAAGTAGAAGAGAAGGAAAACAGATTTATTATTTATTAGATGATGAACATATCAAAAAAATATTTGATATGGGATTAGAACATATTGTAAAAGGTTGAAAATGAGAAAGGTAAAGCTAGGAAATCTTGATTGTGCATCTTGTGCAATTAAAATAGAGAAAACATTAGAAAAAATGGAAGAGTTAAAAGATGTAAAGGTAAACTTTTCAACTTTAACTTTAAGTTTTGAACAAAATACAAAAGATGATATTTTAGATAAAGTAGAACAAGAGATACAAAAAGTAGAAAAAGATGTTTTTATAGAAAAAGAGAAAAATAAAGTAGAAAAAACATTTTGGCAGAACTTAGATAAAAAAGCTTTATATATAGTACTTATTTCAATTATAATGACATTTATTTCATATAATTATATTGAGAATAGAGTTTTACAAATTTTAATTTATTTAAGTGCATATTTACTTGTAGGATGGAGTGTTGTAACAAGTGCTGTTAGGAATATTTTTAGAGGAAAAGTATTTGATGAAAATTTTTTAATGACAATTGCAACTATTGGAGCATTTGCTTTATCAGATTTTGTAGAAGCGATATCAGTTATGATTTTTTATCAAGTAGGAGAGATGTTTCAAGGAGTTGCTGTTAATCGTTCAAGAGATAATATAAACTCATTAATAGATATAAAACCAGAGTTTGCTTTTGTAAAAGAGGGTGATAAAATAGTAGAAAAATCACCTGAAGATGTAAAAATAGGTGATGAAATATTAGTAAAAGTTGGAGAGAAAGTTCCTGTTGATGGAGTTTTAATAAGTGATGATTGTTCATTTGATACAAGTGCTATAACAGGGGAATTTAAACCAAGAAATTTAAAAAAAGATACAGAAATTTTAAGTGGATTTATAAATGTATCAAAAGCTATATATATAAGAGCAAGTTCTGAGTATAAAAACTCAACAATAGCAAAAATAGTTGAACTAATAGAGAATGCAAGTTTAAAAAAAGCAAATGCAGAAAAATTTATAACAAAATTTGCAACAGTTTATACACCAATTGTTGTTGCACTTGCCATTTTATTAGCTTTTATTCCACCACTTCTAATAGAAGGAGCATTGTTTTCAGATTGGATTGAAAGAGCTTTAGTTCTTTTAGTTATATCTTGTCCTTGTGCTTTACTTGTGTCTGTTCCTTTATCATTTTTTAGTGCAATAGGTGCCGTTTCAAAAAAAGGTGTTTTGGTAAAAGGTGCAAACTATATAGAAAAATTAACAGAAATTGATAGTATAGTATTTGATAAAACAGGAACTCTTACAAAAGGTGTTTTTGAACTTACAAGAATAAAAGCATTTGATATAAGTGAAGATGAATTATTGAAATATGCAGCACATATTGAGAGTTTTTCAACTCATCCAATAGCAAAATCAATAGTAAAAGCTTATAAAGGTGAGATAAATCTAAAAAATGTTGAAGAAAATGAAGAGATAAGTGGTTTTGGAATTAAAGCTAAAGTTTTAGGAAAAGATATTTTAGTAGGAAATAAAAAACTTTTAAATAAATTTGATGTAGAAATAAAAAATGAGATTAAAGAAGAATCAGGTTTTGTTTATATTGCAATAGATGGACAGTTTGCTGGATATATTGTAATAAGTGATATTATAAAACCTGAAGCAAAAGATTTTATACAAGAGTTAAAAAATCTTAATATAACAAAAACATATATGCTAAGTGGAGATAGAAAAGAAGTTGCACAAAGTGTAGCAAATAGTATTGGAATAGATGAAGTAAGATATGAACTTCTTCCTCAAGATAAATTAACAATATATAATGAAATAAAGATAAATAGAGCCAAAACAACGGCTTTTGTAGGAGATGGAATAAATGATGCCCCAACTTTGGCAAATGCTGATATTGGTTTTGCAATGGGTGGAGTTGGGAGTGATTTAGCTATAAGATCGGCTGATATTATAGTTTTAAATGATAATTTAAACTCTATTAGTGATTCTATAAAAATTGCTAGAAAAACAAAAACAATTTTATATCAAAATATAGTTTTCATTATGGCTATAAAAGTTGGATTCTTATTTTTAGGAGCAGGAGCAGTTATTGGAATGAAAGAGGCAATTTTTGCTGATGTTGGAGTTGCATTATTAGCAATATTTAACTCAATGAGAATTTTAAAAGATATAAAATAGAAAAAGGAAATATATGACACAACAAAGAAAAGCTACTATAATCTCCTCAAGTGTTGCAGGAATTTTAACTTTAATTAAACTAGTAGTTGGAGTTGCAAGTGGTTCTGTTGCTGTTTTAGCATCAGCTATTGATTCAATATTAGATATGTTTGTATCTATATTTAACTATTTTGCTATATTAAACTCAGAAAAACCAGCTGATAAGAATTTTAATTATGGAAGAGGAAAAATTGAAGCTTTGGCTTTGGTAATTGAGGGAACAATTATTACAATATCTGGAATATACCTTTTTTATGAAGCAATTAAAAAAGCAGTTACAGGAGAAACATCACAATATTTAGAAATATCAATATATGTGATGATTGTATCTTTAATTGTTACAATATCTTTGGTTACTTATTTAAATTATGTAGCTAAAAAAACAAAATCAATGGTTATTGAAGCAGATGCACTTCATTATAAAACAGATGTTTTAAGTAATATTGCTGTTTTAATATCTTTAATTTTAGTAAGTGTTACAGAGTATGAGATATTTGATGTTTTAATAGGAGCTGCTATATCTTTTTATATTGTTTATTCAGCGTATGATTTGATAAAAAGAGGAGTTTTAGTTCTTTTAGATAAATCTTTAGGTGAAGAGTTAGTTTTAAAGATTGAAGATATAATAAAATCATCAAAAAGAGTAAATACTTTTCATTTACTAAAAACAAGAGAAGCAGCAAATCAAACTTTTGTTGAGGTTCATCTGGTTTTTGATTGTTTAATTACACTTATGGAAGCACATAAAGTAAGTCATTATATTGAAGATAGAATTAAAGAACTTGATAAAAGTAGAGATTGGATTATAAATATTCATATGGATCCTTATGATGATTTACATATAAATGATAGTGTAGAGAAATAAAACCTATAAGTACTATTCCAGAAATTCTCTGAAATAGTGCTTTATAGCTGTTTTTATATCTGTTTGTTTAATTTTTTCTTTTCTTAAACTTTTAATTCGTAAAATAAAAATATATCTCTCTATTAGGTTTAAATCTTGAATTTTTTGATAAACAGCTAGTACAAACTCACTATTCTCTTTTAACTCTTTTGCAGTTTGTTCTATATAAATTGTGTGTAGTTTTTCAATCTCATTTACAAAATTTTCCAAACTAAGATTTAAAATAAATAAAATATCATCTTCACTAAATGTACTTTTTATAGTTTTTGAATATTTTTCTAAAACAATATTTATATCTCTTAATTTTTCATTTGTATCTTCTGGATTTAATAAAAGATTATAAAGATTTGGTTTTGTAGTTTTCCAGTTATGCAGAGTTGTTCTTGTAACTTCATATTTACTAATAATATCTTTTATCGATGTCAAATTATTTGCCTTTTTTCATTTTTTTGAATATTACAAGTAAAATAATTAGACAAAAATCACATATTTTTATAATTATATCAATCTATTTTATAGGCTATAAGTTTATTTTTACTATAATTCAATCTTTATCAAATAGTTTGATAATAATAAAATAAATAAATCAAAAATATAAAATATTTTGATATTTTAGGGGAAACATTGTTATTTAACTCATACGAATTTATATTTGCATTTTTGCCAATAACATTTTTTATATACTTTTATCTAAATAGTAAAAGATTAACAGTTGCATCAAAAGGGTTTTTAGTATTTGCGAGTTTGTTTTTTTACTCTTGGTGGAATATTGCATATTTACCTTTGATATTAATATCAATGTTGTTTAACTATGTAGTTGGGAATAGTTTAGCAAAAGCTAGTTTTGAGAATAAAAAAGGATTAAATAAATCTTTTTCAAAAAAGTCAATTTTAATATTTGGAATAGTTGCAAATTTATCTTTACTTGGATACTTTAAATATGCTGATTTTTTTATTGCTAACTTTAACTTAGTAAGCTCTTCAAATGTAAATCTTTTACATCTAGTTTTACCTTTGGCAATAAGTTTTTTTACCTTCCAACAAATAGCTTATTTAGTAGATAGTTATAGAGGTGAAACAAAAGAGTATGATTTTTTAAATTATGCTTTGTTTGTTACCTTTTTCCCACAACTTATTGCAGGACCTATCGTTCATCATAAAGAGATGATGCCTCAGTTTGCTAGTAAATGGAATATGGTAAAGAGGTATAAAAATATAGCTCTTGGTTTGTTTATATTCTCAATAGGTCTATTTAAAAAAGTAGTTATTGCAGATACATTTGCCGTTTGGGCAACAGCTGGATTTGATACAGCTGACACTTTAAACCTAATAGAAGCATGGGCAACAAGTCTATCTTATACTTTTCAACTATACTTTGATTTTAGTGGTTATACAGATATGGCAATAGGAATAGCACTATTGTTTAATATAAAACTTCCAATTAACTTTAACTCTCCATATAAAGCTTTAAATATACAAGATTTTTGGAGAAGATGGCATATAACTCTAAGTAGATTCCTTAGAGATTATGTATATATTCCTCTTGGTGGAAATAAAAAAGGAAGCTTTAGAACATACTCAAACCTATTAGCAACTTTTGTAATTGGTGGGCTTTGGCATGGAGCTGGATGGACATTTGTATTTTGGGGATTTTTACATGGTCTTGCTTTGATAATTCATAGAGTTTGGACAAACCTAGGATTTAAAATGAATACAATCTTAGCTTGGTTTATTACTTTTAACTTTGTAAATATAGCATGGATATTTTTTAGAGCTAAAGAGTGGGATGATGCTATTAAGGTTTTAAGTGGGATGTTTGGGTTTAATGAGATCATAATAAACAGACCTTTTATAAATGTTTCTATGAAAGATGAAATATATGCATGGATTTTTGTATCTTTTATTTTAGTTCTATTTTTCAAAAACAGTATGGAAAAAAGAGATAGTTTTAAACCAAACTATAAACTGGCTTTTTTAACAGCATTTTGCTTTATTTTTGCAATTTTATCTTTAAATAAAGTATCTGAATTTTTATATTTCAATTTTTAAAGGTGAGTTATGAGTAGTAAAAAATTTTTAAAAATTGTTTTAGGTTTATCTTTTTTTGTTGCTGTATTAATTGGTGGAGTTAATTATGTTGTTGATCCGTATGGAATTTATAAAACAAATATATTCCAAAATAAACCTGAGCAAGATAAAAATATAAGATTAGCAAAAGTTGTAAAAGTAGAAGAGTTAAAACCAGTTTCAATATCTTTGGGAACTTCAAGAACAGAGTATGGATATGATCCAAATCATGAATATTTTTCTAAACCATCTTATAATCTAGCTGTAAGCGGTGCAAGTTTATATGAAAATAGATTATATCTTGAACACGCAATCAAGCAAGGAAATTTAAAAGAAGTTATACTTGTAGCTGATTGGCGAATGTTTAATGACTCAAAAATGAGAAAATTAGATGATTTTGAAGACTCTTTTAATATAGAAAATATTTATAAACAGTTATTTAGTGTAGATTTATTTAGAAGTAGTTTTAAAACAATAATAAATCAAAAATCAAAAAGTTCTTATTTGGAAAATGGTCAAAGAGATTGGTATTTTGATCAAGAAAATATAGATAAAAAAGGTGGACATCTTAAAGTAATGAATAAAGATGAAGAGAGTTATTATAAAAAAAGTGATTTTAAATACAATTCAAATATTTATCAAGATACAAAAGAATCAAGCTTTGATGATTTTAGAAAAATATTAGAACTTTGCTATCAAAATAACATCAAACTAGATATTGTTTTTGGACCTTCACATATTCGACAATGGGAAGCTTTCGATTATTATCAAGATATTGAAACTTGGTATAAGTGGAAAAAAGATGTAGTTTTATTTGTAGAAAAAATAGCAAAAGAACAACAAAAAACTCCTTATAGGATTATGGATTTTTCAGTTTATCACGAACTTACAGCTGAAACTGTTCCAACAAATCCAAAAGAAAAAATGAAATATCATTGGGAAGCAAGTCACTATAAAAAAGAACTTGGAGATATTGTTCTTGATAGACTTTTGGATATTTCACCATACAAAGATTTTGGAGTAGAATTAAATATTCAAAATATAGATAACCATATACAAAAATTAAGAGATGATAGAGTTAAATTTATAGATACAGAAGCTTATAGAAAAGAGGTTTTCGAAGAATAGTTTATAATTCATTTCAATTTATCCTTACAAAACTATACCAATTTCTTAAATAAATAGCGTAATGATTTAAAGATATATTTAAATTATCAAATTTTTCAATCCATTTTTTAGCTAATATTTTATCTTTTTTTATAACTAAAGAAAAGAAAGATATTGAAATTAAAAAATGAGCATAATGAGGATTTTTGTAATATTTTTCCAATAAATTATCAGCACTATTTAAATAATTTATAATTTTCTTATTATAATCTGTAAAAATTTGTATAATCTTCGTTTGATCATAAAAAGAATATATTTCATCTATTAAATGTATAATTGCATTTATATATTCTGGTTCATTTTCTGCTTTTTCCGATATTTCAATAATTTCTTCAATAATGTTTATCATTTCATTAAAATCATTTATCTTAAATGTATGATACAAATTACCATTTTTTACTAAAAGCGCTTTTTTTATACGAACTAATTGATTAAGCCAAAATACTTTTTCTGAACATAATGGATATTCTATTTCCATTAATTTGTTTTGAATATTTTCCTCTAAAGATATTTCCCAATCTATGCACCAAAATAAATAATCTGACCATTTTTTAACATTATGGCAAGTTTCTATTTTTTGTTTAATAACATGATTTAATTCTGTAATTATGTTTAATTTTTCAATTAATAAAAACTTATCTTTATTTAATTTAATTTTATCAAATGTAGATATAAAGTGCTTGTCAAAATCTTTATCATCATTACATCTCATCCTTAATTGTGTAATTTCTAAAACAAGTTTTTCTTCTTCTTTCAAAAGATAAGGGAGTTGTTCATTGGCTATTAAATAGCTTTCTTCTAATAATTTATTGTCATGTATTTGTCTTGCCAAATGTGTTAGAACATTAGCATACTCTAGTAACTGTTTTGAAGATTTTTTATCTATGAGATTATAATAATCTTCAAGTATTTTTTTTGCTTTTTCTTTATTTTTATTTTTTGAATAGCAAATTATTAAATTATGTATAGTTATAGGATAAAAATGAGGTAAAGCTTTTCCTTTTAGTATATTAAAAGCTTTTTCATAAAATATTTGAGCTTCTTTACTACTTTTATTTTCTAGTTCTTCAAGACTAGCAATATTATTATAAGCTTGTATTTTTAAGTTATCTTTGTTTGAATTTTCAGTTATAAATATTAATTCATTTTTTGAGTTGATAAAATCATTTTTTATTTCATAATAAAAAGATTTCAATAGTCTATAAAAAATCTCATTTTTAGGATATTTTATTATTTCTTCTGATAGCTCATCAATATTTTTCAAAAATCTTTTGTAATTTCCAACTCTAAAAAACAATTGAGATTGGTATAATTTTAATTCAACTTTTTCACTTTCTAGTAAGGTTTCACTTAGTAGTTGATTATATAATATATATTCTTCCTTAAATTTAAATTCTTTATGTAGATTTTGTGCAAATTGTAGTTTCAATCCAAATCTTACCCATATTATTGAAAACAATAAACTAGATAAAATCAAAATAATTGAGTAAAAAAAATATTTATTAAAAAAGCCATAAAATGAAAAAACTGTCATCGATAATAAAAAGCTTATAAAAAGTGGGAAAAATCTTATGGTAAAAATATAATTTCTTAGATTATATAAATCTTTTAAATCAAATGACATTTTATTAAACCTTTAATGTTTTAAAATTTAATAGATATTTTATCCAAAATCACTAAAAGTAGCATTTTTAGTATTAAGACTTAAAAGTGGGATATCTCAATGGTTGATATTTTATAGATTATAACTAAAAGTAAAGATTTTCAAATAGCTAGAAAATATTGGAATAAGTTAAAGCAAAGATTAAAAGAAGAAGGAAATGAAACGGTGACAAATTGTCACCAGTTGAAAATGAAAGCAAGTGATGGCAAAATGAAACTTACAGATGTTACCAATACAGATCAACTCTTTAGGCTTATTCAATCTATTCTATCATTAAAAGCAGAGCCTTTTAAGCTTTGGTTAGCAAAAGTAGCAAAAGAGCGATTAGATGAACAGAACTTATTTTAAATATGTTGGCAGAAGCTTCAACAAAAGATATAAGTGAAGCTATAAACCCATTAAATTTTGAAGAGAGTAAACTTGTTGCAAAGCAGGGTGGAAATGTTGCAAAAGTTGCAAGAGCTGAACTTGAAGCAAAAACAGGGAAAAAAGTTGTAACAAATCAAAATGCGAAAAAGTTTATAGAGAATAAACCATAAAGAGAAATTACTTTCTCTTTACAGCTTTTGCATTTGGTAAATCTGTTATAGTTCCTTCATAAATCTCAGCAGCCATACCTATTGATTCATGTAAAGTTGGGTGAGCATGAATTGTAAGTGCAATATCCTCTGCGTCACAATCCATCTCAAGAGCAAGTGAAATTTCACCCAAAAGCTCTCCAGCATTCTCTCCAACAATTGCTCCACCAATTAATTGGTTTGTATCTTTATTAAAAATTAGTTTTGTAAGCCCAGTATTTGAAACATCACTTGCTAGTGCTCTTCCACTTGCACTCCAAGGAAATGAGCTAACTTCATAGTTAATACCAGCTTTCTTAGCCTCAATTTCAGTCATTCCAGCCCATGCAATTTCTGGGAATGTATAAGCAATAGAAGGTATCTGTTTTGGTTCAAAATATACTTTATGACCAGCAATAACTTCAGCAGCTACATGCCCTTCATGTACAGCTTTGTGTGCAAGCATTGGTTGACCAATAATATCTCCAATAGCAAATATATGTGGCACTTTTGTTCGAAGCTGAGAATCTACTTTGATTAAGCCTTGTTCATCTACTTCTACATTTGTATTTTCAAGTCCAAGTTTATTTCCATTTGCACTTCTTCCAAGAGCTACTAAAACTGCATCATATAAGATTCCCTCTTTAGGTGCATTAAGACCAGTAAACTCAACATAAATTCCATCTTGTTTTGGAATAATACTTTGAGTTTGAGTTTTAGCCATGATATTAAATCTATCTTGATTTGCTTTTGTATAAACTTTTATAATATCAAGATCAGTTCCAGTCATAAGTTGTTCACCTCTAATTGCAACATCAACATTGCTTCCTAAAGTTGAGTAAACTGTTCCCATTTCAAGACCAATTATTCCACCACCAAGAATTAAAAGTCTTTTTGGAATTTCTTTTACTTCAAGTGCATCAGTTGAATCCCAAATTCTTGGGTCTTCGTGTGGAATAAATGACATTTTCGAACTTTGGCTACCAGCTGCAATAATACAGTAATCAAAACTTACTTTTGTTTTTTCACCATTACTTAGCTCTACTTCAACACTATTTTCATCTAAGAATTTAGCATAACCTTGAATATGATTTACTTTTCTCATTTTAGCCATTGCATCTAAACCACCAGTTAGTTTTTTTACAACACCACTTTTATACTCTGCAACTTTTTTTATATCAATTTTTGGCTCTTCATAAAATATTCCAGCATTTTTTATATGTTTTGCCTCTTCAATAACCTTTGCAACATGAAGTAAAGCTTTAGAAGGAATACAACCTACATTTAAACAAACCCCACCTAAAGTAGGATATCTTTCAACAATAACTGTATCTAATCCTAAATCAGCACATCTAAAAGCTGCTGAATAACCTCCAGGTCCTGCACCAATAACTAAAACTTGAGTTTTGATAGTTTCCATAAAAACTCCTTACAGACTTAACAATCTAATATCGCTTAATAGTTGCGATAAAGTTGTTGTAAATCTAGCACCATCTGCCCCATCTATTACTTTGTGGTCATAAGATAAACTAAGAGGTAAAATAAGTTTTGGTTTAAATTCAACTCCATCATATATTGGTTTTATAGATGATTTAGAAACACCTAAAATTGCAACTTCTGGAGAGTTTATAATTGGTGTAAAGAATGTTCCACCAATTCCACCAAGGCTTGAAATAGTAAAGCATCCTCCACTCATATCAGCACTCGTTAATTTTCCATCTCTTGCTTTTTGTGATAGTTGTGCTAACTCAATTGCAATTTGTTTGAAACCTTTTTTATCTACATCTTTAATAACAGGTACTAACAATCCATTTGGAGTATCAACTGCAACTCCAATATTAAAATATTGTTTCATAATTAGTTCTTGACCATCAGCACTTAAACTTGAGTTGAATCTTGGATGAATTTTTAAAGCTTTTTCAACAGCTTTTATAATAAATACAAGAGGAGAAAGTTTGAAATCTTTTGCTATTGCATTTTGTGACTTTCTAAACTCTTCAAGTTCTGTAATATCAGCTTCATCAAATTGTGTAACATGAGGAGCAGAAAGATAGTTTTTATGTAAAAATGGTCCAGAAACTTTTTGAACTTTACTTAATTCTACTCTTTCTATTTTTCCAAATATTGAAAAATCAATCTCTTTTGTTTCAGGAAGATTAAATCCAAATCCAACACCTGTTGCACTTGCTGGTTTATTTAGTTGCTCTTTAACATAAGCTTTTATATCTTCAACTAAAATTCTTCCTTTTTTTGCACTACCTTTTACAAAACCTAAATCAACACCAAACTCTCTTGCAACTTTTCTTACACTTGGACTTGCATAAACTTTAATTGCTTTTTTAGATAGAACTTTGCTCTCTTCTTGATCAATACTTCTTGCTGCAAGTTCTTGTAAAGTTGGAGATGAATTCTCTTTTTTACTATTTTTTTCTATACTATTTGAAGAAGTTTGAGGTGCTGGAGTTGGAACTTTATCTTCAATTACAACAGTTTTTATAACTTTTGCAATTAAATCTCCACTATTTATTTTTTGACCTTTTTTTACAAATAATTCTATAACTTCTCCACCAAATGGTGCTGGAACATCCATAGAAGCTTTTTCAGTTTCAAGTGTGATAATACTATAATCTTTTACGATGATATCTCCAACATTAATCATAATATCAATTAAATCAACATCTTTTTCAGCACCTAAATCAGGAACTATTACCTCTTCAACAACAGATTTTATACTTTGTTCTTTTACAAATTGTGTAGCAGTTTGAGTTGTAGTTTCAACTTTTTCTTCTTCAATTTGCATAGAAGAAGTAGTTTCAGTTTTTACAGTTTCTACACTATTTTCTTCTACAACTTCAACTTTTGCAATTAAATCTCCACTATTTACTTTATCTCCAACTTTTACTAATATTTCAGTAATTTTACCTTTAAATGGAGTTGGAACATCCATAGATGCTTTTTCTGTTTCTAAAGTAATAAGCCCATCTTCAACTTCAACAATATCTCCAACTTTAACCATAATATCAATTAAATCAACATCTTTATCAGCACCTAAATCAGGAATAAAAATCTCTTTTATATTTGCCATTTTCTACTCCTTATGAATTTCTTGGACTAACTCTTGAAGAGTCAATTTCATATTTTTTCATAGCTTCAAGAGCAACTTTTTTATCTAACTTACCTTTTCTAGCAAGTTCTGCAAGAGTTGTATAAACAATAAAATTTGTATCAACTTCAAAGAATTTTCTTAAATTAGCTCTGCTATCACTTCTTCCATAACCATCTGTTCCTAAAGCTTTGAAACTTCCTTTAATATAAGGTCTTAATTGCTCAGAATATGATTTAATATAATCTGTTGCAGAAATTACAACATTCTCCTCATCACTTCCTAAAACTTGATCAACATAAGAAATTTCAGGAGCTTTATCTATATTTAATAGATTTTTTCTTTCAATATCTTGTGCTTCTCTTGTTAATTCATTATAAGAAGTAACAGAGTAAATATCAACTTTTATATCATATTCATTTGATAAAATAAGAGCTGCTTTCATAGCTTCTTGGAATATTGAACCAGAACCCAAAAGCTTAACTTTGAAATCATTTTTTGCTTCAAAAGTTTTTACTTTGTAAATACCTTTTATAATCCCATCTTCAGAACCTTCAGGCATTGAAGGTTGAGCATAGTTTTCATTTAGTGTTGTAATATAGTAGAAAATATCTTCTTGATTATCTCCATACATTCTTTGGATTCCATCTTTAACAATTACAGCAACTTCATAACCATAAGTTGGATCATAAGTTATACAATTTGGAATTGTATTTGCTAAAATATGTGAGTGACCATCTTCGTGTTGTAAACCTTCACCATTTAAAGTAGTTCTTCCAGATGTACCTCCAACTAAGAAACCTCTTGCTTTTTGATCTCCAGCTGCATAACATAAATCTCCTGTTCTTTGGAAACCAAACATTGAGTAGAAGATGTAAAATGGAATCATAGGAAGATTATTCACTGAATATGAAGTCGCAGCTGCAATCCATGAACTCATAGCTCCAAGTTCATTTATTCCTTCTTGAATAACTTGACCTTTTATATCTTCTTTATAAAATGCTACTTGATCTTTATCTTGAGGAATATATTTTTGACCAGCACTTGAATAAATTCCATACTGTCTAAACATACCTTCCATACCAAAAGTTCTAGCTTCATCAGGAACTATTGGAACAATATTTTTACCAAGTTCTTTGTCTTTTAATAGAACATTTAAAACTCTTACAAATGCCATAGTTGTAGAAATTTCTCTATCTCCACTTCCAGCAATGATAGATTCAAAATCATTTAAAGTTGGCATTTTTAGTTTATTTGTAAATTTCTCTAATCTTTGAGGTACAAATCCACCAAGAGCTTCTCTTTTTGCTTTTAAGTATTTAATTTCAGCAGAATCTTCATCTGGTTTATAATAAGAGTAAGATTCAACTGCTTCATCGCTAATTGGTAAATCAAATCTATCTCTAAATGCTTTAAGATGATTTACATCTACTTTTTTAACTTGGTGAGCAATATTCATACCTTCAGCAGCACTTCCCATTCCATAACCTTTTACAGTTTTTGCTAGAATAACTGTTGGTCTTCCTTTTGTCTGTGTTGCTCTTTTAAATGCAGCATAAACTTTAACAGGATCGTGTCCACCTCTATTTAATTTCCAAATATCATTGTCACTTAAATTTTCAACAAGTTTTGCAGTTTCAGGGAATTTATTAAAGAAATTCTCTCTTGTATATGCTCCACCTTTTTGTTTAAAGTTTTGATACTCTCCATCAACTGTTTGTTCCATTAATTCAAGTAATTTACCTGATTTATCTTTTTCAAGTAAAGAGTCCCATAGTCCACCCCAAATTACTTTAATAACTTCCCAACCAGCTCCTCTAAATCCACCTTCAAGTTCTTGGATTATTTTTCCATTTCCTCTTACTGGACCATCAAGTCTTTGTAGATTACAATTGATTACAAAAATAAGATTATCTAAACCTTCTCTTGCAGCCATTCCAATTGCTCCTAAACTTTCAGGTTCATCTGT
This sequence comes from Aliarcobacter thereius LMG 24486, assembly GCF_004214815.1. NCBI lineage: Bacteria > Pseudomonadati > Campylobacterota > Epsilonproteobacteria > Campylobacterales > Arcobacteraceae > Aliarcobacter > Aliarcobacter thereius. Next base: position 661,165 of record NZ_CP035926.1, read on the forward strand.
TTCACCATCTCCCATAAAACAATATACTTTTTGAGCACTACAATCTTTTAAACCTCTATTTGTAAGATATTTTAAGAATCTTGCTTGATATATTGCTTGAAGTGGTCCAAGTCCCATTGAAACTGTTGGAAACTGCCAATATGATGGCATTAGTTTTGGGTGTGGATAAGATGAAAGTCCATCATTAAATGCTTCTTGTCTAAAATTATCCATCTGCTCTTGAGTAAATCTTCCTTCAAGAAAACTTCTAGCATAAATACCAGGACTTATATGTCCTTGGAAAAATATTAAATCTCCACCATCTTTTTCATTTGGTGCTCTAAAAAAGTGATTAAAAGCTACATCATAAAGTGTTGCTGATGATTGAAAAGATGCAATATGACCACCAAGTTCAAGTTGTTTATTTGAAGCTCTTTGAACCATTATTTGTGCATTCCATCTGATAATAGATCTAATTTTTCTCTCCATATCCATATCAGCTGGCATTTTCTCTTCTTCACTTGTAGGAATAGTATTTATATATGCAGTAGTTGCACTATAAGGTAGATGTGCACCACTTCTTCTTGATTTATCAATTAGTTTTTCTAGTAAGAAATGAGCTCTCTCAACTCCTTCTTCTTCTATAACTGCTTCTAAAGCTTCCATCCACTCTTTAGTCTCTAGTGGATTTATATCTTCTAAATTTAACTTAGGCATAAATTTTCCTTTATAAAAGTTTTCTTAATTTTTTAAATTAATTTGCAATTTTAATATAAGATGAATTATAATTCGCTTATAACAAATAATTTAGGAAAAATTAGATGAAATTTAAAAATAAATTTAGATTGATTATAACACAAAAGCTTAGTTCTATAATTAATTCAAATATAGATAAAACACTATTTAAAAACTTCAAAAAAAATGATTTACCTATTTTGAGGCTTTATTCTTGGGAAGATTGTATCACTTTTGGAGCAGGACAAAATTTAGATGATTACAAAAAGTTACAAGATGATTACAATAATAATGTTTCAAAAAGAGTAACGGGTGGTGGTGTTTTATTTCACGGACACGATATATCTTATACAATTGTAATTGATCCAGAAATGATAAATAACAAAGATGTAAAAGAGACATATTTTTTATTGTGTCAATTTTTGATTAAATTTTATGAGAATTTAGGGCTTAAAGCAAAGTTTGCAAAAGAGATTAATGAAATAAGTTTAAGTAAAAGCCCATTTTGTCAAGTTGGTTTTGAAGCATATGATATTATTATTGATGGCAAAAAAATCGGTGGTAATGCACAAAAAAGATCAAAAAATTGTATACTTCAACACGGTTCAATACCATTATTCAAGAAATCAGATGATGAGATTTTTGGTTCATCATTAGAAGATTTTGGAGTAAAAATTAGTTTTGATATTGCAAAAGATGCTTTACAAAAAGCTTTTCAAGAAGTTTTTGAAGTAGAATTTATAGAAGATAGTTTAAATAAAGATGAAAAAAATATTTTAGAGAAATTAATTAAGGATGAGTAAAAATGACACAAAAATTTTATGATAATAATAAATTAGAGAAAACAAGCGAAGCAAAATTTAAAAAACCTGAATGGCTTAGAAAAAAATTAACTCCACATACTCAAGTTGAGATGGAGAACCTACTTAAAGATGTTGGTGGATTACATACTATTTGTCAAGAGGCAAAATGTCCAAATATAAGTGAATGTTTTGCAAATAAAAATGCTACATTTTTAATTTTGGGAAATATATGTACAAGAAGATGTACATATTGTAATGTTACAACAGGAAAGCCAAATAGTGTTGATGAAAGTGAGATAAAAAAAGTAACTACTTCTGTTTTAAGTTTAGGACTTAAATTCGTTGTAATCACAAGTCCAGCTAGAGATGACTTAAAAGATGGTGGAGCAGAGCAGTTTTATAAAGTTACAAAAGATATTATAGAAAAATCTCCAGATACAAAAGTTGAAATACTTATACCTGATTTTAAAGGAGATGAAACTAGCTTAAAAAGAGTTATAGATTCAGGAGCTACAATTATTGGACACAATGTTGAAACAGTTCCAAGCCTTTATAGAATAAGAAGAAATGGTACATATGAAAGAAGTATTGAAGTTTTAAGAAAACTAAAAGAGCTTGGTGGTGAAAAAATCAAAACAAAAAGTGCTTTAATGGTTGGGCTTGGAGAAACAGAAGAAGAGATGATTCAAGTTTTTAAAGATTTATTAGAAGTTGGCTGTAAGTTTTTAAGTATAGGTCAATATTTAGCACCTAGTGGAGATTTTGAGAAAGTTATTGAATATGTAAAACCTGAACAGTTTAAAAGATATGAAGATTTGGCCTATGGTTTAGGATTTGAGTTTGTAAAAGCAAGTCCATATGCTAGAAGTTCTTATATGGCACATCACTATTTAAATATGGCTAGTGCATTATAAAAATAAATAAGAAGCAAAAACTTCTTATTTATTATCTTTTTCCATATTTTTTTTCAAAAAGTTTTAATATATTTTCATACTCATTTGCAAACTCTAAATTAATCATTGAAATATCATTTTCAACAATATTAAAAGCTTTAATTACAAGCTCTTTTGTAAAAATATCATTTAAAGCATCTTTATAATCAAGTAAATCTATATCATCTAATTTTGCTTTTAAAATTTGGATAATAAGAAATGATAAAGGTTTTTTTGAGTGTTCAAGATAAAAGATAGCTTCTTCATACTCTTTTTGTTTTATTAAAATATCAGCTTTGAATTCAGCTAAAGAGAAATCATTTTTAAAAATAACTCCTATAAAAGCACCTACATTTACAAAATCATCAAAACCATTTAGTTCTTCAAGAAGAGTTTCAAAATCATAATTATCTTTGTTTAAAATAAAATCTCTTATTAGTTTTCCTTGATTTTTATTATTATAAATCAAATCTTCAAGTGGATAAATCTCTGAAAACTCAGGTACAATCATCTGGCAAGAGTAAAAACCTAAATAATCATACTCTCTTAAATATATTGTCTTTCCTAGATTATCTAAAATAGATTTTAAAGAATTATATTGTTCCTCACTTTTTAGAAGTTCGAATTTCCAAGGAGTATAAATAAAATCTTTATTTTTGTTTAAAAATTGTATTCCTACTTTTGCATTTGAATCTACAAAATGTGATTCTAAATTTGAAGAAGAACTTATCTCTTCCATATCAAAACTAGGTCTTTCAAAACTATTTAGTTCATTTAATTCTCTTCCTTGAAGAAGTTCAGTTAATGTTCTTTCTATTGAAATTTCTAAAATAGGATGACTTCCAAAAGATAAAAAAAGTGTATTGTTTTTTGGATTTATAAAAGATATTGCAGTTACAGGAAAAATTCCACCCAAACTTGCATCAAAAACTTTTAATTTGAATCCATTTTCCTCTAAAGTTTTAATATCTGAACTAATTTTAGGAAAACTATTTATAATATCTTTTGGAAATTCTGGAAGAGCAATTCCATCTTTTATAACTTTTAGTTTTACATTTCTTTCAAATATCTCACAAAGTGCTTGAACTTTTGCTTCATTTGCACTGTTTCCAGTAGATAAACCGTTACTTGCATATAAATTTGATAGTAAATTTGTAGGAAAATACTCACTTTTATTTGTACTTTGATTTATAAATGGTAAAGATATAATTTTGTCAAAGCAGTTTGAATTAAAATCTAAAAAATCCTCTTTTTCTAAATCTTCTAAAGTATAAAATTTTTTAAGTTCATCACTTAAAAACTCTTCATTTATAGGAAACTCTTTTTGATCAAAAAAGAATTTCCTATTTTCAATATAAAAATCATTAAAATATAAATTTGTTTGAAATCTCTCTATAAATTCTCCATAAGCACTAGCTAATGATGAATCAGCACTACTTCCTTTTCCATTTGAAAATATAAAGTTGTTTGCTCCTTCATAACTTAAATTTACTGAAAAACTATTTTTAACTGGATTTTTTGGAGAAGATAATTTTATTTTTATATCTAAATTATCTAGTATTTCTCGCATTTTTTTTAATGAAACTTCTAATGGTGCATCTTTTGATATTAAATTCATATTTATTCTTTCTATTTTTCTAAATTTTTTGAAGTATAGCAAAAAAGTATAGAATTTTTATTTTAGAATTAGCAATTAATGGATTGTTTAAAAAAATATAATGACATATACTTTCAAATATTAAATATTTAGGAGCTAAGATGAATACAAAAATATCTACTGTTTTATATTTAAAAGTTGGAGATGTAAGTGTTACAAAACTTGAAAACCAAAAAAGGCAAGAGTTGGTTTCTGGTATAAAAAAATATCCAGTTTCAAAATCATATCTTACAAAAACAGGTTTTGTAGATGATTTTCAAGCAGATTTAGCACATCACGGAGGAGAAAATAAAGCACTTTTTCTTCTTACAAAACAAACATATGAAAATATAAATAAACATTTTAAAGATGCTTTTGATATGACAAATATGGCATATTTTGGAGAGAATCTAATACTTGATAAAGTTTCTGAAAAAGATATTTGTATAGGAGATATTTTAAAAATAGGTGAAACCAAAGTACAAATAACTCAACCAAGGCAACCCTGTTGGAAACTTAGTGCAAATACACAAAAAAAAGAGATGACAAATTTAATTTTCCAAAATGGATATACAGGATTTTATGCAAAAGTTTTAATAGAGGGAAATATTTGTCAAAATGATGATGTGATTTTGGAAAGCAGAGAAAACCACAATCTAACAATAGAAAAGTTAAATAAAATTATTGTTGATCCAAAAATTGATTTAAATCTTACAGAAGAAGCAATAAATTGTGAAGATTTAGGATATCAATTTAAAAACTCTTTAAAAAAAAGATATGAACTAGGAGATTTGGATAATCAATTTAGCTTTTATCATACATAAAAGGAAAAATTATGAATAAAAACTCTTATATATTGCCTTTATATAATAGATTAGAAGTAGGCTTTGTAAAAGGTAAAAAATCAATTTTATATGATGAAAAAGGTAAAAACTATGTAGATTTTGCTTCAGGAGTTGGTGTAAATAGTTTAGGATATGCAAATAAAAAAGTTGTAAAAACTATAAAAAAACAGGCAAATAAAATTGTACATAGTTCAAATATATATCAAATAAAATCTCAAGAAAAATGTGCTAAAAAGATTGTTGAATTAAGCTCTTACGATATGAAATGTTTTTTTTGTAATAGTGGAGCAGAAGCAAATGAGAGTGCTATAAAACTTGCAAGAAAATATGGAAATATAAAGTTCAAAACTCCTAAATATAAAATTATTACTATAAAAAACTCTTTTCATGGAAGAACAATTGCAACATTAAAAGCAACAGCACAAGAGGACAAACATAAATATTTTGCTCCATATCCTGATGGTTTTGTTTATGCAAATGATATAAATGAAGCTATAAATATGATTGATGATAGCACAGTAGCTGTAATGTTAGAGCTTATTTTAGGTGAGGGTGGTATTTTAATGCAAGATATACATCAAGTAAAAGAGCTAGAAAAAGTTTTAAAAGAAAAAAAATTACTTTTGATTATAGATGAAGTTCAAACAGGAGTTTATAGAAGTGGTAACTTTTTACTTTCTCAATATTTTGGAATAAAACCTGATATTGTAACTTTAGCAAAAGGTTTAGCAAGTGGTATTCCAATAGGTCTTATGATGACAAGTTTAAAAAATATTTTTACTTTTGGTGACCATGGTTCTACTTTTGGTGGGAATCATTTATCAACAACAGTTTGCAGTAAAGTTCTTAATATTTTAGAAAAATATTCAAATAGTGGGGAGCTAAATGAAAATATTAAATATTTTAATAGTTGTTTACAATATATAATAAACAAATATCCAAATATATTTATAAAAAAGAGTGGTTTTGGTTTTATGCAAGGTTTGGTTTTAAAAGATGAGAATCTTTTAAATGATATTATAAATCTTGCACTAAAAAATGGTGTTTTAGTTTTAAAATCTGGGAATAATATTATTAGATTTTTACCACCAATTATTATTACTAAAAGCGAGATAACTGAAGGTTTTCAGAGATTTGAAGATATTCTTTTTGATATTAAATAATATATACTAAGAGAATGATAATATATTTCGTTCTCTTAGTTATTTTTAGCTTCAATCCAAATTTCACTAAAAGTTTTTATTGCATTTTCTATTTCAAACTCTTCAAATCCACCAAATCCTAAAGCTATTACTTTCTCAAGATTGAAAAATTCTTTGAAATAAATTTTGACATTTTTTTGTTGAGCAATTTTTTCAAGCTTTTCTAAATTAATATCAATAAGTGGTTTTATCAATAAATTTAATCCACTTCCTTCTCTTAAAATTTTTACATCATCACATAAAAATTTTTTTAGAGATTCTTTCATAAGATTATGTTTTTTCCTATTTATATTTCTTATTTTTCTTAAGTGTCTTTCCCAGTGTCCATCTTTTAAAAAAAGTGTTAAAGTTTTTTGAATATCAATAGAAACTTGTGAAAATATAAAGTCAAATGTTTTTTTATAAATTTCAAGAAGTTTTGTAGGTAAAACTATATAGGAGATTCTTAAAGCTGGAGATAAAGCCTTTGAAAAAGTTCCAAGATAAATAACATTTCCAAAACTATCTAACCCTTGCATCGAAGGAATAGGACGGTTATAGTAACTTAGTTCACTATCGTAGTCATCTTCTAAAATAAAAACATCATTTTCTTTTGCCCAATTTAAGATTTTTATTCTATTTGAAATCGGTATAGTAACACCAGTTGGAAATTGATGAGATGGAGTTAGATATAAGGCTTTTGAAGATATTCTTTGTAAAAGTGATAAATCTAATCCGTTTTGGTTTATTAAAATATCTTCTATTTTAAAGTTTGCCAATTCAAATACTTTTCTTGCTGTTTTATAAGAAGGAGATTCAATAGCAATTTTTTCTGTAAATTTTTTTAAAATAGTTGATAAAAGAAATAAACTATCAGTAAATCCACTTGTAAGAATGATTTGTTCAGATTTACAAATAACATTTCTTGAAGCTAAAAGATATTTAGCTAACTCTTCTCTAAGTTCTACTTCTCCTTGAATATCATGATAAATTCCATAGTTTATATCATTTTTTAAAGCTTTATTATAAAGTTTTAACCAAGTTTTTTTAGGAAAAGAGTTTTTATCAAGACTTGCAGGAAAAAAATCTATTTTGTAATTATTGCTTTTTTCTTTATTGAACTTCTTTTCATTTAAATTTACTTGAAAGTTTTGAATAATATCTTCACAAATAAAATAGCCAATGTTTTTTTTACTTTCTATATAACCTTCTGCATAGAGTTGATTATATGCATTTTGTACTGTTGTTTTACTCAAATTATATTCATTTGATAGTTTTCTAATAGAAGGCAGTTTTGCTCCTGCTTGTAATTTACTTTCTATATCATTTTTTAATTGTTTATAAAGTTGCATATAAAGAGGTGAATTATTATCAAATTTATACAAAAGTGTCCTTCTTAGAAAAATAAAAAGTGTATCTTTTTAAAGATACAGAATATTGATATTATATGATTGAAATACTTAAAAAGGAAAAATATGAATAATAAAATAGAATCTATTTTAAATTACGAAGGAGTTTTTAGTATTGTAGCAAAAGGTAATGATTTTCCACATATTGTAAATACTTGGAATAGTTTTGTTATTTTTAAAGATAATAATTTATTTGTTCCAGTTGGAGAAATGAATAAAATGGAAGAGATATTAGAAAAAGACAATAGAGTAATTGTTGTTATTGGAACAAGAGAACTTATGGGACTTCATGGAATGGGTATGGGTATTAAAATAATCGGAAAAGCTATAATATCACAAGATATAAAAGAGAGTGAAATAATAAAAGATAAATATGAGTGGGCAAGAGCAGTTATGAAAATAGAAATTGTGGAAGCTTATCAAACAACTTAAAAGGATAAAAATGAGAAGAGAAGAGTTTTATAAAAAACCAATAAAACCATAGAGAGTTTTACTCTTTATGGTTTATAAAAATTATTTAGCTTTTTTAAGTTTTAGATTTAAAATGAAATAAGCAGTTATTCCAAGAACTAATCCCCAGAAAGCTCCACTAATACCAAATATATTTATATTTGCAGCAGTTGCTAAAAATGTAATAACAGCTGCTTCTCTAGTATTTTCTTCACTCATAGCGCTTGAAAGACTTCCTGTAATTGTACTTAAAAGAGCAAGACCTGCTAAAGAGCTAATAAATGTTGCTGGGAAAGCTGCAAATATAGCAGCAAGAGTAACTCCAAAAAGACCAACAATAATATAAAATATACCAGCTGTAACTCCTGCTATCCATCTTTTAGACGGATCTTCGTGCGCTTCTTTTCCTGTACAAATTGCTGAAGCTATTGAAGATAAGTTAAAAGCATGAGAACCAAAAGGAGCCATAATTATAGAACCAACTCCTGTAATTGCTAAAATTGGTTTTGCTTTAGTTTTAAATCCATCATTTTTTAAAATTATTAATCCAGGCATATATTGACCTGTTAAAGTGATTAAAAATAGTGGTAATGCAACACTTAATGTAGCATTCATTGAAAATGTAGGTTCAGTAAACAATGGATAAGCTAATTTAAATTCAAACCCAGCAAAATTTACTTGAGATTGTAAAGTTAAAATAATAAATCCAAAAACCAAAACAGAAACAATTGCATATCTTGGAGAAAATCTTTTTGTAAGAAGATAGATAATAAATAGAGATATTGCTAAAACAGGAGTAATTGACATATTTAAAAATGCAGCAATACCAAATTGTAATAAAATACCAGCTAATAAACCAGATGCAATTCCAGGTGGAATAAGTTTAATTAACTTCTCAAAATATCCTGAAAGTCCTAAAATAACAAATGCCAATGCTGAAATAATATATGCTCCAATTGCTTCAGAGTATGAAACTGTAACAAGAGCCGTAATTAAAAATGCTGCTGCTGGAGTACTCCAAGCTGTAATAATAGGCTCTTTTGTATACCAACTAAGAAGTATTCCAGTAATTCCTACACCAATAGAAATTGACCAAACCCAAGAAGCTGTCTGCTCTGGACTAAGTCCAGCCATTTGTGCTGCTTGAAAGATTAAAATAAATGTTCCACCATAATTAACAATAACTGAAATTAGACCAGCCATTATTGGGGGAACAACTGATGCTTTTTTGCCCATTTAAATACTCCTTTTCGAAAATCTTACAAGTATAATTATTTTAGTAAGAATTAACAATCCAAAAATTGCTATTTTTGCTGGAATTATAATCATCTTAATATAAAAATGAAGTAAGCTAACAATAGTTTTTAGTATAAATATATATTAATTATTAAATTTGTAAAATCATTTATGATAAATTAATCTAAAAAATAGGAATATAATAAATATGAGAAAAATCAAACTATTTACAGATTCAAGTGTAAATCCACAAAAAAAGATAGGATTTGGAGCTTTTTTAGAAGTTTCTGATGAAAATCTAATTTTTGATGTTTTAAGAAAAAATATAAAAATAAAAAAATTTGAAGATACAAGTTCAACAAAACTTGAATTAGAGACTTTGATTTGGGCTTTAGATGAGATTTCTGTAATAGATGAAAATAGTCAAATAGAAGTTTATACAGACTGTCAAAATATAATAAGTTTACAAAATAGAAGAGAAAAGTTTGAAATAAATGACTATAAAACTTCAACTGGAAAAACTATAAATAATTATGAATTATATAAACTATTTTTTGAAAAAACAGATGAAATAAATATTGAATTTATAAAGGTAAAAGGACATAAAAAAAGTAGTTTAAAAGATGAAATTGATAAAGTATTTAATCTTGTAGATAGAGCTTCAAGAAATGCTTTAAGAAAAAATATATGATTATATTTCAAAAATATTAAAGAATTAAATAGGCATCAGATAGATTTGAATAAGCAAAGAAAATATTTGAAATAGAATAAATAGCTAAGTTATAAAAAGGAAAATAAAATGTTTAGAAAAGTATTTGTAAGTTTGGTTTTATTCATTGGATTTAGTTTTGGAAATACTTTAGAAGATGGCTTTGAAGAATACAAAAATGGTAATTATAAAAAAGCATTTGATATTTGGTATGAGTTAGCAAATAATGGAGATGCAGGTTCTCAGTATAATATTGCACTTATGTATCAAAAAGGAGAAGTTGTAGTACAAAATTTTGATAAAGCTATTGAATGGTACGAAAAATCATCTAATCAGAATTTTGTAGCATCTCAATTTAATTTAGGAATTATATATTTAAATAAAAATGATTATAAAAATGCTATAAATTTATTTGAAAAGGCGTCTAATAATGGAGATATGAATGCACAGTATAATTTAGCTAGTATTTATGAAAATGGAGTTGGTGTAGAAAAAAATCACGAAAAAGCTTTGATATTATTTGAAAAATCAGCAAATCAGGGACAAATGATGGCTCAGCATTACTTAGGTAGTATGTATAATCAAAAAAGAGATTATGAGAAAGCAGTATATTGGATTGAAAAATCTGCAAATCAATCTTATGCACCAGCACAATTTGATTTTGGAGTTATGTTTAAAAATGGATTTGGAATATCACAAGATTTTAATAAAGCTATTGAATGGTATGAAAAATCTGCAAAACAAGGATTTCCATCTGCTCAAACTAATCTTGGTGTAATGTACTATCATGGATATGGAATTAAGCAAAATTATAAAAAAGCAAAAGAGTGGTTTAAAAAAGCTTGTGATAGCGGAGATATAGAAGGTGGTTGTAATAATTATAAAATGCTTGATGATGCTGGTTATTGAATTTTTAGAAAATTTTACACAAAAAACAACCATTTCCATAATGTTGTTTTGAATATTATAATTTTGAATGACAAACTATCAAAGCGTGATATTCTTGATAAACTATAAGTAACTCTTTTTCATCTTTTATCTCTTCTTTTAGATTATTTTCCATAAGTTTCATATAGTTTATTATAAATTGTAAATATTTTATTTATATTAACTTTTTTTTTGAAGCTTCAAATTCAAGTAAATTTTCTTTTCTCTCAATTCCCCATCTATATCCACTCATTGCACCACTTTTTGCTATTACTCTATGACAAGGGATTAAATATCCAATATGATTTTGACCAATTGCATTTGCAACAGCTCTTACAGCTTTTGGTTTTTCTAAAATATTTGCAATATCACTATAAGTTGCAATCTCTCCATTTGGAATATTTATTAAAGCTTTCCAAACATTTATTTGAAGATTTGTTCCTTTTACAAAAAGAGGGTATTTTTTATTTTTTATAAAGATATTTTCCAAATATTCATTTGCTAGTTTTTCATCAAAAACTAAATTTGCATTTTCCCAAAGTTCATTAAATCTTTGAAAAATATCTTTTTTGTTGTGGTCATAAAAACCTAAATAACAAATTCCTTTAGATGTAAAACCAATTAAAGCCTCACCAAAAGGAGTTTTTCCAAATCCATAAGTTATTTGTACATCTTTACCTTTTTCTTTCCACTCTTTTGGAGTAACACCAATTAGATTTACAAAAAGTTCATGAAGACGGCTAGAGCTAGAAAGTCCAATATCTAAACTACTATCAAGAATAGATTTAGACTCTTTTATATGTTCTTTTGCATAGTTTAAAGTAACACTATGCAAAAATTGTTGAGGAGTAAGACCTACATACTCTTTAAATACTCTTATAAAATGGTATTTACTCATACCTACATTTTTTGCTACTTCATCGACACTTGGATGAGATTTAAAATTCTCATCTATGTATCTTATAGCTTTTTCAATCTGTTTATAAGTAGTATTTAATGTATCCATCAATACTCCTTTTCTTTTCTAATAAGTTGATTTAGAGTAGATAATGAATTGATTAGCTAGAGATTCAAGTTCTTTACTAATTTTAGCTTGTAAAGAAGAATCTTCAATATTATCTAAAACATCACAAATTTTATTTGCAATAAACTCAAACTCTTTCTCTTTCATTCCACGAGCAGTTAATGCTGGACTACCAATTCTAATACCTGAAGTTACAAATGGGCTTCTTGTTTCTCCTGGAACTGTATTTTTATTTACAGTAATTCCAGCATTACCTAAAGCAGCATCTGCATCTTTACCTGAGAAAGGTTTATTTAAAAATGATACTAAAACCAAGTGATTATCTGTTCCATCACTTACTATATCATATCCTCTTTTAATAAGAACATCAGCTAATACTTTAGCATTTGCTTTTACTTGTTTTGCATAATCTTTCCATTTTGGATCTAAAACTTCTTTAAATGCAACAGCTTTTGCAGCAATTACATGCATAAGTGGTCCACCTTGAAGTCCTGGGAATATTGCACTATTTACTTTTTTAGCAATATCTTCATCATTTGTCATAATAACTCCACCTCTTGGTCCTCTTAGAGTTTTATGAGTTGTTGTTGTTACAACATCAGCATAAGGAAATGGACTCATATGCTCACCTGCTGCAACTAATCCAGCAATATGTGCAATATCAGCAAATAAAATAGCACCAACTTTATTTGCTACTTCTTTAAATCTTTTAAAATCAATCTCTCTTGCATAAGCACTTGCTCCACATACAATTATTTTTGGCATAACAGTTTTTGCAATCTCTTCTAATTTATCATAATTGATTCTTCCATCAAGTTCAACTCCATAATAAAATGCTGAGTAGTTTTGACCAGAAAAACTTGGTTTACTTCCATGAGTTAAATGCCCACCATGAGATAAATCCATTCCTAAAATTCTATCTCCTGCTTTAAGTAATGCTGCATAAACTGCACCATTTGCTTGAGATCCACTATGTGGTTGAACATTTGCAAATTTACAATCAAATATTTTACAAACTCTATCAATAGCTAATTGTTCAACTTTATCAGCTTGTTCACACCCACCATAATATCTTTTATATGGATAACCCTCTGCATATTTGTTTGTAAAAACTGAACCCATTACTTGCATTACTGCTGGACTTGTAAAATTCTCACTTGCTATCATCTCTAGATGATTCGTCTGTCTTACTAGCTCAGCCTCTACTATATCAAATACCTCTTTATCAGCTATCTCTAAACTATCGCTTGTTATGTACTTCATATCTTTTCCTTAAAGTAATTTTATTTTGAAATACTACTAAAAATCAAATAAGATAACAATCCAAAAATTGCTATACCTAATCTTCTATAATTTCATCATCAATAGATTGTTTCTTTTCTTTAAAAATCGCACTTGCAATAATCTCTAAATAAAAACTTGAATAGTTCTCTTTATTTGCAAAATCAACAGATTTTATAATATCTGCAAAGCTTATCTCAATTGCCTCTTCTATTGATTTTCCAAATTTACAATCAAAAAACCATGTATTAAAGCTTTCAGGTAGTTTTTTACTTTTTTCTCTTTTTATATATTTTCTAATCTCATTTTTTATGCTATCAACTTGTCTATCTCTTGTTTTATTAACTACATCTATTAAAAATTGTTTTTTCATTTTCTGTCCTTTTTTTTGAAAAATGATTATACCAATATTATAAGATAATTCTGATATAATCTAAGCTATTTTTTAGCTAAAGAGAAAAATTGAAAATTAAAATACCAGAAAATATAAAACATTTGGATACAAAAGAGATAAAAGAGAATCTTTTTCATTATTCATATGATAATAAGAATTTAAAATCACTAATTAAAAAAGATATTTCAAAAGATGATTTGTCTTATATAACAGCTTATAGTAGTTTCAAAGGTGAGATTTATGAAAATATCATTTATGAACTATTATTAAAATATGCACAAAACTGTGAAGATATTGAGAGTTTTATTTTAAAAGGACCATATCAAGCAAAAGAGAATGTATATTTAAAAAGTGGACTTTTAATTAGTAAAACTTCACAAATAGTATTTAAATCAGCATATAAAGATATAAGTGAATTTGATGCAATATTTTTTACAAAAGATAAACTATATTTTGTGGAGATGAGTACATCTAAAAAAACATCAAATTTAAATAAAAGATTAGCAAAAAAACAAGCTTTATTAAAATTGATTTTCCCATTTTTAGAGATAAATGCTTTAATAGTTCTTACAAAAGGTTCTTCAGGACTTAAAAACTTTCCATCTTATGCAACAATTTGGCTAACTGATGATTTGGAAGATGAAGAGTTAATAAACAAGATAATTTTTGCAAAAAAAGTTAAAAATGATTTACAAACATTAGAAGTTCCAAATATTAAAAAATTCACTGAAGCTTTCAGAATAAAGTATAAGAAGTTTGCATATTTTCCTACTTTACAATGGATTTTAGAGAGTAGTAGAAAAAATCCGAAATTTGTTGTAGATTTAAGATTTTTTAGAAATCCTAAAATGGATCTATATTTTGATATTTATACAAAATTATATATTGGATATTTAAGTAAAGATGATTTTAAAAGGCTTTATAGCGAATTTGATATGGATTTAGTTGATGATAAAGTAATTGTAACTTTAGAAAAAATAAATCAAAATGAGATAGATATCGTTTATTATGCAAAATTAAAAAATAGAAAACTATTTAGAATAAGATTAGAAGAAATTGTAAGCATAAAAGAGAAAGAACAAGATGGTTTTACAAATGCAGAAGTGAGATTTTTTTCAAAAGTTTTTGAAGAGAAACATATTTTAAAGTTTGATGATATAAAGCACATATTAAAACATATATCTATGATTGGATTTAAAAAATGACATTACTATTTTTATATCTGTTTTTGGCACTATTTTTTTCTACTCTTTGTTCTATTCTTGAAGCAACTGTTCTTTCATCAACTCCATCATATATAGAAAGTATGGATGAAGATAATTACAGTAAAAAGAGTATAAAGCTTGTAAAAAATATGAAAGATGATATTGATAAATCAATCTCTTCTATTTTGACTCTAAATACTTTTGCACATACAATGGGAGCAGCAGGAGTTGGAGCTCAAGCTGCAATTGTATTTGGTGATAAATGGCAAAGTTTGGTTGCATTTATTCTTACTTTATTGGTTTTATATATAACTGAGATTTATCCAAAAACATATGCTGCTTTGTATTGGAAAAAGTTTTTAGTTCCAACAGCGTATATAATCTCATTTTTAATAAAAGTGACATATCCATTTATTTGGTTTGGAACAAAGATTACAAATTATATTAAAAAAGATAAAAAAGATGAAGCTAGTTTTTCAAAAGATGAGATAATTGCTTTAGTTAATTTAAGTGAAAAAGAGGGAACTATTCAATCAAAAGAGAGTAGTTTTATTGAAAATTTATTTAAATTAAAAAGTATAAGAACAGAAGATATAATGACTCCAAGAAGTGTTGTTTTTGCACTATCTACAAAGACAACAGTCAAAGAAGCATTAGAAGATGATAAATTATATATTCATACAAGAATTCCAGTTTATTGTGAAACGATTGATAATATTGTAGGAATTGTATTTGCACAAACTATTTTAGAACAAAGAATAAAAAAGAATAAGAATAAGAGACTAGAAGAGATTATGATACCTGTTCATAAAGTTGCAGAAGATACAGAAGTTTCTAGCCTTATTGACTCATTTTTAAGAAAAAAATCACACCTTTTTGTAGTGCAAGATAGTTATGGACAAACAAGTGGAATAGTTACTTTAGAAGATACAATTGAAACTTTATTGGGAGTTGAAATAGTAGATGAGAAAGATAAATTTGAAGATATGCAAGAGTTTGCTAAACAAAAATTAAAATCAGAACATAATGATAATTAGATTAGTAGCTATTATTGTTCTTCTAATATTTTCATATACAGAATCAAAAAAATTTATTCAAAAAAAAGCAGTTGAATTAAAAAGAGAAAATATAAGAAAAGAGTTGATTCTAAAAACAGGTGATATTATAGTAAAAAAAGAGGATAACCCTCAAAGTGAATTCTTAAGTCAAATTGATGAATCAAAATTTAGTGATATTGGAGTAGTTTTAAAAATCGATTCACAATATTATGTTGCAAATTATGATTTAAAAGAAACTGGTGAATTATTAGAAATAGTAGCTCTAAAAAAATATGTATATTTTGCTACAAATTTATCTGTATATAGATATGAAAAGCAAATTGATGATTCAAAGCTTTTTACATATTTAGAAGAGATTAAAAATAGCAAGATTAAATATGATTATTTTTGGAATTTAGACAGTAAAGAACTATATAATACAAAATTTATAAACTCTATATTTCAAAATCTTTATGATGAAAATTTATATAAATATATATATAACTTTTATGGTTTAAATATAATAAGTATAAAAAGTATTTTAGAAAATGAGAAATTAAATAAGCAGTTTGAACTAGATTTTACAGATCTTGAAAGATTAATATTTTAGAAACTTTAATAGTTTCTAAAATAATTACCAAGAGATAGCAGCTCCACTTGCTCCCATAATCTCTTTGGCATCTTCACTCATCATATGAGGTTCCCAAACAGGTTCAAATACTAAATTAACTTTTGTTTCATCAACTTCATCAACAGCCATAGATACATATCTAACTTGTTCAAGTAAACTATCAGCAACAGGACAAGCAGGACTTGTAAGAGTCATCTCTATCTCACAAAATAGATAGTTATCTCTCTCTTCTAGTTCTATACTATAAATTAAACCTAAATTATAGATATCCACAGGTATTTCAGGATCATAAACTTTTTTTATATTCTCTATGATTTTCTCTTTTATCTCTTCTTTATTAAAAATATTACTCATTTTATTTCCTTAACTTTTTAAAGCATACTCTTTTATTTTTTTAATCATTCCAATTACTCCACTTTGTCTATTTGGAGTAATCACTTCGCTAAGACCTAACTCTTTTACAACATCCATATCAATTTGTTTTAACTCATCTATTGTTGAATTTGAGAAAATACTTAAAATAATATATACTAAACCTTTTACAATAATAGCATCACTTGTTCCATAAAAAAACAGTTTATTCTCTTTTTGTTCACAAATTAACCAAACTTGTGAAGTACAACCATGAACTAAATTTTCAGGAATTTTATAACTATCTTCAAAATCTGGAAGTTTTTTACCCAAATCAATAATATATTCATATTTTGCTAACTCTTCTTCAAAAAAATCTAAATCTTCTTTAATATCCTCAATTCTTTGTTTAATACTCATTATTTTAATCCTTTAACATACTTAAAGCTCGTTTTAAAGCTACAATTAATTTATCAATATCTTCAAAATCATTGTAAAAAGCTAAACTAACTCTAATTGTTCCTTTTATATTTAATTTATTCATTATTGGCATTGCACAATGATGACCAACTCTTAGAGCAATTCCCATTTTATCAAGTAAAATAGAGATATCATCATGCATAATTCCTTTGAAGTTAAAACTTCTACTTCCATTACAGTTTTTTATATCATTATAAAAAATAATATCAGGAAGTTTTTTTAACTCATCATTTAAATAAATTAAAAGCTCATCTTTTCTTTTTTTAATATTTTCATAAGTAATGTTTTCTATATAATTTAAAGACTCTTTAAAAGCTATAACTCCAGCAATATTTTGAGTTCCTGCTTCAAATTTATATGGACTTGATAAAAAGCTTGTACCTTTTTCAAAATCAACTGTATGAATAGATGCCCCACCTGTAATATAAGGCTCAACTTCATCAAAGAACTTCTCTTTTATATAAATAGCTCCAACTCCTGTTGGACCAAAAGTTTTATGTGCAGAAATTGCAAAAAAATCACAATTTATATCTTGAACATCTATTTTGAAACTACTTAAACTTTGAGCTCCATCTATTAAAACTACACTTTGATATTTGTGAGCCAAAGATACAATTCTTTTAATATCATAAACTACACCAAAAGCATTTGTAACATGAGCAACACTTACAAAAGAGTTTGGATTTTCTTTTAAAAGTTCTTCAAAATGATTGTAATCAAAGTCTAAATTTGAATCACAATTTACAACTAGAAGACCATTTCCTAAAGTTCTATTTTGCATATGCCAAGGAACAATATTTGCATGATGTTCAAGGCTAGAGATTATTACCGTTTTAAATTTTTTTGCAAATGAAGAAGCTATGAAATTTATACTTTGTGTAACACCACTTGTAAAAATAATCTCCTCTTTTTTATTTGCATTTATAAATTTCTGTAAAACTTCTCTTGTTTTCTCAAATTCTGTTGTAGCAATTGCTGCATCTCCAAATCCACTTCTATGAGTATTTGAACAATATTCATTGTAATATTTTAAAGTAGAATCAATTACACTTTTTGGTTTTTGAGTTGTTGCTCCATTATCTAGATAAACTGTTTTTGACTTACTAAAAAATGGAAAATCTTTTTTATACATCTATATAAAACTCTCTTTTTTATAGTTTTCTACAAACTCTTGTAATTTTTCATCTTTTAAATTATCTTTAATTGAACTTTCAAATGCTTCAAGTAAAATTTTATAAGCTTCATCTTTTTTTATTCCTCTTGATTGAAGATAATATAATTGATCTTTATCTAAAGTTCCTGTTGTTGTTCCATGACTTGCTTCAAGTTCATCAATGAATATTTCTAAAAATGGTTGAGCAAAAACAACTGCATCATTACTTAATAAAATTGAGTTACAATTTTGGAAAGCTTTCGAATAAAGTCCTGTTTCTGTAACTATTGATTTGATTTTTACAACAGCTCTTGAATTATCAAGTAAAGAGTTTTTATAGTTTATATTACTTCTTGAATTTTCATTATTATGAGTTGTTCTTACAAGAGTTGAAGTGTTTGCTTTATCTCTTAGCTTATTTAAACCATTTAGTTCATAGTTTACATTTAAAGAATCAATTTTATTTTCAAAACTATTTACAATAAATCCATCACCTAATTCAAAGTTTGAAATTTCTAAATTTGATTTATCATTTTGAATAGATTTACAAGCAAAAACTAAAGAGTTTGAGCTTGAAATATCTTGATTTTTTATATATTCCAAAGATGCATTTTTACCAAGTTTTATAACTCTATTTGCAAAAACTGCTGAATCCTTAGATGAAGAGACAAAAACTTCAATAATAGAGGCTTTTACTCCATCTTTAATCTCTATTAAAAGATTATTTGAGAATAAAGTCGAATTCTCTTTTAAGCTATTTATTAAAATAATTGGTTCAAGAGTATCTTTTTCTATTTTTAGAATTTTTTGATTTTTATCTAAACTATTTGTAATATAAAAAAGCTTTGATTCATAATTTTCTTTATCTTCTTGGTTTAAAAAAGAGATATTTGAATCTGTTTTAAAATCTAAAATCTTTTTATCTTTAAAATCAAAATCAAATAGATTTGAGAAGTCAATTTTTAAAAACTCTTCCTCTTTCTTATGAGGTAAATTATTGTTTAAATTAATTATCTGCATTGTTTATTCCTAATGCTTCAAACCCTTTCTCATCAAGTTCTAAAGCTAAGTTATAATCTCCTGTTTTAGCAATCTTTCCATTACTTAAAATATGTACAAAATCAGGTTTTATAAGTTCTAAAAGTCTATCATAGTGAGTAATCATAAGAATTGATTTTTTCCCATCAAGCATAGAATTTATAACATTTGCAACAATTTTAATTGCATCAACATCAAGACCACTATCAATTTCATCAAGCATTATTAAATCAGGATTTAGCATTAAAAGTTGAATTAGTTCATTTCTCTTTTTTTCTCCACCACTAAAACCATCGTTTAAATCTCTTTGTAAAAGTTTTCTATCAATATCATATTTATTTGTTTCTTCTTTTACAAGTTTTAAAAATTGCATTGCATCAAGCTCTTCTTTACCTTCATAAGCTCTTTTTGCATTCATAGCAGTTCTTAAAAAATAGCTATTGTTTACTCCAGAAACTTCAACAGGACTTTGAAAACTCATGAAAATTCCCTCATTTGCTCTATCTGCTGCATCCATTTCTAATAAATCTTTATTTTTAAATGTAATCTTTCCACCATTTACTTCACAGTCATAGTGTGCTGCTAAAGTTTTAACTAAAGTTGATTTTCCAGCTCCATTCACACCCATTAAAACATGAACTTCACCTGGATTTATCTCTAGGTTTAAACCTTTTAAAATTTCATTATTATTTATACTTACTTTTAAATCTTCAATTTTTAATAACATCTATTATCCTTAAAAAATTTTCCATCTTTTGGAAATTTATATAATATAACACTTTTATAAAAAGTGATAAAACTTTATAAAAAGCAATTTATTACTTCTTATTTAACCAACACTTCCTTCTAAAGAGATACTTAACAACTCTTTTGCTTCAGCAGCAAATTCCATTGGTAACTCTTTTAAAACCTCTTTACAAAAACCATTTACAATCATAGCAATAGCATCTTCTTCATCTATTCCTCTTTGATTAAGATAAAAAAGTTGTTCATCAGAAATTTTTGAAGTTGTTGCTTCATGTTCAATATTTGCACTACTATTTCTTATTTCATGATAAGGATAAGTATGTGCTTGGCATTTGTGACCAATCAACAAAGAATCACATTCAGATATATTTCTTGCATTATCAGCATTTTTTCCAACTCTTACAAGTCCTCGATAAGCATTTATACCTTTCATAGCAGATATACCTTTTGAGATAATTGTAGATTTTGTATTTTTACCTAAATGAATCATTTTTGTACCAGTATCAGCTTGTTGAGCTCTTGAAGTAATAGCAACAGAGTAAAACTCTCCAACACTATTATCTCCTTGTAAAACACATGAAGGATATTTCCAAGTAATACTTGAACCAGTTTCAACTTGTGTCCAAGATACTTTTGAATTATCACCTTTACATAAAGCTCTTTTTGTAACAAAGTTAAGTATTCCACCTTTTCCTTCATCATCACCTGGGAACCAGTTTTGAATAGTTGAATATTTTATATGTCCATTTTCAAGTGCAACTAACTCAACAACTGCTGCGTGAAGTTGTCTATCATCTCTACTAGGAGCAGAACAACCTTCATTATAAGATACATAAGAACCTTCATCACAAATGATTAATGTTCTTTCAAACTGACCTGTATTTAAAGCATTTATTCTAAAATAAGTAGAAAGTTCCATTGGACATCTTGTGTTTTTTGGAATATATACAAAACTTCCATCTGTAAAAACTGCACTATTTAAAGCAGCAAAATAGTTATCCGTTACAGGAACTACACTTGCTAAATAGGTTTTTACTAAATCAGGGAATCTGTGAGCAGCTTCACTAATAGAACAAAATATAATTCCTAACTTTTCAAGTTCATCTTGATATGTAGTTTTTATTGAAACTGAATCAAATACTGCATCAACAGCAACACCTGCAAGCATTTTTTGCTCTTCAAGTGGAATTCCTAATTTTTCATAAGTTTTTAATATCTCTGGATCTACTTCATCCAAAGAACCAAGTGCTTTTTTTGGTGCTGAATAGTAAGCATAATCTTGATAATCTATTTTTGAATATTTTAAAAATGTCCAATCTGGCTCTTCCATTTTAAGCCATTTTTCATAAGCTTTTAGTCTAAAATCTAATAAAAATTCTGGTTCTTCTTTTTTTGCACTAATAGCTCTTATTACATCTTCATTTAAACCTTTTTCAAAAGTATCACTTTGAACTAATGTTTCAAAGCCTAGTTTGTAATCAGTGTTTATAATGTCATGTATTTGTTGGTTATCACTCATGACTTCTCCATAAAAAATTTATTTTAAATAGGACAAGTTTTATCCTAATTGGAATAATATCAAAATAAGTATATAATGTAAAGGCATAAATACTAATAAAGCAAATAAGTATTTGTTAATTCTATAAATAAACACCTTTACTATGGCATATTAAAATTAAGATAAATATTATCCTATTTTAAATAAAATATGGGAATTTTAATAAGTATATAAAAAATGGAAAAATAATGAAAGAATATTCAAAAAAGATAAATGAAAGAGTAGACAATCCAAAACACTTTGGAGAGATTAGTAAAATTGAAGCAGAAGCTTTGGGTTGTAAATTAGTTGTAGTTGATTATGAAGGAAATGCTAATGATACTATTAGAGTCTATTTTGCAATAACAAAAGATAGAAATGTTTTTACAGCAAAGTTTAAATCATTTTCAAGTGGATTAATAGTTGCTTTAAATGATATGATGATAGAACTTTGTATTGGAAAAAGTATAGAAAAAGTTTCAAGTATGTTTAAAACAGATGTTGAATTCGCATTAAGAGATGAGCCACAAATTCCAGCATTAAGTATTGAAGAGTTACATAATAGTTTTTTAAATTTTGTAATATTAAAAAAAGTTGCACTAAAATTTGATGAAAGAAATATGGAAGACTTTGCCGATGATTATATCATTTGTGAATGTGCAAGAGTAAATTTAAAAACAATTAAAGATGCAATAAAAGAGTTTAATCTTAAAACTATTGAAGAAATAGGTGAGAAAACAAAAGCAGGAATATTTTGTAAATCATGTAGAAACGAAGGTGGATTGGAAGAAAAAGAGATCTATTTAAGTGATATTTTAGAACAAACACTAAAAGAATTAGATAACAGTCAAGCTCCTTCTTATATGAATAGCTCTTTTAATGATATGACAAAAGAACAAAAACTTGAACTTATAGAAGATGTTTTGGATGATGATATAAGACCAATGCTTATTATGGATGGTGGAAATATGGAGATATTAGATTTGGTTGAATCAAAACCACATTATGATCTATATATTAGATATTTAGGAGCATGTAGTGGATGTAGTGCAGGTAGTATGGGAACATTATATGCTATTGAATCAATTCTACAAAATAAAGTAGATGAAAATTTAAGAGTATTACCAATTTAACGAATTTTTTGATAATATAACTAAAAAATAAGAAGGGGATATTTATGTTTGCTATATATAATAATGGAACAGTTGGTTTTAGAAGTACGAGTGATAATCTGTATGACTTAAAAAATATTGAACAAATAGAACCTATTAGATTTAGTCCAAAAGAGGGTTTTATACATGATTATACAGAAGATCAAGAGAGAAAAAAGCAAGAGTTTATAAACTCTTATAGAAAAATGGCAGAAATTGATACTCTTGAACCTGTATATAAAATCAAAGATATTATGACAGAAGATGTATTTCATGCATCATTAAATACCACAGTTGAAGATATTTACTATTTTATAAATGATAAAAGAGTATCTTCAATACCTATTACAGATTTTGGTAAAAAAATAGTTGGGATTATTGATAAAAAAGTTATTTTAAACCTTATTATGAAACATATTGATGATATAGAATCTACTTTAAAGAAGACAATGAATGATATTTATATACCAGAAGTTTTAACAGCTGATCCAGAAGCAGATGTTAGAAAAGTTGTTCAGGTTATGTTGGATTTGAGATTAGATGCTGTTCCAATAGTTGATGACAATGATATATTAGTTGGAATAGTTTCGAAAACAGATATATTAAAAGCAGTTGCAAATTTACCAAAGCTGCAGTTATGGAGCTAATTAAATAAGCTAATTAGCTTATTTAATATTTAAAGTTGATTTCCATCATCAAAAAATATTTTATTTCTACCAGCTCTTTTTGCATCATATAAAAGAGAATCAGCTTTCTCGTGAGCTTTATCTAGTGAATCATATTTACTTCTAAAAGAGACTCCAGCTGAAAAAGTTATATTTATTTTACTGTTTTTATATACAAAAGTGCTATTTAAGAAAGCATTTTTTACTCTTTTTATATATCTGCTTATTTCAATTTTATCCATAAAATTAATCAAAGCAACAAACTCTTCTCCACCATAACGAGCTATTACATCTTCTTTTCTTGTAAGATTTTTTATAATACTTGCAAAAGATTTTAAGATTTCATCTCCACAAGAGTGACCATATTTATCATTTATTTTTTTGAAATGATCTATATCAAAAAATATTATTGCATAGTTTGTATTAAATAAATAGTACTGTTTTTCCATTTTCTTAATTTCACTATCATAAGCTCTTCTATTATAAACATTTGTTAGAAAATCATATAAATACTCTTCTTTTGCAATTTTTAATTCATTCTCTAAATCTTGTATTTGTCTATTTAAAAGTTTTACTTTATCAATATTTGTAGATAATATTTTATTACTTTCAAGTAAAGAGCTTTCCATCTTTTCAATACTATTAATAAGCTTTTTCTGAACAATAAGAATCTCTCTTTTAGATGAATCTGATATATCCAAAGTTACTAAATCATCTTTTATTTTCTTAATGTCTTCTTGTTGATTTGTACTATCTTGTAATGTTTTATCATAGTATCTACTCATTAAAGATGTAAGTTTTATGATATCTTGTGTTTTATCTCTTAAAACTAACCTATCTTTTTCAACTCTTAATTTTGCAAATTTTTTAATTTGATGTAGAGATTCATTTTTTAATGCATCTTTTGGATTCTTTAATAAATAAAGGATAAAGTCTTCTACTTCATAAGTAATATCATAATTGATTGAAGGAGCTAAAGTATCACTAAAAGTTTCAATAAGTTTCTTTAAATCATCATTTGAAGTTCTATTTGATAGTATTTTTAGCATACCAAAAATAGAGTTTTTATGTAAACTCTTTTTTTCATCTTTTGTTAAGCTAAATAGACTATTTTCAAATATCTCTATTTCTTTAAAATACTCTTCACCATCTTTTACTTGATTTAAAAACTCAAGAAAATAATTTTCAGGAGTTGCTGCAAGTCTTTTGTCTTTTAAACCTTCTAATGTATTCTTTGTAATCTCTTTTATATCCAACATTTGTTTAGCCTTAAGTTTCATAAGTAAAATTATATCACTTATGATATAATAAATAGTTAATTAAATAGATAAAGAAGAGAGAAATGAAACAAAGTACTCAGATTTTAAAAAATACAAATGCACAAATTTTAGATGAATTTAATGCTTCTATAATGTTTGACAAAGAACTTTATTCTCAAGATATAAAAGGTTCAATAGCTCATTCAAAAATGTTAGCTTTACAAAATATTATAACAAATGATGAACAGCTTGAGATAGAAAAAGGTCTTTTACAAGTATTAAAAGAGATAGAAAAAGGAGAATTTAAATTTTCACTCGAATTTGAAGATATTCATATGGCAGTTGAAAGTAGGCTTATTGAGATTATTGGTGATTCTGGAAAAAGAGTTCATACAGCAAGAAGTAGAAATGATCAAGTTTGTACAGATTTCACTCTTTATGTACAAGAGAAAACAGTAAGTATAAAAAAACAGATTAAAACTCTTATTGAAACTTTTGTTGAACTTGCAAATAAGCATACAGATACTTTAATGCCAGGAATGACACATCTACAACATGCACAACCAATTAGCTTTGGTTTTCATATGATGGCATATGCAAATATGTTTAAAAGAGATTTTGAAAGATTTAAATCTTCTTATGAAAGAAACAATTTCTCTCCTCTTGGAAGTGCAGCACTTGCTGGAACTCCACACAATATTGATAGGTTTAAAACAGCTGAATTACTAGGATTTACTGCTCCAACACAAAATGCTATGGATAGTGTTTCAAATAGAGATTTTGCTTTAGAGATATTATTTAATATTTCTACTTGTATGATGCATATAAGTAGAATTTCAGAAGAGCTTATTTTATGGTCATCTTATGAGTTTGGTTTTGTTAAAATGAGCGATATGTATGCAACTACTAGTTCAATAATGCCACAAAAGAAAAATCCTGACGTTCCTGAATTATTAAGAGGAAAAACAGGTCGTGTGTATGGAAACTTAATATCTTTACTCACAGTTATGAAATCTCTTCCACTTGCATATAATAAAGATACACAAGAAGATAAAGAGGGAGTTTTTGATTCAGTTTCTACTATTGAAATATCATTAAGTATTTTAAATGAAGTAATTAAAACTATGATAATAAATAAAGAAAAAATGATAGAAGCTTGTAAAGTAGGGCATTTAACAGCAACAGATTTAGCTGATTATTTAGTTTCTAAACAAAATATTCCTTTTAGAACAGCTTATTATATTACAAAAGAAGTTGTAGCTTTTGCAAATGCTTTAAATAAAGATATTAGTGAATTAAATATAGATGAAATTAGAAAATCATCAAAAGATTTAGAAAATGTTAATGAGGATATAGTTTCTTATCTTAATTTAGAAAATTCTATGAATAGTAGAAACTCTTTTGGGGGTACTTCTACAAAACAAACAAAACTAGCTATTGAAACTTTTCAAGATTGGTTAAAAAATATTTAAAATAAAAAAGCCCAAATATTAAATTTGGGCTTTAAATAAAATAGAAAATAAAGATTATCTAATTAAAAACTTATTTGTAAGATTATATAAACTATTTATATCTGTTTTACCTACAAAAGCTTCAATTCCGATTCTATCCATTTTTCCTTTTACAGCATCTGTTGTCATTGATGAGTTTACAATAACTGGAATGTGAGAATATTTAGAGTTACTTTTTATAAAAGAAGCTACTTGATAACCATCAGTTCCAGGCATCTCAATATCTGTTAATATCATACCAATTTTTGATGCATCTATCTCTTCAATTCTATCAAGTAAATCACCACCATTTGGATATATTTCATAATCAACTTCTATTTGAGTGAAGAATTTATGTAGAACTTCTCTAGCTACTGCTGAATCTTCAGCTGCAAGAATTTTTTTACTAGAACTAATTTTATTTTCTACATATTTCTTAATATCTCTTCCACCATCATCAGTCCACTTGATATCTCTTAAAAGTTGCTCAGCATTAAAAACAGTACAAAGCTCTTCTTTATTGTTTACTTTTACATAAGTTGTATAAGTAATTTTACTATTTGTTTCTTCTGTATGTCTTAGCTCTTGAGTAGTTTTTTCTACAATATCTAGCATGTCTTTAACTAAAAAACCTATTTTTTTATGATTAAATTCACAAAAAATAATTAGTTTATATTCATGCGTTTCAAAAGGTTTTAACCCTAACCAAGCATCAAGATTTATTAAAGTTACAGGTTCTCCTCTAATTGTTGCTATCCCTGCTATAACATTTGTTTCTTTTGGAGTATCGTTGATTTTCACTTCATCTGTAATTATAAAAGCTTTAACTTTTGCTATATTTATTGCATAAATATTATTATGACCAGTGTAAAAAACTGCTAATTGTTGAACATTTCGAAGATGTCCTTGTGTCATTTGTTCAACACTACCACCAATACCGCTCATGTAAATCCTTTTTTTAGAATATTGATTATTATATAAGTAATTAACTTTGAATATCTTTAACTAAACTTAATTTTCTTATAATCTTTTGTACCGTAACAGAGGCTATCATTAAACCAAAACTAGCTGTTACTCCTTCAAAACTTCCTTTATCTATGCAAAGTGGAACTTCAGTTGAATATATTACTTTAAACTTCTTTTTGAATCCTTGCTTTTTTAATTCATCTCTTACTTTTTTAATAAATTTATCATTATAGCTATCCCAAATAGAACCATAAGTTATCTTAAGAGGATCCATTCTTTTTGCTCCACCACCTGTACTTATAACTTTTGTAAAATGTTTTTTTATTAAGTGTATTTTTGGTTTTACATCATCTATTGCATCTAAAATATAATCAAATGATGAGAAGTCAAAATTATCTATCCATTCAGGAGTTATTTTTACACAAATTGGAGTAACATTTGGATATCTTTCTTTCATAACATCAACTTTTATTCTTCCAATATTTCCATGACTTCCTAATTGTCTATTTTGATTTGAAGGTTCATAAGTGTCAAAATCAACTATTGTTATGTTTGTTATTCCAGAGTTGTATAAAGCATCAAGGGCAAAACTTCCAATTCCTCCAACACCAAAAAGAATTATTTTTGTATCTTGAAATTTTTTTAAAGCTTCTTCACCAAAAAGCATATTAATTCTACTATATTGCATGTTTTAAATCTTCTTTACAAATTTTTGGTTATTATAACACAAAATATTTATTGGAGAAATTATGGATAAAGAACCAATGACACTAGCTGGTTATAATAAAGTAACAGCAGAGTTAGATTATTTAAAAAATAAAGAGAGACCTGAAACAGTAATTGCACTAGATGAAGCAAGGCAATTAGGTGATTTAAAAGAGAATGCTGAATATCACAGTGCAAAAGAGAAATTAAAGTTTATAGATGTTCAAATGGCTGAAATAAGCAATATTATATCAAAAGCAGTAATAGTAAATCCAGAAGTTCTTCCTCATGATAGAGTGAGTTTTGGTTCAACAGTTTCATTAATAGATGTAGAAACAGATGAAGAGTTTACTTATACAATAGTTGGTGGAGTTGAATCAAATGTAGAGAAAGGTTTTATATCTTTTAACTCACCTTTAGCAAAACAATTAATGGGAAAAGTTGAAGGTGATGAGTTTACAGCTAAACTTCCAGGTGGAGAAAAAGTATTTGAAGTTTTTGCAATATTTTATAAAGAGATAGAGATATAGTTTGAGTTTTGTATTAAAAGATAATGCTATTTTTATAGCAGATTCGCACTATAATATAAATAATCCAGAGTTTAAAGAAATTTTAAATAAATTAGAACAAAATGAAATTGAGTTTAGTCAGATATTTTTTTTAGGGGATAATTTTGATTTTATTTCAGGTGAGTCAAAATATTTTATAAAACAAAATAAAGAGTTGATAAATATTATAAATAGCTTATCTTTAAAATATGAAATCTTTTATTTAGAAGGAAATCATGATTATAATTTACAAAAGCTTTTTCCCAAAGTAAAAGTTTTTAAAAGGGAAGAACAAGCTTTAGTATTAAAATATAAAGATAAAACTATTGCTATTTCTCATGGTGATAATTTTACATCTTGGGATTATAATTTATATTGTAAGATTATAAGAAATAGCTATTTATTATATTTTCTAAATTTTATAGATATAAATAATTTTATCTCAAAAAGAATTGAAAAAGCTCTTCTTAAAAAGAATATTTGTCATAAAATGGATGATTTTGAGAGTTTAGCTAGAAAAAGAGTAAAAAACTATAAAGAAGATATTATTATAGAAGGACATTTCCATCAAGGAAAAAGTTTTGTAATTGGAAATCAAGAATATATAAATATTCCATCTCTTTATTGTCAAAAAGATTTTACAAGATTTAAGGATGGAAGATTTATTATTGAGAGTTTGAAGGATTAGAATTTGGCAAAATTTGAAGTTGTAAGTGATTATTCTCCAAATGGAGATCAGCCAAAAGCAATTGAAGCACTTAGCTCTAGTATAGAAGCAGGAAATAAATATAATACGCTTTTAGGAGTTACTGGAAGTGGTAAAACTTATACTATTGCTAAGGTTATAGAAAAAGTTCAGAAACCAACTTTAATAATGACTCATAACAAAACTTTAGCAGCTCAGCTTTATAGTGAATTTAAACAGTTTTTTCCAAATAATCATGTTGAGTATTTTATCTCTTATTATGATTATTATCAACCAGAAGCTTATATTCCAAGATCTGATCTGTTTATAGAAAAAGATAGCTCTATAAATGAAGAGTTGGAAAGATTAAGACTTAGTACAACAGCTTCACTACTGTCTTTTGATGATGTAATTGTAATAGCTTCAGTATCAGCAAACTATGGATTAGGAAATCCAAGTGAATATAAAGCTATGGTTCAGAGAATTGAAGTAGGGTTTGAATATAGCCAAAGAGAGTTTTTATTAAAACTAATAGAGATGGGATATAAAAGAAATGATAGCTTTTTTGATAGATCAGATTTTAGAGTAAATGGAGATGTAATAGATATATTTCCAGCTTATTATGAGGATGAATTTATAAGAGTTGAATTTTTTGGTGATGAAGTTGAAAGTATTACAAAGCATGAGTATTTGACAAATGAAAAAATAGAAGATTTGAAAGAAGTAATAATATATTCAGTTAATCCTTTTGTTGTAACAAAAGATAATTTAAGTAGAGCAGTTAAACAAATAGAAGATGAATTGGAAGATAGATTAAACTACTATAAACAAGAAGATAAACTTGTAGAACATCAAAGACTTAAACAAAGAGTTGAATTTGATTTAGAGATGATTGAAGCTACTGGAATGTGTAAAGGTATTGAAAATTATGCAAGACATTTAACAGGATTAAAACCAGAAGAGACTCCATATTCATTGCTTGATTATTTTTCTCAAATGGATAAAGATTTTTTACTTGTAGTTGATGAATCACATGTCTCTTTAAGTCAGTTTAGAGGAATGCATGCAGCTGATAGAAGTAGAAAAGAGGTTTTAGTTGAGTATGGTTTTAGATTACCAAGTGCATTGGATAATAGACCTCTTAAGTTTGATGAGTTTATAAATAAAGCTCCAAATTATATTTTCGTAAGTGCAACACCAAATGAACTTGAAATAGAATTAAGTGCAACCGTTGCTGAGCAAATAATTAGACCAACAGGATTACTTGACCCAATAATAGATATTGTTGATAGTGAATTCCAAGTAGAAAAACTCCATGATGAGATAAAAAAAGTAGTAGCAAAGAATCAAAGAGTTTTAGTAACAGTTCTTACAAAGAAAATGGCAGAAGAACTTGCAAAATATTATGCTGATTTAGGGATAAAAGTAAAATATATGCATAGTGAAATAGATGCAATACAGAGAAATCAAATAATAAGAGAGTTAAGGCTTGGTACATTTGATGTATTAATTGGAATTAATCTTCTAAGAGAAGGACTTGATATTCCAGAAACTTCTCTAGTAGCAATACTTGATGCAGATAAAGAAGGTTTTTTAAGAAGTAAAACTTCACTAATACAAACAATAGGAAGAGCTGCTAGAAATGAGAATGGAAGAGTAATTCTTTTTGCAAAGAAAATTACAGCTTCTATGCAGTTTGCAATTGATGAAACAAATAGAAGAAGAAAACTTCAAGAAGAGCATAATATTAAATTTAATATTACTCCAAAATCTACAACAAGAAAGCTAGATGAAAGTCTTAGACTAGAAGAGTATGATACAGTTGCACTTAAGAAACAAAGGCTTGAAAAAATGCCAGCAAGTGAAAGAAAGAAGATTTTAATAGAGTTAAATAAGCAGATGAAAAAAGCAGCAAGTGATTTGAACTTTGAAGAAGCAATAAGATTAAGAGATGAAATTGCAAAATATAAAGATATGTAAATAAAAAGCTAAAAGAGAAGATAGTGAAAGATATTAATAAATTAAAAAAAGATTTTAGTAAAGCTTTAGAAGAGAATAATAAAGAAGAGTTAAATAGTATATTTTTTAAACTTGTAGAAAAATATGAAGATATTGAAAATAGCCAAAAAGAGATTATTTTTAAAATGGGTGCAATAGGAGAGAATAGAACAAAGGATACAGGAAATCATATAAAAAGAGTTGCTGAGTTTTCTAAACTTTTAGCAAGTTTATATGGACTAAGTGAAGAAGAATCAGAACTTCTAAAATTGGTTTCTCCTATGCATGATATAGGAAAAGTATCTATTCCTGATAATATATTAAATAAACCAGGAAAATTAAATGATGAAGAGTTTGAACTTATGAAAACTCATACAAGAATTGGATTTGATATATTAAATGATATAGATAAACCACTTTTTAATTTGGCAAAAACTATTGCATATGAGCACCATGAAAGATGGGAAGGTGGTGGATATCCAAGAGGAATAAGTAAAGAAGATATTCATATATTTTCAAGAATTACTACTGTTGCAGATGTATTTGATGTATTAGGAAGTCAAAGATCTTATAAATCAAAATGGGAAGATGATAAGATATTTGAGTTTATGAAAAAAGAGAGTGGTAAATTATTTGAACCAAAACTTATAGAACTTCTTATAAATAATAAAGATAAATTTTTAGAAATTAGAAAAGAATTAGAAGATTAGGATAATTATAAAATAATATTACAATGATACTTTTTGTAATAAATTAAGAATATTTGAATAAAAAACTATAAAGTAAGATTAACTTAATAAATTATAAGTTAGGCTTTAATTCAAAATAATTCCTAAATAGTGTTAAATGGTGGAGAAATATGCTAGAAGATGAGAGGTCTACTATTCTAATAGTAGATGACAAAAATACAAATATACTAATTTTAAATAATATATTAAAAGATGATTACAAAATAGAAGAGGCTAGAACTAAAGAAGAAGCATTAAAGAAGATTAAAATAAATGATATCGATTTAGTTTTAATTGATGTTCAAATGAGAGATGAAATAGCTTATGAATTATGTAAAAAGATAAAAGAAGAACCAAAAACAAAAAGAATTCCTATAATTTTTTTATCATCAAAAAATAGTGAAGATGATGAAGAATTTGGTTTAAATCTTGGAGCTATTGATTACATAATTCAACCATATAGCAAGGTTATATTAAAAGCTAGGATAAGAAATCAAATTGTCTTAAAAGAGCAAACAGAACTTTTGGAAAAATTATCAATGTATGATGCTCTTACAAATATTAAAAATAGAAGATATTTTGATGAGGTTTTTAAACAAGCATATAGTGATATAAAAAGAGAAAATACAAATTTAGCTCTTATGATGATAGATATAGATTTTTTTAAATTATATAATGATAATTATGGTCATGGAAAAGGTGATGAAGCTTTAAGAAAAGTTGCAAAAATTTTAGAAAAGAGTTTAAACAGAGCTAATGATTTAGTTGCAAGATATGGTGGGGAAGAGTTTGTTGTACTATTAAAGAGTATAGATTTAGCAGGATTAGAACATATTTCAAACATATTAGTAGAAGCTGTTAGAAATGAAAATATAGAACATGAGTTTTCAAAAGTATCACAAAATATTACTATAAGTTTAGGTGCAGTTTTATATGAATCAGATAGAAAACTAGATGCTTTAGAGATTATGAAACTTGCTGATGAAGCTCTATATGAAGCAAAAAATAGTGGTAGAAATAAATCTATTGTAAAAGTTCTTTAAAGGTTAAAAAATATGAATAAAATTTTGTCAAAAACAAGAAATCTTATACTAATACTTATTGTACTATCTTTTTTTATATTATCATTCTTACTTTTTGATATTTATGAATCACATAAAAAAGATAAAGATTTCTTTAAAATTATAATATTGCTTTTAGTACCAATATTATATATCTATATTTTGTATATCTTTAAAAGAATTTACGATATAGCAAATTTTCATTTAAAAGAGAGTACAAAAATATTTAATTCACAAAAAAATATTTTGCTAATAACAGATGGAAAAGAGATAAATGATGCAAATAGAGCTTTTTTGGATTATTTTTCATATAAAACTTTGGAAGGTTTTAAAAAAGATTATAAATGTATTTGTGATCATTTTATTGAAGAAAAAGGATATCTAAGTGCAGAAATGGGAACAGATAGTTGGGCTAAATATGTATATTTAAATCCAAATGATAATTTAGCAAAAATTAAAAGAGATAATAAAATACATATTTTTAAGGTATTTGTTCAGAAAATAGAAGAGAGTAAAGATATAGAAAATACAAAACTTGTAGTTACTTTAGAAGATATTTCAAATGAACTTGCAATAAATAAAGAGTTAAGAGAACAAAAAACAATATTACAAAATTCAAATAATTCAAAAGCACAGTTTTTAGCAAATATTAGCCATGAATTAAGGACACCTTTAAATTCAGTAATTGGATTTTCAAACTTACTATTTGATACAAAGCTTCAAAAAGAGCAATATAATTTATTGAAAAATATAGATAATTCATCAAGAATATTAATAAATACTATTGATGATATATTAAATGTATTAAAAATAGATCAAAAAAACATAGAACTAGAAAATAACTATTTTAGTTTTGATGAGTTGATAAAAAATATAGAAGATATAATTCTAAAATTATCAATAAATAGTAAAAATATTTTTACATTAAATAAAAATATAGATATTTTTTATAAAGTTAAAAGTGATAAGGCAAGAATTCTTCAATTGCTAACTATCCTACTATCAAACTCTTATAAATTTACTCAAAATGGTAATATAGAATTAGAAATTAGATTATTAAATGAAATAGATAAAAATATTGAAGTTTTATTTAGTGTAAAAGATACAGGAATAGGAATAGATAAAGAGCATATAAATAGTATCTTTAATGAATTTTTTAAAGTAGATATTTTAAATCATAAAGATTATTCAGGAACAGGTTTAGGATTAGCAATTGCACAAAATATTGCAAATGCATTTAATACAAAAATTGAAGTAGAGAGTGAAACAGATAAAGGAAGTGTTTTTAGTTTCTCTTTATCTCTTGAAAAAATAAAAGAAGAGAAAAAAAATAGTTATAACTATCCAATTTTTGAAGATATAAATATTTTAGTTGTAGATGATAATAAAGCTAATTGTGAACTTTCTAAAAAGATATTAGAGAAATCAAATGTAAATGTAACAATAGCATATAGTGGAGAAGAAGCCTTAGAAATTTTTAAAAAATCTAAAGATAAATTTGATTTAATTTTTATGGATATTTTAATGCCAGGATTAAATGGTTTTGATACAACATTAAAAATAAGAGAATTTGATTCAAATATTCCAATTATTGCTCTTACAGCATCAACTTCAATAATTGATAAAGAGTTAGCAAATGAAATAAAAATGGATGATTTTTTGTCAAAACCAGTAGAACCAAAAACTCTATTTGAAACAATTTTTAAATATATAAATAAAGTAAGAACTAATGAAATAGATTATAAAAGTGCAAAGACAAACCTTATAAATGATATTCTAAATATTGAAGTATTAAGAGCAAAACTATCAAATAATGATCTTGTAATTGATATTTTAAGAAGTTTTATAGAAGAGATAAATAGCTATTTTATAAATATTATTGAAGAACTTATTAAAAATGATGAAGAATCGAGAAATATGCTTTATAGTTTAAAGGGAATGAGTGGAAATATTGGTGCAAATGCTTTATATAATGCTTGTATAAGAATAGAAAATAAATACAAAAGAGATATTAATCCAGAATTTGAAGATATAAAACTTTTAAAAGATGAGATAGAAAATATTAAAAATGAGTTGAAATATTTAGATGATTTATAAAACAATTAAGCTGGTTTAAAACTCTGTTTTGTTTTACAAACTTGTGGAAAATAGCAATTATCACAATCAGGTTTTACAGCTTTGCAAATATATCTTCCAAATAAAACCATAGCTTGATGAAAAATATGTAAATCATCACCTTTTAATTTCTTTACAAGTTCAAGTTCTGTTTTTTCAACTGTTTTTTCATAAGATAAACCAAGTCTATGAGAAACTCTAAAAACATGAGTATCCACAGCCATCAGATTTTCTTGTTTATATTCAATCATAAAAACATTTGCTGTTTTATTTCCAACACCAGCAAGTTTAATAAGTTCTTTTTGAATATGAGGAATTTGTCCATCATAGTTTTCCATAACACTTTGAGCCATTTTTATTATATTTTTTGCTTTGTTATTAAAAAAAGAGCAAGAGTTTATTAAAGATTTGACATCTTCAAGATTTGCAATACTCAATTCAAAAACATTTGGATACTTTTCAAAAAGTGCTGGAGTAATAATATTTACTCTTTTATCTGTACATTGAGCAGATAAAATGATTGCAATTAAAAGCTCATAGTCATTATTATAATTTAATTCAGTAACAGCATCTTTATAGTTTTCTAAAAATGCCTGTTTGATAGTTTCTATATCACTTTTACTTGCTTTTTTCATTTGTTAAAACATACTTCTTTTAGATTATTGAAATTTGAAAAAATATACTCTTTATCAATTTTATTTATTTTTACATTATCCATAAAACATAAAAGCTCTTTATCATCTTTTATAATTGTATATGAGAATTTATAAATAAACTCATTTTTGCTAGATACAACTTTATTATTAAGTAATTCATAATTTAGGCTTATTATTTTATTATTGTACTCTTTGTTATATTTCTCAGTAAATAAGTTTGGTAACTTTTTTTCATTTTTATAATCAAAGTATAAAAATATTGAGCTTATTATAAAGATTGTTAATAAAAGAATTATGAACTCTTTTTTTTCAAATTTATCATTTACTTTATAAATAATAACAGTTGCTATTATAAGGAATAGTGAAATTCCTATTATTATTTGCATATTTAACCTTTTTATAATTATTAAAATATTTAGTCAAAATCCAAAGTAGTTTGTACTTGACCATTACTTCCAAAATCTTTATCAATTTCAAATGCTAGTTTTTTAAAATCAATACCATTTATCTCTTTTAATCCTTTTAAAATCTCTTTTTTACCACTTATAAGCTCTTTTGATTTTATTCCATGAGATATTGACAAAGAAGCTTCAACAAAAGCAGATAGTTTATCACACTGTTTTAGTGCTTTTCCATCTATTGCTTCATATTTATCTAAATTATATTTGCTAATATCTTCTACTTCAGTAATTTGCTCATTAATTATTACTTTATTTGCAAATTCCTCTTTTTTACCATCACTAATTCCTAAAATATATGAAAACTCTTCTTTGATAGTTTCAGGAATATTTGGCAAAATATCATCTTCAATTTTTGCAACTTCATACTCAGCAATAATATCTGAAAGCTCATCTACACTATACTTAACAGGACTTATGATATCCCTTGTTAAAGCTTCTGGTAAATCATGAAATAAAGCAGTAAAAAAGTTATTTTGTAGCCTTTTATCACAAGCTTTTACTTCTAAAGAGTAAAAATATGAGAAAAATGCGACAGTTAGCATATGTCCTAAAACTGAAGTTTCAGGAATTCTTGGTGTTTGAGCCCATCTTTTTTGGAATCTTAATCTCCCACTTAAATCAACTATTTTAGCTAGTTTTTTATTTAGAGCAATTTTTCTTACTCCAATTAATTCATAATAGTCTTCAAGCTCAGCATCAACTAGTTTTTTTACTTCATCAATATCATTTAAAAATTGGCTAGTTTGATAAACAATAGAAAATTCCCATCTAGTTGATAAATAAGAAGCTGCTTTTAAAATAAATCTCTCTTTTTTATACATTGATGAATCATTTAAATACTCTTCAAATTTTTGTAAAAAGTTTCCACCATCAATATCCTCTAATGAGCTTCTTAATTTCTCAATAACCCAAGAATTTATCTCTTTTGATTTTTTTTGTAAAGCTTTTCTAAAAACATCGGGTCTAATGTCTGTTACAACAACTCTTCTTAAAAATTCAAAAATACCAGCTTCTATAAGTTTTGTAAAATCAATATCATCTTCTAATTTTGCTATAAAATATGCAATTACAAATTTATGAGCTTGTTTATCAAGTTCTACAAGTTCAACCATTCTTGGGTAATCATTCCATCTTTGAATAGATGCACTTGAAAATATATAATCAATAATCTTTGGGTTTAACACTATTTTTCCTTATCATCTTTATTATTGTCTTTTTTCTCAAAAAGCATAAGCTTATGACCTAAAAGCATAGCTCCTACAATAATAGTCATCATTAAATATACTTGCCAATCAGCCATATATTACTCCTTTTAATAAGATTAAACTCTACATGAAAAAAGATTATTTATTTTTTCAACTCTTTCTTTATGTCTTCCACCTTCAAAAGATGAATTAAGCCAAGCTTTAATGATCTCTTCAATCATTCCTTCTCCACTTACTCTTTCACCTAAGCAAAGTACATTTGCATCATTATGCTCTCTTGCCATTTTTGCACTATAAATATTGTGGCATAAAGCAGCTCTTATTTTATCAAATTTATTTGCAGCCATACTCATTCCAATTCCACTTCCACAAACTAAAATTCCAAAATGGCTCTTGTCTTTTTGAACTTCTTCACAAACTAATTTCGCAAAATCAGGATAATCTACTCTATCTTTGCTATTAGGACCCATATCTATAATCTCTATATTCTCTTTATTTAAAATATCTTTTATCAACTCTTTTAAAATAGTTCCTGCATGGTCACTTGCTATAAAATATTTCATCTTAATATATTCCTTTTAGGTGTTCAGACTCTATTTCATTAGCTGCTTCTTTTTGTAAAGTATCGACAGTTTTAAATACTCTATCCCATCTTATTTTATAATCACTATCCCAAGAGAAATACACAAACCAAGGTTTTCCTACAATATATTTATAGTGAACACTTCCCCAAAATCTTGAATCATTTGAGTGATCTCTATTATCTCCCATCATAAATGTTTCATCTTCAGGAATTATAGTTTTTGCTTTATCAAAAAGTTCTTGATACATATTTTCTCTTGTTACACTATCATCATAATTGATACCTGGATAATCTTTTTGATAAGGATTTTTTACATAAAGTTTATTATCTATTTCAATAATTTCATGCTCTTTATAATTTTTTATTACAAAAGCATTTCCTTCTTTAGGGTGTAAAAATAGATTTTTGTCTTGTAAAAATATTGTATCACCACTTGTTGCTACGGCTCTTTTTACATAGTGAATATCAGGATTATGAGGATATCTAAATACTACAATATCTCCTCTTTTGGGTCTTTGACCTTCTATTAAATGACCATTTCCTTTAAAATCTGGTAAAACTTTTACTTCTAGCCAAGGAATTGTAGGAGTTGGAATTCCATAAGAGAATTTTTTAACAAAAAGAAAATCACCTATTAAAAGAGTATTTTTCATACTTCCACTTGGAATAATAAAAGCTTGAGCACCAAAAAATATTATTCCTAAAACTATAATTATAGTTCCAGTCCAAGTCGTTGCCCAGTTATAAATCTTTTCTAAAAATTTAAACATCTATTTTGCTTCTCTTTTCTCTCTAAATTTTGCTGCTTTGATTGTATTTTTTAAAAGCATAGCAATAGTCATAGGACCAACACCACCTGGAACAGGAGTTAAATGTGAACATTTATTTTTAAGGTTTTCAAAATCAGCATCACCTACAAGTTTGCCATTTTCTAATCTATTTATACCAACATCAATAACAATAGCACCGTCTTTTACCATATCTTCTTTTAGTAAATAAGGAACTCCAACAGCAATAATTACTATATCAGCTCTTAAAGTATGAGATTTTAAATCTTTTGTTCTACTATTACATACAGTTACAGTTGCTTTTTTATTAATTAAAAGTGAAGCCATAGGTTTTCCTACAATATCACTACTTCCAATAACAACAACATTTTTTCCACTTAGTTCAATATTATGTTCTTCAAACATTCTCATAACACCAAATGGAGTTGCACTTAAAAATGAATCAAGATTTGAAACCATTCTTCCTACATTGTATGGATGGAAACCATCTACATCTTTAAGTGGATTAATAGCTTCTAAAATAGTAGTTGTATCTATATGTTTTGGTAATGGAAGTTGAACTAAAATACCATCAAGTTTTGAATTGTTGTTCATAAGATTTATAGTTTGTAGTAGTTCATCTTGTGTAATTGTATCTGGCATTTCGTGAACAACTGAATATATTCCAGCATCTTTACAAGCTTTTGCCTTACTTGCTACATAAGTTGCACTTGCTGCATCATTTCCTACAAGAATAACTGCAAGTCCAGGAGTTATCTCTTTGTCTTTAACAATTTGAGATACTTCAACTTTTACTTCCTCTTTAATTTTAGCTGATAGTGCTTTTCCATCTAGTAGTATCATATTTTAACCTTACTCTTTTTTAATTTTAGATTAGATTTTATCTAAAAATATATTAATTATAACAAAGAGCAATATTGATACTATTAACCTAATTTTTAGAAATTTTTATATATAATCCCGTCCTTAATTAAAATTAAAACAAAGGACTTAAAATGTTAGAGGGTATCGTAAGAGATAGTATAACTAAACCAGCTGTAAAAGCTTTAAGAAAAGAAGGATATTTAATTGCAAATATCTATGGAAAAGGTGTTGAAAATATCAGTGCTGCATTCAAAAGAAATGAGTATATTAAATATTTAAAAAATAAAAAAACTCTATCATTTGATGTAAAAGTAGATGGAAAAGTTTTAAATGTTGTTGTAAAAGAGTACCAAAAATGTCCAATTACTTCAGATCTAATACATGTTGATTTAATGGTTGCACAAAAAGGTGTAAGAAGCTCTTATTTTATTCCAGTTGTTGTAACAGGAATAGCAAAAGGTTTAAAAAATAAAGGTCTTCTAATGATTCATACTAGAAGAATTCCAGTAAAATGTGCAATTGAAAATATGCCAAATAATATTACATTAGATGTTACAAACTTAGATACAGGTGATAATATCTTATTAAGAGATTTAACACTTCCTGAAAATGTTGATTGTTATTTAGATCCAAGAGTACCAATTGTTGGTGTAATTAAAGCTAAATAATTTAAAATATGCATTTACTTGTTGGTCTTGGAAATATTGGTGATAAATATCAAAAAACAAGACACAATATTGGATTTTTAGTTATAGATTTTATAACTAAAAATCTGAATACTTCAAATATAAACAATCCAAATTTTCAATCTGAACTATTAAAATCAGGATATAATCTATTTTCTAAGCCAAAAACATATATGAATAATTCAGGAACAGCTGTAAGAGCTATTATGGATTATTATAAAATTGATTTAGAAAATGTCATTATTATTCATGATGATTTAGATCTACCTTTTGGAACAGTAAAGTATAAAATAGGTGGTGGACATGGTGGACACAACGGACTTAAATCTTTAGATAGTAATATTACAAAAGAGTATATAAGAGTTAGAATTGGAATTGGTAAACCAGAAGATAAAGAACAAGTTGCAAACTATGTTTTAAGTGATTTCTCAAAAAGCGAGTTTGAAGTTTTATATAGTAAAATAATTCCTCATGTTGCTTCTTCAATTGATGCTTTAAAAGAGTTAAATATAGATGAAGTGAAATCAAAATTTAGTTTAAAGATATAAATATGAGTACTTTAACAAAATATATTTTTTTTAAATATCTGAAAAATTTCATAATAGTTTTACTCTCTTTAGAGATATTTTTTACAGGAATTGATTTTTTACAGAATTTCAAATCTTTACCATCATCAGCAAATTTACAGCTTTTATATATTTTTTATAATACTATTTTTACTTTGACTTTAACTCTTCCTTTATCACTT
This sequence comes from Aliarcobacter thereius LMG 24486, assembly GCF_004214815.1. Taxonomy (NCBI): domain Bacteria; kingdom Pseudomonadati; phylum Campylobacterota; class Epsilonproteobacteria; order Campylobacterales; family Arcobacteraceae; genus Aliarcobacter; species Aliarcobacter thereius. The sequence goes on from NZ_CP035926.1 coordinate 702,247, forward strand.
GTTTTTGCATTAATAATAACTTTAATAACATTTGTAAGAAACAATGAATTTGTAGCCTTTCACTCATTAGGTGCTTCAAAAAAGATGATAATATTGCCAGTAGTTTATACAGCACTATTTTTTATATTATCTTTAATTATTTTACAATCAACTTCATTGGCTTACTCATATGAACAAAAAAGAAAAATTGTAAATAATGAATACTTTACAAATACAAAAAGTGATATCTTTTTGAAATATGATGACTATTTTGTTTATTTCAAAAAACTTCTTCCTTTGGAAAAGAAAGCCGAAGATATACATATTTATAAGATTCAAAATGATGATATAGTTGAAACTATAATAGCAAAAGAGGCTTATTTCCAAAATAATAGTTGGTATGCTTTAGATGCAAAAGTAGTAAAGAAACCAATAAAAATTGATGAAAATTCAAAATTAGAAGTAGATTATCAAGAATCTGTGAGTACATTAGAAGGATTTCTACCAAAGATTCTAAATAATGTATATGAAGCAAAAAGTGAGTACTCTTTAGCAGATGCTATTAGTGCATATACTTTACTAGAAAAACAAGGAATAAATACAAGAAAAGTAAGAGCAATAATTTATAATATAGCTTTTGTTCCTTTCTTTATAATTCCAATACTATTTTTAATATTTATATATACTTCATTAAATAGTAGATTTTTTCATTTAGGAAGTTTTGTAGCAAGTGGTGTTTTTGGAACTTTAGTAATATGGGGAAATTTCTTTTTATTATATAAAATTACAAGTTCAGGAGTTTTAATGCCTGAAATTTCTCTATTGATACCACTTGTTCTTTGGGTATTAATTGCATATTATATTTATAGAAGTAAAAGTTTAAAATAAGGTAAGAGATGGGATTGCATAAAAAAGCTTATGGAATTATTTTATATAAAGTTGAGAAGAAAGATATTAAAATTCTTCTTTGTTTAGGAGTTTCAAGTGATGATAAATGGGGCTGTTTAAAAGGTAGTAAAAATAAAGATGAGAGTGCATTTATATGTGCAAAAAGAGAGTTTTTTGAAGAGAGTTCTATAAGAGTTGATATCGCACTTTTTGAAGAGTATTTTGAACAAATTAATCCAGATAAAGATATAGGTATTTGGCTTGTAAATGCTTCAAATATAGAGAATATTGATAGGTTTTTTGAAAAAGATAGTTTACTTAAAGAGTATTTGTCTTGGGAAAATACAAAAGTAAAATACTTTTCCTTAAAAAAACTTCCAAAAATAAAAGATATGCAAAAAGAGTTAATTAAAAATGTTAAGGATTTTTTAGAAAGTAAGAGTCTATTCCATTAGCAATTCCATTTGCTAAAGCTTCTTGATAAGAACTTTCATAAAGTCTTCTACTCTCTTCAGGATGTGAAACATAACCTAATTCTACAAGAATAGAAGGCATTTGTGCTCCTACAAGTACCCAAAATGGTCCTTCCCTTACTCCTGAGTCATTTACATCTTTATATTTTGTTCTAGCAGCTTGTAAAAGACCAGCTTGAACATCTATCGCAAATTTATGAGAAGCTGTAATTCTAGGACGATTTAAACTTTCCAAAAATACATCTTTTGAAGCATTGTTCATCTCTCTTATATCACTTTTATTTTCAAGAGCAGCAACATCTTTTGCTCTTTGACTTCTAGCAGGACTTAAGAAGAATGTTTCAATTCCATTTGTTTTAGATGCTTTTGATTTTACAATAGAATTTGTATGAATAGATAAAAATAGATTAGCTTGTTTTTGGTTTGCTAATATTGTTCTATCCATAACTTTTATAAATTTATCATTTGTACGAGTAAGATACACTTTGTATCCTCTTTGTTTTAATATTTTTTCTAAATATTTTGAAACAGCAAGATTTATTACTTTTTCATATCTTTTATTTGGACCAACAGCCCCAACATCATCTCCACCATGTCCTGCATCTATTACAATAATCTTTTTATTATTGTCTTTATTTTGTGTTATTTTTTGTGTTACAGGAGTAGTTTTTGGTATTGTTTCTATAATATCTTTTTTTTCAACTACTTTTGTATCATTTAAATGAGAAATTTTTAGTGTTTTACTATTTATAAATGAGTAAACTATTTTTGATTTCTCTTTATTTTGAAATTTTAATCTTACAAAACCTTTTTCTTGAGTTGTTACAATTTTATCACTATTTTCTATAGATAATTTTATAGGATTAGCATATTTATAGCTACCTTTTAATTCAAAAACATCTTCAAAAGTAGAATCTTTTTTATAAGATAGATATTTTAAATCTTTTTTTGTAAAGTTTTTATTGAAGTGAATAAATACTGCATTGTCTTTTGTAAAAATTTCTCTAATATTATTTTTTGTATCAATATGTGTTCCTACTAATGAACTCTCTTTTTGACTCTTTTGTATATTTTTATTAATTTCATCTTTTTTCTTTATTATATTATTTGATGGAACTTTTATAATTAGCTTTTTACTAGAAATTAAAGAGTAAGTTGTTTTAGGTTCACTACTATTTGTAATTACAATTCTTAAAATAGTAGGTTTAAATTGTGCAATAGTTATTTTACTATCACTATTTACTGATAGTTTTGTAGCAAGAGCATCTTTAAAATATCCACCTATATCATAAATTTCTCTATAATAGTTTTTCTGATTGAGTTTAAAGAAGTTTATATCTTTTTGTGAAATATTTTTATTAAATTCTATAATTATTTTATCATCTTCTGTAAATACATTTTTAATAGAGAATATAATGTCATTTTTATCTGTAACTTTTTGATTACTTGTATTTATTTTCTTATTTAATACAGGTTTTTTATCTGGAATATTATTTATATTATTATGAAAAGTTCTTTCTCTTTGAACTTTTCTTTGTAAAGCTTGAAGCTTTTTTTCATCAGACTTTACATTTTTATTTAGCTTCTTACCAAGTTCTATTATCTTTTTTAAATCTTCAATTTTTTGAGGATCATCTTTTCTCAAAGATGATTTTAAATACTCTATTCTTGCTTCTCTATACTCTTGTTCGTAGTTATTTGAATATGCAAAATTAAAAATTAATATTGATATTAAAAGAAGCCTAAGAATAATAGCTATTCTCCTTTTGTTAATTTTTCCATTAACTCTTTTACAGATATTAACTTATCAATTTTATATCCATTTGAACCAGAGAAAAATAATCCAGTATCAACATCTCCTTGATAAGCTGCACCTAATCTATCTGCAATACAATAACCTACGATTCTAGCTTCTGTACCTCTATTACAAGGAGAAACACAGTTTGATATACATTGTACTTTTGGAGCTGTTTTATTTTCAATAGAAAACTGTAAGTTTGTTTTAACTCCCCTTGCAGGAAGACCAACAGGAGAACTCATTAAAACTATATCTTCTTCTTTTGCATTGATTAAAACATTTTTAAATTTTTCATCAGCATCACACTCAAATGTCCCAATAAATCTTGTTCCCATTTGAACACCAGAACAGCCCATATTCAAAAACTTATCAATATCATCTTTATTCCAAACTCCACCAGCTGCGATTACTGGAATATCTCCCCAGTTTTTTGCTTCTTCAATAACAGGAGGAACTATGCTCTCAAGTTGAAATTCATCTTTGAAACAATCATCATATTTAAAACCTTGATGACCACCACTTAAAGGACCTTCTACAATTACTGCATCTGGAATTTTATTATATCTTTTCCATTTTTTACAAATAAGTTTTAAAGCTCTAGCACTTGAAACAATAGGAACAAGGGCTACATCTGGAAAGTTTTTTGTGAATTCTGGCATATTTGTAGGAATTCCAGCACCTGTAATAATTATATTAGCACCAGCTTCACAAGCATCTTTAACTACTCTTCCATAATCATTAATTGCATATAATATATTACAAGCAATAGGTAATTTACCACAAATTTTTCTAGCATTATCAAAAATCTCTTTTAGAGCATCTTTGTTATAAAAATTTAAAACCTCTTTTGGTTTATCTTTTCTCATTACAATATTAACTTTTGGACTTAGTTTTTTATAATAACCAGTTCCAACAGCTGAAATAACTCCTAAACCGCCTTCTAAACTAACATGTCCAGCTAATTGATCCCAACTAATTCCAACACCCATACCACCTTGAATGATGGGGTGTTTTATCTCATATTTTCCTATTTTCAAATTAGCCCTTTATTTTATAATTATTTTTGCGAAACTTTTTTTACCTTTTTGAAGAATATATTCTCCAACTTTCAAGTTTAACTTATCATCGCTTATTTTCTCTTGATTTATAGAGACTGCATTTGCTTTAATATCTCTTCTTGCTTGTGAAGTTGAATCAACCAACTTACTATCTAACATAGCTTGACAAATCCATAATTCACCTTCAAATATAAATTCAGGAATATCAGTAGGAATGTCTTTATTTGAGAATACTTTTTCAAACTCTTCTTTTGCTTTTACACCAGAACCAGCTCCATGAAATCTATCAACAATTTCACTTGCTAATTCTTCTTTTACTTTTTTAGGATGCAAAGAACCATTATTAATACCATTTTTTAGTTCTTCAATCTCTTTTAAACTTTTACTTGAAAGTAGTTCAAAGTATCTCCACATTAATTCATCTGAAATTGATAATATTTTTCCAAACATATCAAATGGTTCATCTGTCACACCAATATAGTTACCTAAAGATTTAGACATTTTTTGTACACCATCTAATCCTTCTAAAATAGGCATCATTAAAACAGCTTGTTGCTTTTTGCAATCATAAGCTTTTTGTAAAGTTCTTCCCATTAAAAGATTGAATTTTTGGTCTGTTCCACCCATTTCAATATCACTTTTAAGTTCAATAGAGTCATAACCTTGAAGTAGGGGATATATAAACTCACTAACAGCAATTGGAGTATTTGAACTATATCTTTTTGAAAAATCATCTCTTTCTAGCATTCTTGCTACAGTTAAATTTGAAGCTAACTGAATAAGTCCAGAAGTTCCAAGCTTATTTAACCATTCGCTATTAAAAACAACTTTTGTTTTAGTAGGATCAAGTACTTTAAATACTTGTTCTTTATATGTTTCTGCATTTCTTAAAACATCATCTTTACTTAAAACTTTTCTAGTTTCACTTTTTCCAGTTGGATCACCAATAGCAGCTGTAAAATCTCCAATTAGAAATTGAATAATAGCACCATATTTTTGGAAAGTTGCCATCTTTTGTAGTAAAACAGTATGTCCTAAATGAATATCAGGAGCAGTTGGGTCAAATCCAACTTTTACAAAAAAATTCTCACCAGTTTCAAAATATCTAGTAACTACTTTAGTAATTGCTTCAATATCAATAATTTCAGCTGTTCCTCTTTTGATCTCTTCTAATGCTTCTTCTAATCTATTTTCCATTTTTTACCTTATTTATTATATGCGTCTTTTTTTGATGTAAATTCTATTACTTTTATATTTTTCTCAACAATTTGTTTTACATCTTCTGTATTTGAAATATTTGTTTCAAATTCAATATCACAATATTGAATATAAGAGTGTTTTTGTCTTCCAAATGCTACACCTAAAATATAAAAATCACTTTTTGATAGGTATGACATAACTTTTGCTAGTTCACCTTTAGTGTTTGGAATACTAATGAGCATTTTATATTTATAAACACTATTTTTTTCCCATTGACAAAATATCATTTGTTCATTTTGTTTAATTTTTAAATAAGCTTTATCACACATTTTATGATGAATAGTAGCTGAGTGATTATTTCTAAAAGCAATGATATCATCACCAAATTTTGGGTGGCAACAGTGATCAAAAGATAAAGAATTTATACTGAAATTTGAATATACCAACATATTGTCAAATTTAAACTCTTTTATTTTACTTGTTAAGATTTTAAATCTTCCCATTATTCCTTTCTCTTTTAATACTTTTTTTTCAACAAGTTCTTTTGCATTTTTCATATAAGAAAGATTAGTTGTTACTTTATATAATGCTCTTACAGGATAATGTTCTAAAATATCATCATAGTATCTTGAGAAAATAGTATTTATAATATTTTTACCACTTAAATTATCAATCTCTCTTTGTTTTTGTGCACATAGAAATTTTAATTGTTTTTTTGCCCTAGATGTTTTTACCATATCTATCCAAGAACATCTAATAATAGGTTCATCACTTAGTTCAATTTGTATAATATCAGTACTTTTTAAAACAGTAAGAAGAGGTTTTTTAACCTTATTAATATGACAAGAAACAGCTCTTTTACCTATATTTGTATGAACAGCAAAAGCATAATCATAAGCAGTTGAACCAATAGGAAGAATGAAAACTTCTCCTTTTGGAGAGTAAACAATTATTTCATCACTAAATAGATTTTCTTTTGTCTCTTTATAAAATTCTTCTATATTATCATTTGAAAACTCTAATGATTTAAGCCAGTTCAAGTTTGTATTTGAACTTGATGAAGTGTTTTTTTCTCCATTCTTATATGCCCAGTGAGCTGCTATACCATATTCAGCAATGCTATGCATATCAAAAGTACGAATTTGAATCTCATAAATTTTTGAATTATAAAACACTGTTGTATGAATTGTTTTATAACCATTCTCTTTTGGAGTTGCTACATAATCTTTGAATCTTGAAACCAAAGGTTTAAATTCTAAGTGAATATGTCCTAAGGCTTTATAGCAGTCAATATCTTCTTTAACTAAAATTCTAATAGCAAAAAGATCTAAAACTTCTTCAATAGTTATACCTTTTCTTTGCATTTTTAAATATATTGAATAATGATGTTTTATTCTTGAGTAAATTTTTATATTTTCACTTTCAAAACCATTTTTTTCTAGAAGCTCTTTTGTAATAGTTATGAAGTTATTAAACCCAAGTTGCATTGCTTGTTCATTCTCTTTTAAAAAGTCATCAATTTTTTTGTATTCATCAGGATATATATAGAAAAATGCTAAATCTTCTAACTCATTTTTAAGTGTTGAAATACCTAATCTATTTGCTATTGGAACATAAACAACTAAAGTTTCTTCAGCTATTCTTTTTTGTTTATGAGGAGGTAAAACTGCAAGAGTTAGCATATTGTGAAGCCTGTCACAAAGTTTAACTATTAAAACTCTTGGATCATCAACAGATGCAATTAGCATTTTTCTAAATGTAAGAGCTGCTTGTACAATTTTTGAATCACTTGAATCTTTTGAAGTTACAAAGTTTTCTTCTCTAATATCAGAAACTTTAGTAAGTCCTTTTACCATATTAGAAACATTTTTTCCCCAGTTTTCTTCAACAAATTCTAAAGTATATGGAGTGTCTTCTACAACATCGTGTAGAAGAGCAGTTGCTATAACATCTTCATCTTTTGAAAAACTAGCAGTAATTGTTGCAACCAAAATAGGATGAACACAATAAGGCTCACCACTTTTTCTAAATTGGTCTTCATGAGCTTTTATTACAAATTGAATAATATCTTCTAGTTTTTTAGATATTGGTATTTGTTTTTCAAGCTCTTTTATAGCTTCTTCAATAGAGTTTATTTTTTGAATGTTACTAAAAAACTGATTCATATGGATTTATAGATTCCTATTTTTTATCTACAAGACCATCGATTTTTAAAAGACCACTTGCAATTTCGTCAATCGCTATGTCTGTATATTTCATTTTTTGAGTATTTTGTGTTAAAAGTGGTTTTGCACCTTTACTTAATTCATCTGCTCTTTGACCAACAGCAATTGCTAAAATATATCTATCATTATCAACTTTTTTTAAAGCTTTTGAAATTCTCTCTTCTAATCTTTCCATTCTTTTTCCTTTAAATTAAAATCTAATCTATTTTACTATTGAACATTTACTATAGTCACCTTGAACTATTCGTAAAAGATTTCCTTTTTCATTCATATTTGTAACAGCAATTGGAAGTTTATTGTCTTTTGCTAAAGCAATAGCAGTATCATCCATTACTTTAATTTGATCTTCTAAAGCTCTATCATAGCTTAAAATATCTAGTTTTTTTGCATCTGAGTATTTCATTGGATCTTTATCATAAACACCATTTACTTTTGTTGCTTTAATTAGCATACAAGCACCAATTTCAGTCGCTCTTAATGTTGCTCCTGTATCTGTTGTAAAATATGGATTACCTGTTCCAGCACCAAAAATCACAACTCTTCCTTTTTCAAAATGTCTTAAAGCTTTTCTTACAATAAAAGGTTCAGCTATCTCTTCCATCTTAATAGCAGTTTGAAGTCTTGCATTTAAACCTTTGTATTCTAAAGCTTCTTGCATGGCAACACCATTTATAACAGTTCCTAACATTCCCATATAATCAGCACTTGTTCTTTTTATAACACCATCAGCAGCAGCAGTAACACCTCTTATTATATTTCCACCACCAATTACGATTGCAACTTCAATACTATTTTCTACAAGAGATTTAATCTCTTCAGCTATATAATCTAAAATTTTAGTATCTATTCCATAACCTTCAGCTCCAGCTAGTGCTTCACCTGAAAACTTTACAAGAACTCTTTTATTCATCTATTCTATCCTTAAATAATTTTTGGATTCTAACTAAAAAATGATTAACAATATCTTAGCTAAAGAGTAAGCTTATTTTGAAACTAATTTATCTGTTTTTTTATTGTTTTTTGTTTGATAAAGCATATGGTGCCAAAGAGCAAAGCCACAAAAAGCGACACCAGCAATTACGTGAGTATTTTTAGCAAGTTTATTTTTCATAAACATTGAAGTAACAACAGTAGCACCTAGAGTTGCAGTCATTCCAATTTTTGCAACTTCTCTTTGAATTTCTAAATCAAATGTTTTGTTTTCTTTCATCTCTTTTTTTTCTTCTTTCATAAGTTTTTAAACTTTTATTTACTGTTTTAACTGTTAAAACACCTGTAATTAGTGTTGCAAGAGGTAATAAAAATGGCATATGAAATCCTTTTGATAATAGTTATTGAATTTTAATATTTAATTGCTTAAATAAAACTGATAACTATTATTAAAATCTATTTTCTTGCTAAATTCACACCCTTGATTGAATTAAAAAGTAAAGCAATAGTTGTTCCATTGTGTAAAATTGCTGTTGTAATTGGTGAAAATAGTCCAAATGTTGCACCTGCAAGTATTCCACTATTTATTCCAACTGTTGCATTGAAATTAGTATTTATTAAACTCATAGTTTTGTTTGCATACTCTTTTGCTTCAACTACAGCCATGATATCATCTTTTAATAAACTAATATCAGCAGTTGCTTTTGCTATATCAGCACCTTTACTCATTGATATTCCAACATGAGAAGATATTAAAGCTGGAGCATCATTTATTCCATCTCCAATAAAAGCAACTTTTCTACCTTCATTCATAAGCTCTTTTACAATATCAGCTTTTTCTTGAGGAAGTAATTCTGCTCTTACTTCATCTATTCCTAGCTCTTCTGCTACTTTTAAAGCTTTCTCTTTAATATCTCCTGTGAGCATTACAATATTTTTTACTCCAAGAGATTTTAATTTTTTAATAGCATCTTTTGTATTTAATCTTAATTCATCACTTAAACCAATTGTTCCAAGAAGTTTTCCATCATAAGCTACATAAAGTAGAGTATCACATTTTTTTAAAGACTCTTCAATCTCTTTTTTATAAGGCTTAAAATCTATTTTTTCATCATCTTCTAAGAAGTGTCTACTACCAATAATAACAGCTTTCCCTTTTATTTCTGTTTTTACTCCATGTGCTACAATAAATTCTACTTCTTCATGGTGCATATGCACAAAACCACGCTCTTTTGCAGCTTTTACAACAGCTTCTGCAACAGGATGGAAATAGTGTTCTTCAGTTGAAGCAGTTAGATTTAATAGTTTCTCTTCAGTCCAGTTTTTATCATATGAATCAACACTTATAACTTCTAGTTCTCCACTTGTTAATGTACCTGTTTTATCAAAAACAAAAGTATCTGCACTTGCCAATGATTCAATAGATTTTGCACCTTTTATCATAATTCCACTATGACCAGCTTTTGAAATAGTTGATTTAAAAGCAACAGGAGTTGCAAGTTTTAATGCACAAGAATAATCAGCTTGTAAAACTGAAGCAACTCTTTCAAAATCTTTTGTAAAGATATAAGCTGCACTTGCTAAACCTAGAGTTACAGGAACTAGTTTATCAGCTAGTTTATTTGCTTTTAATTGAGCAGATGATTTTTCATTTAAAGAGTTTTCTATATAGTGTTTTATTCTTTGTGTTGCTGTGTTTGCACCAACATGTTCAGCCCAAATTCTAAATCTTCCTTCTTCAACTATTGTTCCAGAAAGAACTTTATCTCCTCTATATTTTGCAATTGGTGTTGCTTCTCCCGTCATTGAAACTTGATTTATAGTTCCAGCTCCATCAATAATATGTCCATCTATAGCAACAGTGTTTCCAGCTCCAACAATTACAATATCACCAATTTTTATATCTTCAGTTTTCACAAGAACTTCGCTTACTTTTCCATCAACTCTTTTTTCAATCCATGCTTCTTCGATATTTGGTTTTGCAAGTTCTTTTAGTAAATCATCACTTTTATGAACGGTTGTTTCTTCAATATATTCACCTAGTTCAAGCATTGCATTTGTAGAGTTTGCAGCAAGATAATCTTTTCTAAATATAGAAATTGCAACTGCTCCAGCTTCTAAAACATGAGATGTTAAACCTTCTTTAAATAGCTCTTTTGTTCCATCAATTAATAAAGGAGTACAAGCAAGTGTAGTTAAACCAGCTTTTAAAGTATTATTTGTAGTAACTCTTTCTAATGCAAGAGCAGAACTAGCTATTAAAGTACCTTTTATAGATGGTTTTTCCTCACCAATACAAGAAACACAAACACTATTTGAATTGCTTGTAACAGATTTTAAAAGATTATCTAAACTTATATTTTCTAATTTTTCTTCAATTTTATTAAAAATATCATTACTTACATCAAAAATTATAGAGTAGGCTTTTTTATTTATTCTTATATCATTTATCTCTTTAATATCTTTAAAATAACTCTTTAAGATATCTTCATCAATAAATTTTTCTTTTAAAATTTGAAGCTTATATCTTGCTCTATTTTTTATCTGGTGAACTTTTATAAACTTTGAATTCATTTTAGATACTTTTTAATCTTTTGTATGATGTGAAGAAGCAGCTTTTGCATCTTCAATTCTCTCTTTTAACTCTTCTACACCAGCACTTACAAAACCTTTTGCTTTTTCAAATGTTTTAAAGATAGTTTCTTGAGCATTTTTATTTGTTAAAACATAAGTTGCTATTGCACCTATTAATGCACCTTTTATAAAATCTCCATTTAATAAAGAGTTTGATTGATTTTGCGTATTGTTGTTTTGGTTTAAACCTTGATTTATATAAGGGTTTTGATTTAAATTACTACTATTGTTAGTAGCATTTCTTGTTGAGTTAATATCATTGTTGTATTGATTATTCATTATCTTCTCCTAATTTTATATTTTGGTTTGTTAAATACTTTTCTTCTAATTTTTCTTCTATTACTTCAAGTGCATAAATACCTGCTAAACCAATACTTAAAGCTGTAAAAGCTCTAAGATAATTTCCTTCTCCAATATAGTTTGTAGTTGCAATAGCACTTCCTGTTACTATAGCTCCTTGAGAAGCTCTTTTTACTGTATCTTTTATTGCACAATTCTTATTTAAAGATCCATTTTGAGTCTTTTTATAGTTAATAGCACCACTAATTACAGCACTAGCAATAGCACCACTAATTACATGTCCTAAAACATTTCTTGGTGCTCCTGTATCTATTTTTTTCATTTTACTACCTCTTTATTTGAAACTATTTTTTTAGTATATTTTCTTTTTGGTTTTTCTTTAATTTCTTGTAAGTCAGTTTTTATCTCTTCTTTTTTTAATTTACTATCAACTATTCTTTTAGTAGATACAACTTTTTCTTTTGCAATATCTATAATTTCTTTTGATTTACTTTTTAATAAATCTCTATTTTTATAAGCCATAACAGTAGTAGCTCCTACAAAAATCCCTGCTATAAAAGGTAATGCCATAATTTACTCCTTATCATCTTGGTTTTGTTTATTATATGAACTTAATAGCTGATTTATTATAGCTATTAAAGCTCCTCCACTAAGAGCACCACCTATAAAATTAAAATTTAATTTTGAAAGTAGATTTGATATAGAATTTTCATCTAAATTCCCTGAAGAAAATTGTGAATAAATCTCTTGATATTGGGCTAAATCTTGCATTAGCTTTTCTTGATTAAATCCATTAATAGATGAATTATTATAGTAGTTTTGTACATGAGAACGAAAAGCTGGTAAATGATTGTTGTATGATGCAGCTTGGAGTTGGTAAAGAGTATCAATTATATCACTATCTTGTGCATAAGAAAGAAGATAATTATATAAAGCAATATTGTTTATTTCTCCTGCAACACCTAATTCATAACATTCAATTAAAGACTCAGGAATTGAAATCTTATTTTCTAAATCATTAATAGGAACTTCAATATTATATTTTTGCATAAGTTGTATAAGTACTGAATAATGTATAGCTTCTGCCTCTTTTATATTTAAAAAAGGGTTTATATTTCCAAATTTTTCTATTACTTTTGTATATATTTCATAAGCTTTAAACTCATCATATACAGCAATTTGTAAAATTTGATCACGAATAGGAATATTTGAATTTTCATCTATTTTTTTACTAGTTAAAATATTGTAATCAACTGCCATTAAATCTCCTTTATAAGATTGTTAATAATATCTCTAATTTCTGAAATATTTTCTTTTTTTATTAAATCTTCCCATAATGATGGACTAAAAATATCTGGATCGTAAATAATTGTAACAGAAGCTATGATTTTATTTATCTTTATATCTTTAATTCCAGATATTTTTGTGGGTAAAGATTCAATATCTCCTAAGGAGATATTTTCACTCTCTTTTACTATTTTAGGGTTTACTCTAACTCTTAATCTTCCAGGAGTATGAGCAATAATTGAAAAGTAACTTGCTATTTTTATTATTGTATCATTATCAATCAATATTATTCCTCTTTTATATCACTGTTTTTTCTGCTTAAAAAAAGTAGTAAACAAACTCCAATAACAGCTGCTGTTATTGAACTTGCGAATACTGCAATTTTTACAGCACTTACTACATGTGGATCACTAAATGCTAAATGAGATATAAATATTGACATAGTAAATCCAATTCCTGCTAAGAAACCAACAGCTACAATCTCTCTCCAAGATACATTTGATGGCTTTTCACTAATTTTAAATAAAGTTGCAAGATATGTAAATAATAAAATACCAATAGGTTTTCCTATAACTAAACCAAAAAATACTCCTAAAACAATTGTGCTATTTTCAATAACACTTTCAAACTCTAATGCAACACCAGCATTTGCAAAAGCAAATAAAGGCATTATTAAAAATGCACTAAAGTTATGTAAAGCATGTTCTAGCTTTAAAAGTGGACTTTTTGAGTTGTGCTCTTCTATCTCTTCTACAGATGTTTTATTCGCCTTTAAAGGAATTACAAAAGCAAGTAATATACCAGCAATTGTAGAGTGAATCCCTGAACTATGCACAAAAATCCATAAAAATATACCAACAAATAAATAAGGCATAACTCTTGTTAAATTAAAGTAGTTAAATAACATTAAAACAAAATATGTAAGAGCTGAGTATATTAGGAAATCATAGTGAAGTTCATTTGTATAGAATATTGCAACAACTAAAATTGCTCCTAAATCATCTACAACAGCTAATGTAACTAAAAATACTTTAATAGATAAACTAACTCTTTTTCCTAAAAGCATTAAAATTCCAAGTGCAAAAGCAATATCTGTTGCCATTGGTACACCAAATCCAGTTGGGTGAGATTGATCTATAAATAGATAAACAAGAGCAGGAACAATCATTCCACCAAGAGCAGCAATTATGGGAAAAGATGCTTTTTTTAAGCTTGATAACTCTCCTATTAGCATATCTCTTTTTATTTCTAAACCAACAACAAGGAAGAAAATAGCCATTAAAACATCATTTATCCAGTGTTGTAAAGACATAGAAAAAGTATGAGTACCAAATGAAAAACTAAAATGAGTTTCAAGTATTTCAAAATATTGAGGAGCAAAAGTTGAGTTTGCTATATAAACTGCTAAAACAGTTACTAAAAAAAGTTTAAAACCACTTAGAGTTGCAGTTGATATAAAACTTGTTATAAATTTATATTGATTTTTTATATTTACTATTGTTCTTAGATATTTTCTTGGGAGTAGATTAGCCATTTTTGTTACAGTCCTTACATTGTCCTTTTAGGATAATATTTTCAATTTTATAATTTTTTAGAGAAAAATTTGGTTTTTCAAATATACACTCTATATTTGAACAAATATCACAAATAAAATGAAGATGTTCTTTATCTTTTATTTCAAAATATCTTTTTTTATCGTTTGATTCAAAAGAGTTAATAAGTTTATGCTCTTCAAAAAATGTAATATTTCTATAAAAAGTAGCTTTATCCATTACTATGTCATTTTTAATATCTTCATAAGACAGAGGTCTTTTCGAATCTAATAAAAGGTCTAAGATACTTTTCCTAGCATTTGTAAGCTTTATATTTGAAAAGAATTTTTTATTTTCTAAATTATTCATAGGGAAAATATTACCAAAAACTTTATTAAGTGCCACTAAGTTGTATTAAAGTTTAAAAAGTTTAATATTCCAATTATACTTTGCAACTCAGTTGCATAACTCTAAGTTAAGGATAAAAAATGAGAAAGATATTGCTTATAAGTATATTTTTTGTAGTAACATTATTTGCACAAAAAGATATAATTTCTGTGACAATCCTACCGCAAAAATATTTTGTTGAGAAAATAGTAAAAGATAAGTTTAATATAAATGTAATGGTTTCTCCTGGAAGTTCTCCTCATAATTTTGAACCAAAACCATCGACTATGAAAGCTCTTTTTTCTTCAAAAATATATTTTATGATTAATGAACCAAGTGAGAAAGCTTGGATAGAAAAATTTAAAACAAATGCAAAAAATACACTTTTTGTTGATACAACAAAAGAGATAGAAAAAATTGCTATGATGGAACACTCTCATAATGAAGATGAAGATGAAGATGAAGATGATCATCATCACTCACATCATGAACATGGAGAAGATGGATTAGATCCACATGTTTGGCTTGACCCAATATCAGTAAAATCTCAAGTAAAAACTATTTTTGAAACAATGGTAAAAATAGATGAAAAAAATAGTAAGTTTTATAAAGAAAATTATGAAGAGTTTATAAAAGAGTTAGATTTATTAGATAATGAGATAAAAGAGATTCTAAAACCATATAAAGATATGGCATTTATGGTATTTCATCCATCTTGGGGATATTTTTCTAAAAGATATGAAATAGAGCAGATATCTATTGAAATTGAAGGAAAAGAGCCAAAACCAAATGATATGATAAAGTTAATAGAAGAAGCAAAATTACATAAGATAAAAATAGTATTTGTTTCTCCACAATTCTCACAAAAAAATGCAAAAACAATATCAAAAAGTATTGGTGCAAATGTTATTTCTATTGATCCTTTAAGTGATGATTGGCACAATAATATGCTACTTGTTGCAAAAGAGATAGCAAAAAGTTATAAATGATTAGATTAATACTTTTTTTAGTTTTAAGCCAAAGTTTTATCTTTGGCTGCTCTTTATGTGCAGTTCTAACACCAAAAACATATGTAACAACAAAAATTGAAGCAGATGATAAAAATATAAAATCTGTTGATATAAAATGGGAATTTGTAAAAGAGTTTTCAGAAGAACTTATGAAAATTTATGATTTAAATTTAGATAATAATTTTGATGAAAAAGAGTTAGCTCTTATAGAAGACTCTTTAATCTCTTATTTAGTTTCAAAAGATTTCTTAACAACAATATCTTATAGCAATGATTCAAAAAATAGTATTCCTTTTCGTGTAGAAAGTTATAAAATGAGCTTTACAAACAATACTTTATTTTTTGATTATAGAGTTATTTTAGATTTAGAAATATATGATAAAAACAGTCTAAATCTTAGAATATTTGATGATGAGAACTACTTTTTCTTTATATTTGAAGATAAAAATCAAGAGATAAATATACCTTATGAAGTAAGTAAAACAACAAAAATAAATGAAGTAAACTACAAAATATCTGCTTCAAATTTATCAAGCCAAAAGTTTAATATTGTTGTAAATAGCAAAAAAGAAGAAAAACAGAGTTTAGAAGATATTTGGATAGAGAATAATCAAAAAGTAGAAGATAAAGAGAGATTTGATAATAAAGTAAAAAGAGTAGAAAAACAAGAGATAAGTTTTACAGAAAAATTTACAAATAGTATGAAAAAATATCTTGTAGATATTGAAAATGGAGATAAATTTGCTCTATTTTTTCTTATTTTAGCATCTTTTTTATATGGATTATTTCATGCTTTAGGACCAGGTCATGGAAAAGCTTTGGCATTTTCATATTTTTCAACACAAAAAAGTACATATCTTGAAGCATTTACAATATCTTTTTTAACAGCTTTTATACATATTATAGGAGCATTGATAATAGTTGTTTTTTCAATACTTATTTTAAATACACTTATGAGTAATTTCTTAGAAAATTCAATTACCTATATTACAGCTTTTAGTGCACTTATAATTATGCTTTTAGCAATTTTTATTTTATATAGAAAAATTACCAAAAAATCTTGTGTTTGTGGAACTTGTGGAAGTAATGAAGAGTTAAAGTGTTCACAATTTAGTATAAAACCACAAAATATGAATTTTGTAAAAGCTACAATAAATAAGCCAATAAGATTTCAAAAAAGAAGTAAAAAACAAGATTTGGTATTTGTTTTAACAGCTGGAATTATACCTTGTCCTGGAACAGTTTTACTTTTTGTTTATGCTTTTTATTTAAAGACTTATTTTGCTGTGATTTTGGCAAGTATTAGTGTAAGTTTTGGTATGGCTTTGGTGATATTCTTATCATCATTTTTAGGAGTAAGTTTACATAAACTATCTTCAAATTCAAAAAAACTTGTAAATAGTTTAGAAATCCTTGCTCCAATTTTTATGTTTATGTTAGCTTTATTAATGCTTTTGGGTGTTTTGATTTAGATTATAGTTTTTTAATCATATGAGAAAATTGGCTTCCTGATACTTCTAAAACATCATTATCTGTAAAACCTAGTTTCTCATATAGAGCTTTTGCTTTTGGATTTTCAAAATCAACCAAAAGTGAAAGTTTTTTAAAGTTTAACTCTTTTGCTCTTTGTTCTGCAAACGAGAAAAGTTCTTTTGCTATTCCTCTTCCTTGAAATGAAGAACTAACACTTACAGTATCTATATAAAATTCATCAGGAAAACACTCTTTTTCAAAACGATCCAAAGCTATATTCTTTTGATTTATATGTTCTAAAATTGGAGAATCTAATTTTTCAACATCATTTGAACTATATGCAACCAAAATTCCAACAGTTTGATTTTGTATTTCATAAGTATAAATATTGTTATAACTAAGTCTATTTATATCCATTTTTATATAGTAATCTAAAGTTTCTAATATCTTTTCATTTTCATTTTCACCAGTTAAAGTAATTGCTATATCGTGAATTGCATCATGAATAAGAGTTGAAATATTTTCTATATTGTTTTTATTTGCTTGTTTTATCATAAATATATCCTTTTTTAAGAGTATAATTTTATATTATATTAACTAATAATAAATTAATGATATATAATAAAGAAACTATCTAGAATTTAAGTAATAAAGCTTTTAAACTTTTTATATCAAAAAGCTTTAAAGAGTTGTTTTTTAAAGCTTTTACTTCACTTGAAAAACCATTTTTAGAAAATATAACTATAATATCTGGATTTATATCTTCTTCTTTACAATCTTCTATAAACTTATTTAAATCACTCTTTTTTATTTTATTATTTGTATTTTTTACTATACCAGCTATTAAAAGTTCTGATTGAGTTCTTGCAATAATAGGAATACTTACTTTTTCATTCCAATATTGACCATGATCTTTTATTTTTTCTTCTATAAAACAATTTTTTACATAAGATAAAGCTAACTCTTCAAAAATAAAATCACTAAAATCAGCTTCTCTATTTTTAAATTTTGTTTTAAACTCTTCATAATTTCCATCTTTAATCCCTTTATAAATAGGAGAAACAAAGGCAAACCAAAATCTTATAAATGGATTTGTAAATAGTAGTTTTCTTGATATTTTAGAATCATTTCTTTTTTTTAAAATATAGTTTACAGATGAATCAATATCAATAATACCCTTATTATATAGTGATTCTACACTTTTAGAACCCTCTTCAAAACTTACAAAAGCTCTTTTAAAAGCATTTGTCTCTTTTCTATCTCCTAAAGCAATACCAGATAAAATAGCACTATCAATACTATAAGCACCTACTAAATAATTTATATCACTTTTTATAGATATATAATTATTTAAAATGTGTTTTTCTATTAATTCTAAAATATCTTTATTTGTATCAATATCAATATCTAATCCACCAAATATTGTAAAATACTCAACAGCTTTTTTCATATCACTAAAATTGTTTTTTTTACAAAATAGTATAAATTGTTCTTTTATTGTTTTATTTATTATTATCATTTAAACTATTATTATCCTTTTAGCTCTTTATTTAAATAATATCCAGTATATGAACCAGATTTTTTATGATTATTTACAAGTTCTTCAACTGTACCCATATCTACAACTTTTCCACCTTTATCTCCACCTTCTGGACCAATATCAATAATATAATCTGAATTTTTTATAACATCAAGATTATGTTCAATTACAAGTACAGAGTTTCCTAGTTCAACTAAATGATGAAGAACTTTTGTAAGTCTATCAACATCTGCAAAATGAAGACCTGTTGTTGGCTCATCTAAAACATAAAGAGTTTTTCCTGTATCTTTTTTACTTAACTCTTTACTTAATTTTATTCTTTGAGCTTCTCCACCACTTAAAGTAATAGCATTTTGACCTAAAGTAATATATCCAAGTCCAACATCACTCAATGTTTTCAATTTTGCATATAGTTTTGGAACTTTTGCAAAAAATTCTAAAGCTTCATCAACACTCATATTTAAAACATCAGATATATTTTTTCCTCTATATAATATCTCTAGAGTTTGAGCATTATATCTATGTCCAAAGCAAGTATCACACTTAACCATTATGTCTGGTAAAAAGTGCATTTCAATTTTGATTTCACCTTCTCCTTGACATTTTTCACATCTTCCACCTTTAACATTAAAAGAAAATCTTCCTATTTTATAACCTCTAAGACTTGCTTCTTTTGTTTTTGAAAATAGATCTCTTATCTCATCCATAAGACCTGTATAAGTTGCTGGATTACTTCTTGGAGTTCTTCCTATTGGGCTTTGATCAAGATATATAACTTTATCAAGCTTTTCTAGACCTTCTATTTCAACACCATCTACTTTTTTTACTTTTCTAGCACGATTTAAAAGCTCTTGAGCAACAGGAAGTAGGGTTTGCAATATTAGTGATGACTTTCCACTTCCACTAACTCCTGTTATACTTACAAGGTTTTTAAGAGGGATTTTTACATCAAGATTTTTTATATTATTTATATTTACATTTTTAATCTCTATGAACTCTTCTTGTGGTCTATTATGTGGATAATCTACTTTTTTCTTATCATTCATATATAAAGCAGTTAGTGTTTTTGCTTTTTTTAACTCTTTCAATGTTCCAGCAAATACAACTTCTCCACCAAATTTTCCAGCGTTTGGACCAATATCAACGATAAAATCAGCAGCATTTATAGTCTCTTTATCATGTTCAACAACAATAACACTATTGCCTTTTTCTTGTAAAGCTCTTAATGTTTTAATTAATTTACTAGTATCTCTTTCATGAAGACCAATAGATGGTTCATCAAGAACATACATAACACCTGTTAAACCACTTCCTATTTGAGAAGCAATTCTAATTCTTTGTGCTTCTCCACCACTTATTGTTCTTGCATCTCTTCCTAAAGTTATATAACCAAGCCCAACATCGTATAAAAAGAAAACTCTCTCTTTTATCTCTTTTAAAATAGGAGCTGCAATCATTTTATTTTGTTCACTTAAATAAGTAAAGTTTTTATCATCTTGAAAAAAGCTATGAGCTTCTTCTATTGGTACATTTAAAATATCTTGAATTGTTTTATTCGCAACATAAACAGATTGACTTGATGGTTTTAATCTATTTCCATTACAATCATCACATCTCTTTTCAGTCATATATTCAGAAATTTCTTTTTCATCTTTTATCATATCGTAAGCTAATTTGATAATTCCATCCCATTTTCTTTTAAGTTTATGTCTTTTCCAAAAAAACTCAAACTCATCAATAGTTCCATGTAAAATTGCTTTTTGATGATGCTCATCTAAATCTCTAAATGGTTTTTTAATATCAATTTTTTGGCTTTCACAAAAAGCAATAAGCATTTTAAAATAGTAACCTTTATTAAATCCATATATAATTTTTATTGCACCATCTTCTATTGTTAAATCTTCATCTATTATTTTTTTCATATCAAGTGCATATCTTATTCCAAGACCATCACAAGAGCTACAAGCACCTTTTGGTGAGTTAAATGAAAAAGATATTGGCTCAAGTGGTTCAAATGAGATTTTACAATCAAAACAAGCCATATGCTCAGAATAATGAATACTTTTTTCAATACCTAACTCTTCATGGTTTATAATCTCAACTTCAAGCTCTCCAAAACTCTCTTTTAAACCTTTTTCAACATCTTGTGCAATTCTTTCATTATTATCATCATTTACAACAACTCTATCGATAATTACTTTAATTGTGTGCATTTTTGTTTTTTCTAGCTCGATATCTTCATCAAGTCTTACCATAACTCCATCAATCATTGCTCTTACATACCCCTTAGTTCTAAGAGATTCAAGTAAATCAGCAAAGCTACCTTTTTTTCTATTTATTAATGGTGCTAAAATAATAAGTTTTGACTCTTTAGGCAAAGATAATACCTGATCAATAATATCACTTGCACTCATTTTTGAAATTGGTTTTGAGCATTTATGACAATGTTGAGCTCCAACTCTAGAAAATAGAAGTCTAAAATAGTCATAAACTTCTGTAATTGTTCCAACAGTAGAACGAGGGTTTTTTGAAGTTGTTTTTTGATCTATTGCGATTGCAGGTGTTAAACCCTCAATTCTTTCAACATCTGGTTTACCAACTTTATCTAAAAATTGTCTAGCATATGAAGATAAAGATTCTATATATCTTCTTTGACCTTCTGCATAAAGTGTATCAAAAGCAAGTGTTGATTTCCCACTTCCACTAAGTCCTGTAAAAACTACAAGTTTGTTTTTTGGTATTTCTAGATTTATATTTTTTAGATTATTCTCTTTTGCATTAAATATTTTTATTATGTCACTCATTTATTACCCTTAAAAATTTAAAGCATATATTATATAGTAATTATGTTAATAGTTTGTATATAATTAAAACCAATAAATATTAATATTAGTAATAAATTATAATCCCAAAATTTCTTTTTCTATATTTAAGATCTTCATAATATACAAATAAAATATATTTTTAGTTTTATAAGATTTAACAATATGATATGATTTTAAAGTTTTAAATCTAAAGATAAATATAAAATAATTTAAATAAACTTTTTGTTATTAGCACTCTCTACAAGACTGTTAGACAATTTTTCTATCTCTTTTGTAAACTTCAAAGTTAAATTTGATTTCTCTGCATTTTCCTGAGTGGTCTTATCTAAAAGAGAGATATTGCTATTTATTTGTTCCATTCCTAAAACTTGTTCTTGTGAAGTTTTGTTTACATCTTCAATTATTTTTATAGTTTCAGATATTATATTGTTCAGTTTATTATAATCTTCAATCATAGTTTCTGATATATTTTTACCTTCACTTGCTTTTATATTTGCATCTTCTACCAATGTTTTTATCTCTTTTGCAGCATCTGCACTTTTATTTGCAAGATTTCTTACTTCTTGTGCTACAACTGCAAATCCTTTTCCAGCTTCTCCCGCTGTTGCAGCTTCAACAGCTGCATTTAGGCTTAGAATATTTGTCTGAAATGATATTTGATCAATAATAGTTATTGCACTATTTATAGCTTTTACTTTATTATCTATCTCTTCCATAGAATATACAGTTTTTTGTGCTAAATCTTGACCATTTAAAACAGAGTTTTTTACATCTTTTCCAAGTTCTACCATTTGTAAAGCACTTTTAACATTGTTTCTTGCTATTGAAGTTATATCTTCAACAGAAGCTGAAATCTCTTCCAAAGAACTAGCTTGAATATTTGCTTCTTTTGCTAAAGAATTCATAAGTTTATTCATATTAGTTGTTTTTTCTTTTAAACTATCTCCATTTTTTAAATTCTCTTTTGCATTGTTATTTAAAGAAATACCTAGATGATTTATACTCTGCATAACAGAAAGCATTCTAGATTTTAATATTTCATCTATTTTTATATTTATTCTAAAATCATCATTTGCATAAGATTTTAATGTTGATTCTAGTTGTTCCATATTTTTTTCTAAAGAATCAAGCATTTGATTTATAGTATTTGCCAAAGTAGAAATCATAGGATTATTTGTAGTTGATTTAATTCTACACATAAAAATTCCTTGACTTAACTTATCTGTTGTTAAAACTAGCTCACCAATTAGTTTTATATCTTGTTTTATAGAGTTATCAGTCTCTTTTATTTTTGTGTTCCATCTATTAAATAATTTATCTAATTTTTTATTTCCTGTTTTCTCAATATACCTAAAACTATTTTGTTTATATTGTGTAAATTCGATATACTGCTCGAAATATTTGTCAATTAATTCTAACTCTTTTTTACTAAGATAATTAAACATTTTGATTCCTTGATTTATTCTTCTGATAAAAGTTTTGCATAAATTTTTTCATATTGCTTAATCTCTTCTTTTGAAGCTTTTCTTCTACAAGAAAGATAGCCTTTAGAACCATCACAAGAGATAAAAGGATAAACAGTTGCAAAAACCCAATAAAATCCACCAGATTTTGTTGCATTTTTTACATATCCTGTCCAAATTTCATCTTTTTGAACTGTATCCCATAAAGATTTGAAAGCTACTTTTGGCATATCTTTATCTCTTACAATATTATGTGGTTTACCTATTAGTTCATTTAAAGAATACTCTGCAATGGTGCAAAAATCGCTGTTTGCGAACTTAATTATACCTTTCTCATCAGTTTCACTTACCAAGAAAGTATTTTCTTCTAAAATA
Organism: Aliarcobacter thereius LMG 24486; assembly: GCF_004214815.1. Taxonomy (NCBI): domain Bacteria; kingdom Pseudomonadati; phylum Campylobacterota; class Epsilonproteobacteria; order Campylobacterales; family Arcobacteraceae; genus Aliarcobacter; species Aliarcobacter thereius. The sequence continues at coordinate 725,624 of NZ_CP035926.1, forward strand.
GTCTCTTTTCTCATGTTTTTCTCTTGTGTATTTATTAGCACCCCTTGGGGTGTTGTAAAAGCATTATATATTATTAATATAAAATAAACCTTATAGGTGTATTGATGAGAGAAATCGATTTTTCAGATGAAATGTTAATAGAATTTTATAGTTCTATTAGCAAAAATATAAAAAGAATAAGAAAGGAGAAAAAGATATCACAACTAAAACTAGCAAATGCAATTGGACACCAAAATGCTACATTTTTTGGGAAAGCTGAATTATTAGCAGATAATAAACATTTTAATTTAGAGCATATATATAAAATATCTTCAGTTTTAGAAGTTGATATTAATGAATTCTTCAAATAAAAATATAGGAATAATAGATATTAAAAATTATTTTTAAGAAATTTAAGATTTAACTAAGTATTTAATTTGTAAGCTTTATATACATTAATACATAAAGAAAAAAAATGCAAATAACATTAAGTGGAAATGTCTTTACATCATATGATGTAAAGACTAAAAATAGTTCAAAAAATGAGAATTCTTTTGAAGAAACTTTACAAAAACAAAATCAACAATCCTATCAAACAAATAATCAACTTTCACAAACTAGTTCTAAGACAACATTTATAGACCCATTAAGTAATCAAAAAGTATCTGTAAGTTTAGAAAATAGTACGCTTGAGAAACTACAAAATAGATTTGGAGAGAAAAGTGTAGTAAGAAATGAGGCAGGAGATGTGGAATTAAAAGATAAAGCACAAGAGTTTGTAGCTGGTTGGTTTGCAGATATTGCTTATACTAGAGGATTTTTAAAAGCAGATGTGAATAATGATGGAATTTTAAGCGAAGAAGAGTATGGAAATACAAGAAATGATACAAATATCTCTCTAAAGATAAGATTTAATAACGATACTTTTGTTGCTGAAGAAAACACTATTGAAAATTATTCAAAAAGAACAGATTTTGAATATATTAGTTACAGAACTGAAAAGAAAGAAGGTTCCATTGATGATGAGTTAAATTATACTTTAAATCTTGATAAAGATTTTGATGGAAACATAACTTTGCAAGAAGCTTATGAAGGAGAATCATCTGTTAATGACAAAGTTAAATATGATATGCAAAAGCTTTTTATAGATAGTGATTTCTTTAAAAATGACGGATATTTTGGAAATTATTTTAATCAAGCCTTAAATTATATTTTAGAGATTATGGATAAAGGTGAAACTTTAGATAAAGATAAGTGGGATCAAATAAGAAAAGATAACTATTTGAAACTAGATGGTAATTTTCTAAGACTTGATATGGAGTTAGTATCTACTCTTGATGAAGAGTTATTAAAAAAACTTTTGCAAAGCTTTGAAAATAGTTCAAACTCTCTTTTAAATAATAGTAATTTATCAAATAAAAATGAAACAACACAAGAGTTCTTAAATAGAACAAATATGATAAATAAGGAAATAAAAATCTATGGTTAATAATGGTTATAAAAAACTCTTTTTTCTGATTACATTTAGTATAGCATCTGGGGTTTGTGTCTGATGTTATATCAATAGATAGTTTATATTAAAAAAGAGAAGCAAGATTTTAGACTTTCTACAAATGTGGATATAATAAATGCAAATGGTACAAGGACATTCTCATCTTACCCAATATTAGTAAGTTATGATGATGGAACTTTAGTAACAGAAACTCAACAATTAGTTTTTGGGCAAACTTTGATGTATGGGTTTAGTAATAATCTTGATTTATTCTTATCTTATAATATTTTAAACGATAGAATAAAATATCTAGATTTTGGTTCACAATCAACAAAAAGTGATAATAGTATAAACTTCAATAGCTTATATATTGGTGGAAATTATACTTTTGATAGCTTATTGATTGATGAATTTCAACAATCGATTATTTTTCAAACTGCAGTTTTACAAAATATAAAGTATCAAAATGCAGATAAAGATTACTCTTTTAAAGATTATAATTTAAAGTATAGTGTTAAAAGTTTTTCAGATCCATTAGTAACTATTTTATCTTTAGGAACAAACCAAACTTTAAAAAGAGATATAAGTAACAATAATATTAATTTGCCAAACTCTTATTTTGTAGAATTAAATCTCTTTTTAATATTAAATCCAAATATTTCATTAAATCTAAATACAGAACATAGTTATCAAACTTCAATGAAAGAAGATGGAGTAAAAGTAAATAATTCAACAATTTTATCAACCATAGGTTTTGGTTTAACATATAATCTTAGTGAAAAAAATGTAATTACTATAAATTCAAGTGTAGGTACAAGTACAAATGCACCTGATAGTAGATTATCTTTCTCTTTATGGCACAAATTTTAATTTCTTTATTTATTTTACAAATAAGTTTATTTGCTGAATTTAAGGTAAAATCTTTTTTAGAGATAAAGTATAATGATGTTGTGAAACAGACTTATGAGGAAAGTTGTGGAGCTTCTGCACTTGCAACTTTATTTAATTTATATGGGTTTAGTATAGATGAAAAAGAGCTTATTGATAAACTAGAAACTACAGATTTGGTTACATTTAATGATTTACAAAAATTAGCTTTAGATTTTGAGTTTAATTCTAAAGGATATAAAATCTCAAAAGAGATTTTTGATGATATAACTGTACCAGTTATTGCTAGAATTGTAAGGAAAATGGATTATCCCCATTTTGTAGTAGTTTACAATTTAGATAAGAATTCTGTGATAATTTTAGATCCAAATGCAGGTAAATTTATAATATCAAAAAAAGAGTTTTATTCATATTGGATAGATAAAGAATCAAATTTTATATTAGTAGCTTTACCAAAAGATAAGAGAAAAGAGTTTAAGGAATTGGATAGTTTTTTAGTTAAATATCTTTTCTAAAGTATTATATTAAATCTCTTTGATTCGCTCAAATTCTCTTTTAATCTCTTCTATATCTTCAATTCCAACAGATATTCGAATTAAATTTATAGGTAGTTCTATTATATTTAGAAAATTATTTTTATTTACTATTAAATCGTAGTGAGCAAGATATGTATATGGCATTAGAAGTGTGAATTCTGTTCCAAGACTTGGACCTTTTGCAAAATTTAGAGCATTGTAAATTTTTTCAAAATCTTTTTCTATAACTATTGAAACTATTCCACAAATACTATTTTCATCTATCATTAGATCCTTATAGTTAGAAAAACTATCTTCATCTAAACAAGAATAAACTCTTGAGACATATGGTAGTTTTTGTAGAAAAACTATAAGTTCTTTTGTATTTTCTGAGATTTTTTTAACTCTTTTCTTATAATCTACTATTTCAATAGCCATCCTTTGGATATCTTTTATATATGGATTATCACTATGTTTAAATAATTCGTTTTTAATATGAGAGATTTTAAAATTACTATTTAAAATAATTGTACCCATTAAAACATCTGCATTTCCACAAGCAAACTTTGTTAAAGATTCAACAAAAATATCAGCATATGGTTTTAAATCAAGATTGTAAGGAGTTGCAAATGTTGAATCTATTACTAAAACAATATTATATTTATCACAAAGTTCTCTTATTCTTTTCAAATTTGCAGTTTTTACTAAAGGGTTTGTAGGAATTTCAGTAATTATTCCTAATACTCTATTTTTGTTTGTTTCTAAAAAATCTTCAAACTCTTTTAAGTTATTAATATCAAAAAAAACTTTGCTCTCTTCAAAATATCTGTTTACAATATTTGTAGTATCTAAGTAGAGCCAACCAAATTGTATTAAAATAGATTTTCCATTTCTGGCTTGAATGTTTTTCAAGCCTTTTAAAACACTATGAATTGCATTCATTCCAGAAGTACAAAGTTTAATATTTTTCTTATCTTCTTTATATGCTTTTGCTAAAGTTGATATAACAATATCTTCAGATAGTTCTTTTTCTTCTAGTTCTTCATTTTGTAAATAAGGGATAAGATTTAAATTATATAGATAATCTTCAGCAAATCGTGAAGATAAATTGTAGCCAATATGTTGAATAAATTTTAAAACTTTTTCATATTGTCTTCCTTTTATAACTTTTATAATTCCAAAACTTTCATTAAATTCAAATTTATTATGAATAAAATATCTATTACTCACAGCTTCAACAGCTTTTTTACTACTTAATAAAATTAATTCATATTCATTTTCTACACTATATTTTTCTTTTAAATATTTTGCTAGAAGTTTTAAATAAGGATGTATCAAAAACCTTGGATATGCAACTTTAATTTTTTCTAATATTTGAGGAGTTTGTTCTTCATAATCAATTACATCTTGAAGTGTTGGCATAGATGTAGAAACTGCATGAATATTGTTTTGTGGAAGAGTTTCTCCACAAGGAATATGTTTAAAAGTAGGCTTTTTTATCATTTTATCGCTTGTAAAATATCATTTTTTAAATCTTTTATACTTTCAAAACCTATTGAAAATCTAACAGTACTATTTGTAATCCCAATTGCTTTTAACTCATCTATTGAAAAACTTGCATGAGATATTTTTGCTGGAATCTCAACTCTACTATCTGCACTCCCAAAAGAGCATTTTTCTCCAAAAATGTTTGCATTTTTTATAAACTTTTCTGCTAGTTTTTCATCTTTAAAATCTGCACAAAAAACACTAGGAATAATTCTTAGTTGTTTTTTTGCTAAAGTTCTTTGTGGATAAGATTTAAGTGCAGGAAAAGTAACTTTTTTTATAAAATTTTGTTTTTCAAGCCATTTTGCTAATTTTTTAGCAGATTTTTCACTAGCCTTCATTCTAACTTTTAAACTTGAAACTCCTAAAGATATCAAAAATACATCCATTGGATTTTGATTTCTTCCAAAAGCATTTGAATAAAAATGAAGTTTATTAGAGAGTTTTTCTGTTTTAGCAACAATAGCTCCAGCGATTACACTTCCATGACCACTTATAAATTTTGTTGTTGAAAATAAACTAAAATCAGCCCCTAAATCTAAAGGTTTTTGGCTTATAAATGTTGCAAGAGAGTTATCAACTGCAAATAAAGTATCATTTTCTTTACATAGTTTTGCAACTTTTTCTAAATCAATCATTTTAAGTCCAGGATTTGTAGGGCTTTCACATAAAGCTAAATCAACACTATTTGATTTTAATATATGTTCTATCATATTTAAATCATTGAAATTTGTAAAAATTATATTTAAATTGTATTTCTCTTTATAAACTTTTAAAAGTCTAAAAGTTCCACCATAACAATCTGCTTCTACTAAAATTGTAGAGTTTGCTTTTAAAACTGTTTCGAAAAGTAGGGCAACACTCGCTATTCCTGTATGAGTACAAACAGCTCCAGCACCATTTTCTGCAAAAGCAAAAAAGTTTTCTAAACTCTCTCTTGTAGGATTATCACTTCTTGTATAATCATAAGTTTTATTTGAATTTTGATCTCTTAAATCAAAAGTTGCAGTGTTATAAATTGGGAAATGAGAAGAGTTTGCAATATCTTTAAATGGTGCAAAATCTTTTAGATGACAAATCATAGTATCTAAATTTTTATTCATAAATATCCTTGAAGAATTGTAAATATTTTTGCTAATTTTTAGGAAATTGTACCTAAATATCATTAATCTTTAATGATTAAAACTATGTATAAATAATAAGTAATTATTTTAATAAGTATAAGTAAAACTGTTTATATTTGATTTTCTTATAAAATATATTTTACTCTTCTTCTCTAATCCTTAAAAAAGAAGCAAACTTTGGTTTATTGTTTTTTGTAAACCCATAATATTTAAATGTTACAATATCTCCTATCTTTGGTGGATTTAATCTCTCTTTATTTGTAAAACCGCCACCAAGATTGAAAATAATTCCATTTTTAAGCTTCACTTCTAAACTTTTTAAAGTTCCATCTTCTCTTAAGTTTAAAGCTATAACTTCTGCTTCATCATCAAAAAACTTTTTTACTTTTAAAATATTAGAATCTCTCCCTGTAAAATAGTTTAATTTTGGATTTTTTATTATTACTCCTTCTCCTTTTTTTTGTATAATTTTATTTAAAAAGTCATTTAAATTTTTACTATTTTTAATAAGATTTTGAGGAATAATTTTTAAATAGTTATTTGGATTATTTTTTAAATAAAGTTCTAAGAAAGCTAGTCTTTCATAAAAATCTCCACTTTGATTTGGAACTTCAAAAATATTATAAGTGATATTTTCCCAGCCTTTATCCTCTTTTTGACTTAAAACAATACTTTGAATATTCTCAAAATCATCTCTTTTTGTCCATAATTCTCCATCTAAAGAGAATGGTGGAAAATCTTTTGTAAACCAAGATGGAACATAAATTTTATTTTGATTTTTACTTAGAAGTTCTTTTCCATTCCAGTAAGCTCTTATTCCATCAAGTTTTTCACTCATAAGCCAAAAATCATACTCTTTTTTGTAGTCTTGATAAATCATAGGTTTTTGAAGTTCTAAAGAGAATAAAAAATTAAAAGCTAAAAGAAAAGTGATAATAAATCTCATAAATTACTCCTAAATAGATATTTTAAACTATAAAATAATTTAATTTTAGCTAAAATTACACACTTTTGAAAATAAAAGGGAAAACATTGAAAAATAATAATTTAACAGATGAAGAGAAATGTTTTCTAATAGACTCAATAAGAAGTATAGAAGATTTCCCAAAACCAGGAATTAGTTTTAAAGATATTACAACTTTATTGAATAATAAAGATGCCTTTGAACTTCTGATGAATCATTTAGAAAATAGATATAAATCATATAATTTAGATTTTATAGCAGGAATTGAAGCAAGAGGATTCATCTTCGCTTCAGCTTTAGCAAGTAGGCTTAATATAGGTTTTGTTCCTGTGCGAAAAAAAGGAAAACTTCCAAGTACAACTGTTTGCGAAAAATATGAGCTAGAGTATGGTTTTGACGAAGTAGAGATACATTTAGATGCTTTTAATAATAAAAAAGAAGCAAGGGTTTTATTAATAGATGATTTAGTTGTAAGTGGTGGAACTGCTTTTGCATCTGCTAGTTTAATCAAAAAACTAAATGCAAATTTAGTGGAAAGTTGTTTTATATTAAATTTTTCAATTCTTGATGGAAAAGAAAAACTAAGTAAACTAGCTCCTGTTTATACAGTATTAGAAATTTAGAAATAGGATAAAAAATGAGTAATTATATCCCAAAAAAAAGTATATTTGATCCAAATGAAAATGGAGTTTTTGGAGAGTTTTTTGGTGGACAATATGTTCCTGAAACTTTGATGCCAATTTTAAAAGATTTAGAAAAATCTTATAGTAAATATAGATTTGATAAAGAATTTTGGGGTGAAGTAAACTATCTGTTAAAAGATTATGTAGGAAGAGAAAACCCTCTATATTTTGCAAAAAATATTAGTCAAGAACTTGAATCTAAAATTTATTTAAAAAGAGAAGATTTAAATCATACAGGAGCACATAAAGTAAATAATGTAATAGCTCAAGGAATTTTGGCTAAAAAAATGGGAAAAACAAAAGTAATAGCTGAAACAGGAGCAGGGCAACACGGAGTTGCAACTGCAACAATTGCAGCTTTACTAGGGCTTGAATGTACAGTTTTTATGGGTGCAAAAGATGTACAAAGACAAGAGCTAAATGTATTTAGAATGAAACTTTTAGGTGCAAAAGTTATTTCAGTTCAAAGTGGAAGCCAGACTTTAAAAGATGCTATGAATGATGCAATTAGATATTGGGTTACAAATGCAAGAGATACATTTTATATAATAGGAACAGTTGCAGGTCCTCATCCATATCCAATGATGGTGAGAGATTTTCAAGCAATTATTGGTTATGAAGCTAGAAAACAGATTTTAGAAAAAGATAATAAATTACCAGATTATGTAGTTGCTTGTATTGGTGGTGGTTCAAATGCAATTGGAATGTTTTCACACTTTTTAGAGGATAAAGATGTAAAATGTGTTGGAATTGAAGCTGGTGGTTTAGGAATTGAAACTTCAAAACATGGATCTTGTTTAGCAAAAGGAACACCAGGAATGCTTCATGGTCAATGTTCATATCTACTTCAAGATGATGATGGTCAAGTTTTAGAAGCACATAGTATAAGTGCTGGGCTTGATTATCCAGGAATTGGACCTGAACACTCTTTTCATAAAGATAATAAAACAATCGAATATGACAATATAACTGATAAAGAAGCTTTAGATGCTTTTGTTTGGTTAAGTCAAAAAGAGGGAATAATTCCAGCTTTTGAATCATCTCATGCTATTGCTTATTTAAAAAAAGCAAAAGATAAAATAAAAGGAAAAACAGTAATTGTTTGTTTATCTGGACGAGGTGATAAAGATATGATACAAGCAAAAAGCTTGTTGAGTTTTGATAAGGAATAAAATGAAAAAACTTTTTAGAAAAATACAACCATATACAGGAAAAATATTTGCAATTTCTCTTGTAGTATTCATAGCTTTTTTAGCTTACAGTTTATATCAAGCACCTGGTGTTGGTATTGAAGATAAATTTATAAATTTATTAAAAACTTATGGATATATAATACTTTTTGTTTGGAGTATGCTTGAAGGTGAAATGGGATTAATAATGGCTGGTCTTATGGCACATGAAGGTGCTATGAATCTTTTTCTAGCAATATTTGTAGCAGGACTAGGTGGTTTTGCAGGAGATCAAGTATATTTTTATATAGGAAGATTTAATAAAAAAGCTGTTTTGAAAAAACTAATAAGCCAAAGAAGAAAATTTGCTTTTGCTCATTTACTTCTTAAGAAACATGGTTGGCCAATAATTTTTACTCAAAGATATATGTATGGAATGAGAACAATAATTCCAATGTCAATAGGAATTACAAGATATGATGCAAGAAAATTTGCATTTATAAATCTTATTTCAGCTTGGGCTTGGGCAAGTATTACTATATTGCCTGTTTGGTACTTTGGAAATGAGATTATGGTTGTGCTTCATTGGGCAAAAGAACACTGGTATATGGCTATTCCAATAGCAATTTTATTTGGTGGAGGGATTATATATATGTTTAATAAAGCAACTAGAAAAATTGAAAGAAAGGTAATGGATGAAAATTAATATTATTGAAAACTCAAAAAATAGACAAAATGATATAGAGATTATTTTAGTAAATAGTAAAAAAGAGCTTGGAACTTCTATTGACTTAGAACTTCTTGAAAGTTTAGATTTTAAATTTAAAGATGAAAATGTGGCTCTTCTTCTTGAAAGTAGAAAAATATATTCTGCTTTTGAGGAGTTTACTTATGACTCTTTGGCTATTGCAATTTCAGGTGCAATCAAAAAATTCAAAAGTACAAAATTTAAAAGTGCAAAATTAGTTTTAAATAAAAAACTAGAGATTAGTTTTAAAGCTTTAGTTGAAGGTGCTACACTAGGAAGTTATGAATTTGATTTATATAAAAGTAGTAAAACAAAATCAAATCAAGAGTTTTATTTTGAAATAGATAGTAAAACTAAAGAATTAGAAACTATTTTTAAAGAGAGTTTGATTATTGCAAACGCTGTAAATATTTCAAGAGATATGGTAAATACTGCACCAGCTGATTTTACTCCCTTAACTTTTGTAAAAGAGGCTGAAAAGATTGCAAAAGAGTTTGAACTAGAGTGTCAAGTTTTTGGAGAAAAGTATCTTGAAAAAGAAAAAATGATGTCAATGCATAGTGTAGGAAGAGCATCAATTTATGAATCTCAATTAATTCACTTAAAATATAAACCAAAAAAATCAAAAACAAAAATAGTTCTTGTAGGAAAAGGTTTAACTTATGATAGTGGTGGATTATCTTTAAAACCAGCAGATTTTATGATTACAATGAAAGCCGATAAAAGTGGTGGAGTTGCTGTTTTAAATACTATTAAAGCTATTGCTAAGCTTAAATTACCAATAGAAGTTCATGCTATTATAGGTGCTGTTGAAAATATGCTTGGTGGAAATGCTTACAAACCAGATGATATCTTAAGAGCAAAAAATGGAAAAACTATTGAAGTAAGAAATACAGATGCTGAAGGAAGATTGGTTTTAGCAGATTGTTTATGTTATGCACAAGATGAGATTAAAAATATTGATTATATTTTTGATTTTGCAACATTAACAGGAGCTTGTGTTGTTGGACTTGGGGAATATACAACAGGAATTATGGGAAATAATTCAGAACTTAAACAAAAAGCTTTAGAAGCTTGTGAAAAATCTGGTGAATATGCTACAAAATTAGATTTTAATAGATATCTTAAAAAATGTATTAAATCAGAAATAGCTGATGTTTGTAATATATCAAATACAAGATATGGTGGAGCAATTACAGCTGGAATATTTTTAGATAACTTTATTTATGAAGAAAATAAAGAAAAATGGGTGCATTTTGATATTGCTGGTCCAGCCTTTGTTGAAAAAGCTTGGGGATATAATCCTTATGGTGCAAGTGGAACAGGTGTAAGACTTGCAGTTGAACTTGTTAAAACTTTAATATAAATCTTTTTAAGGCAATAAATTAAATTTTATTGCCTTGCTTAATTGAAATCAAATTTTTCTAAATACTCTTTAATCTTAGGAATGAAATTTTTTCTACAAACTAAATAAGTAGGAATATTAGAATTTCCTTCTAATTTTGTAAGCTTTAGTTTATCTTTATAATTTAATTTTTCTATTATACTAATAGGAAGAAAACTTTTTCCCATTCCAGCTTTTATACAAGCTAATATTGTTTCATAATTACCAAATTGAAAGTGTTTAAAATCATTATTAGAGATATTTTTTAAATAATTTTTAGAAAAATCGTTATAAGCACAACCATTTTTAAAAGTTATTAATACATTTGGAGGAGTTTTCTCTTTTGATTCTGCTAATACAATCTCTTCATCAATTTTATTTAGAATTAATAAATCATTATTATTAGGATTTCCACTTATAAATGCGATATCAACTCTATATTCAAGAAGGTTTTTTATTGTTTCTTTAGTAGTATTTGTAATAAGTTCTAAATTTATATTTGGAAAGTCATTGTTTAATTGAATTAAAAAGTTTATTAATTTCGTACTAGCATAAGATTCAGTTGAGCCAATAGTTAAATTTATTTGGGTTTTCATATTTTGCATTTCATACTTTGCAAAATCTATCTTTTTTACAATATCTAATGCATATGAATATAGTTTTTCTCCTTCTTTTGTCAAGATAATGCCAGAAGGTACTCTATGAAATAAAATAGTATCAATAGAGTTTTCTAATTGTTTTATTCTTGAAGTTACATTTGATTGAGCAAAACCAAGCTTATTTGCAGCCTTTGATATACTTTTCTCATTTGCTACTTCTATAAATATTTTTAATAGATTTGAGTCCATATCACTTTTCCTTATATCATTAATAATGATTTTATATTTGACATAAAATCACTTTTAATGATATTATAATTAAAATTAAAAGGAGAGTAAATGCCTGTAATAAGTATAAAAATGACAAAAGAAGATGGTGGTGCAAGACAAGAACAAAAAGATAAATTGGTAAAAGGAATAACAGATTTATTTAGTGAAGTATTTAATAGATCAGCTTCAAATGCTGTTGTCTTAATTGAGGAAATTGATATGAATAATTATTTTATTGGTACAAAGTCTGTAAAAGAGATTAGAGAGAATAATAAGAAGTAAGTATATTAGTTATAAGCTCTAGCTTTTAGCTAGTGCTTATAGATTATTTTTTATCAGAATTTTGATTTGTAGTATTTGTTGATGAAGAAGTCGAATTAGTTTCTTTTTTGTCAAACATATTTGAAGTTTTATCTTCTTTAGTTGCTGTTTCAGCTTTTTTGATTAAGCTATTACCTTCAAAAATACCTTTAGCTTCAATAATGAATTCTTCAGATTCAACAGTACCTTTTACTTTACCTTCTGGTTTTATATCAACTTTGTTTGCATTTAAAGAACCTTCTGCTAAACCTTGAATAACAACTCTATGAGCATTTATTTCACCTTTTACTTGCCCATTAACACCAATATTAACCTCTTTTTGAGAGTAAATATTTCCTTCAAAAAAACCATCTATATATAAATTACAAGATAATCTTATATCACCAGTTATTTTAGTTCCTGAAGTGATAATTGTAGTTGAGGAGTCGGCTCCTGAACTCGTAAGTTGCTTATCGCTGTTATTAAAGAATGCCATGATATTTCATTTTCCTTTTCAAAAATTTCTGTATAGTTTTTTATATCCCATCTTGCAAAAGTCATAGGATCTAAAGTTCTTGTTAAAAAACGAACCTCATAATGTAAATGAGGACCACTACTTCTACCTGTGTTTCCAGTGTATGCAATAAGGTCGCCTTTTTTAACGAAGTCGCCAGATTTTACCATAGCTTTGTTTAAATGTGCATAATAGGTCTTAAATCCATATATATGTTGTACAACAACTAGGTTTCCATTAAATTTATCATAAGCTGAATGATGAACAACTCCATCAGCTGTTGCATAAACTTCAGTTCCTATTGGAGCTCTTAAATCAACTCCCATATGAAGAAGTTTTTTATCTAAAATTGGATGCTGTCTGTATCCATATGGACTTGTAACACCATTAAATTCAACAGGAAAACCATTTGGAACTAATTGCAATAAAGTTGCTCTTTGTTCAGAGTCTAGTTTTGCAATGTTTACTCTTTCTTTTAATGAATTATTTTCTTCAGTAGTAGAAATACCAATCAAATTTTCTATTTTTGATAGATATTTTGAAGCTTCTGTTATCTCTTCATTTTTTTCATTTAATTCTAATTGAGTTTGCCCAATTAATGCATTTAAATCTTCATTTAATCTTTGAATTTCAGCTAATTCATACTCAATATTTATCTTTTCATTATCTGTTTTATTTAGAGTGAAGTTTAAGATAAAAGCTGTTGTAAGTGAGATTAAGAAGATTGAAAATATTGATACTATTGTATATAAAAACGGTTTTTGGGGAACCCTTAATTGATACATTCCTCTTTCATGATGAATGGTTATATTAAAGTAACTTTTCTTTACCTTTTCCATATTTCCTCCTACATTAGTGCAATATTTTAGCTAAAATATTTAGAAAAAAATCTTAAATTATATTTAAGCCAATAATTTTTTAACCATTTCATTAATTCTTTTACCAACTGCAACACCTGCAAATACTTTTGATGCACTTCCCATAACTTTTCCCATGTCTTTTAGGCTAGATGCATTTACTTCTGCAATAATTTTTTTCATACCAGATTCAAGCTCTTCATCACTTAGTTGCTTTGGTAAATATTGAATAAATATATCAATTTGGCTTTGCTCTTTTTCTACTAAATCATCTCTTCTTGCAGCACTATACTGAGAAATAGCTTCTTCTCTTTGTTTAATTCCTCTTTGAACAAGTTTTATTACTTCAGCATCATCTAAAACTCTTCTTTCATCTACTTCAATTTGTTTTATCATAGTATTAATAGCTCTAATAGAGTCTCTTTTGACTACTTCTTTATCTCTCATTGCTTGTTTTAAATCTTCACTTAGTTTTTCTTTTAAACTCATTTTTGCTCCTTTTTATTAATAAATTATAATATTTTATGAATTAAAGTTTTCAATTTTCTCTTCTAGTTCTAAAAACTGTTCTACCTTTTCTTCATAAACTATTTTTAGCTCTTCAAGCTCATTTGAAAGAGTTATTATTCCCATCTCTTCATAGTATTTTGGATCTGCTAAGAACTTATTTAACTCTTCAATTTTATTTTCAAGTTCTTCTATCTCTTTAGGTAAATTATCATAAGCTCTTTGTTCATTAAAAGATAGTTTTGTCTGTTTTTTAGGTTCTTTTTTATTTGAAATAGAAACACTCTTCTCTTTTTGGATCTCCAGTTCTAAATTATCAAGTTCTTTTATTTCTTTTTCAATTTGTAAATATTCACTATATGCTTGGAAACTCTCCATAATATAACCATTTCCAGTAAATACAAAAAGTTTTTTTGCAATTTTATCTACAAAATATCTATCATGAGATACAAATATTAAAGCTCCTTGAAAGTTTTGTAAGTACTCTTCTAAAATATTTATTGTAGGAATATCTAAATCGTTTGTAGGCTCATCAAGAATCATACAATCAACTCTTTTTGTAAAAAGAAGAGCAAGAGCAACTCTGTTTTTCTCTCCACCACTTAAAACACCAACTTTTTTATCTAAATACTCTTTTGGAAATAAAAAGTTTTTTAAATATCCATAAACATGCATATTTCTTCCATCATCTAAAATTACTCTATCTCCACCATTTGGACAAAATATTTCTATGATTGTTTTATCTTCATCAAGCATTTCTCGCTGTTGATCAAAATATCCTATTTCAAAATCGCCTTTTTTAAAGCTTCCTTTATCAATTTTTAATTTTTCCATAAATATTTTTAGAAGAGTTGATTTTCCACTTCCGTTTGGACCAACAATTGCAATAGTATCTTTTTGTAAAATTCTAGTTGTAAAATCTTTGATTAGATTTTTTTCTCCTAAAGATTTGTAAACATTATCAAGCTCATAAAGCATTTTTTTTCTATTTTGTTGTTTATCATCACTATTAAATGATTTTTGTTCTCTTTGAAGTTCTAAACTCATTTTTTTAATAGCTGCTGGATTTGATTTTGCTTTTTGTTTTAAATCAAAATATTCTGATTTCCTTCTTTCATTTCTTTTTCTTCTGGCTGTAACTCCGTGTTGCATCCAATGTGCTTCTTGCTTTACAAGTCTTAAAAGATTTTCATGCTCTTTTTGCATATTCGATAATATTTGAGATTTTTGTTCAAGATAAGATGAATAACCACCATTGAATTTTCTAAGTTCTCCACCATCAACTTCAATAACACTTGTTGCAATATTATCAATAAAATATCTATCGTGAGATATGAAAAGTAGAGTAAAGTTATTTTTCAAAAGTAGCTCTTCTAAAAACTCAACCATATAAACATCTAAATGATTCGTAGGTTCATCAAGAAGTAAAACATCAGGTTTTTTTAGGATTAAACCAGCTAAGCTAACTCTTCTTTGCTCTCCACCACTTAGAAGATTTACATCTTTAAATTCATATTGTTTTAATTGAAACTCTTCTAAAACCCTTTCAATCATATTCTCTAAATCCCAAGCATTATGGAAATCTAAAAAAGATGAGAGTTCACTTTGTTTTCTTAGTAAATCTTCATTTTCGTACTCTGTTACTAAACGATTTGTTATTTTTTCATATTCTGATTTTGCTTCTTTTAACTCTACAAGTTGGTTTTCAATTGCATTTCGTACATTTAAGTTTGCTTCAAACTTTGGTTGCTGGTCTAGCATCTCTATTTTTATACTTTTATCAATAGCCATCTCCCCACTATCTGGCTCTACTGATTTCATAATTATTTTAAAAAGTGTTGATTTTCCTTGTCCATTTTGTCCAATCACTGCAACTCTTTGCCCTTGTTGAAGAGTGAAGTTTGCATCTTTTAAAATAACTTTAATATCATATTGTTTTGAGATGTTTTGTAAGTCGATTAATGCCATATAAAAAAACCTTTAATTTTTAAAAATCACATTTTATCTAAAATTGTGTTATATATGGCTTTTCTTTATATTAATAGTTTATTGGTGATTATATACAATACTAAGTTCTATAACAACTTCACATCCATTTTCATGATTCTTTAAATCTATTTTCCCATTCATTTTATTTATAATTAATTTACCCAAATAAAGACCAATTCCTGTACAATCTTTTTTTGATGTAATATATGGTTCAAAGTAGTTGTCTATTAAAACTCCAATACCATTATCTTTTATTGAAATTATTAATATATTTTCTTCTTTTTTTATATCAATAAAAATATTACCAATAAAATCTTTATTGTTTTTTTGTTTTTCTTCTATACTTTGAGCAGCATTTGTTAAGATATTTAGAATTACTTGCTTAAATTCATTCTCTTTTCCAAATACTAAAGAGTTTTTATTTGATTCTTGAGAAAAGATTATTTTTATATTTTTTATAATAAATGAAGGTTCTATAAAGGAACACATTTTTTTAATTGAAGAGTAAGGAGAAAAAGTATTTTCTTGACTATAAGGAGATAAAAAACTATTAAAATCATTTAAAGTTTCAAACATAAATTTTGTTTTATTAGAAATATTATTTAAAATGATTTCTATATCTTTTTTATTTTCATTAGGAATGTTTTCAGAATTCTCTAATTTATCTAATAAAATATTTGTTTCTAAAAATATTATAGAAAGAGGTTGCTGCCATTGATGTGTAAGCATGGCAAAAGTTTCTCCCAATTCTTCTAGTTTTGATTTTTGTATTAAAAGTATATTTTGTTTTTCTTTTTTTTCTAACTCTATTTTGACTCTTTTTGATAAGTTTTTATTTAGTTTTAAAAGCTTTTTTTCTGCAACATCAAGTAAATAATGATAGAAAAAAAGTATTCCTAAAAATACAAAAAAAGATGTTCCAACATTTATAAAAGAGACAATATTAAAATAACTATCACTATTTAATATTAAACTAAACATAAATAAAAATAAACAAATAGCAAAAATAAATGAGATAAATAATCCTTTTTTTAAACCTTTTAAATAAAAAATAAAAGCTATGAAAGAAGAAATCCAAATAAAACTATTATTTTGACCATTTTCTGTATAAATATAAGATGTAATATTTAATATTACAATTGCTGCAACAATATTTGAAGCAATAGTTAAGTTTTTTGAATATCTTATATAAAATATGATACAAATCAATAAAATACTTGTTGAAAATTCTATAATAGCATATGTAACTATATCTCTATTAAAGAAATTATAGATTGATAAAGGTAAAAATAAAATAATCATGATTAAAAGAGTAATATTTAAAATAATACCTCTTCTTTGATTATTAGAATTACCTATAAAAGCATAGTTTGATGTAATAAGATTTTTCCATATTTTTTTCATAGTAAGAATTATATATTTTTTTACTTAATTAATTATTATTTAAAATTTATTATAAAATAAATAAAATTGAGACTTTATTGAGACTTTAGTTAGATACTCTTTTTAAAAAATGGATAAATATTATCAAGGGAAATAAATGTTTAAACAAGGAACAGAATTACTTAAAAATAAGAAATTAAATTTATTATATGCAGAAGATGATTTAGAATTAAGAGATAAAGTTGTTTATTTTATTAAAGATAAATTTGAAAATATTTATTTAGCATCAGATGGGATAGATGCTTTAGAAATATATAATAAAAAAATAGTTGATATTATAATTACGGATATAAGTATGCCAAAATTAACAGGAATTGATTTAATAAAAGAGATAAGAAAAAGAGATAAGAAAAAAAGATAATAAAATACCTATTATAATAATAACTGCACAAAGTGATAAAAAAAGCTTATTAGAAGCAATACCTTTAAATTTAGTTAGATATATTGTTAAACCTTTTGAAATTACTAAGAATAATTTAATAAATGTTATTGATGAATCAATAATTAGAATAAAAAGTACTAATAATATAGAAGAGTTTAATTTGACAGAAGAAATTGTTTATGATTATATAAACAAGAAGTTTATTTTTAATAATAAAAAAGAGAAAGCTTTGACTCAAAATGAGACTTTATTATTTGAGTTGCTACTTGAAAATAGAAATAATTTGGTATCTTTTGAAGTTATTGAAAATAGTGTTTTTTCAGATTCTATTATGACAGACTCAAGCTTGAAAAATTTACTACTTAGACTTAGAAAAAAACTTACAATTGATATTATTAAAACAGTAAGAGGATTGGGGATACTTTTACAAATAGATAGATAATTATGAAATAATTATAAAATTGAGACCTTAATAAGACTTTTCATTGTTAGAATCTTCTCTAAATTTATAATATTTAAGAATATAAATATAGAGGGGAGAGATAATGAAGAAAAAAATATATATTATAATTTTATTTTTAATTATAAATATATCTACTTTATATGCTGCACCACAAGGGGCAAATGTAGTTTCTGGTAATGTAAATATAAATCAAATAGGAAATATTACAAATGTTAATCAAACTACAAATAAAGCAATTGTAAATTGGCAAAGTTTTAGTGTAGGTAAAAATGAAGTAGTAAATTTTAATCAACCAAATATAAATTCAAGTATATTAAATAGGGTTGTCGGATTTGATAAATCATTTATAGATGGAGCTATTAACTCAAATGGAAAAGTCTTTTTAGTAAATCCAAATGGAGTGGTTTTTTCAAAAGATGCTGTTATAAATGTAGGTGGATTAGTTGCTTCAACAAGAGATATAACAAATGAAAACTTTTTAAGTGGGAATTATGTTTTTGAAGGTTCTTCTAGTAGTGGAATATTAAATCAAGGTAAAATTATATCTGCTGATAGCTCTTTAGTTGCACTTTTAGGACAAAATGTAATAAATGAAGGTGTGATTGCTGCAAAACTAGGAAGTGTAGTTTTAGCAAGTGGAGATAGATTTACTTTAAATCTAAATGGAAACTCTCTTACAAATTTAACTATAGATAAAGGTACATATAACTCACTTGTATCAAATAAAGGATTAATACAAGCAGATGGTTCGAATGTATATCTAACTTCAAAAGCTTTAGATGAGATAATAAAAGGTGTTACAAACAATGATGGAATTATTGAAGCTAAAAGTATAGAACAAGATAAAGGAAAAGTATTATTAGCTGGAGATAATATAAATGTAGATGGAACTATTGATGCTACACAAATTTTTGCTGGTTCTATAAATGATTTAAAAACTAATATTAAAAATAGTGCTATTTTAAAAGCTGATTTTGTGGAAACAAGTGGAAAAACATTAAATATAGAAAATGGTGCAACTATTAAAGCAAAAAAATGGCTTATAGATCCCGTTGATGTAACTATTGATAATGGAACAGGTGCTTTAGGTGGGAGTAGTGTTGGAGCAAGTATTATTGCAAATGCATTAAATAGTGGTACAGATATTACAATACAAGCTACAAATAATATATATGTAAATCAAGGATTTTCTTGGACACAAAGTAATTTAGAATTAGATGCTTTAAATAGTATATATATTAATTCAGTTTTAAATGGTAGTGGAACTGCTGGATTATCTTTAAAATATAATGCTGTAAATGGTAAGTTTTATACTCAAATGAATGCTGATAAAAATGGTAGATTTGATCCTTTAGATGGAACAAGAAATAATGGTGGAGAAGGTTTTGCTGGAAAAATTAATTTCTCAGGAAGTGGAGGGGTAAAAATAAATGGAGAAACATATACAGCTATTACAAATTCTGCAGAATTTAAAGCATTAATAAATGCAAGTGGAAAATATTATCTTGCAAATGATATTGTATTAAGTACAGGATGGATAAATCTAGGAACTCTTACAGGAAGTATTGAAGGATTTGGACACCTTATAACTGGTTTAGGAAGTACAACTCAAGGGCTTTTTCAAAATATAAATGGTGGGAAAATTACTAATATGGGATTAAATGGGACTATTTCAGGAAATAGTTCAAATATTGGATTCTATGCTGGACATTTATATGGTAATGGAAAGTTAGATAATGTTTATGCAAGTGGAAGTATTAAGGGAACAAATGATGTTGGAGGATTAGTAGCTAATATCTATGATAATGCACAAATAATACATAGTTTTAAATCAGGTAGAGTTGATGCAACAGGAAGTAATGCAGGAGGAATAGCTAGTAAAATATATGGTAACTCTAGAATCTATGATACTTATACTTGGTCTGATGTAAGTGCCTATAAGTCAGCTGGAGGATTTGCATCTGCTTTATATGGAACAGCACAAATACATAATTCTAAGGTAAATGGAAATATAGTAGAGACTATTGATAAAGCTTATGCTGGGAATAGTGAACCTAGAGGAGCTGGATTTATATCAACTATATCTTCTGGAACTTTAATAGATAATAGTCATGTTTATATTACAAATATAAAAAGTGGTAGAGATATTGGAGGTTTTGTTGGGTATTTGAATGGAGGAACTATTACAAACTCATCATCTAGTGCAAATGTAGAAGGTGGAAATAATACAGCAGCTTATTGGATAGGAGGGTTTGCTGGTTATGTAGATAATAACTCTGTTCTTAAAGGTAACATATCTAGAGGTAATGTAAAAGGAT
The DNA here is from genome assembly GCF_004214815.1 of Aliarcobacter thereius LMG 24486. NCBI lineage: Bacteria > Pseudomonadati > Campylobacterota > Epsilonproteobacteria > Campylobacterales > Arcobacteraceae > Aliarcobacter > Aliarcobacter thereius. The sequence goes on from NZ_CP035926.1 coordinate 745,760, forward strand.
ATAACACTTCTGTTGGAGGATTTGCAGGATTTGTTAGTGGAGGAACTAATTTTGAAGATAATCATTATTTACCTCAAAATATAGGCACTACTATTTCTCCAAATGTAAGTGGAACAAATAATGTTGGTGGATTAATAGGACATTCTATAGGAACTCTTACTATTAGTAATTCAAGTGCACAAGGAGTTATATCATCTACTGGAATTGGAACTGGAGGACTTATAGGATATAGTAATATAACAAATATAAATAACTCTTGGTTTGGAGATTTTGAACTAGATAGTAATAATAGATTACAGTTTGATGCATTAGGGAAGCCAATAAAATCTTTAAATATTAATTCAAAAATATATTCAAATAATTATGGAGTAGGTGGATATATAGGGTGGGCAAATAATGATACTTCTATTAATGGTGCTTATTTATCTGTTGATACTATATATGGATTAAGAAGTGTTGGAGGTTTAGTCGGAGAAACAGCAGCAAATACTTCTTTGTATGTTAAAAAAGGAATAGAAACAAGTACTGAAAATTTATCTAATAAATTAGGATATATTTATGTTAAAACAGATATCCATGGATTAAATAATAGTGTAGGAAGAGTAGGTGGAATTTCTGGATTAGTGTGGGATAATTTTGAAATAAGTGATACAAATATAGATATAAATAGAATCTATTCTATTGGAAATCATCAGCATGTAGCAGGGTTAGTTGGATATAAATATAGAAATATTGGTAATGTAAAAGTAGAAAATGTAAACCTAACTTTGCGAAATGATTTAAAAGGTGGACAATATCTAGGTGGACTTTTTGGGCAAATTGCTGGTGGAAATGTAAGTATAAAAAATACTCAAGTTGATTTGGGTAATCAAGCTTTAGAAGCTGAAGTTGAACTTGATCCAAATCCAAACCCAAATCCAAATCCTGAACCTGATGATGAAAATTTAGTAGATGGAACTACAAGCTATGTAGGTGGTTTGATAGGGTATTTACAAGGAAGTGGTACTGTAAATATTGAAAATGTAATAGTAAAAGCTCACTCAATCAAAACAAATGCGAGTAATTATATAGGTGGATTGATAGGTCATGATTCAAGTAGTGGTGCTGGAACTATAAAAAATACAAAAGTGCTACTAAATCCAACAGCTGGATTTATAGGAAATAATGCAAACAATGCTTCTTATGTAGGTGGTTTAATTGGTTATGCAAACTCAATTTATGAAGTACAAAACAGTGAAGTGCTTGTAGGAACTATCAGAGGTTCAAGCTATTTGGGTGGACTTTTTGGTTATGTTGTTGGTGCAAATATAAGTGATACAAAAGTAACAATTGACACTATTTTAGGTAGTTCTTCTTATGTAGGTGGTTTTGCTGGAGGAGTAGGGAATGGTGGATTAACTCTTGCAGGTGCAAATGAAGTAAGAGCAAATCAAATTCAAGGTACTTATTATGTAGGTGGTGTAGCTGGTGTGGTTACTGGGGCTACTTCAATAGATGGCATAAAAGTAACCGTTGCAAACAATATTTTAGGTACTAGTCATACAAGTAACAATGGAGCAGTAGGTGGACTTGTAGGACAAGTAAATAATACTTTGATTATAAAAAATGCCAAAGTAACAGCCCAAAATATCTACAACAGCCATGCTTCGGTTCAATTTATAGGTGGTTTGGTTGGTTACCAAAATAGCACAAATCAATATATTATAAGTGATGTAGAAGTAACAACTACTGGAACAATAGGTATCAAAGGCTATGCAAATATAGGTGGATTAATAGGTACAACAAATAGCACAAATGCAAACAACTCAATAACAAATGCCTATGTAAACTCAAGATTAGAGGGGTTTAATATAGGTGGGCTTATAGGACGAGGTGGAAATAACGCAAGTTCTAAGACAATCATAGACTCTGTTTACTACAAAGGAGATATTGTATCAAGAAGGGGATATACAGGTGGATTAGTAGGTTATGGATACACAACAGGTACTTATGAAGTAAACAACGCTTGGGTTGGAAACTATACTTTTGTTATAGATAGCTCTACAAACAGTATCACAAGTGCTACAAAAAACAGCGAAAACTACTCATTTACTTTCCCTACTGTTGGTACATATATAGGTGGAATGTTTGGGATTGTTGGAAATTTGAGTGTTACAAACTCTGGAGTAAACCTAAAAGGAAGTTTGATAGCAACTCATAGTGTAGGTGGAGTAGCTGGAAAAGTAGATGGAAGTTTTGTAGCACAAGATGTGCAAGTAAATATAGAAAATGATATTTATACTACAAGTGTTTATACAACTTCTAACACAAATACCTACTATTATGACTCTTTTGTTGGTGGGCTTGTTGGTTGGTTGAACAATGGAAGTGCCGCTATTTCAAATGTTGTGATAAATGCTAGAGATTTTTATGGTGTAAATAGTGGAGCTAGGAGTATTGGTGGGCTTATAGGAAGACAGTATGGAAACTATGCTTTTAATATTGAAGATGTAGAGGTAAATATAAATCAAATCAAAGGTTCTAACTTTTTGAGTGGTTTAATAGGAAGAAGTCAAGAAAATATACAAGCAACAAATAGTATAAAAGATGCAAGTGTAAAACTAACAAATGGTATAGTGGCAAATAGTGGTTATATTGGTGGTTTTATTTCAAATATTCACAATAACTCAACTCTTCTTATAGAAAATTCACTTTATGAGGGAAGTGTTAGTACAGGATACTATATTGGTGGACTTGTTGGTAGCTCTGGAAATTTAATTGTAAAAAATACAATAATTGGAAAAGCAGATAAATCAAACTATATAAGAGGTTCTTATGGTTTGGGTGGAGTTGCTGGTTATGTAAATGGAACTTTATCTTTAGAAGATGTGGAGATAAATTTTGCAGATATTACAGGAACTTCTTATAGAGTAGGTGGAGTTGCTGGATATGTAGCAGGTGCATTAAAAGTAGATGAAACAACAGTAAATATAAATAAAATTCAAGGAACTTATGATGTATCTGGACTTGTAGGAAGAGCAAACAATACTACTCATATTGGTATGGAAAGTGGTAGTTCTTTTGGAGCTAGAGTAAATACAGCTGAAATAATAGCCACTGCAAATGCAAGTAATGGACTAGGTGGGCTGGTTGGTTATGCAAATGCTGTGGTGTTTATCAAAAATTCTGATGTAGTTGCTACTACACAAATAAGAGCAAATAGCGGAAACAATGTAGGTGGATTAGTTGGTTATATGAGTGTAGCTACTGGATATAGTATAGAAAATGCTAGTGTTACAGCTCCACTTATTTATGGTGGTACTGGTGTAGGTGGACTACTTGGATATGCAAACAATACTGTTGGGACTAGAACTATTGCTAACTCTCATGCAAATGTGAACTTGGTACATGGAACTGGAAACTATGTAGGTGGTTTAATAGGAAACTCTAGTGGGGCGATAGCTGTAAATATATCTAACTCTAGCTTCGTGGGTGGTATCAAAGGAAAAGCTGAAATAGGTGGTTTAGTAGGTACTTTACATTCTATTACAAACCTTACAAATGTATATGCTGGAAATTTCATTATTACAAAAAATGCTGATGGTTCAATAGATAGTGCTAGTGTAAATAGTTCTTCAAACTATACAATAGATAGTGGAAATAGCTCTTATGTAGGAGGTGCTATTGGTTATACTAGTTCTGCTTTGACTGCAAACAATGTAGAGGTAAATTTTGACTCTATTAGTGGATATAGATATATTGGTGGATTTATAGGAGAGATTAGAGGAGCATTTACCGCAAATGGTGTAAAAGTAACAATAAATGGAAATATAATAGCAACAGAGTCTAGCGAAACAAATGTTGGTGGTTTAATAGGAAAAACTAGTGGAGGTGCTATTAAAATCACAAATACAGATGTAGAGTTTGACAATATCTTAGCATCAAATGGAAGAGTTGCTGCTGGGCTTATTGCTTGGCAATCTGGTAACTATATTGTAGAGCTAGAAAATATAAATGTTAATTTTAATAAAATAGAAGCAAAAAATAACAGTGTAGCAGGGCTTATAGCAGTTGATTCTAGTACAAATGCAAATAACTCAATAAAAAATGTAAGTGTAAATGGAGATTTATCTCTTACAGCAAGTGGGGCTTATGTAGCTGGTTTTATAGGAAATGCAAGTGGAAGTTATAATGTAGAAGAAAGTAGCTTTGAAGGAGATATTAGAGGAAATAATAGTTATTCAGCAGGTTTCTTTGGAACTGTTGGTAATTTAGAAGTTATAAATAGTAGTGTAAAAATTACAAGTAATCTTACAGGTACATATCATTTATCAGGTTTAGCAGGTATGGTAAATCATGGAAATTTAAAAGTACATAATAGTAATATTGAATTTCTAGATATTTTAGGGACAAGTAATAGAAATGCAGGATTAGTAGGATATGTAGGAAATGGGCTTATTGACATTGATAGAGTAACTATTAAAGGTGGAACAATTCAAGCTAGTGAACGAGTTGGTGGATTAATAGGAGATACTACAAGTTCTAATATTAATAATAAGATATTAAATACAGATATAAAACTTACAGAGGTAAAATCAACTAATTTAAATACAAATATTGGAACAGGTGGTTTTATAGGAGATGCTGCTCATACTTCTAAATATTTAGTTGAAAATTCAAGCTTTGTAGGTATTGTTTCAGGTGGTTCAAATGTTGGTGGATTGTTTGGTAATGTTGGTTATTTAACTATTAATAATACAAAAGTTGGAACTTTAGATGCTTCAAATAATGTTTTAAATACAACAAATATTAAAGCTAATGGTTCTTATGCAGGAGGAGTTGCTGGATATGTTCAATATAATTTAACAACAAATGGAATAAAAGTTTATGTAAATTCAGTAGAAGCTTCTACAAGAGCAGGAGGAGTTGCTGGACATACATCAATATTTAATGCAATAAATAGTGAAATAATATCTAAAAAAATATATTCATTTGGTACAGATACAGCTGGTATGGTTGGATATGGAAATGGTTTATTTAATATAAATGGTGCTTTTATAAAAGTAGATGAGATAATGTCAGGGACAACAACAGCAGGTGGAGTTGTAGGAGACTTTACACCAAATGGAACACATCTATTTAAAAATATAGATATAAATGTAGGTGAAATAAGTGCAAATTATCCAGTTGGAGGAGTTATAGCATATCAAGAAAATAGTGGAGCTATTTTAAATATAGAAAACATTAAATTTAGTGGATACTTACTTCAAAGAGCTAATCATGCTAGCCATGGAGCAGGTGGTATAGTAGGAACTGCAATGGGAACTGTAAATATAAAAGATAGTTTTATAGGAGAGTTTGAAGCAGATGGGAGTGCTAGTTCAAACCCTTCAAGTGAAATTATATCTAATGGTCAAAATTTAGGTGGACTTATTGGATTATATAGTGCTGGAATATTAAGTAATAATCATATCAATGTAAAAACACTAGAAAGTACTCAAAGCCAAGTTGGTGGACTTATCGGTAAAGCTAGAACAAATAGTTCAAAGGTGTTAGATAATAATAAAGTTAGTTTAGCAGGAATAAAAGGCTTAGCAAATGTTGGAGGATTAATCGGATTATCTGAAGGTGGATTAAATATTACAGATGCAAATTTAAATAACATTAGTGTATTTGGGGATGGAAATAATATAGGTGGAATAGTTGGTTCAATGACAGGAACTGGAGTTATAAATAATTCTAGTTTAATAAATAGTAGTGTAGAAGGCTTAGATTATGTAGGTGGAATTGTTGGTTTGTTTTCTGCAACTTCAATGAATGGAGTTTTTGTCAATGGTGATACAGTAAAAGGAAGAAACCAAGTAGGTGGAGTTGTTGGATATACAAATAAACCAATTACTAATTCTGGTTCAAACTCTAAAGTTGAAGCAACAGGAGATATGGTTGGTGGTTTTGCTGGACAAGTTGTAAGTGGTGGAAATATAAGTTCTAGCTACTCTTTAGGTGATGTAAGTGCTAAAGATATGGTTGGAGGTTTTGTAGGACAATTAAATGGAGGAACTATTTTAAATGTTTACTCTTTAGGAGCAGTAAACGCTAATGCACAAGTTGGAGGTTTAGTTGGATATGCTTTAGGTACATTTAATATAGGAAATAGTTATTCAGCTGGAAAAGTTACAGGAGTTGTAAGTGGTACAACAAGAGGATTAGTAGGACAATCTACAAAAGCACCTGTAAAAAGTTATTATCTTTTAGTAGGAAATGAGAGTTTAAATACGGATTCAAATAATATTTCAAAAACTATTCTTGAGATGAGGAATGGAGAGTTCTTTAAAGATATGGGGTGGAATATTGTAGTTGATGAAAATTTACCTGTAAAACTATTACCTCAATTAAGATGGACTTGTACAGGTGGTGTAGAGTTTTGCAAGGGAGCTACTCCAACAGATGGTAAAAACACTATTTGGGTTATTGGATTTGGTAAAGACTTAATTGAATATGAGTTAAGTGATAAAACAGATAACTATTCTAAAACAGATTATTTACCAACAGCTTGGGATTTAACTCTTGCTGGTAAATTAACTATAACAACAGATGGTAACTTTGATACAAATACAATATCAAATTGGATTTATGGAACAGATTATTGGTATACAGATAGTTTAGGAAATAAAATTGATAGTATTATAAATGTAAATGATAGTAAAACTGGTATTAAATTATTTATAAATACAGATGAATATATGGTTGATCATAGAGCAAATGCAAATCATACATATGGTTCATATGAAGTTACTCCAGTAAATGTAGAAGTAATTGCAAATGATTATACAAAGACATATGATGGAATTGCATTTAATGGTGGAGCAGGAGTTCATTATCAAGTTGAAGGAAAAGTTGCTAGCGGTTTATATGGAAATGATATTTTAGGTGGAACACTTGTATATGGTGGTTCAAGTCAAGGGCAAAAAGATGTAGGTAGTGGAGAATATATTATAACTCCTAGTGGATTATCTTCTACAATAGGAAATTATAATATTAGTTTTGTAGATGGAAAATTAAAAATAAATCCAGCAGAGCTTCATGTAAGAGCAGATGATGCTTCAAAAACATATGATGGTAAAGTTTATGATAAACTTCAAGAACATGCTATTTATAGTGGTTTTGTTGGAAATGAAGATTTATCTACTTCAGGAATAAGTGGGGATTTAACATATACTTATACAAAAAATGGAGATACAGGACATCCAAATTATGGAGTAAATTGTGAAGATAAAGGTGGATGTATAAATGCAGGAACTTATGATATATCTTTAGGAGGATTAAGTTCAAATGGGAATTATCTAATCGTATATGATGATGCACAACTAACTATTAAAAAAGCAAACCTTACTATATCTGCTGATGATAAGATTTTTCAATATGTTACAGGAGGTGGATATGATGGATATGATGGTAAAGATAATTACTCTTTCAAAGCTAGTGGATTTGTAAATGGTGAAGATAAATCTGTACTACAATTTAATTCAGATTTAAATCAACACTTTAAAGTTACAAATCACGGTATAGAATATACTGCACATAAAGATTCAAATGGAAATAAGCCTTTTAATTCAGGAGGATATTTAGTAGAAGTAGAAGGTGTAAATTCTGAGAACTATAATATTACTTATACTTCAGGACATTTAATAATTAGTCCAAATCCAGTACTTCTTAGAGCACAAGATAAAGTTGTCTCATATAATGGTAAATACTATACAGTCTCTGATTTTGTTGCAAAGCATTTTAATGCAAATGGAATGCAGCAAGGAGGAGATTATACAGGTGCTAATAATTATACTATGAATTTTAATGATTCAAATACAGGAGAAAATTTAAGTTTCTCTTGGGAATTTGATGGAGAAGCTGTTGGTGCAAAAGATGTAAAATTTGATAATGGTAATATAGTAGGATATGAAATAGGATTTAAATCTACTGGATTAATTAGAGGAAATTATGATGCAAATGGAGATTTTGTAGTAGATCCAAATAATGGAAATTTCTATGTAAAACAAGATGGTAGTGGAAATAATATTGTTGATGTATTTTTTGCTCCAGGAATGCTTATTATCAATAAAGCAGATTTAACAGTTGAAGTAAATAATGAAGAAAGAACTTATAATGGAGTAAATCAAAATTATGATGCACAAAATGACTTGACATATAATCATGGAAATCCATTAAACCAAGAACTTTTAGATGAATTAATAAGTCTAGGAAATGGTAGTTTTACATTTAAACAAGGTAGTAATATAGTAGATCCAAAAAATGCTGGATTATATAGTGTAAATTTAGATTCATCTTTCTTTACAACAAATAGTGATTTTAACTTATCAAATTATGATATTACAATTTTAGATGGTTCATTAAAAATAAATAAAGCAGATTTAACTGTAAAAGCTGATGACTTAAGTAAGACTTATGATGGTTCTTTATTCCATGATGGGAATGGAGTTTCTTATGTTAATGGTCTTCAAGGAAGTGATACATATACTGGAATTATAAAAGGTGATTTAATTTATGGTGGAAATAGTCAAAATGCTAAAAATGTAGGAGATTATATAATTACTGCTACTGGATATACAGCAGATAACTATAATATAATTTTCCAAGATGGAGTATTAAATATTACACCAGCTACATTAATAGTAAAAGCAAATGATGATAATAAAGTTTATAACTCTTTAGCATATAGTGGAGGAAATGGTCTTACTTATAGTGGGTTTGTTGGAGATGATACTTTTGCAAACTCTTTAAATGTTTTAGGGCTTAATTATAATTCAGGTTCTAGTAATCAAGCAATCAATTCTGGAACTTATACTATAACTCCAAGTGGACTTATAGCAAATAATGGTAATTATATTTTTGATTATCAAAATGGTGAACTAATTGTAAGCAAAGCAAATCTAATAGTAAAAGCAGATAGCCATCATATAAAATACAATGGACAATCTCATAAAAATACAACAGAGCATAGCGTAAGTTATGATGGTTTTGTAGGGAATGAAGATAAGAGTGTATTAATTGGGGTATTAGATTTTGATTTTTTAGGAAGTGATACAAATGTTGTAAATGCAGGAGTTTATACTATTTCACCAAAAGGATATACATCTTCAAACTATGATATTTCTTATGAAACTGGGGTTTTAGATATTGATAAAGTAAGTGTAGTAGTAACAGCAAATAATGATAATGTAGGCTATAAAGGTTTAGAATATAAATATGAAGATACAAATAAAACAGGACTTACTTATAGTGGATTTGTAAATGGTGAAGATGAAACAAATTCTTTAATTGATCTTTCTGGACTTACATTTGATTTACATGGTGCAAAAAATGCTGGAACTTATTCAATAACTCCAAGTGGAATAGATGCTATAAATTATGATTTTATTTATGAAGATGGAATATTAACTATAAATAAAGCACAACTTACAGCAAAAGCAAATGATGATAGTAAAACTTATGATGCACAAGCTTATTTAGGTGGAGCTGGATATACATTAAGTGGTTTTGTGGGAGATGATATATCAAATCCAAATGGTGTAATAGTAGATAGTGATAATCTTGTATATAGTGGAAATTCATTTAATAGTAAAGATGTAGGGAATTATACTATTTCAATAGGTGGATTGAGTTCAGAAAATTATGATTTTAACTATATAAACGGGAATTTAACTACAAACAAAGCACAAATTATTGCAAAAGCAAATGATGATAGTAGAGTTTATGATGCGACACAATATAAAGGTGGTGCAGGATATACAATAGATGTCAATCAACTTTTAGGAAGTGATACTTTAGAAACTATTGGAATAGATAATTCAGGATTTGTATATGGAGGAGACTCTTTTAATAGTATAAATTCTGGAATTTATGATATTGAAATATCAGGAATAAATTCAAAAAACTATGAATTTATATATGAAAATGGAACTTTACAAACAAGTAAAGCAGATTTAATTGTAAAAGCAAAAGATGGGGTAGAAATTTATAGTGGAAATAGTTATACAAATGGATATGGAGTTGATTTTAATGGATTTAAAGGCAATGATAGTGAAACTATACTAAATGGATTAATCTCTTATAGTTTAAATAATGCAATAAATGCTGGGACTTATAAAATAACTCCTAGTGGATATACAAGTGATAACTACAATATAAGATTTGAAGATGGTAATTTAACTATAAATAAAGCACAACTTACAGCAAAGGCAAATGATGATAATAAAACATATGATACTTTAGGATATATTGGAGGAGCTGGATATACATTAAGTGGATTTGTCAATGGTGAAAATGCAAATATTGCTGGAGTTATAGATAGTGAAATTATTTATAAAAATAGTGCAATAGGTGCAAAAAATGCAGGAACTTATACAATATCTATTGATAATTTATCATCAGCAAATTATGATTTTATATATGAAGATGGTAATTTAATTATAGACAAAGCAGTAGTTACTATAAAAGCTGATAATACAAGTAAAACATATGATGGAAAAACATACACAAATGATGATAGAAAATTTACTGCAATATATAGTGGACTTCAAGGATCAGAAACAGCTTCAGGTTTGGGATTAAATACAAATATAAGTTTTTTAGGAGATGCTACAAATGCAATAAATGCTGGGACTTATGATATTGATGTAAGTCATGCAGATACATTAAATTATACATTTATATCTGATACTCAAAAAGGAACATTAACTATAAATAAGGCAAAAGTTATAGTTAGTGCAAATAGTCAAACAAAAGAGTATGATGCAACTACATATAGTGGTGGAAATGGTGTTCAATATAGTGGCTTTGTAAATGGAGAAAATGAGACAATAGCTGGATTAACAGGTTTAAACTTTATTGGAAATAGTCAAAATGCAATAAATGTTGGAGAGTATAATATAAGTCCAAATGGTATAAGTGCAAGTAATTATGATTTTGTATATGTAGATGGTACTTTAAAAATAACTCCTGCTCAATTAACAATAACAGCAGATAGTAAATCAAAGAAATATGATGGAGCTATTTATAATGGTGGATATAGTTATAAAGTAGAAGGATTAAAAGGGAGTGATACTCTTGATGAAACAAATAAATCTTATTTTATTGTAAAAGGTAATGAACTATATACAGAGTCAAATGCACCAAATAATGCTGGAGTTTATTTAATTAAAATTGATGGGCTTGAAAATCAAAACTATAATATAAACTATGTAGATGGAATTCTTGCAATTGGAAATAATCCATTGGTAATTACTGCAACAGATGTTACAAAAGTATATGATGGAGAAAATCATATTTTCAGTATTGATTTTTCTAATCCAAATAATTTTAGTGCAGTTGGATGGCAAGAAAATGACAGTTGGACAAGCTTAGGTGAATATTTGAACAATGATACAAGTAATACAAAATTAAATAACTTTAATATGAAATTTGTAATAAAAGATAATGGTCAAGTAGTGTTAACAAATTGGAAAAATGCAGGAGAGTATGAAGTAAACCTTGAAGCAACAAGTGGATTTGTTATGGGGGATTGGGATGCTACTGGTACTACATTTACACCAAATGCAAATGGAAGTGTAATGCTTTCAGGAGATTATGAAATACATTTTGCTCCTGGAGTTTTAAAAATAAATAAAGCAGAGTTAGATATTAGAGTAAATAATGATAATTTTATTTATACAGGACAAGAGTATAAAGGAAATGGGAACAATAGTTTAAGTGCAAATGGATTTGTAGTAGGAGAAAACTTCTCTAATTTACAAGGAGATATTAATTTCACATTTAATGGTAACTCTTATGCAAAGAATGCTGGAATATATGATATTCAAGTAGATGGATTGTACTCAGATAATTATAATCTTCATTTCTATGGTGGAACATTAGTTATTGATAAAGCAAAGCTTAATGTATCTGTACAAAATGATAATAAAGAGTATGATGCAAATGCTTATTATGGAGGTAGCATTGTTGTAAGTGGTTATGTAAATGGAGAAAATATTAATAATATAAACCAAAGTAATCTTGTGTTTACAGGAGATAGTCAAGGTGCTATAAATGTAGGAGAATATAATATATATGCAAGTGGATTAGAATCATATAATTATGATTTTATCTATAATAAAGATGCTAAACTAATAGTAAATAAAGCAGAACTAAGTGTAAAAGTAGATAATAAATCAAAAGTTTATGATAGTAATAATGTTACAAATTCTACTTTAACATATACAGGATTTAAAGGAAATGATAATGAAACTACAATAGATAGCTCATTATTAAACTTTACATTTAATGGAGATACTAGTGCATTAAATGCTGGAACATATACAATAATTGCAAATGGTTTAAATTCTGATAACTACAATATAACTTATATAAATGGAGAACTATATGTTTCTAAAGCAGATTTAATTATTAGTGCAGAAGATAAGTCAAAAGTTTATGATAATTCTATTTATACTGGTGGATATAGTGTAGTTTATAGTGGTTTTGTAGGAAATGAAAATCAAAGTGTATTAAATGGAAATTTAGATTTTGGTGGAAATAGTAAAAATGCAATAAATAGTGGAACATATACTATAACTCCAAGTGGATATAGTTCTAATAATTACAATATATCTTATATAGATTCTAATTTAATTATTGAAAAAGCAAAAGTTATAATTAGTGCAAATGATGATAGCAAAGTATATAGTGGAACAAATCAAAGTTCATCTACTGGTGTTATTTATAAAGTAGATGGAAAAGTTGGGACTGGACTATATGGAAATGATAGTTTAGGTGGTTGGAGTTTATCTTATGATGGAAATGTATATGTTAAAGATGCTGGATCTTATATTATAAGTGTAAATGGAGTAAGTTCAAATTCTAACTATGAAATAATAGGAACAAATGATGGGCATTTTGTAATTACTCCTAAAACTCTTACAATAAGAGCAGATAATAAAAATAAATCTTATGATAATTCTATTTATACTAATGGATATAGTGTAAGTTATAATGGTTTTGTTGCTGGAGAAAATAGAAATAATTTAGGTGGAACTTTAGCTTTTGTTGGAGATAGTCAAAATGCAATAAATGCTGGAACATATACTATTACACCTGTTGGACTTAGTTCAAACAACTATACTATATCTTTTATTGATGGAAATTTAAATATTGATAAAGCAAAAGTAGCAGTTAGTGTAAATAATGATCAAACTATTTATAATGGAATGGGACAAACAAGTAGTGCAGGAGTAGTTTACCAAGTAGATGGAAAAGCTGGGACTGGACTATATGGAAATGATACTTTAGGTGGTTGGAATTTATCTTATGATGGAAATGTAAATGCTAAAGATGCGGGGATTTATGATATTAAAGTAAATGGAGTTAGTGATAATCCTAATTATGAATTTGTAAGATTTAAAGATGGTAAATTTACTATAAATAAAAAAGATTTAATAGTAAGTGTTGATGATAAAACTATGATGTATAAAAAAGATATTTACAATGGTGGATATAGTGTAAGTTATGATGGTTTTGTAAATGGAGAAACAAATTTAGTTTTAGCTGGAAATCTAAATTATATAGGAGATAGTAAAACTGCTATAAATGTTGGTGAATATACTATTAAAACGAGTGGATTGAACTCAAATAATTATAATATTATTTATGAAGATGGAACTTTAAAAATAACTCCTGCAGAACTTGATGTTGTAGTTTCAAGTGTTAATACAATCTATAATGGAGGGACAATATTTACACAAAGTGGTGGAGCTACTGTTACTTTATCAAATGGTGGTGGAGCTGCTTATGATAATATAGATACTTTTATATATCAACATCATAATAAAAATGTAGGTACATATAGTGGAGTACTAACAGTTATTGGAGTGGATAATGCAAACTATATTATTAAAAACTCAAGTGCTGGAGATGTAACTATTGAAAAAGCTGATTTAGTAATAAAAGCAGACAATAAAGAAAAATATAGAGATGGAAAAGTATTTAGTGGTTCATATAGTGTAAATTATAAAGGACTACAAGGAAATGATACTATTTATGATGCTATAAATGGAAATATACACTATGTAGGAAATGCTATTAATGCTATAAATGTTGGGGAATATATAATTTCAATAGATAGTTCAAACTTATCTTCACATAATTATAATTTAATCTTTGAAAGTGGATTACTAAAAATAGAGAATAAAATTGAAGTATGGATGGATTCAATAATTTCAAGTATAAAAAATGGAAGTGCCACTGAAAATAAAGCTATGAGTTTTGATATGCCTTTAGAAAAATCATCTACAAGACTTATGAGTATGAGTGAAGGAGTAGAAACAGTAGTTGTAGATTTACAAACTATAAAAAAATCATCAAAAGGTTTAAACGATATAAGAATTCCTCTTGGAAGAAATAGTAAGATAGATTTAGTAGATGGAGGAGTAAAACTTCCATTATCTTTAAATCAAGAGTTTTATTTAGAATTAAAACCAGATGAAGATATTAATGAAGCTATTAGAGATATTTTAGATTCAAGAAATAGAATATAAAAGGAGAAAAGTTGGAAAGAAAACTAATATTAAAATATTTTGTTTTTTTGTTAATTGTATTAACAAATTTACAATCAGCGAAACTTGATAGACCTGCTGGAACAAACATGGGAGATGTTTTAAAGTCAATAGACCCAGATGAATTTCTGGAAAAAAGAGGAGAACTTTATAAAGCACCAGAAAAACCTATTTTAGAACCAAGTGATATAAATAAACCAAATGCAAGAATAGATGATAAAGCAAAAGTTTTTATAAAAACTTTTAGATTTTCTCATAATAGTGCAATAAGTAGTGAAAAACTTATAAAACTTGTGAAAGATTATGAAAATAAAGAATTAAATTTATATTCAATGCAAGAACTTACAACAATTATTACAAAATATTATAGAGAAAAAGGATATTTTGTAGCAAGAGCATATATTCCTGCACAAGAGTTAGAAAATAATATTTTAGAAATTGCAGTAATTGAAGGAAAACATGGAGAATTTAAATTAAAAAATAGTTCATTAGTAAAAGATGAGGTAATCTTGAACTACTTAAATAATATAAAAAAAGGAGATTATGTTTTAGATAATAAACTTGAAAGAGAGTTACTTATAATAGATGAATTAAGCGGTGCAAGAGTAATAAACTCTGATGTTTACCCAGGAGCAGAAATAGGAGAAAGTGATTTTCTAGTAAGCTTGGATAAAAGTGCAAAATATAGTGCATATGCTATGATAGATAATTATGGTACAAAATATACAGGTGAACATAGATTAAATCTTGGAGCAAATATAAATAGTATTACAGGAATAGGTGATATTTTAAGTTTTAATACACTTATTTCAGAAAATACAAATTTATTAAATTATGGACTTACTTATTCTAGACATATTGCTTATAGTGGATTAAATGGTGGAATAGGATTATCAAAGACTGACTATGAGATGGATAAAATGGGAGATTTTGAAGTTTTAGGAAGTTCACTAAATCTTAATTTATTCCTTTCTTATCCTCTTGTTAAAACTCATTCTACATTAAGAGCTATACAAATAAATTCAACTATAAGTAAAATGGATGATGAATCAGGACCAAAATCATATACGGAGATAGCAAAAAAACAAGATAGTAATTTAATGATAAAATTAAATGAAAAAAGACCTACATCAATTCTTTCAAGACCAGGAACCTTAAATGCTTATATAGGCTACTCTTTTGGAAATTTATCTATGGATAACGATATAGCAAAAGATACAGATCTTTTATTAAATAGTGAAGGTTTTTATCATAAAATAGTGGCTTATTTAGGACATCAACAATATATAGTTCCTAAAATAACTTTACAAACAAGTATAAAAATTCAGAAAAACTTGGGACGAAACTTGGATGGTGGACAAAGAATAAGTGTTGCTGGAAGTAATGGAGTAAGAGCATATGAAGATAGTGAACTAAGTGGAGATAGTGGATATTCAGCATCTTTGGATTTGATTTATTCTTTGCCAAACTTTAGTAATTATTTTCATAATATTTCAATTTTTACAGACTTTGCAGAAGTTAAAAGAAATACAAAAACATTTAATGATGATAAAAATAGTAGAAGATTAGGAGCATATGGATTAGGATATGCTTTTAGTTATAAAGATTTTAATTTTAAAACTACATATGGATTTGGGTTTGGTAGTGAAAAAGAACCAACAGTTGAAAAAGAATTTAGTAAAAAAGCTGAGAAATTTTTATTTCAAGCTATTTACCAATTTTAAGGAACTTATATGAGGTATTACATTAATCCTTTAATATTTTTAATACTTTTTACATCTTGTAGTAATAAATACAATATTACAAATAAAGATGAATATTATATGACTAAAAAAGAGTTTATTGAAGAGAGTAACTATTCAAAAGTTGCTCAAAATATTATATTACCAATAAAAGATAAAGAAGAAATATCAAAGAATGATTTAAAAAAAGTATATTTTGATTATGGAACTGCTTTTTTTGATATTAAATATAGAAAAATTATAAAAAAACATGCAATTTTCATGAAACAGCACTTAGATTTAAAGTTAATTCTTCAAGGGAATGCAGATATAGGTGGACAAAAAGCTGCTCATACTTGGTTGGCTTTAAATAGAGCAAAAAATGTAAAAGATCAATTAGTAAAATACGATATAGATGAAAACAGAATAATAATTTCTACAAATAGTAGTGATAATCCAATTATTTTAGGAAATAGTGAAGAAGCTTGGGAAAAGAATAGAAGAGTAGATTTTATCTACTATTAAAAAGGATTAAGATATGAATAAATTATTAATTTTAATAATATTTTTAATTTTAGGATTAAATGCAAATCAAATTACACTTGAAGATGATAAAGAAAAAGTACATAATTTAAATAAAATTATATACTTTTCAAGAGGAGCAAAAAAAACAAATTCTAATCAAAATATAAGATTGAAAAAACATGCAGAGTATATGATAAAAACAAAAGATATAAAGTTACTTCTAGAAGCTTATACTGATAATGTAGGAGATAGAGAAGTAAATAATTGGATGGCACTTGATTATGCAAAAGCATGTAAAGAGACTTTAGTAAAATATGGTGTTGATGCGAGTAGAATAAGTATAACTACTTTTGGTGCTAGTAAATCAACAAGAAATGAAATAAGAGATAGAAAAGTAGAATTTATATACTACTATTAAAAAATAAGGAAATAAATGAAAAATATAAAGATTTTATTTATAATAAATTTAATATTTATTACAAATTTATTTGCAGATTGTAAAATTTTAAATTTTGGAGAAGTACAAAAGAGTTCTAAAGGTTTTTTTAAAGATGAAATACCAAAAATTGTTGATTATCAGGCTTATTCCTCTGCTAAACCAAGATTAGTTAAAGATAATAAAGGAGAGTATCAATTTAAAACATTTATTGATTCATATAATGAGTTTTTTATCTATATAAGGGATATTTCCATAAAAACTTGTGAAACAAACGGATATAAAGGAATATCAAATTTAGATATTAAATTTTCAACAGATGATAAAACTTATTATTTTACTGCTACATTAAATTATTTTAAATAGATAAAAGTAGCAAAAAATTGCTACTTTTTATTTATTCCATATTAGAGAGATTTTTAAAAAACTCTCTATATTTTGTATCTTTTTCATCTCTTGCTTTTATAGCAGATCTTGGGTGTTCGTTTAATTGACCAGTTATCATATAAGGAATACTATATCCCCAATCTAAGTTTTTTTCTAACTCTACAATATGGTTTTCTATAAATTCAAATACAGGCATTTGATTATATTTTGGATTTTTTAGAAAACCTAAAAGAAGTTCTAAAGCACAATTTCCAGCTCCACGACCTAAGCCTGAAACAGTAACATCAAGAAAACTAGCCCCATAAATCATAGCTTCTAAAGTATTTGCGTATGCAAGTTGAAGATTATTATGAGCATGTATTCCCACTTTTTTACCTGTTCTTTGTGTAAAACTAAGATATTTTTCAGTTAAAGATCTTATTTGTTCAGGATAAAATGAACCAAAACTATCAGCAATATAGATTACATCAACAGGAGTCTTTGCTAAAAGTTCTAAAACTTCATCAAGTTCTTTATCAAATGATTTTGAAATAGCCATAATATTTACAGTAGTTTCATACCCTTTATTGTGAGCATCTTCTATTAATTCTATTGC
Organism: Aliarcobacter thereius LMG 24486; assembly: GCF_004214815.1. NCBI lineage: Bacteria > Pseudomonadati > Campylobacterota > Epsilonproteobacteria > Campylobacterales > Arcobacteraceae > Aliarcobacter > Aliarcobacter thereius. The sequence continues at coordinate 764,003 of NZ_CP035926.1, forward strand.
AGCAGGAATTTGGTGAATATATGTTGCAACTCTTATCATATCAACAACACTTTGTTCTTTTGGTTTAAGTTCTTCTTTTAAAGATCTTCCAATATCACTCATAACAGCAATCTTTAAATCGGTTTTATTTTCACCAACAATTCTTCTAATATCTTCTTCTTTACAGAAATTCCAAGGACCATATTCATTTTCACTCATAAGTGTAGGAGAAACATTTTTTCCTATTTCCATATAATCAACACCAGATTTTAAACACATTTCATAGTGAGCTTTTACAAATTCATCACTAAAATAAAAATTATTTACAAGACCACCATCTCGAATAGTACAGTCAAAAACTTTTAAATCTTCTCTTACACTAAGTATAGTTCCTTTTTTCTCAAACATTTCTCATCCTTAAAATTTAGCATTAAATATAGTAGCAAAAAAATTAATATTTCTCTTTTAAAACACTATCTAAAGAGTTATAATCATATCTTTCAAATCTATAATTACCCATTTTTATTGCTTTTCTTGCCATAACATCAGCAAGTTCATTTCCAAAATCTCCACTATGCCCTTTTACATGTTCAAAAACAACTCTATGTTTTAAAGCTAAGTAGAGTTTGAAAATAGCTTGAATTAGTTCAAGGTTTTTTATCTCTCCACCTTTTTTCTTCCAGCCATTTGCACTCCAAGAAAAAGCCCATTTGCTTATACAATCTATTGCATATTTGGAATCAGCCAATATTTTTATTTGATTATTATTTTTATCTAACTTTACAAATAAAAGAGCCTTATAAATACCATTTAGTTCAGCAATATTATTTGTACCATGCTCTATAAAAGCACCATAATAAAGTTCAACTTTTTTATTTTCATAAAAAAGAATAACTCCTGTTCCAGCATTTCCAGGGTTTCCACTACAAGCACCATCACAATATATTTTTTCTATAATATTATTTTCTATCATCTTTTCTTTCTTATTTAGAGTTATTCTTAAGGAATATAACTTCTTTTATTGTTAATAAATTTAGTTGTATAAAATAGTTCTCTTAGAAAAAGGATTAAAGATATTACTAAAGTACTCATTCCTAAAATAAATAAAATTGCTATTAAAATAGTATATTTAAAATGGAAAAAAGAGCTAAAAAAAATAGTAATAATAACAAGTGCAATAAAAAGTCCAGTTGTTGTTCCAAAAAATATTGCTCTATTTGTATTATCCATTCTCATAGTTAAGAATTTTCTTCTATCTTTTATTAATTGTTTTAAATCATTATCGATTTTACCTTCAGCTTCTTTGTCATATTCAAACTTATCTAATTTATCAACTTTATCAATAATTCTTACCAATCTTCCTGTAAAAACATTTAAAAGTCCTGCAACTCCTGCAAGTAAAAAAACAGGAGCAACAGATAGTTGAATCATACTTGGAATAGAGTTTATTTCAACAACAGCATCTAGCATCTATTTTACTTCATCAATAATTTTTAAAAGTAGTTCTTGAACTTCAACAGCTGTATCAGTTAAATCAGGATTAATATCATCAACTAACTGAGCTAAAGAGTTTAAAGTAATATTAGTCTCACCATCTTTTGTGTAAACTGCTATTTTACAAGGTAAAATACAAGCTAATGAAATATCTTCATTTAAAAATTTTTCAGCATAACTTGGATTACAAATATCAACAACTTGACACTCATTCTCTAAGTTTTTACCTTTTGAGTTTAGAGTCTCTTTTAGATTATAAACATGTTGAACACCAAAACTATATTTTGATGCAATTTCTTTAATTCCATCAACTATCTCTTGTACACTTTTATTTGAAACATTTATGTATTGCATTTTAAACCTTTAATTAATTATTTTATATTTTTTAATTATATCAAAATAGAGTTTAGATGAGTTGATTTTTTATAAACTCCAAATACTCTCCTTCTTTTGTTTCTAACTCTTTATGAGAACCACTTTGTACAAGTTTTCCATCATTTAAAACATATATTTTTGATGCATTTTTAACTGTACTTAATCTATGAGCTATTGTAATGAGAGTTTTGTCTTTTAAAAATTCTTTAAGATCATTAAAAAGATTTGTTTCTGTTTGAACATCTAAAGCTGAAGTTGATTCATCAAAAATTATAAGTTTTGGATTTGCTAAAATCATTCTTGCAATAGACAATCTTTGCCTTTGTCCACCACTTAATCTTATTCCCATTTTACCAACAATTGTATCAAGACCATTTGGCATTTTTTCTACAATATCAAGCATTTGAGCTATTTTTAAAGCTTCTTTTATCTTACAATCAGAGAACTCTTCTCCCATTGTTATATTAAATCTAAGAGTATTATTAAATAAAATAGGCATTTGTAAAACTAAAAATATATTTTCTCTAATAGATTTCTTACTTATTTTATCTACACTAATATTGTTGTATAAAATATCTCCACTATCTTTTTCATAAAACCCTGAAATAATTTGACAAAGAGTTGTTTTCCCACTTCCACTTGCACCAATAATTGCAATTTTTTCTCCACTTTTAATATCAAAACTAATATTTTCTAAATTTGCTTTCTCTTTTGAGTATGAAAAAGATAGATTTTTGATACTAATATCTAATTTATCTTCTTCTTTTAAATCTATTCCATCATCTTTTTCGCAAGGAAGTTCTAAAATTTTATTAATTCTACTTATAGCAGCTTTTGCACTAGCAAGTGAGTACTGAATTGATAAAATCTCTTGAATTGGTGACATTACGAACCAAATATAGCCAAACATTGCAAACATAAGACCAATAGATAAATCACTGTAAGCTACAAGTAAAAGACCACTTGCTCTAAAAATTTCAAAAGCAAATAAAAACATTGTGTAAGATAGTTTTTCAAATGCAACACTTTTATAGCTATATTCATTTGAAGTTTTTTGAATATTTTTTGCTTTATTTATTGAAGTTTTGAAAAATTCTTTTTCCTTATTACTTGCTCTTATTTGTGAAAATAGCTCCAATGTTTCGCTTATATTATTTTGAAAAGCCTCTATTGAAGCATTTTCTTCTTTTTTTAGCTCTCCTGTTCTTCTAGCTATTTTTCTTGAAATTATTGCAATTGTTGGTTGTGTTAGTAAAATCATAAGTCCTAAAACAAAATTTATATTTATCATAACAATTGAAACAGCGATTAATGTTAAAGTAGAAGTTAAAAATTTACTTGAAATATTTACAATAAAATTATCTAAAGTATTAACATCTGTTACTAAATTTGCAGCAATTTTTCCACTTCCAAGGCTTTCATATTCATTTGTAGTGACTTTTTGAAGATGAATTAAAAGTTTTTCTCTTATTTCAAAAATAATTAGCTTTGAGATTTTTGTAAATATTTTTGTATTTATAACAGTAAAAACAAAATGAAAAAGTCGTAAAAATATAACAACCGAAGTTACAATAGCAACATAATAAAAAATATCACCACTTCCAAATAAACTATTTATATTATTTACAAAAAAAGCTGGTTTATCCAATAAAACTTCATCTACAAGCATAGGAAGTAATAAAGGAATTGGAACAGATAAAAGTATTGCGATTAGTGTAAATATTTGTCCAAAAACTAGAGTTTTTTTATTTTTTAAAAGTAGTTTTAGAATTGATTTTAAAGATATTTTTTCATTCATAAAAGAAGTTTATCTAAAAAAGAATAAGGAAGTGTAAACTTCCAAATTCATTAAGATTTTATATCGTGAACAACTGCAATTTTTCCAGCATATTTTTTAAATATATCACAAGCAACTTTAACTCCATCACCACTTGCACAAGAGAACATTGTAGGAACTCCACTTGCAAGTCCAGCTACATATAAATTTGGAGCAATAATATTATCTTTGTGCTCAAGGTAGATATTATTTGGTTTTGGTACAAAAATATTATCTAAAATTTTCACATCTTCACACTCTATTTCAAACTTATGCAGACCAGTTGCTAAAACAACAATTTGTGCTACATAAGTTTCATTTTCAGAGATTACTTTAAATAATTCACCATCTTTTTCTATTTTAATAACCTTAGAGTTTTTTAACTCAACACTTGGATAGTTTTTTAATTGAATTTTCATCTTTTCAAGTAAATCAACACCATTTATTCCACTTTCTATTCCAGCAACATTAAAATATTTTCCAACATTTAAATCACTTTTATTGTCATCTAAAATAAGATATTTCCTATCTTTTGCCCATTCAAATTTATTATTTGCACTTCCTAAAGTTAAAGCACATCCAAAACCAGCAGCTCCAGCACCAATAATTATTACATCATATTTCATCTTTTCTCCTAATAAATTTTAAATTTTCATCCAGTTTTTTACACTATTTGCAAATAGTTCTGGAAATTCAAGAGGAATATTATGACTTGTTCCTTCTCTACTAATTAGTTTTATATTATGTTTTTGATTAAAAAGTTTATTTAATGCTTGATTATCAAGTAATCTATCATTTGTACTAAATAACATATGAATTGGAATCACTTTGTCTTTTAAACAATCAAATAAATCTACTCTATTAAAAGTGCTTTTTAATTGGCTTATAAAAGTATCTCTTCCTAAATCATTAAACATATTTACAATAATATTCACAAGTTCTAAATCATTTTGATTTTGCTCTTCTAAAAGCATTACTGCTTTTTCAAACTCCAAACCAAACTCTTTTGAATTTTGAAAATCATTTAATTTTTTTTCTCTTCTTTCAAGTTCAATTTTTGAAGTAGTTCCAGGTGTTGCACTAACTGTAAAAAGTTTTTTAACTCTATTTGGCTTTTTACAAGTAAAATATGATGCTATATATCCACCCAAAGAAAATCCTAAAATATTAATTCTCTCTTCTATAAACTCTTTATCCAAAATTTCTATAATCTCATCAAAATTTGTAGAGTTTGGTATTTTTGTATGAACAATAGTAAAATAATCTTCTAAGAAAGGCAATGCTCTTTGCCAAAGCCTGTTATCAGTCATAAGACCTGGAATAAAATAAATTTTCTCTTTCAAAATCTCTCCTTTGTTTGATTTATTTTAGGCAATAGTTTCTTAAGATAAACAAAGAGTCTATCAATATAAGTTTATCTTATTTATTTTACATTAAGAAATCTTATATATAATTTCAAAAATTTAGGAGTTTAATTATGAGTACATTTGATAAAATAAAAGCTTTTTGTAGACCATTTAGAATAGTTTTAGGATTAGTTTTAATAGCAATTGGAATTTATACAGGAATTGTATGGTTTTATTTAGGGATTATTCCACTTATTGTTGGAATAGTTAATTTCTGTCCATTATGTCTATTTACAAAAAAATGTGAGCTTAAAAATAAAAAAGATTAGGATATATTCCTAATCTATAAACTCTACTGTAATCATACCTTCAAAGTTGTTTTTATCATTATAAAATTCGACTCTATAACTATTTTGAGATCTATCTATTGAAAAACTTTTTACAATATCTTTTCTAGATAATAAAATATCATCTTCACTTTCTAAACCATCAATATGAAAACCTATAACATTTACTCTTGACACAGATTTTAAAACTTTAAAATTTTCTTTAACTTTTATATTGTCTCCAAAAACTGCTTCTACTATTTCTCCATCAACCTCAAATTTAATTTTCTCTTCAATATCATTTAAATCAAAATATTGTGGGATAAAAGAGCTTATTAATTTATTTCCAATAAATAATCTATATGCACCATTTTGAAACTTTACTTCACCAATTGGATAGTTAAATTCAAAATTATTTCCACTTTTCTTCAAAGGAACATATCTTAAAATTGGTCTTATATTATTTAAATTTAATTTTATATTCTCATTTATTGTTACATATTTATAATCAAAAAGTAATTTCTTAACATCTTCATAAGAGTTAATATCAAAATCTCTTTCATATTCTATATTCATAATTTTCATAAACTCTTCAATAGATTTAAGCTGATAAATAACTTTATGAGTCAAATCTGTGATATTTTTACTAGTTTCTATTGCAAAAGCAGGTTTATTGTTTGTAACTGAGAAAAAAGTTAAAGATAGTTGTTGTTGTTCATCTTTTGCTTTTGTTTCAGTGTTTTTTACTCCAAAATAGTGATACTCTTTAAATAGTTTATCTCCATTTAGATTATCTCTTACTTTACTTGCAATTTCATCAAGATTTCCAAATTTTTCTAAAGAGTGGATCTTTTTTTGGTCAATAATTGTTGCTTGTCCCCAAGCTCTAGGATTGAAAATTGCATTTTCATAAGTATTTCTATAAAAACCATGTCCATCATGAAGATTTAAAACTAAATCAACTTTTGGGTCTAAAATTAGCTCTTTTATTTTATTTACATTTTTTAAATCAGGGTCATTTTTAGAAATTGTGCTGAATTTTCTATTCATATCTTTATATCTTCCACGAACATTTGCAACCATACTATCAATATTTACACTAGGAGATACCCACACATTGCCTTTTGTGATTTTATAGTGTTCTATAAAAAACGATGGAGAGAAATAACCACCAGGTTCATCACCATGAATTCCACCAATTATTAGTAAAGTATTTCCATCATTTATTTCTGGACCTTTTTTGTATAGAGTAAACTCTTTATTTTCTGAAAAAAGATTTGTTAGTAAAAATGTAATAATAAGAAGAGCTCTCATATTTGTCCTATGATTTAAAATTATAAAAAATGGTTTTAATAATAGCTAAAGCTTATTTAGATGAGGGTTAAAAAATAGCATATATTATAAAAATATTATTCAAATTAAATTTTTTATTTTATGTTAAAATATTTTAAAATAATTAAAAATGGATATAAATAATAATGAAAAATAAATATAAAAAAAATATAGAAACATTTGAAGAATTTTTAGAATTGAGTGATTATTCCTTTGTAAATGGTTTAAATCAAGATCCAGATAGTCAAAATAATTATGATAATAAATTCTCAAGAGAGGTTTTTTCAGGGCATTATGTAGAAGTAGAACCAACAGCTATAAAAGAACCAATATATATTTCTCATAGTAAAATTCTTTTTGAAGAGTTAGGATTTGATGACAAATTAATAAAAGAAGATGATTTTATAAAAATGTTTTCAGCAGATATTGCAAATATTAAAAATAAAAATAAGATAAAGACTTGGGCAACTGGATATGCTTTATCAATTTATGGAACAGAGTATTATGCACAATGTCCTTTTCAAAGTGGAAATGGATATGGAGATGGAAGAGCAATGTCTATTTTTGAAGCTTTGATAAATGAAAAAAGATGGGAATTTCAACTAAAAGGAGCAGGAAAAACTCCATATTGTAGAGGTGCAGATGGAAGAGCAGTTTTAAGATCAAGTGTTAGAGAGTTTTTGGCTCAAGAACATATGCACTCACTTGGAATTCCTACTTCAAGGTCTTTAACTCTATTTACTTCTAAAAAAGAACAAGTAAGAAGACCTTGGTTTAAAGAAAAATCATCATCTTATGAGCCTGAAGTTATGATAAAAGAGGATGTTGCAATCACTACTAGAGTTGCATCTTCATTTTTAAGAGTAGGGCAGATTGAACTTTTTGCTAGACGAGCCAGAAAAAATGAGCATAAAGATGCTTTAAAAGAGTTAGAAATGATTGTTTTACACTCAATAGCTAGAGAATACAAAAAAGAGATAAATGATGATTTAGCTTTGGAAGAGAAAATTCTTTTATTAGCACAAAGTTTTCAAGATAGACTTACTTCTTTAGTAGCAAACTGGATAAGAGTTGGATTTTGTCAAGGAAATTTCAATAGTGATAACTGTGCAGTTGGTGGTTTTACTCTTGATTATGGACCTTTTGGATTTATTGAGTTATTTGAGCCAAAATATCAATCTTGGACAGGTGGTGGAGTACATTTTTCATTTTTAAATCAGCCAAGAGCTGCACAAAAAAACTTTAAATCATTTTGTAATTCTTTAAAGCCATTAATTGTTTCAAATAAATATTATTTAGAAAAGCTTGAAGAGATAGAAAATGATTTTGCAAATGTTATGCAAGATAAAATGCAGAATATGTGGGCTAGTAAGTTGGGATTGGAAAAGTTTGATTATGAGTTATTTGATGAGCTTATAAATCTTATGATTGATACAAAAGTTGATTTTACAATATTTTTTAGAGAGTTATCAAATATTCCTGATGATATAAGTACTCTTGAAAAAAGTTTTTATGATAATTTAAATAATGAAAACTTAAAAAGTAGATGGCAAAAATGGCTTGAGAGTTGGAAATCTAAAATAGATGTAAATGATGAAGAGTCAAGACAAAAACTATCAAATCAAATGAAACTAACTAATCCAAAATATATTTTAAGAGAGTGGCATCTTGTTTGGGCATATAAAGAGGCAGAAAAGGGAAATTATGAACCAGTAAATGAGTTGCAAGAGATAATGACAAAACCATATGAAGAGCAAACAAAAGAGATTGAAGAGAAATACTATACTAAAAAACCCTCAGATTTTTTTGGAATAGCTGGAATATCACATGTTAGTTGTTCATCGTAAAGATGAATTTTACTCATAATGTGACCACATTCGTATCACTTTTATAGTTTTAATATCTTCTAAAACTTCATAAACTAATCTGTGTTGAATATTTATTCTTCTTGATATTGCACTATTTAAATCACCAATTAGTTTTTCATAAGGTGGAGGATTTTGATATGGATTTAAAGAAATTATCTCTAATAATTCCAAAGCCTTTGATTTTAAGCCTGAATTAGATAATTTCTTGGCATCTTTTCCAGCTTGTTTAGTATAAACAAGTTTATAGTTTACCATTCTAACTCTTTATCACAATCTTCAATAGATGTATTTAATCCTTTAATTATAGATTCTCTCATATTTGGAATTGATGTTAGATATAAAGTCTCTTGGATGGCATTCCAATCTTCTTGAGATAACATAACAGCATTTGTTCTTTTACCAGTTATAAGTATTGGTTCATGTGTTAATGCTGTTTCATCAATAATATTATAAATATCTGCTCGAACTTGACTAACTGTCATAACTTTCGTCATATCATGCCTTTGTTTTTATTTTATTTATTGTACATAATAACGTACGCTTTTGTCAAGTCGCTTTATTTAATAAAAATTGAAGAGAAATATTATATTAAAAAGCCAACAGATTTTTTTGAATAGATGGGATATCGCATGTTAGTTGCTCGTCGTAAAAAAGATTTAACTTATACATTCCCAAGTTTGGAACTTGGGAACAAAAGAAGCTCTATTTTTTAGGAGTATATTTCCAAGTATATTTTCTTACTTTACCATTTAAAAAAGGAAATGATTGTTCTAAAATTCTGATTTCATTTTCTACAAATACAAATTCAATATCATTTTCATTAAACTTTAAAGGAAAAGATTCCAATCTTTTGTTATATTTATCTTTAATTGAATCTCTTTTTGCTTTTTCAAGGACTTGTTTATATCTAGAATTATCTATTGAAATATAATAATTTCCAATATCTTTTTTCTCTGGTACATATCTCCATTCATTTTCATATTTAAAATCAAAGTCTTTTTCATCGAAATGGCTATTATATCCTTTTACGTCTTTTGTAAAACATTTTATTTGCATCACTGCTAACCTAGGAAAAGAGCTACCTTTTTGAGTTTTTTTTCTTCTTAATAATAAAGTTTTTAATCCAATTGCGACATGTGAATTTTTATCAATATATAAAACAGGGTTAAGCTTATTAGAAATAGCCCATTTTTTTTTCATTGAAATACAATAGCTACCATAAGTAATGTTTTTAGAGGCAATTTCTTCTTCATTATATTCACTGAAACAAACCATTGGATGTGCTGCATCTGAAATAATTTTTTCATTTTCATCTCTAAATTCTTCACTACAATAAGATAATCTAAAAGAACTATCTTTTAAAATACTAATTAACGTATTTAATTCTTTTGTAAAATGATTTAACAACTATTACTCCTATTAAGAAGACTTCTAAAAAGTTTTATGTAGATTTTGCCAAAGTTTGGCGAAGGTGTACTACAAGTACATCGAGCCAAACTTTGGTGAAAGATGTGTGAAACTTATTAGAAATTATTCCCACTCGATAGTTGCTGGTGGTTTTGATGAAATATCATAAACTACTCTGTTTATTCCATTCACTTCATTTATAATTCTTCTACTAATTGTTTCTAAAATTTCGTGAGGAATATGAGAGAATGTTGCAGTCATACCATCTGTTGCATCAACAATTCTTACACAAACAGTGTTGTCATAAGTTCTATTATCACCCATAACTCCAACAGATTTTACATTTAGTAAAACTGTAAATGCTTGCCAAGTTTTTTCATAGTATCCAGTTGAGTGTAAAACATCTAGTAAGATAACATCTGCTTTTCTTAAAAGATCTAAATCAGGTTTATTTACATCTCCCATAACTCTAATAGCAAGTCCAGGTCCAGGGAATGGATGTCTATTTATCATATTTCTTGGAAGTCCAAGTTCAAGTCCAAGCTCTCTTACTTCATCTTTAAAAATCTCTCTTAAAGGTTCAACAAGTTCAAACTTCATCCAATCAGGAAGTCCACCAACATTGTGGTGAGATTTTATAGTTTTTGAAGGACCTTTAACTGAAACAGATTCAATAACATCTGTATAAAGTGTTCCTTGAGCTAAAAATTCAACACCTTCGTGTTTTTTTGCTTCAACATCAAAAACTTCAATAAATGTTTCCCCAATAATCTTTCTTTTTGTTTCAGGATCAGTTACACCTTTTAGTTTTGTTAAAAACTTTTCACTTGCATCAACAGTTATTAAATCAATTCCTCTTGATCTAAAAATAGTTTCAACTTGTTCTCTTTCATTTGCTCTTAAAAGTCCATTATCTACAAAAACTGGAATAACTTGGCTTCCAATTGCTTCAAATAGAAGTGTTGCAACAACAGAGCTATCAACTCCACCAGAAACAGCACATAAAACTTTTTTATTTCCTACTTGGTTTTTTATTTTTGCCATTTGTTCTTTTGCAAAACTTCCCATATTCCAAGTACTTTCACATCCACAAATATATTTTGCAAAGTTCTTAAGAAGTTTTGAACCATGCTCAGAGTGATAAACTTCAGGGTGAAATTGAAAAGCATATATATTTCTATTCATATCTGCAATTGCTGCAAATGGAGAATTTTCGCTTGTCGCAATTTTTGAAAATCCATTTGGAATTTCTTCAACTTTATCTCCATGACTCATCCAAACTGTTTGACCATTTGGAGTATCTTTGAAAATATCATTTTCAACTACAAAATCTAATTTAGCTTTTCCATATTCATGGCTTGTTGCTGGAATTACACTTCCTCCAAAATGTTGAGAAATAAGTTGCATTCCATAACAAATTCCTAAAATTGGAAGACCCAAGTCAAAGATTGTACTATCTGGATGATAGGCATCACTTGCATAAACAGAAGCTGGTCCACCTGAAAGAATTATTCCTTTTGGTGTTCTTGCCATAATATCTTCAATTGATTCATTATAAGGAACAATTTCAGAATATACTCCATTTTCTCTTAGCTTTCTAGCTATAATTTGTGTATATTGACTACCAAAATCTAATACAACTATTGGTACATGTTTCATCTAATTTAACCTTTCTTTCTAATCACGCTAATTTTTAATCCGATATTCTATCTAAACTCTTTTTAATTTTCTTTTATAAAATGTGCACCTAAAGATTTTTCCATACTCTTAGCTTCAAGTAAAACCTCTTTAGCACAAAGCAATCTTAATTGTAACATTCTTCCAATATCTTGTATTAAAAAGTTGTCAATTTTTGAAATTGCATCTTGTAATTCATTTTTATCTCTTATAATTCCAGCACTGTTCCACATAATTTCTCTTAAACTATTTTTAATCTCTTTATCAATCTCTTTAGTTTTTATAAATTGTTCTATATCTTTTTTATAATTATTTATATCTATTTTAAAATTCTCTTTTAAAGAGTTATAAATAGATATTTTAGAAAAAACTAAACCTTCTAGTAAAGAGTTTGAAGCTAATCTGTTTGCTCCGTGAAGTCCCATACAAGAAACTTCTCCAATAGCAAAAAGATTTCTATACCCTAAAACTCTTGTATCTAAATCTACTTCTATTCCACCCATACTATAATGAAAAGCTGGACTTATTGGGACTTTCTCAAAAGGTAAACTATAACCTAGTTCTTTAAGATTTAAATATATATTTGGAAATCTCTTTTTAAAAGCATTTTTTTCAAAATTATCAAAAGATAGATAAATTTCAAGTCCTGTTTTTTTGCTGTAATCATAAATTGAACGGCTTACAACATCTCTTGGAGCTAATTCTCCATCTTTATGATAATCAAATAAAAACCTTTTATTGTTTTCATCAACTATATAAGCACCTTCACCTCTTAATGATTCTGAAAGTAAAGGTTTTCTTGCAAAAGAAGTACCTTTTAAAACTGTTGGATGAAATTGTGTAAAATTCATATCTTTTAGTTTAATAGCTTTTAATTTTGCTAAACCTTGCATCTCGCCACAAACAGCAGTAGAATTTGTATGATATTGATAAATAGAGCCAAAACCGCCACTTGCTATTATTGTATTATGTGCATAAACTGTTTTTTGCTTCTTTTCTTTTGTAAAATAAGATACTCCATAGCAAATGCCATCATCTAAAAGTAGATCACAAACACTAGCTTCACAAACTAATTCAGCTCTTATGTTTTGAAGTAAGAAATGATGAAGTTCTCTTCCTGTTGCATCGCCTGTATGTAAAATTCTATTTGTACTATGAGCTGCTTCTTTTGTGTAGTTTAAACTTCCATCACTGTTTTTATCAAAAACCATACCATTGTCAATTAAATCTTTTATAGCATTTATTGACTCTTTACTTAAAATCTCTACGGCTTTTATATTGTTATAAAAAGCACCAGCTTTAATAGTATCTTCTATATGTAAAGTTATGTCATTTTCATCTTTTGCACTAGCAATTCCACCTTGAGCCCAAAATGTATTTGAGTTCCAAGGAAGCATTTTTGATAAAATAAGTACTTTTTTATCTTTTGGAATTAATCTTGAAGCATTTAATCCAGCTACCCCTGAACCAATTATTATATAATCATAAATCATCTTTGTTCAGTTTTTGTATAAACTGGATCTGCTTTGTATCCACAAGCACTAAAACTAAATATAAAAATAGCTATAATCACACCATGAAAAATATTAATGAAATTCTTGCTCATATTGCACTCAATCCTAATTTTAATAAAATAAATATCTTCTTAGATATAAAAAGATTTGTAAATATACTACCTTTAAAATTAAAAAGTGGAATAAAATTTGTATATATAAAAAATCAAACTATGCATTTTGTTCTAAAACATCAGCTTTTTAAAGTTGAATTTGAACATAATAAGCAAACATTAGAAGCACTTTTAAAGATGGCAAAAATAGAAAATGTAAACTCTTTTGCCTTTTTTGTAACAAATGTGATTGAAAAAGCTGTACAAGAAAAAGAGTATATAGAAGAAAAATATATTGAAAGAAGTTTTGCAATTTTTGAAAATAAAGCAAAAGATAAAGAAATATATAAAAAATTTGAAGATATTAGAACTATTATAAAAGAGATTTAAACTCTTTTTCTATCTCTTTATAATTTGGAGAAAACTCTTTTACTAAAGTCCAAAAATCTTTTGAATGATTTTTATGTTTTATATGAGATAACTCATGAATTACAATATATTCCATTATATTTAGTGGATATTTTGCTAGGTTTATGTTGAAATTTAATTCATTTTTATAGTTGCAAGAACCCCAAGTTCTTCTATTTTTTCTATATGATATTTTTGTAGGATATAAATTCATCAAAACTTGATATTTTTCAATAAATTTTGGAATATAAGTTTTGCAAATATCTTTATAAAAAGTATCAATATTCTTTATTGTATAATCTTCTTTTAGTTTTTTTTCACCTAAAAGTAAAAATTCATCTTCATTCAACTCTTTTTTTAATCTATTTTCTATACTTTTATTTATCCAATCTTTTTTATCTTCAATCAAATTTTTTGCATCACTTAAAGTAAAATATTTGTTTGCTTTGATTTGAATTAAATCTTTTTTTATTACTCTTAAATAGCAATGCTTTATATGATTTTTATTTAAAAGCTCAACATTTACAAGATTATCATTTAAAAATAGTGTAAAAATCACATAAAACCTTTAAGTTAAATTTTGTTAAAATTGCCAGATTATAACATACTTATAATGATACTAAAAAAAGGAACTATTATGAAAATAGCAAGTAGGATAGATAAACTTTCTCCTTCTATTACTTTGTCAATAACAGCCTTAGCAAATGAATTAAAAGCTCAAGGTAAAGATATATTAAGCTTTAGTGCAGGAGAACCTGATTTTGATACACCACAGATTATAAAAGATGAGGCTATAAAAGCTATTACTAATGGTAAAACAAAATATACAGCAGTTGAAGGTATAAAAGAGCTTAAACAAGCAATTGTAAATAAGTTAAAAAGAGATCATAATTTAGAATATAGTTTAGATGGTATTGTTGTAAGTAATGGAGCAAAACACTCTTTATTTAATTTAACTCAAGCTTTAATTGATGAAGGTGATGAAGTTATTATTCCAAGTCCATATTGGGTTACATATCCTGAACTTGTTATTTATAGTGGTGGAGTACCAGTTTTTATTGAAACAGATGAAAGTTGTGAGTTTAAAATTTCTGCAAAACAACTAAAAGATGCAATAACTCCAAAAACAAAGATTTTGATGCTGAATTCACCTTCAAATCCAACTGGTTCTATCTATACAAAAGAAGAATTATTGGCTATTGGAGAAGTTTTAAAAGGAACAGATATTATAGTTTTATCTGATGAAATGTATGAAAAACTAAACTATAAAGGTAAAAAATTTACTGCAAGTGCCGAAGTTAGTTCTGATATGTATAATAGAACTATTACTATAAATGGATTAAGTAAATCAGTTGCAATGACTGGATGGAGATTTGGATATTTTGCAACAGCTGATAAAAAACTTGCAAAAGCTGTATCTAAACTTCAAGGACAAGCTACTTCAAATATTAATTCTATGACACAATATGCAGCTATTGTTGCTTTAGATGGAAAAGCTGATAAAGATATTGAAGCTATGAGAATGGAGTTTGAAAGAAGAAAAGATTATGCTGTAAAAGCTATAAATGATATTAAAAATCTATCTTGCTATGATCCTGATGGTGCTTTTTATCTTTTTGTAAATATTAAAGATTTTTCAAACGATTCTATGAAATTTTGTGCAGATTTATTAGAACAAAAAGGTGTTGCTTTGGTTCCTGGACTTGCTTTTGGAATGGAAGGATATGTTAGATTATCTTTTGCAACATCAATGGAAGCTATAATTGATGGAATAAATAGAATTAAAGAGTTTGTAGAAAACTAATTTTTAGTTATTTTAGAATAATCTACTTATAAATATCTTTTCGTTAAAATCCCTAAATTTTACTTAGGGGTTTTATATGACAATAGAGCTTACAAATGAACTAGCCTCTTTTTCCTATATACAATTATCGACTTATATTGTAATTGCTTCAATGGTTTTGATTCTTTTTACTTCTTTAAAACCATCAACTCATAATGATGTTTTTCCAATAGTTGTTACAAATGAGTTAAAAGGTTTAGGTATTTTAACTGTTGTTTTTGCACACTTTGCATTTATGAAAATAAGTGGTACTTGGGAGTTTTTATTTCCTCTTTCAACAATAGCTGGAGTTGGAGTTGATCTGTTTTTATTTATGTCAGGTTTTGGACTTACAGTTGGAATGTTAAAAAGACCAATGAAAATATTAGATTTTTATAAAAAAAGAGTTATAAAAATTTTTATTCCATTTTGGATAGCATTAGTTCTTCTTTTTGTTGCAGATGCAATTTTTATGGATAAATATTACTCATTTTCATATATTGTAAAATCACTTTTCGGATTTTTCCCAACAGCAGATGGATTTGCTGATGTAAATTCTCCTTTTTGGTATATTACATGGATGATAATGTTTTATTTATTGTTTCCAATTTTGTTTTTTAAAAATAGAGTTTGGCTTAGTGCCATATTAATAGCAGTAATTGCTACATTAATAGGAACTTTTAATATATTTGATTTGGCTTCAAATTGGCTTCACAGACTTCATACTTTAGCATTTTCTTTGGGTATTTTAGGAGCTTGGATTTTATACTCTAAAGATGGAATTGATAATAAATTTGTAACTTATGTAAAAAACTTTAGAGATAATTCAAAAGATTTTAAATATATAATTATATTTTTAATGTTTGTTATTATTTTCTATTTTGCCCAAAGACAAGTAGGAGATTTTTGGCCAAGACTTCAATCCTTATCTATACCTAACTTTTATATAGAACAAATGGCTTCAATAGTTATTATGCTTGCATTTATTGTTATATTTGTACTTAAAAAAGTTGAGAGTAAGTTTTTAGCACTTTATGGAAGTTTCTCATATGAAGTATATTTAATACATTGGCCATTGATGGCAAAATATGATATCTTTTTTGTATATTTACCAACATGGGCAGCAGTTTTAGTTTGGCTTGTTGTATTTATTCTTGTAAGTATGCTTTTACAAAGAGTTACAAATTTTGCTGGAACTTATATTGATAAATTTGTTAAATAATTAAAGATAAAGATGAATTTAGAAAATTTAAAAGATATTATAAAAAACAATTTAGAAAATAAAACAGCTGAAGCAAAAAGAGTTTTTCATGGACGAGGGAAGTTCTATGAAAACTTCTCTTATCTTACGGTTGATAGCTTTAATAATGTATTTTTTGTAACTTTTTATGAAGAGAATATAGCTGAAGAAAAGATTTTAGAACTATTGAAAAATATAGCAAAAAGTTTTAACTTTGAAAATTTTATAATTCAAAGAAAATATAAAGATAGTGAATTTTATGAATTAATATTTGGAGAGATTCCTGAAAATTTCTATGTACTTGAAAACTCATTAAAATATAAAATAAATTTTAAAAATAGAAATCTTGGATTGTTTTTTGATATTAAAGATGCAAGAGCTTATATAAAATCTATTTCAAAAAATAAAACAGTATTAAATCTTTTTTCATATACTTGTGCTTTTAGTGTTTCTTCTATTGCAGGTGGTGCTAAAAGTGTAATAAATATTGATATGAGCAGTAATAGTTTAAATATTGGAAGAGAAAATCATAATATAAATAATCTTGATACAAAAAAAGTAAAGTTTTTCTCTTATGATATTTTAAAATCATTTGGAAAAATTAAGAAACTTTCTCCATATGATATTATAATTATTGATCCACCATCATTTCAAAAAGGTTCATTTATTTTAAATAAAGATTATGAAAAAGTCATAAAAAGGCTTGATGAATATACAAATAGTGGAGCTATAATTCTTGCTTGTTTAAATGATCCTTTTATAGAATCAGAATTTATAAAAGAACTTTTTAATAAATATTTAATAAATTTTAAATATTTAAAAAGAATTCCACAAAATAAAGAATTTGTAATAAATGATGAAGAAAAAGGCTTAAAATCTCTAGTTTTTATAAAAAATTAGAGTATACTTCACACAAAAAAAATTGAAAAGAGAAATCAGGTGGAAAATCTTTTATTGACACTATTCTTGGCTATCTTTTTAGCAACTGTTATAAATATAATATTAAAAAAGTTTGAAGTATCTCCTATTATTGGTTATATTTTAACAGGAGCCATAATCTCATATGGTTTTCATTTTAAGGGTGCTGATATACAATCTTTAGATGCCATTGCAGAGTTTGGTATAGTTTTTTTAATGTTTACAATAGGGCTTGAAATAAGTGTTGATAAAATTAAAAAAATGAAAGAGATTCTTCTTGTAAATGGATTTTTGCAAGTTCATATAAGTGCAGCAATAATTTTTGCTATTGCATATCTTTTATTTCATTTAAGTATTGAAATATCTTTAATAGTCGCTTTTGCTTACTCTTTATCTTCAACAGCAATTGTTCTTCCATATTTTAAATCATCAAAAGATATTTATACTCCATATGGAGAAAAAAGTACAGCAATTTTGATTTATCAAGATTTAGCAGTAATTCCAATTTTACTTTTAATCTCTTTTTTGACAAATAAAGATTTAAGTATTACAGAAGTATTTATAAAAACTTTTATTTCTGCTACTATTATTACACTTTTTATGTTTATTTTTGGAAAAAAGATAATTGATTGGTTATTAAGATTTTCATCAAAAACTAGATTAGAAGAGTTATTTTTTGGAGCTGTTTTTTCAATAGTTCTTGGAGCTTCTCTTTTAGCTGAATACCTTGGTTTTACATACTCTTTAGGAGCATTTTTAGCTGGTATGATAATAGCTGATACAAAATTTAGAATAAAAGTAGAATCAGATATTTCAAATTCAAAAGATTTACTTTTAGGAACATTCTTTTTTACAGTTGGAACGAAAATTGATATTTTATACTTTATAGAGAATATTCATATTGTTTTTGGACTATTTTTCCTTGTAATGCTTATAAAAGCAATAGTTATATACATTATTATTAGAAGAAAAGCAGATAAAAACACCTCTGTAAAAAGTGCAATAGCTCTTTGTCAAGTTGGAGAGTTTTCCTTTGCAATATTTACTTTGGCTTCAAATAAAGGATTAATTGAAGATAATGTAGCAAGTTTTTTAATGTTGATATCTGTTCTTTCTATGATTTTAACTCCTTTTTTATTAAATAATATTTATAAAATATCATCTTTGTTTTCTGTTGATTTATATGAATCAGATGAGATAGAAATAGGTGATAAAGATAAGCATATAATAGTATCTGGTTTCTCTATTTTAGGAAGAGTTGTAGCAAAAGATTTAGCAGATAGAAATCTTCCTTTTATAATAGTTTCAAATGATATAAGACAGGTTCAAATAGCTACTAAATTAGGATATACAGCATATTTTGGACATCTTAATAAAAGATCAGTACTAGAAGCATTAAAAGTAGAAAAGAGTTCAAGTGTATTAATAACTACAACTGAAACTTATGAGAAAGTTTTAGTTTGTGATGCAATTTTGAAATATGCACCTGAAACTAATATTATTTTAAAGTATGAATCTTTGGAAGAGAAGCACCATTTTCTAGATTTAAATATTAAAAAATTTGTTCATGCTCATGCAGAAGTAGGAAGACTTTTAGTTGAAGAAGCAACAAATTGTTGTGATATAAAACATTATAAATATGATTAACAAGTAGCTTTATACTACTTGTTATTTTTTATAGAATATAGTTCTAAAGCTCTTAAAATAATCGCACTAATATATGGGATAGCTTGAATTAAAATTGTACTAGCAAATAGATATATTTCGAATATTCCTGAATTATTTGTATATAAAAGTGAGAAAAATGCACTTAAGAGTAAAACTGCAAATATTGTTTCATATTTTATAGGGCTTGAACCTTTCTTTGCTTTTCCACCTTTTTGGGTTCTTTTAAAAGGTAATCCATCTTTAATAAATCCATCAAAAACAGCTTTAAAAATAATTAATTGAAGACTCATAGATGCAATTGAACTTAAAAATATTTCTTTAAATGTAGCTTTTACTTTTGTTCTATATAAAATAAATGTATGCAAAATGTTTACTAAAAATGCTGTTATAATCGGGATTGTAAGAGGAATTGTAGGAATTGTAACACCAACAAAAATAATAACAGGAACCCAAATAATATTCATAATTGCCATCACAGGACCCATAGCATCACTTAACCAAAAAAACCATCCAGTTACAAATTTATTTTTTTGAGCAGGGCTTAATTTTGTTGAGCTAGGTTTAAATTCTCTCCAATGCTTTTTTAAAATCTGAATAGCACCATATGCCCATCTATGTCTTTGAGTTTTAAAAGCTTCAACACTATCAGGAAGTAAACCAAAACCATATCTTCTATTTGTGTAATGAGCTATATATCCAGCTTCAAAAAGTCTAAGACCTAATTCACTATCTTCAACAATAGTATCAGTTCCCCAACCACCAACTTCTATCATAGCACTAAGTCTTACCATAACCATTGTTCCATGAACAACAATTGCATTTTCTTCATTTCTATCAACCATACCAATATCAAAAAAACCAGCATATTCAGCATTCATAGCAGATTTTATTATACTTTCATCTCCATCTCTATGATCTTGTGGTGCTTGAACAATTGCTACTTTTGGATCATCAAAAAGAGGAACTAAGTCTACAAGCCAAGATGATTCAACTTTATAATCAGCATCAATAACAGCAATAATCTCAGCATCTTTGTCTGTATAATCAAGTGCCATATTTAAAGCTCCTGCTTTAAAACCTGTACAAGTTATATCAAGATATTTGAATCTTTCTCCTAAATCTTTGCATAATTCTTTTATAGGAGATTTATAATAATCCTCAGGAGTGTTATTTATAATTACTAAAACTTCATAATTTGGATAAGTAAGTTTTGAAAGACTTTTTAAAGTTTCAGATAAAACATGAGGCTCCTCTTTATATGCTGGAACATGAATTGATACTTTTGGGATATTTTTTGATTTTAAATCAAGTGGAATAAGTCTTGATGGAGCTATTCCAATTGAGCTTCTAAAAAGTTCATTTGCTTTAGCTAAAGTAATAATTACAAGTGGAATCATTAGAAAACTTCCCATTCCCCACATAATCCACATTCCAAAATTCATATAGTTTAA
Source organism: Aliarcobacter thereius LMG 24486 (assembly GCF_004214815.1). Taxonomy (NCBI): domain Bacteria; kingdom Pseudomonadati; phylum Campylobacterota; class Epsilonproteobacteria; order Campylobacterales; family Arcobacteraceae; genus Aliarcobacter; species Aliarcobacter thereius. The sequence goes on from NZ_CP035926.1 coordinate 784,736, forward strand.
AAGTGGATAGAAAATTGCCATAACAATACCAAATGCCATACCAAAAGATGCAATACTATATGCAAAAAAATGACTTGCATTTATTTTTTGATTTCTAATTCCTATAAAAGTAAGAAATACTCCTAAAAATAGAGCAGAAAATATTTGATAAGCCCAATATTTATTTGCTTGAAACTCTCCATGAAGAGTAAATTTTGCTTCTCTATTTGTGTCAAAAAGTCCCCAATATTGACCTACATTTCCTTCATCATAACCTTTCCAAGGTTGGTCAAAAGCTTCAATAATATTATAAGTGTATCCTTTTTCTTTTGCTAAATTTAGAAAACCTCTTATTGCTCTTGCTTGATTTTTAATACTAGGAACTGCACTATTATTGTTGTATCCAAGGCTTGGCCAACCTGTTTCTCCTATTACAATCTTTTTATATGGAAAAAGATTTTGAATTAGAGTGAATTTTTCTACAAGGAAGCTATTATATTGTTTTATTGGAACCTTTTCCCAATAAGGTAATATATGAATCATCACATAATCAACATAAGATGATAATTCAGGATTTTTCTCCCAAATATCCCAAGTTTCAGCAATTGTTACTGGTTTTGTAGTAAAATCTTTTACTAAAGTAAGATAAGTAAAAAGTTCAATAGGATCTAAATCTTTTCTTAATAAAACTTCATTTCCAACAATTATACTATCTATTAATGATGGATAGTTTTCAAGTAAAGAGGAAGCTCTAATAATTTCAATATTATTCTCTTCCTTATCTTTACCTAGCCAAAGACCCAAATCTATTCTTAAATTTGAGTTTTCTAAACCACTAATAGCTTCTAAAATTTTTTCAGCTTCTTTTGTACCATAAGTTCTTATTTTATATGTATAATCATTTAATAAAATAATATCTTTTCTAATATCTTCATCTTTTAATAAATTTCTTTCAAAACCTTCAAATGGTGAATATGAAACAGACTGTACTTTATCAAAAGAATCCTCTTTTAAGTTTATAAAGTTAGCATTTGTAAGCCAATAAAATAGTAAAAATAGTCCAGATAAACTTAGTGCAAATATCAAATATCTCAATCTTGAGCTCCTTATATAAAAAGCTAGATATTATCATCATTTTGATAGAATAAATCTTAATAATTAACTTAAGGACTTTTGTGAATTCACTTTTTATAGCATTTTTTATTGCATTAATAGCAACTTTTGGGAGTTTGTTTTTTTCTGAAATTATGAATTTTATTCCTTGTTCTTTGTGTTGGTACCAAAGAATATTTATGTATCCTCTTCTATTTATTTTGGCTATTTCTTTACTTTATAAAGATAGTAAAGTAATTTTAAATGCAAGTCCACTAGCTTTTGTTGGATTTTTAATTTCTATTTATCATAATTTATTAGTTTATAAAATAATTCCAGAAGATTTATCTCCTTGCATAGGAGGAGTTCCTTGTAGTGTAGATTATCTAAATATCTTAGGATTTATAACAATTCCTCTATTATCATTATTAGCATTTTTTATAATTTTAATTTGCTTAATGCTTCATTATCTTTCATTGGTTAAAGTTTCAAAAAATTTAAGGGAGAATCATGCAGAATAAATTAAAAGTTATTATCTCTGTACTTTTAGTAATAGGATTATTTATTGGGCTTTCATTTTTTTATAAGAATTCAAAAACAGAAGAGAGTTATTCAATAAGTAAAGAAGATAAAGAGTTGATTTTAAAAAGAGATTATTCATATAAAATCGGTGATAATTCTAAAAATATAACAGTAGTTCAATTTATTGATCCAGAGTGTGAATCATGTGCAATTTTTCATGAGTTTGTAAAAAAACTTTATAAAGATTATTACAATGAAATAGAGATTATTACAAAATATATTCCAAATCATAAAAATTCAGCATTTGCAATTAAGCTTTTAGAAGCATCAAGAAATCAAGGATTATATGAAGAGTCATTAGATATTATATTTTCTACTCAAGATTTATGGGCGAAACACAATTTCGAAAAACCAGAACTTTTATACGGATTTTTATCACAAATACCAAATATTGATATGAAAAAATTAAAAATTGATATGGAAGATGAAAATATATTAAATATTATAAAACAAGATAAAAATGATGCACTATCTTTAGGTGTATTAGGAACACCAACACTATTTATAAATGGTGAACTATTAAAAAGATTATCAAGTGAAGAGCTATTTGATATAGTATTTAAGAATATTATAAAAGAGGAGAAATAGATGAAAAGTTTAAAATATATATTATTTGTGTTTATAGTTTCTTTATTTGTAGCTTGTGATAGTGGAGGAAGTATAAATTCAAACTCTTTAGCAAAAAATAAAATAAATGAGATTGAAGCAGAGTTTGAGTCTAAAAGCTTTGTATTAACAAGTTCAGATAATAAAAAGATTGAATTCTCTACAACAGAAATTGGAGCAGATTTTAAAGACTTTAAAGATAAAAAAGTAGTGATTATTGATATTTTTGCAACTTGGTGTCCACCTTGTATAGAGAGTTTACCAATGTTAAAAGCAATTCAAGAAAAAAATAAAGATGATTTACAAATTATATCTGTACTTTTTCAAGATGAAAAAAGTGTTGAAGAGATAAATGATTTTATAGAAGAGCATAAAATAAACTATCCAATAACAATGGGAGAAGAGAATCAAGCTTTAGCAGATGAATTAAATGTAAGAAGAGTTCCTGAAATGTTTTTATTTTCAAAAAGTGGAAAGTTTGTTCATAAATTTGTAGGAAAAGTTCCAGAAGATGAACTTGAAAAATATTTAAAAATAGCTATTGAAAACTAATTAATAATTTAAATATTATATAAAGTAGGGTAATTTTGAATTATTCCTACTTTAGTAATTTAATAAATTAATATCTCTTTTTCATCTTTTGGAATAACTTCACCAATAATTTTTGCGTATCCAAAACTATAATCTTCTATCTCTTTTAAAAACTCTTTTGCATCATTTTTATCTATTGCTAGTAAAAGACCACCTGAAGTTTGTGCATCACAAAGAATTGTTTTTAGTGATTCATCAATATTAATAAAACTTGATTTATCTTCAATAAATTTTATATTTCTTTTTGAACCACCTGGAATGACTCCATTTTTACAAAATTCAAAAGCCTCTTTTACATAAGGAACACTTGAAGAGTCTATTTTGAAACTAATATTTTCATTTATACATTCAAATGCATGACCTAAAAGACCAAAACCTGTAATATCTGTACATGAACTAACTTTATATTTCTTCATAATATTTGATGGAATATAGTTTAAACTAGCCATAATATCTGCACAATGTTTGATTAAATTTAAAGGTATTAAATCTCTTTTTATTGCAGTTGTTAAAATACCCATTCCAAGTGGTTTTGTTAAAATTAATATATCTCCAATTTTTGCACTATTATTTCTTATGATTTTTTTTGGATTTATAATACCTGTTACACTCAAACCATAATACATTTCAGGTGTTTGAATAGTATGACCTCCAAGAAGTGAACCACCACACTCTTTTATCTTATCATTTCCACCTTTTAAAATCTCTCCAAGAGCCTCTTTTGAAACATTAGTGGCATCAAAACCTACTACATTTAATGCTGTTTTTACATCTGCACCCATAGCAAAAACATCACTTAAAGAGTTTGCAGCTGCAATTTGTCCATAAATATATGGATCATCAACAACAGGTGTTATAAAATCAACTGTTTGAACTATTGCTAAGTCTTCATTTAATTGATAAATTCCTGCATCATCACTTGTATCAAATCCTACTAAAATTTGTTCACTTTTTGATTCTAAGTTACAAAGAGCTTGTTTTAGATCCCCCGGACCCATCTTTGCAGCACAACCAGCAGCTTGAACGAATTTTGTTAATTTATATTCGTTATTCATTTATTAGTCTTTCTTTAAAAATAGTCTTAATTATACTTAAGCATATTTAAAAATTTAGTTAAGTTAAAGTAAATAAAATTTTACTATTTAAGTTTAACTTTACAAAATATTATATATTATAAAAATCTAATTAGTTCATAGACCATAGGTTATGGTTTGACATAAAGAGAGCTTTTACCTTTCTTTTATCTCTTAATAGAACAAAATACTACAAAGAATATATTATGAAAAGAAGATCGTTTTTAAAAACGACAGCACTATTTTCAAGTGCAATAGCTCTGTCTCCAAATTTTGTTTTCGCAAAAGAAGATAGAAATCCATTTGGTATTACACAAACTCCTAGAAAATTTACTGTAACAAATAAATATGAGTTTGAACAAAGTAAAGAGATAATACAAGTTTGGATTCCACTTCCAAAGAATGAGAGTTATCATGAGGTATTAGATATTGATTATAAAGGAAATTATATAGATGCTAAAATTGTAAAGAATCTTTACAATACAGATGTTTTATATGCAAAATGGAATAATAAAGATATAAAACCAAAGCTTGATTTAGAATTTTCAGTTATTATGCAAAGAAGAACAACAGATTTTTCAAAAGCTACATCAAAAACTAATTATCCAAAAGATGTAAAAGTATATCTTGAAGGTACAAAACATATTCCTGTTACAAAGAAATTAACAAACTATGTAGATGATATTACAAAAGATTCTAAAACACCACTTCAAAAAGCTCAAGCTATTTATGATTGGACAGTTTCAACTATGTATAGAGATGAGAGTGTTATTGGTTGTGGAATTGGTGATGCACAAAAATCAATTGAAGAGAAAATTTATGGTGGAAAATGTACAGATATAAGCTCTGTATTTGTATGTTTATTAAGAAATGCAAAAATCCCAGCAAGGGAGACTTTTGGAATTAGAGTAGGGCAATCAAAAATCTCAAATGCTTGTGGAAAAGCAGATGAAAAAGGTTTTGCAAATATTACAGGAGCTCAACATTGTAGAGCAGAGTTTTATATAGATGGACTGGGATGGGTTCCTTGTGATCCAGCAGATGTTACAAAGGTAAAATTAGCTGAAAATTTAACTAATGATAGTAAAAAACTAAAAGATGTAAAAGAGTATTTTTTTGGTTCTTGGGAGATGAATTGGGTAGCATTTAATAGTGCAAGAGATTTTATATTAAATCCAAAACCAACGCAATATCCATTAAATATGCTAGGTTATCCATATGCTGAAATTGGAGAGGATGCAAAAGATTATTATAATCCTAAAACTTTTAAATATATTTATACTTCTCAAGAGATTTTATGAGAAAAGATAGTTTAGTGATAATTGGAGCAGTTTTAACTGCTCTTTTATCAACACTTTGTTGTCTTCCAGCATTAATATTTATATTTTTTGGAGTATCAAGTGGATTTTTAAGTTTTTTTACAACTTTAGAATATACTAGAATTCCATTTGCTATTTTATCAATTATATTTTTTTTGATATCAATTTATCATTTTAATAAAAAAATATCATGTAGTTGTAATAAAAGAGCTAGATTCAAAAGTTATATATTAGTTTTAATATTTCTTATATTAATCTTATTATTACTTTTTTATCCAGAGATTTTACCACTTTTTATGGAGTAAATATGAGAGTTTTATTTCTATTTTTTATGTTTTTAAATATTGTTTTTTCTTCACAAATAACAGTTTTTAAAGTTGAAGGAATGCATTGCCCTTTGTGTACGACAGCTGTTAAACAAGCTATTTTAAAACTTGAGGGAGTTAAAAAAGTAAGTGCTAGACTTAACACTAAAAAAGTGAGCGTTATTTATAATGAAAAAGTAAAAATAGAAGATATATTAAAAGCAATTAAAACAACTTCATATGAAGGAGTTGAACTAAGTACTCATAAATATGAAGAGTAAAAAGCTATTTTATTATTTCATCAGTATCTTCAAAAATATCATTTATTGATACTTCTAAAATAGAACAAATTTTAAAAATATGTTCTAAATTGAATTTTTTACCATATTTATAAATTTCAGCTTTTGCTATATGACCTACTGAGTCATATCCCATAGCATTTGCAAGTTTTAATTGACTAAAGCCTTTTTTCATTCTAGCATTTTTAATATTTTCACCAATTTTTTTATAAAAAAGTTCTATTTTTTCATCGTTATTATAAATTTTCAATAATGTTCCATAGGTATAAGTTTAATTTAATTCTATAAAAGATAATATTTGCTTTCAATGTTCCTAGGAACATTATTGTTGCTTGTATTGTATTGGAATAATTATTGTATTAATTGCAACTAAGTTGCATTAAAGATAATGATTATTATAATTTCAACAAATGCAACTAGGTTGCATTTAAATATATAAGGAGAAAAAATGGATATAAAGTTGGCAATAAGTGTTGCTATCTTATTTTTTGGGAATCTATTAAGTGCAGAAGAGATTACAAAATTGGATGAAATAAATGTAATGGAGAAACTTGAAGTTGAATCTCAATTAGGAAAAGAGCTAACAGTTGGTTCAAAACTTGGATTAACTATCAAAGAAACACCTGCAAGTGTAGAAGTAATATCATCTAAATCTATGGAAGAAAGAGGGGATAGTACAGTTATACAAGCTGTTTCAAAGGCAGTTGGAATACAAGGAGGAGAGTCTGGACATGGTTCTAGTGGTAATATGCATCAAGAGGATTTGTTGGTTATCCTGGGCTTACTTTTTTAAATGATGGTATAAAAACAAATAGTTCGGTATTTTTAAATAGAGGACTTGATATTGCAAACTTAGACAGAATAGAGATTATAAAAGGAGTTAGTTCTATTTTAAATGGAGAAAGTAGTATTGGAGGAAGTGTAAATTTAATTACAAAAAAACCAAGCTTTATAGAAGAAGATACGGAGTTTGGTTTAAATATTGGAACTTATGATAATTATAGATTTAAACTTGGTGTTGGTCAAATTGCAATTGAAGACAAATTGGCATATAGATTAGATGTAAGTAGTAGAAAAAAAGCTTCAAATATTGAAGGTGAAAAAAGAGACATAGATTCAATTAGCACTTCAATACTTTATAAAATAAATGATGATTTATTAACTACTATTTCATTTGATAGAGTAGTTGATGATGGCAAAAATGTATATATAGGTACACCTTTAATTGATGGTAAATTAGATAAGAGAGTAAGAAAAGTAAATTATAATGTATATGAAGATAATTTGGATAAAGGAGATAGTACTAATATAAAATATGAGTTGGAGTATTTTCCTACAACAAATTTAGAAATAAAAAATTTACTATATTATCAAAATCATAAAGCAGAAGCTATAAGACCATATAGAGCTGTTCAAGTTGGAAATAATGTTCAAATAAATGGTACTGATTTACTTGATACTCAAAAAGTCTTAGGAAATAGATTTGATGTTTTAAATAAAGCTAAGCTTTTTGGATTTGAGAATAGATTTTTAGTAGGATTTGATATTTCAACTATAAATTCTAAAAGAGATATGACAAGTAGCTGGGCAACAAGTAATTATCTTATAGATATCTATAATCCAAATAAGGTTATATTTGGAGATACAGGCGGTATTTATAGAACAAAAAATATCGAAGCAGATATAAATCAATATGCTATTTATTTAGAAGATCAGTTTAGTATAAGTGATAAGTTAAAACTTGTAGCTGGATTAAGACACGATACTATTGATGTAAAATGGAATTATTTTCAAGAGAATCAAAAAAAAGATAGAACTTATAATGAGTTTTCATATAGAACTGCTTTAGTTTATGATTTGACTTCTTCAACAACTTTATATGCTACTTATTCAGAATCATTTGAAAATGGTGGTAGTGGTTTAGCTAATTTGAATTCAAAATATACAGATTTAGATTTAACAGAAGCAAAGCAGTATGAAGTTGGTATAAAATCATCATTTCTTGAAAATAAGGCAGAATTAGCTTTAAGTGCATATAAAATAGAGAAAAATAATATGTATGTAGTTGACCCAAATAATGCAAATAATACATTACCTGTTGGTAAAATGTCATCAAAAGGTTTTGAACTAAGTTTTGGATTTAATCCTATTGAAGAATTGAAAATAGATGCAAATTTAGCATATACAGATGCAAAATATGATGAATTTATTGATGGAACAAATAATCTTACTGGAAAAACTCCTAACTCAGTACCAAAATATATAGCAAATTTAGGAATTAGATATATGCCTATTTCAAATTTAGGTATTGGAACATGGCTTAGATATGTTGATTCAATTTATGCAGATGATAAAAATAGTATAAAACTTCCTTCATATACTGTTGCTGATTTAACTTTAGATTATACATATAATAAAAATACAAGATTTAACTTTATTGTAAAAAATATTACTAATGAACTATATGCAACAAGTAGTAAAAATAGAGCAGAAGTATTTTTAGGTGATGCTAGAAGTTTTGAATTTGGTGTAAATTATAAATTTTAAAATAAAAGGATAATAAATGATTAAAAAATTAAGTTTAGTATTAGTGGCAAGTACAGTTTTAGTAGTAAAAAGTTTTGCTCATGATTTTTGGGTTGATGGATACAATAGTTCAACATTTAAAGCAATTTTAGGATACGGGCATGAATTTCCATATCCAGAAAAAATATCAAAAGATAAATTAAATAATTTTGAAGCTTTAGTTTTAATAGATAAAAATATGAAATCTAATACTTTAAAACAATCTGGTGAAAATTATCAATATGTTTATAACAAAGCATTAGATGATGGAACATATATTTTAAAAGGAACATATAAACCAACTTTTTGGACAAAAACAAAAGATAATAAATGGCATATGGGGAAAACAAAAAAAGATTTAGAAAACTCTCAATATTGTGAAGAGTATTCAAGTTTTGCAAAAAATATTATAAATATTGGAGATGATAATAGTGAAATTTCAACAAATATAATAGGTCAAAAATTAGAAATATTACTTTTAGAAAATCCATCTACTTTTAAAGTAGGTACTCCTTTTAAAGTAAAAGTTTTACTTGATGGAAAACCAGCTAAGAAAATAGATGTAAAAGGTACTTTTGATGGTTTTGGAGAAAATAAATTTGCTTTTTATGGAACAACTGATTTAAAAGGAGAGATTGAAATTACTGCTTTAAAATCTGGAAAATGGATTTTGATGGTAAAAAATAAAGAGCTATATAAAAATGATAGTTGTGATGAAGTAGTTTACTCTTCTAGTTTGACTTTTATAATAAAATAAATAACTTATCTAGCAAAAATATTTTGCTAGATAGTATAAATTAAATACCTAAAATAGATGGAAACCATCTATAAATAATAAATAAAATCAAAAATCCAAATAAAAACAATAGACCTAAAATAGATAATATATTTATGAATTTACCAGTTTGAAGCTCTTTTGGAAGTTTTGTGCTTCTTACAAGTTTATAATTTAGAAATGCAAAAATTGGTGTTGTTGAAAATGATAATATCATTGCAAAATCTAGCATAGCTCTCATAGAACTTGTAAAGAAGAATATTATTAAACAACCAATAATACTAATAAATAGTGTCCAAATAGCAACACTTTTATTACTAGCAGATTTTTTACTTTTTATTAAAGAGAAAGCTTCAGCAACTGCTCTTCCATATCCATCAATAACAGTTATTGAAGTTCCAAACATACAAGCAAAAGCAATAAATGCTATTAAAAGTCTTGACCAATCACCAATAACACTTGTGTACATAGTTACAAGTTGATGAGAAAATGCTATTCCATCTTTAAACTCATAAGCACTACCATGTAAAACTAATGTACCAAGAGCCAAAAAGAATATTGCTAAAATAGCAGTTCCTATAAATCCAACATTAAAATCCAAAATAGCATTTTTTGAGTTTATATTTGTCTCTTTTATCTGATTTTTTAACCAAATAGAGCTAATACTTGATATCTCAATAGGTGCTGGCATCCAACCAGTTAGAATAACAATAAATCCTAAACTAGCAAGTGTCCAAGGAGATGGAGATATAAAATCATCAACTATATTTGAATTTGCTTCTTGAACAACAGCCATTGAAACAGCAATTATTGTTGCTAAACTCAAAGAGATCATAATTATTTTTGAAACATTATTTAAAAGATTATATTTTCCTGCAATTAAAATTAATAGACAAGCAACAATTATTATTAAACTTAAAAGCTTTATAGTTAATTGTATAGGAATAAAATATCCAAGTAAACTTGCAGCAAACATAGAAACAGCTGCTGTATTTACAACAGCAGCAATTACAGCTAAAACGGTAAATAACCATAACCAAGCATTTCCTAAAGAAGCATAACCTTCAATTAAACTCTTTTTTGTAGCCATTGTATATTGAACATTTGCCAAAAAGAATGGATATTTTAAGAAATTTACAGCAAGTATAAATATTGCTAAACTCCAACCAAATAAAGCTCCTGCTTGAGTTGAAGCTACTAAATGTGAACCACCAATTGCAGCAGTTGCCATCAAAATTCCAGGTCCAAATATTTTATAAGTATTTTTTATACGATTAATCATTTAAGCTCTTTTCATCAAATTTATAAGTTTTGTGTGCGATTTTTGTTAATATATTTTTATCTGCTAAATCTTTAAATAGTTTTATTAATGTTGGTTTTGAGATAGAAAATTGTTCCATGATTTCAGTATATGAAGCACAAAAATGATTATTTTCATCTAAGTTATTAAATATATATTTTACTATTTCAACTTGTTTATTATCACAAATTATACCAATTGTTTTTATTATATTTTGGTTTCTTTTTATCTCATCTTCTTGAATCTTTGGAAGAAGTAAATCATGTAAAGTATTTAAAAGTTCATCAATTTCTATTGGTTTTATAATATAGTTTTCAACTTTTAGTTTAATTGCTTCAAGCAAATAAACCGTATCTGTATGAGCAGTTGTTAATATTGTAGGTATAAATATGTTTTTATTTTTAAGATATTTTAGAAAATTTATACCATTTTCATTTTTGAGTAGAATATCACTTATTATAACATCAACTTTTTTTTCTAATACTATTTTCATAGCATCAACACTATTTTGAACAGCATAAATATTATCTACAAAATCTTCTAAAATATCTTTTGTATGTCTTAATAAATCTTCATCATCTTCTAAATATAAAATATTAAAATTCTTTAATATCTCTAAATCTCTTTCCAACTTTTCTCCTCTTCTATTGGTAGTTTTATTGTAAATGAAGTAAAAATGTACTCATTTTCTTTATAAAATCGATTAATATTCTTACAAATTATCTTACCTTTTAAATGTTTATCAACAATCATTTTTGACATATAAAGTCCAATTCCTGTACCTGCACTTTTATATTTTGTAGTAAAATAAGGTTCAAAAATTTTTGGTAAAACTTCTTTTGGAACGCCACCACCATTGTCTAAAATATTGATTATTAGGTATTTTTTATAAGCTTTTGTAATAATTTTGATTATTCTATCATCTTTATTTTCTAAGCTAGCTAAAGCATCTTTAGAATTTGACAAAATATTTAAAATTACATGAGAAAGTTCATTATAATAGCTATACAACTCAATATTTTGTTTTATATTTAACTCAATTTTGATATTTTCTTTATATAAAGAGTATTTTGAAAGTTCAATAGATTGTAAAATACAATCTTCTATAAAAAATCTTATTTTTTGTCTATTTGGATCAAAAAAGTTTTTAAAATCATCAAGAGTATTTGACATATTTTGTGCTAAAAGTAGGGCATCTTTTGTTTTTTGTTCTATAAAATCATCTGTTAATTTATTTAATTTTTGTTTTGTTCTAAAACTTTGAATAATCATAGATATACTTCCCAAAGGTTGTCTCCATTGGTGTGCAATATTGTTTAACATTTCACCAAGACTTGCCAACCTTGCTTGTTGAAACATAATAATATCTTTTTTTCTATTTTTAGCAACTTCTTGAGATATTTTTAACTCCAAAGAACTGTTTAACTCTTTTAACTCTTTTGTTTTATCTTCAACAATTTTTTCTTGAACAGTATTAACATTTTTAAAATGCCTTGTAATAAAAAATGATAATAAAATTGTAAAAAATAGAACTAAAAATATAGATATAAATGAAAATATCAAAATAGTATTAAATATTTTATCTGTATCTCTTTTTTCATTTATTGCTAAAATTAAATCATAATTAATTAAACTTGATAAAAAAATATCTATCTCATTTATATCAAAATTGATATTTTTGAAATAATCTTTATCACTATTTGCTTCAAGCATATCTATTTTCTTAAAAATTGATAGATAAAGATTATCTATATTTACAATTAAACTATTTTTTAGAATTTCATTTTTATAATAAGCTTGTTCGCTTATTATAAAATCTTTTATAAAAGTAATTACAAAAAATCTATTTTTATTTCTAAAGCCAATTTTATACTCTGAGTAGTTTTTTTCTATAATCTCTTTTGCTAAAACTAAAACTTCTAAAGATTGTTCATATTCTAAATCTTTATCTTGAAAATCTTGAAGAGTACTTTGAATATTTATTCTAAAAGTATCTTTTATTGTTTCTAATTTACTTAAACTTTTTGTTCTAATATCAAATAAAGTATCAAAATCATCTTTTAAAACAAATAGAGATAATTGAGATAAAAATATAATACAAAACATTCCACCTGCAATAATAAATACTAAAAAATTTGCTTTATAACTATATTTTAAACTTGAAAAGTAGTCTAAAAGAATATTAAAATATCTTTTCATTTAATTAATTTCAATAAAATTATTATCTAAATACTTGAAAAGATATACTTTCTTTTCTAAACCATTGCAATCTCTGTTTTTTAAAGATTTATATATTTTTTTCAATGAAAGATGATTTATATTCTCTTTAATTGCATTTACTAAAGCTTTTGAAGCTAGAAATGCTTCAAAAGATAAGAAACTTAACTCTTTATTTATAGCATAATTTTTTATTATATTTTGATACTCTTTTGCTAGTTCAATATTCTCATCTAAATAGTTTGGAACAACTTGAGAGAAAATTAGATTTGAAGTATCAATATCTTTATCTTTTAACTCTTTTACTATTGAATTAGCGTCACTAAAAGAGATATTACAAAATATTGTATCTTTAAATTCTTCACTATTTTTTGCTTTTTGTATAAATAGAGCATTTGCTTTGTATGAACCTATTAAAAAAACTGTTTGAGGTCTTTCTTCTTTTATCTTATTAAATGCTAAATTTATTGCTAAAGTATTTCTGGTGTATGTACCAAAGCTAGATGGATTTAATTTATTCTTATTTAAAGCTTTTAAAAATGATATATAACCTTCTTCTCCATACTCATCATTTTGATAAAAAATAGCAATATTTTGATGCTTTTTTTCTTTTACAATATAATTAACTAAACTATTTATCTCATCTTCATATGAAGTTCTAAAATTTAAAATTGTAGAAAAATTATTATCTCTTAAAAATGATGCACCAGAAAATGGAGCAAATAAAAATGAATTATTTTCATTTATTATTGGAATTGCTCTTTTAACAGTTGGAGTACCAACCATTGCAAAAAGAAGAAATGTATCAGGATTTGAAAGAAGTAAAGAGATATTCTCTTCTGTTAAATCAGGTTCATATTTATCATCTAAAGTTACAAATTCTAATTTTCTATTATTTAATAAATTATTTTGATTTATATAAGAAAAGTAGGCATCAATACTATTTTTTGCTCCTTCTCCCCAAGGTTTCATAATACCACTTAAAGGCATTGAAGATGAAATAACAATACTCTCATTTGTATATCTATTTTGAGATAAGTAGATAAATAGTATAAATAAAATAAAAATTGATATTATAGATTTTTTTAGCATTTGAAATATTACTCAAATAGCTATTAAAATAAAATAGTGTAAAAACGAGACATTATAGTATGAGAATTTTAGATATTAAGTTTCAATTAATCTTATTGTATATAAAATATGGTAAAATATTTTTTACTAAAGACAAATTAAGGGCATAGTTTATGCAAGAATATATATATTTTAATAAAGCTGGGTTGGATTTCCCATTGAGTGAAAAAATCCAAGTTGCTACAACTCTTGAGGAATTAAAAGATAATAATTTTCTAATTTCAAATACTAATGAAGTTAAAAGCGAAGCTATCGCAAATGAGATAGATTTTTATATTAAAAATTCAAAAGATAATTTATCTTCAAAAATTGAAAATGTACTAAAACTTTATGAAATAAATGCTACAAAATTTGATTTTGCACAAGATTTAGATCAAAGTATAAATATTTCAAACTCACTTATGATTGTTTATGACAATTTAGAAGATTTTAAAGATTTTACAAAAGATATAAATGCGAATGAATTTGATTTATATAAAGTTGAATCAAAACTTATAAAAAAGATTAAAAATAGTGTTGGAAATTTTGATGTTATTGTTGATGCTGGAGATAAAGATATAGTTTTAAAAGTATCTCAAATAGTTTGGTTTGATGAAAAATTAGATAAAAAAAGAGCAGGAATTTATGATCCAAACATCTCTAGTATAGAAGAAACTCTAAAAACTATTAGAAAAAATCTAAATGGGTATAATTTTAGAAAAACTATATTATATGATAAATCAATTTGTCAATATCATGAAAGAAAAGATGAGATATGTTCTAAATGTGTTGAAGTTTGCCCAACAAATACTATAACAAAAGATGAAGATAATAGAAGATTAGTTTTTGATTTAGTAAATTGTATTACATGTGGAGAGTGTGTAAGTGCCTGTCCAAGTGGTTCATTAAATAGTGGAGCTTTTACAAAAGATAGTTTATATGAGCTTTCATCATTTTATAAAAATACAAAACCTCTTATAATATCTTCAAAATCAGATATTAAGAATCTAAATATAGATATAAAAGAGGGAGTTTTACCACTTTGTATAGTTGGTGATATTTTTGATGAATCAGTTTTTTTAACATACCTTCAAATAAGCTCTTCTCAAATAGTATATTTTTCAAATGATATATCAAAAGGTACAAAAGAGAGTATAGAGATTGTAAATGATATTTATATGAAAAAATATGGAAAACTTGCTGTTTATTTGGTTTCAAATGAAAAAGAGTTAAAAGAAGCATTGGAAAAACAAGAATTTATAGAAAACTCTTATTATAATTTTAATCAAAGTGGAATGAGAAAAAGAGAGATTTTCTCTCAAAGATTACAAAAACTTGTTGCAAATGATGATTTAGGTATTGTTAAAACAGGAGAAAATATTCATTATGGAAGAGTTCTTGTAAACGAATCAAATTGTACATTATGTTTGTCATGTGTTGGAGCATGTAATGTTGATGCACTTTTTGCAAATGAAGCTGATTTTTCTCTTAGAATAAATCCTAGTTTATGTACAGCATGTGGATATTGTGAAATAGTATGTCCTGAAAATGACTGTTTAACTATAAAACAAGATGAAATTGAGTTAAATCCAAATTGGTTTAAAGAGACAATTTTAGCTCAAGATAAGCTATTTGCATGTCTTGAGTGTGGTAAAGAGTTTGCAACAACAAAAGCTATTGAGAAAATAGCTCTTATGATGGAACCAATTTTTAAAACACAAAGTGCTGCAAAAGTGAGAAGTTTGTATTGCTGTGCTGATTGTAAGCCGAAAATTATGATAAAAGAGGAGATGAGTAAAAATGCAAAATATTGAGATAGACAAAGCTAGAATGTTCATATACAATCTTTTATCACTTATGTTTGTTGAAGAGTATTCTAAAACAAAAGTTGATGAGATTATTTCAAGTTTAGAGGTTTTAAGTAAAAATTCTTTTAGTCCTATCGTGGAAGAAGCATCTTTAGAAATCTTAAAAGTAATAAAAGAAAAAGGCAAAGAAGAAGTTTATAAAGAGTATCAAGAACTTTTTTTAATACCTTTTGGAACTTTTATTCCACTTAGTGTTTCGTGGTATCACGAACAAAGAGAAGGTGGGATTATGCAGTTAAAAGTAAAAGATGTTTTAGGTAAAACAAAAATAAGAAGAGATGAAAAAACTTTTACAGCACAAGAGGATCATTTAGGTTTTATATTTACTTTAAGTGCTTATTTAATAGAAAAACAAATTGTTGGTGAACTTGAAGAGAATTTACAAAAAGAGCTTTTTGATGAAGTTATAAAACTTCATTTAGATAAATTTTTCTTTAAATTAATGGGGAGTAATTTCCCTATATATTCAAAACTTGCTCTAATTTTAGAGAGTTTTTATGGATTTGAAAAGGCATATTTAGAGAGTTGATCTTTTGTTAAAAGTCGCTCTAAAAGCTTATAGGAGTTTTTAAAGGGGCTTTTAACCCAAATTCAATAAAGGAGTTATCATGGCTGATGAATTAGAACAACGAAGACAATTTATCAAAAGAGCTGGTATAGCTGCTACTGTTTTAGCTGGAAGTGTTGTTGCAACTGCTGCAACTACTGAAAGACAAGATAGAGGTGCTAACAGTGATAAAGGTAACGGTGTAGTTGTAGGAAGATCTAATAAAAAAGAGATCTTATACAAAAAAAGTTTAGCTTGGAATGAATTTTATAACTCAGCTAATTAATAGTTGAAATATTACAAAGGAGGATAGTATGGGAGCAAATAGCTTTGGTAGAAGAACATTTCTTAAAATGGCTTCACTAGCAACAGCTTTTACTGCTACATCTGCTTTTGCAAATACAAATAAAGTACTAAGAGATGCAACAGAAGAGGAAGTAAGAAATCCTTTTCCTGGTTCAAAATTAGTAAAATCAATTTGTACACACTGCTCAGTAGGATGTGGAGTTATTGCTGAAGTTCAAAATGGTGTATGGGTAAGACAAGAGGTAGCTCAGGATCACCCAATTAGTAGAGGAGGTCACTGTTGTAAGGGTGCTGATATGATTGATAAAATCAGATCAACAAATAGATTACAATACCCAACAGAAAAAATTGCTGGAAAATGGAACAGAGTATCTTGGGATGATGCAATGTCAAAAATTTCTGATAAGTTGCTTGAATTAAGGGAAAAATTTGGACCAGATTCTGTAATGTTCCTAGGATCAGCAAAAACTAGTAATGAGCAAGGATATTATATTAAAAAATTTGTTTCAATGTTTGGAACAAATAATATAGATCATCAAGCAAGAATCTGACATAGCCCAACAGTTGCCGGTGTGGCAAATACATTTGGATATGGTGCTATGACAAATCACTTAGGTGATATGCACAAATCTAAGGCTATTATTATTATTGGAGCAAATCCAGCTGATAATCATCCAGTTGCTATGCAACATATCTTAAAAGGTAAAGAACAAAATGGTGCAAAAATCATTGTTGTTGATCCAAGATATACAAAAACTGCTGCTAAATCTGATCTATATTGTAGAATTAGAACAGGAACTGATATTGCATTTTTATATGGAATGATTAGACTTATAAAAGTAAATAATTGGTACGATAAAAAATATTTAAAAGATAGAGTTTATGGTGTTGAAGAGATATTTAAAGAGTGTGAACAATATACTCCTGAGCATGTTGAACATATTACAGGTCTTCCAAAAGAGACTTTAATTCAAGCTGCAACACTTTATGCAAGTGCAGAACCTGGATGTTTAATTTGGAATCAAGGTTGGACACAACACACTATTGGATCATCTAATACAAGACTTGGGTCAATTATGCAATTAATCCTTGGAAATGTTGGAAAAGCTGGTGGTGGATGTAATATTTTAAGAGGACACGATAATGTTCAAGGTGGAACTGATATTGGTTGTTTATCTGATACATTACCAGGATATTATGGTCTTGCTGAAGGTTCATGGAAATATTTTGCTAGACAATGGAAAGTTGACTATGAATGGTTAAAAGGAAGATTTAAAACAAAAGAGATGATGGAAGCAAAAGGGAACTCTCTTTCATTATTTGCTGATGGAGTTTTAAAAGAAGAAAATGCTCAATACAATGGTGGAACATCAATTAAAGCTCTAGTTTGTATTGGAAATGGTATATCAACAGTTACAGATGTTAAAAGAATTAAAGATGCATTAGATAAATTAGATTTAGTTGTATTTATTGATCCTTATGTAAATGATGCTGCTGTTATAACTTCAAGAACAGATAATTTATTTTTACTTCCAGCAGCTTCACAAGTTGAAACTAGTGGAACAGTTGTAAATACAGGAAGAAGTGCACAATGGAGATCAAAAGTTGTTGAACCACTTTTTGAAGCAAGAACAGATCATGAAATATTATTTGATTTTGCAAAAAGAATGGGATTTTATAATGAATTAGTTGCAGGTATGGGTAAAGGAAATGAATTCAAATGGCCAGAAGATGCAACAGATGAAATTGCAAGAGCACTAAAAACTATTGGTATGACAGGTGTAACTGCAGAAAGAATTAAAAAACAACAAGAGAATTGGCATTTATTTAATCCTACTACACTTTTAGGAGCAGGTGAATTCAGTAAAGAATACTATGGTTTACCATGGCCTTGTTGGAGTGTAACTCACCCAGGAAGTCCAGTATTGTATAATACAGATTTACCTGTAAGTCAAGGTGGTATGGGATTTAGAGCAAACTTTGGATTAGAAAGAGAAGGAGTTAGTTTATTAGCAGCAGATGGAAGTTATCCAAAAGGTTCAAAAATTAAAGGTGGATATGCAGAAATCACATCAGAAAATATTGAAGCTTTAGCTGGAATTAAATTAACAGCAAAAGAAAAAGAGTTAGTAAAAGGTACAAACTGGAAAACTGATGATAGTGGAATTTTAGTAAAATATGCACTTGAAGCTGGACTTGTTCCTTATGGAAATGCAAGAGCTAGAACTGTTGTTTGGTCAGGATTTATTGATCCAATACCAAAACATAGAGAACCTTTACACTCATTTAGACCAGATTTAATTGATAAATATCCAGCAAGTGCTGATAAGAAAAATCATTTTAGAGTAAATCTTCCTTATAGAAGTAGACAAATACAACAAACTTGGGTAAATGATTATCCAATTAATATTGTTTCAGGAAGAGTTGTTGAGCATATGGGAACAGGAACTGAAACTAGATCTAGTAAATACTTAGCTGAGTTAAGTCCTGAAATGTATGGTGAGCTTCATCCAAATTTAGCTGCTAAACTAGGAATTAAAAATGGTGAAATGATGTGGGTATATGGTACAAATGGTGGAAAAATCAAGATTAAATGTAAAATAAGTTTAAGAGTTGATGAAACTTCAGTATTTTTACCTCAAAACTTCTCTGGATGGTGGAGTGGAGAAAATCTACTGTATAGATACCCAGAAGGAACACAACCATATGCAATGGGTGAAAACTCAACTCAAGTTACAAGTTATGGATTTGATCAACAAACAGCTTGTCCAGAAACAAAATGTTCGCTTGTACGAATAGAGAAAGCATAAGGAGTTAACTATGAGTAATAAAGTAGATTTTTCAAGTATGAAGTTTTATTGTGATGAAAATCTTTGTATTAATTGTAATGGGTGTGTAGTTGCTTGTAAAGAAGCACACGAAGTACCAGTTGGAGTTAATAGAAGAAAAGTAGTTACAATAAATGAAGGTGTTATTGGACAAGAATATTCAATATCTATGGCTTGTATGCATTGTGATGATGCACCTTGCCAACAAGTATGTCCAACAGATTGTTTTTATATTAGAACAGATGGAATTGTTTTACATGATAAAGATAAGTGTATAGGTTGTGGATATTGCTTATTTGCTTGTCCATTTGGAGCACCACAATTTCCACAAGATGGAGCATTTGGTACAAAAGGTAAAATGGACAAATGTACAATGTGTGCAGGAGGTCCTGAAGAGACAAATTCACCAGAAGAGTTCCATAAATATGGACAAAATAGAATTAGTGAAGGTAAAGTTCCTATGTGTGCTTCTATGTGTTCAACAAAAGCTCTTCTTGTAGGTGATGCGAATGAAGTTGCTTTAATTAAAACATATAGAGCAATAAATAAAGGTAAAGGTATAGCAACGCCTTCATATGGTTGGTAAGGATAATTTATGAAAAATAGCTCATTTTTTGAAAAAAATAAAGCCTATATTTATACCCTTTTAGGACTATCAGTTGTTGGTGGAGTTTTTGTTGGATTTTTAATGGTAATTGATTGGGAATATCTAATTAAATATACTTTTCATATACTAACAGGTGGAAATATTGATGGTATATTAGTTCCAGCAGAAACACACTACCAAGAGATGGTAAATAGAGCTTTTGGACCAAATTATGGAGCAATAGCACCTGAAATTATTAGAGCTAGTAATGAAAGACAACTTTATATATGGTGGGTTTTTGTAGCTGAAATTGCGATTTTCTGCTTTATGTATGCTTTCTATGGAAGAAAAGAAGCTATTGTTACAAATCCAAATGATCAAGTGGAAGTATTTTCACTTGTTCATAGAGCTATAATTTGGTTAAATGTAATTATTATTATTGCTTTAATTATTACAGGGTTTAATATAACTTGGAGTTTGAGAAGTGAAGGTGGATATATTCCATATATATTAAGAGGAACACATGAAGTTACAGGAATACTATGGTTTCCATTTTGGTTAATGATGAGTATAATAGCTTTTAAGGATTTAAAAATATTATCAAAAAATAGCCTTATTCATAAAATAGTTTTAGCTGGAAAACATACACCTATGAAAAGAATTATCTTTATAGTTTTTGTTGCTATGGGTGGTGGATTACTTCTTAGTGGATTTTTAATATGGTTTATTCATCCAGATGCATATACAAATGCTCAATTTATTCAATTTAAAAGAGCACTTTTATATCTGCATTTTGGAGCTAGTGTACTAATTATGTTCTTTTTACTTGATTTTGTATATTCAAGTTTAGTTGCTGTAAAAGGTAATTTTAAAGGTTTAATTACAGGAAAATATCCAAGAGAATATTTAGAGCAAATTGCTCCTGATATTTTAGAAGATATTTCTACAAAAGAAGCAAAAAAATGAATAATTTTTTAGGTTCAGAGGCATTTGCCTCAACCTTTTTTAAAAAAGATAATAATTCAAAGACAATTATTGTAGAAAAATTTCTTGAAAATAGTTTTGAGAGTTTTGAAGATTTTGTTATAAAAGATGAAAAAATAGATTTTTATTTAAATGGTGAAAAATTAATATCTGTAATGACAATAAAAGAGCATCAAGATGCACATATTATTGGTTTTTTATTAAGTGAAGCAGTGATTTCTAATATTAATGATATAAAATCATTAAAAATCAGTGAAGATGGTTTAAGCGTTTTTGTAGAAGCCGATATATCAAATTTGGCATATGAAAACTTATTTAAACAAAAAACTTTGACTTCAGGCTGTTGTGTTGGAGTTACAGGAAATGCTGATAAAGTTTTTGACTGCTCATTTATAAGTACAAATTTTAAATTAAAATCTATAAAAATTTTGGAACAAATGAGTGAATTTAATAAATCTTCAAAGCTCTTTGACCAAACAGGTTGTGTTCATAAAGCAAGAATAGTTTTAGAAGATGAAACTATTTATGAAGCTGAAGATATAGGAAGGCACAATGCAATTGACAAAGTAATTGGTCTTGCAACTATTGCAAGGAAAGATTTAAAAAAATCAATTTTGTATGTAACTGGAAGATTATCAAATGAGATGGTTGTAAAATGTGTTATGCATAAAATTCCAATAGTTGTTTCAAAAGCAGCTGTTACTTATGAAGGAATTAAAGCTGCAAATGAACATGGAGTTACATTAATTGGTTTTGCAAGAGAGCATAAAATGAATGTATATACTCATAGTGGAAGAGTGAAAGTTGATTAAATTAAACTATTTACAATACAATAAATTAGATATAAATTTTGATATAAACTCTTATTCTTTAGATTCTTTAGTACAAAATGATGAATTTGAGAATATTACAAAAGAGTTTTTAAATATATATAATTTTAAGAAATTAAAAACATTCTCTTTTTCAAAAGATGGCTTTTTATCACTATTTATAGAGTTAAAAGGAAAAATTGCTGTAAGTCAAGGTGAAAGTTTAGCTTTAATTGAAGCTGCTAAAACTTATAGGAATTTAGGATTTGAAATAGAATTTATTGAACTTGCAAAAGATGGAAATATTGATTTAGAAAAGATAAAGAATATGGATTTTGATTATATCTTTTTATCTTCTTATATTATGGATACTTTTTTAAAAGTAGATATAAATAAGATTAAAAAACTTACAAAAGCAAAAATCATATCAAATGCAAGTGCTGATTTCTCTTCATATAGTGATCTTATATATTTTGATAATTATAAATTAAGTGGATATTTCATATCAGGAATTTTATGTTTTAATGATGAAAATATCTCTCAGGAAAATATTGGTTTTACTGATACTTTATCTATAAAGTTTTGTTTAGAAGCATTAAAAAGAAGAGACAAAACAAGTATGAAAAATGTATTTATTAAAAAACTTGAAGATAAATTTAAAGATGATTTATACTATTTTATAGATAATAAAAATAGTTTAGAAAACTCTTTTCACATAGGATTAAGAGATATAAAAGCTAGGGATTTAATTCGTACATTAGTTTTTGATGAAATTTTTTTATCAAATGGAGAAGGTTGTAGTTTAGGACTTTCTAAACCATCAAGAGTTATACAAAATATGGGATATGAAGAGACAATTAGTAGAAATGCTTTGAGTTTTTCATTTAATTTTGATATAAGTGATGAAAATATAGATAAAATAGTTGATATTTTGTATAAAAAATATATACAAATTAAAAGCTATTAGTAGGGGAAAATATGAAATTAAATTATTTAGATTTTGAAGAAGCTTGTGAAAAAACTTTTACTACAATAGACTCTTTAAAAAAGAGTAATAAAAAAGAGATAATATCTATCTTTGAATCTTTAGATAGAGTTTTGTCAAAAGATATAAAAGCAAACAAAAACTTGCCATCATTTAATAACTCAGCTATGGATGGATATGCATTTAAATATAATCAAAATATTTTTGAGTTTAAGATTTTAGATACTATTTTTGCTGGAGATAAAAAAGATTTTCAAGAGTTAAAAGATAATGAGTGTTATAAAATAATGACGGGAGCAAAAGTTCCAAATTGTGCTGATAGTATAATTGCTTTTGAAAGAACTATATATTCTGATGATAAAAGAATAGAGATTCCAAAAGATTATAAAAAACACTCAAATCTTAGATTAAAAGGTGAAGAGATAAAAGAAGATGAAACTATTTTAATAAAAGGTCAAAAACTCAACTCTTCTCATATAGCACTTTTAGCTTCTCAAGGGATTACTATGGTTGAAGTTTATTCAAATATAGAAATAGCAATTATTTCAACTGGAAATGAATTAAAAGAGCCTTGGGAAAATGCAAAAGAAGATGAAATTTATAATGTAAATGCACTTTCTATCTCAAGTTTTTTAAAAGAGCAAGGTTTAAATTCAAAATATTTAGGTGTAATTCCTGATAATTTAGAAAAACAAATAGAGTATATAAAAGATTTAAAGAATTTCGATTTGATAATAACAAGTGGTGGAATTTCTATGGGAGAAGCTGATTTTTTGGCAAAAGCTTTTTTAGAAAATGGATTAGAAATAATTTATCACGGAGTTAATTTAAAGCCTGGTCGTGCAATGTTATTTGGAAAATTAGATAATAGCTTACTTTTAAGTTTACCAGGGAATCCACTTGCTGCAATTATCAACGCATATATATTTTTAAAACCAATACTAAATAAGATGCAAAATTCAAATGAAATTTATCAAGACTATATAAAAGTAATAAATAAAGAAGAGTTTTTTGTAAAAGAGAGAAGAGTTGAAGCAGTTTTAGGAAAAATAATAAATGGGGAATTTTTTGCAACAAAAAATAATAAATATGGTTCAGGGATGATTAGCTTATTAAAAGATAGCAATGCCTTATTTATAAGTGGTGGAAACACTTCTAATATTAAAAAAGAAGAAGAGATTAAAGTTATAGAGTTTAACTGTAATTTTTCTTCTAAAAAAACTAATTTTATAAATTAAACTTTTATTTGGGATTTCTAAACATAGAAGTAATAAACTTATAAAATATCCATAGAAATATAAGTGGTAAAATTAAATTCCTAAATAAAAACAAGGCAACCAGTAAAGTATAAGCTTCTAATAAGTCTTTTGTATATGTTTTTAAATTTTTTAGAGCTAATTCTGATTTATTTTTTAAAGATCCAAACCAAAAACTATTTTTCTCTTTATCTTCAATTGTTTGATTGTTTTCTAATAATAGCTTTTCGTAACTTTCTATCTTTGAAGCTAGATATACTATCTTCTCTTCTGCTATTTGTTTTTGATAAGATTTTATTCCATTTTCAAAAGATATTGTTAAAAAAGTCATAATAATAATAGAAAATCTAAAAAATATAACTATTGATACAATATATCCTAGTTTGTTACTATTTTCTACACTTAAAAAATTTAGAAATTTATTTATAATATATACAAAAATAATAATTGTAAGTATAGAATTTAATATGTATGATTGCATAAAAATTAGTATAACTTTTTGTAAAGATAGAGATAATAAAGATAGAAAAAACAGATTTGAAATATATGATAAGAAACTTATTATAGGTTCAAATAAAGCACCTAGAAATGGTGTGTTTGAAGCGAGGCTTAAAAGTGCTTCTAGAAATTTTAAACTACCAAAAGCAATAGTTGTTTCCAAAAGAGAGTTTGAATTTAACTCAATTGCATATGTATCGAAATAAGTATTCCAAGATATAAAAATAATTAAAATCAGAAATACAGAAATAAAGGTGTTTTTTAGTCTCATTTTAGCTCTTTTATTAAAAAATATAAAATAAGTTGATTATAGCTATATTTACATAATAGTTACATATCTTTTAGCTACAATAAATTTCAAATTAAAAAAAGGAGAAAAGATGAAAAGAAGTTTATTAATGCTTACAGCTACGGCTTTATTAGCAACTTCTGGATTAGCAGCTGATTATACTATGAAAATTAGTCACGTTGTTAGTTCAAGCACACCAAAAGGTATAGCTTCAGATTACCTAAAAAAAAGAATTGAAGAATTAACAGCAGGAAAAATTGAAGTACAAGTTTTCCCAAATTCACAACTTTATGGAGATGCTGATGAGATGAAAGCACTTGCTATGAATAATGTTCAATTAATCATGCCAAGCTTATCTAAGTTTACAAGTATTGCACCACAAATGCAACTATTTGATTTACCATTTCTTTTTAGAGATAAAGATCATTTATACAAAGTTATGGATGGAGAAGTTGGAGATAAACTAAAATCATTTATTAATGCAAAAAAACAGATGCTTGCATTTGATTACTGGGATGCAGGATTTAAACAACTATCTAGTTCAAAACAAGCTATTTTAAACCCAGAAGATGGAAAAGGTTTAAAATATAGAATTCAATCTTCAAAAGTTCTTGAAGCTCAATTTAAAGCAATTGGTGGAAATCCACAAATTTTACCATTTTCAGAAGTTTATTCAGCATTACAACAAGGTGTAGTTGATGCTACTGAAAATCCACTTTCAAATCTTTATACAAAAAAATTCTATGAAGTTCAATCAAGTGTAACAATGAGTAATCATGGTTACTTAGGATATTTAGTTGTAATGAACCAACAATTCTGGGATAAATTACCAAAAGATCTACAAGAGAAAGTTGCAATTGCTATGAAAGAAGCAACTGAACTAGAGAGAAAAGAAACAGCTATTGAAGATCAAAAAATTAGAGAAGCTCTAAAAAAATATGCTGAGGAATCAGGAAGATTAGAGATTTATGAGTTAAGTGATGCACAAGTGGCTAATTGGAGAAAAGTGATGGAAAAAGTTTATCCACAATTCTACAAAGTTATTGGTGAAGATCTAATCAAAAAAGCTATTAATACAAAGTAATGAAGTAAAAGTATGAATAATTTCTTTAAAGTTATCGATGTAATAGTTGGAACTATAAACCAAACAATGGCAGTCTTTGGACTGGCATTGGGGGTTATATTGGCTTTTATTAATGTAGTACTAAGATACGCCTTTGATATGAGTCTTCCTTGGGCTGGTGAGTTAACTAACTATTTATTTATATGGTCTGCATTATTTGGTGCAGCTTATGGATTTAAACAGGGTGCACATATTTCAATTACACTTAT
Organism: Aliarcobacter thereius LMG 24486; assembly: GCF_004214815.1. NCBI lineage: Bacteria > Pseudomonadati > Campylobacterota > Epsilonproteobacteria > Campylobacterales > Arcobacteraceae > Aliarcobacter > Aliarcobacter thereius. The sequence continues at coordinate 810,837 of NZ_CP035926.1, forward strand.
AATTGAAAGGCTACCTGCAATTGCTATGAAATTCTTTTTAATATTTGCAAATCTTTTATCTATTGCTTATTTACTTTTAATTTCATATTTTGGGTATCAATTAATATTAATGCTTATGGACTTTGGTGAAATGAGTGTTGATTTACATGTACCAATGTGGATTCCACAACTTGTTATTCCACTTGCTTTTTTAACAGCTGCATATAGAGTTGCTGAAAAATTAGTTGAGTTATATAGAACTGATGCTAAAGATATTAAATTATTTAGCGAACATGAAGCCATTCTAGAAGAAATAAAAGGAGAAAAATAATGGTTATTGCAACACTTTTTATTCTACTTTTTGGTTTAATGCTTGTAGGAGTTCCTGTTGCTGTTGCTTTAGGAACTAGTACATTAGCTTCTGCATATTTATTTACTGATATGGATTTAATGGGAATTTCATCAAAAATTTTTGATGGATTAAATCACTATACTCTGATGGCAATTCCAATGTTCGTTTTAGCTGGATCACTACTTGCAAGAGGAAGTGCTGCTGGAAGAATTATTAATTTTGCTAAAAGTTTAGTTGGACATCTTCCAGGTGGTCTTCCAATTGCTGCAATTTTGGCATCTATTATATTTGCTGCTATTAGTGGAAGTTCTCCTGCAACTGTTGCTGCTATTGGTTCAGTAATGTATGGTGCTATTAAACAAGCTGGATATAATGAGCAATTTGCTATTGGAACAATTGCAACATCTGGAACATTAGGAATTTTAATTCCACCTTCTGTTGTATTTATTGTTTATGGTGTTATTGCTGAACAATCTATTGGTAAATTATTTATGGCAGGTGTTATGCCAGGAATAATGATTGGTGCTATGATGATGTTTGCAACATATGTATTAGCTAGAAGAAGTGGATTTAAATCTAAAAAAATGGCAAGTTTTAAAGAGATTGTTGTTTCATTTAAAGAAGCATTTTGGGCACTACTTATTATATTTATTGTTATTGGTGGAATCTATGGAGGATTATTTACTCCAACTGAAGCAGGAGCTGTGAGTGTTATTTATGCATTTTTTATCTCTTATTTTGTATATAAAGATGTTAAGTTAAAAGATTTACATAAAATAATTCTTGATTCTGCACAAACAAGTTCTATGATATTCTTTATTATTGCAAATGCTATGCTTTTTGCACATTTCTTAACAGATGAAAGAATTCCTCATCAAATTACTCAAATGATTATAGAAGCAAATGTTAGCCCATTAATGTTCTTATTAATTGTAAATATCTTACTTTTAATTATGGGACAATTTATGGAACCTAGTTCAGTTGTTATGATTACTGTTCCTTTATTACTTCCAATAGGAATGGCTCTTGGAATTGATCCAATTCATCTTGGAGTTATAATTGTTGTAAATATGGAAATAGGAATGCTTACTCCACCTGTTGGTCTGAATCTCTTTGTTGCAAGTGGGATTACCGGACTTACAATGGGACAAGTAATAAAAGCATCTTTACCTATGACTTTAGTTCTTCTTTTTGGATTAGCTTTAGTTACATATATTCCAGCTATATCATTATGGCTTCCAAACTTAATGTACGGATACTAAAAAAGATAATTATTAAAATTAAAGATAAGATTTATATCTTATCTTTAAAAATTACAATAGAAAATTTAGCTCCTAAAGAACTATTTTCTACAAGAATTTTTCCTTTTAAACTCTTTTCTACAATTATTTTAGACATATAAAGCCCAATTCCTACACCATTTTTATCATTCTTTGTAGAAAAATAAGCCTCAAAAATTTTATTTATAGGAGAGATTAATATTCCTCCAGCATTATCTTCTATATATAATATTGTACTATTTTCATTATCATCAGCATATATTTTAATTTGGGGATTTTTAATATTCTTTTCTAGTAAAACATCTTTTGCATTTTTTAAAATATTTAAAACAACTTGTTGATATTCATTTAAAATATTATAAATCTTTATATTTTTATCAATATTTACATCAACTATTATCTCATTTAAATAAAAAACATTTTTATTTATACTAATTACACTTGAAATTAATTCCAGAAGAATGAAATTTTCTTTTTCTTTATTTGATGAAAAGAAACCTCTAAAATCATCAATAGTATTTGACATATACTCTAAAACCATATTGGCTTCTCTTCCTTTTTGCTCCATTGTTATTGCATCAAGTTTATTTGTGTCATACTTTAATTTTATTACCATTAATATTGAAGATAGTTCAGCTAAAGGTTGTCTCCATTGATGAGCAATATTTAACATCATCTCTTCAAGAGATTTATTGAGTATTTTTAACTCTTTTTCATTTTCATCAACTTGTTTTCTATAATTTTTTAGTATTTTATAAATTTCATTTGATATTGCTGTTGATATTAAAATTGCTATTAATAAAGCTAAAACAAATAGTATAATATTTTGGAAAATCTGTTTTTTTATCTCTTCTTCAAGCCCTTTTCTTTTTATATTTATAGCTTCTTGAACATCATCAATATAGATTCCAACAGATATAATCCAATCAAACTCAGGAAATAGTTCAAAATAAGATAATTTTTCTATAAAGCCATCTGCATCAGGTTTCTTATAAGAGTAAGTTACAAAAGACTCTTTTTTTTCATTAATATCTTTTAAAAAAATCTCTCTAAATCTTTTACCATTTACATCTGTATCATTTGTTGATATTAATCTTCCAAATAGATCAGGTCTATTTGGATTTACCATCATAATTGCAAAATCATCTCCACCTTCATAGTTTAAAACTTCATATATGAATATATAATTACTTCTATTTTGTTCAAATGTAAAAGTACTAAAAAGCTTTATAGCATACTCTCTTTGTTCTTCTTTACTTAAATTTGAATTTGTAATATTGTAATTTAAAATATCTTTTACCATCATAGCTTTTGTTTTGAGATTTGCTTTTACTTTTTCATAAAATTCATTTTCATAAAGAACCATTTGTCTATCAAAACTCTCTTTTGTGTTTATGTAGTAAAATAGAGATATTGTTAAAACTATTGCACTCATCGTGAAAATAAAACTTAACATTATCGCTTTTAATAGATTTTTTTCTATTTTGTTATTCAATAACTATCCTTTTCTTAAAAATCGTCTGATATAATATCACATCTTTAACTAATTGGACTTTTTACTATGAAAAACAATTTAATTAATCTAAAAAAATATAAAGTTTTATATATTGAAGATGATTTAGGAATTCAAAAAAACATAAAAGAGATACTTGAATATTATTTTAGAGAAGTTTTTGTAGCTTCTAATATATTTGAAGCTACAAACAAATATGAAGATGAATATTTAGATCTTATAATTACAGATATAAAATTAGAAAATGATAATGGTATAGATTTTATAAAAAAAGTAAGGCAAAATGATAAAAACATTAGAGTAATCATAACTTCAGCATATACAAATCTTGATTATTTACTAGAAGCAACAGAACTTAATCTTACAAAATATATTGTAAAACCAATAAATAATGAGAAGCTATTAGAAGCTTTTGAACTATTTTTGAAATCATTTGAAGATATAAATCTTTATTATATAAATGAAGATTTTTCAATAAATTTTGATAAATCAATAGTAATTAATAATAATGAAGAGATAGTTCTAACAAAAAAAGAGACAATGTTTTTAAAGCTATTAATAGATAAGAATAGGGTGATTCCATATGAAGAGATTCAAAATTATTTTTGTGAAGATGATACAATAATGAGTCAAAATGCACTTAGACTTTTTATAAAAAACTTAAGAAAAAAAATACCAAAAGATTTTCTAAAAAATAGTCAAGGTGTTGGATATTTTATAAATAAAATGTAAGAAATAGGAGATTTACTCCTAAATCTTATTTAAATATATCTTTTGTTTGAGTTTCATACCAAGCATATGCATACTTAGCTTCTAAAACTCTAATATGACCATCTGGATCTTTTAATGGACTTACTCCACCAGCACCTTCAATAGCAACTATTGATTTATCTTCTGCACTATAAACAGCTGCAACAGAAATACCATAATTTGGATTTAAAAGACTATAACAAGTATTTGCTAATTTTGGAGGATTAATAATAGCTTGTTTTTTTAATAATCTTGAAATTTGTAAAGCAGTAACTTTTGCTTGTGTACTAGCACTAAATGCTGATTTAGGCATAGGTGTAGCGATACTTGCATCTCCAATTACATGCACATTTTTTACAAGTTTAGATTCAAATGTTTTTGGATGAACATGGCACCAATCATTTTCAACTAAACCAGAATCAAATGCAATTTTAGCTGCTTTTTGATTTGGAATATAGTTTAAAACATCAGCTTCTATCTCTTCTTCATCTGTTACAATTTTTTTGTTTTTTGGATCAACACTTATAACTTTTCCACCAAAAGAACCAGCTCTCCACTCAATCATATCTCCATAAAGTTCTTTCCATCCTTGTAAAAATAAACCTTGTTTAGAAAAACTCTCTTTTTGATCTAAAATTATAATTTTTGAATTTGGCTTATTGTTTTTTAAATAATAAGCAATCAAAGATACTCTTTCATATGGACCAGGAGGACATCTAAAAGGATCAGCAGGAGAAACAAGAACAAATGTTCCACCATCTTTCATAGATTCTAGTTGTTTTTGAAGTAATAATGTTTGCTCTCCTGCTTGTACTGCGTGAGGAGCATATTTTTGGTTATCTTTTGTATAACCTTTTTCAAATTTAAAATCAATTCCAGGACTTACAATTGCTTTTGTATATTTTATAACTTCTCCATTTTCTAAGATAACTGAATTGTTTTCTCCATCAATTTTTCTTACAGAAGCATAAATTACTTTTACCTTATGATTTTTTTGTAGAGCATTTAAATCTTGTTTTATAAAATCCATTTTTTCTATACCAGAAATTACAGCATTTGAAAATGGACAAGTGTAATACTCTTTATTTTGTTCAATTAAAACAATTTCTACATCTTTATCATATTTTCTTAAATATTTAGCAGCAGTTGCACCACCAAAACCACCACCTACTATTACAACTCTTTGTTTATTTTCATTTAAAGTTGTAAGTTCAGGACTTACTAAACTATTACAAGCTGCAAAAGATAAAGCACTTGCACTTAGAACTATTTTTCCAAAATCTCTTCTATTTAACATTTTATCCCCTTTGCTTATTTTATTTTTGAGAAGTAATATGCAAGTTGTTCTAGTTCTTCATTTGAAAAACCTTTTGTATGCTTTTGCATCATATAAGAATCAACTCTTTTCCCTGATTTATACTCTAAAAGAGTTTTATAAAGATAAGATTTATCTTTACCAACAATAGAAGGAATAGCTGTTGAGTAGCTCGTATTATTTCCATGACAATTTACACATGAAAGTGATAACATTTCAGCTCTAACTGAGTCATATTTTGCAGCAAATGATAAACTTGCAATACAAAACAGTAAAAACAATATTTTTTTCATTTTTTCTCCTTAGTAAGTAATAAGATTAAATAATAATTATTATAAGCTTAATAGTGATTTAACTAATAATATTAAATGATTAATAGTGAAATTAAATATAAAAATGAGTAATAAATACACAAATATTTTATTTGTATAAGTTATAAAAAATATTAATTAATTTAATAATATAAATAAAAAGAAGAGTCAATCAAAATGATTGACGCTTCAGTTAGGGGAGAATGTAGTTAAATTTAATTAAGCTACAAAATAATTTTAATAGTAAAAAGTTAATAATAACACAATAAAAAATTAATAAAAAACAAATAAAGTATAGATATTTAAATATAAATTAATTAAAAGATGGATACAAGTTAGACATTTGTATAATTTTGGGTTTCAAAATGCTTAGGACATAAAAAATTAAATATTATTTTGAATATTTATGTAAAGTTTATTAAAGAAGATAAAAAAATATTAATAAAAGATTTAATGGAGTTTAGTAAGATGAAAATACGGGTTTATTATGATTATAAAGTAGGCTTTAATTTTTAAACAAAATACTTAAAAATGGGAATGTCTGCACATTTTAATTTCTATTTTTAGCGAAAAAATGTAAAACTTGAGGCACAGTTTGGGCACACTCTGTGACAACTTGTGTTGATGTTTTTTTAATTTTTTCATAGATCTTTAAAACCTTATTCAATTCTAAATCAAGCATATAAAATAAACTTCATTAATATATAGAAATTGTTTTATTTGATTCGTTTTATAGATAAAATTAAATTACATGTCTTAACATCAATATTGGCTATAATAATAAAAAACAACAATTTAATATATAAAGAATTAAAGTGAATAAAATAAAATTTATGAAGACATTGATATTAAATGCTACAAGTATATCTGAACAACTAATTATTAATTTGATTAAAGATGCTAAACATTATGATATACAAATAATATCCTATGAAAATGATAAATTAAATATGTCTCAATTAGTAGAACTTTCAAAAAAATATTATTTTAATAGTTTTGATTGTTATTTGCCTAAAACAAAAAATGTAGATGAAATGAAATCAAAATTATTAGCTTTAAAAGAAGAGAGTATAGTTTTAATATTAGGTCTCGAAAAAATATTTTTAAACACTGCTCAAAGTAATTTTCAAATAAAAAGTGGAACAAAACAATTCAATTATCATTCTTATGAAAATATAGATTCCATACAGCTTATATCATTTATTGAAGATTTATACGAACAATATAAATATCATTTTCTTTTTTTACTTCAAGCAAATATAGAAGTTAGCGAAAGAATAACAACTGAGTTAGAGGCATACGATATAGAAATATTAAGTATTAAATACGAAAATGATGATTCTAAAGACATACAAAAAGATATCTTTAAAGCACTAGAAAATGCAACATATAAAGAAGCATTAACAGTATTGGAAGAATATAAAGCCTCACTAGATGAACATTCAATTAGAAATTTACAAATTATGATATGGCAACAACATGGTCTTCAAAATAAGGCTATTGAATTTTTGCAAGAAAATTTTGAAATACTACATAACAGTGAAAAAAAACAGTTAGCAAATTTATATTATTTTGCTGAAAAATATTATGAAGCTTATACTATCAGCAGTGCAATATTTAAAGAAAATCCTTTAACCATTGGCTTGAATACTCTTTTTCTAAATACGGCAATAAAGTTAGGCAAGTTTGAAGAAATATATGAGCAGGTGCTTGAAGTGGACTCAAAAGATGTAAAAGTCCTAGAAATATGTGCTAATTATTTTACAAAAGAAGGAACTTTTAATACCGCTATAGAATATAGAAATAAGCTTTTCGCCTTGACAAATGAACCCTATCATTTATTATTATCAGAGATTCTTAAAATTGAAAAAGATAAACCAATCAATGGTCATATAGCGGAACAACAAATCTCAAATATAATAGTGGATTATAATGATGAAGTTTTAGATGTTGAAAAGAGTTATAGAATAGGAAGAATATGGTTTGAAGTTTATAATAGTCCTTATAAAGCTTATTGTCATTTTAAAAATGTTTTGAAAATTTGTAACAATATACATTCTGTAGATGCTGCAAAATATCGTATGAAAATACTTGGCAATCATGGACATGCCAACAAAATAATTAAGATTGGATACCAAAGGAAGTATCCCGATAGACTTCCAACAATGAGAGTTGATGAGCTATTTAACAGTTTATTAATTCTTACGCATGATGATAAAGGCTATCTAACTTGGCAAGATTTTATTGATGATTCACAAAATCAACAGACTTGGAAAAAGTACTTAAGTAAAAAAACCATCGATGTTCTACAAAGCATTAATAGTAAAATTGAGATTAGTGATATTGACAAATCTATAATGGCAAATAGATTTAAGGATAATGAATTAATCAAAATGGTTACTATGTATAAAAGTCTTTCTTTATCAGATGAGCAAATACAAACGATAAAAGAAGCATCAGAATCTTTTATTGCTCAAGCTGAAAATAAAATGGAAGAAATATGGCTTCGATACTATATAGCTAACTTCTTTATTTACATTGGAGAAATGCAACTTGCAAATAATCACTCAATAACATTATGGTATCTTGCTAATCGAATTAATAATCAAGAAGAATCAAAAATAGCAAGACTACTTGGAACACTTTCATGGGGTGTAGCACAATATAAAAATGGCAAAGAAATTGAAGGTATAACTTGTATAGTTAGTACAATAGAACATTTTATAGAAACAGAAGAAATTATTCCATTTCTTGAAGATGGTCTGGGAATTCTTAATATCTGGATTCAAAATAATAAATTTTTATTTTCTACTACTGAGTTTGACTTTTTTATCCACTTTTTTAAAAGATTAACGCCCCAAAATGCAAATCAAAATGAGGTTTATGAGTATATCGCTAAAGAAGATTGGAATGCTATTTATAATTTACTTGGATATAAAATTTATAATACGCAAGAATATAATCCTCAATGGGCTTTAGATTTTTATCACTATACACTTGCGACTGCAAAATCAGAACAGTTACATATTGATTTTGATCTGATAATGGACAATATAGAAAATCTTATATGTGCGCTTGTAATGAGAAAAGATCAAAGAGCTAAGCTATTAAACTGGTTTGCTGAATTGATTTTTATGGATTCAGATAACAAATATTCGCCAGTAGAACGGTGGAAAACATCATTAAAACTTCTGACTATTTCTATTGAGGATTTAGAAGAAAAAAGAAAAAATCTCAAAAATACTTATGAAAGAGCTTTTATAGCAGATGAAAATAGGATTATATATGAACTACATCTGAGAGTAAATATTATATTGTTTAAAGGTAAAATGTATTCAAATGACATTGAAAAATTCAAAATAATTCAAAATATTTTAAATGGATTTGATTATTTATCATTGAGAACCCAAAAAGAAAAAAAGATTAATAAATCAGGTGCAAAAGTAACCGAAGAATTAGAAAAGATTGAAAAAGAATATTTACAATTGATTGAGGAACTTTCACAATATAGTATTAAAAATTTTAAGGAAGCTTTTTTAAGTGTAGAGTATGAAGAAAAAAGTAAACAGTATGCTAAATTGAGAAGAATTTTGGAAGAAAACCATCCTGTATATATGAATGATTCACTTTATGACGAAGTTCCGATTACGATAATTCAATCGAAAATGGAGATAGATGAAATATATTATCAATATATTGATACAAAAATATTTGTATGCTATTTAGTCATTACAAATGATTTTATTGATTTTGGCTTTATCAACAATAAAAGTGAATTTGATAAAAAAGATGTTGATAATTTAGCTCGTCAAATTCAAACTTTTACAACAAGTACACAATATGATATAAAAGAAATAGAAGAGTCATATTATAAATTATCTTTGTACTATTTTGAGCCTTTACTGGTACATATAACGAACAACAAATATAAAAAAATTTATATAAATCATGACTTGTCTTTGCCTTTTATTTCTTCCAATTTGATTCGCTTGTCTGATAAGTGGTTAGTTGAAGAAGTTGATTCTATTGTTAATTTAACGAATAGACACTATTTTTTTGATAAAAAATCAAACACTACAAATGTGTTTAGTATTGCAAATCTAGGAAAAAAATCTGATCCACAATTTGTTAAAACAAATCAATGGATCAATGGAAGTCAAACTAGAAGACAAAAAAATATTGAAAATTTTGAAGATAATTTTTCTAGTATAACTAGCACGATGGCATGTAATAAAACAAACTCACTTTTAATTATCAGTCATGGTATTCAAGGAAGTAATCAAAATATATTAACAGGTGCCTTATCTATTGAGGGTGAGAAAAAAACTTACACTATAGATGATTTTCAATTTATTGCTGGACTGGAGGAATGTGTAGCTTTTTTAAGTTGTAGTGGAGGTTCATTGTCAATGGGAGAGCATGAAACAAGCAATACAATAATTAGTAGTATTCTTTCAAAAAATATCAATAGTGCAATTTTATGTAGATGGGATGTATTTTTGGAACAATCATTGGAGATATTTGAAAAAATACTCGAATTTGATAGTAATCTTGAAGAAGCTTTAACAATATCAATTAGAGAGTACATAGAGAAAAACAAAAATATTCATCCAGTATTTTGGGCTGGTATTGAAGTATGGAAGAATTAATAGCTGGTTTAAATAAACGTAATTATGTTTTGCGAGTTCGTTAAGTTTTGTAGCTAATTGAATAATTTATATAGGTGTTGAAATGTATGAAAAAGATGTTTTAAGAGAAATGTTATACGAAGCAATGATTATAGGTGATGACATAGCATATGTTGATATATATAATAAATATAAAGTTAAATATGACTTCATTAAAAATTACTCTCTGTTGATTGGTACTAATGAATTAGAACATTCAAATTTTTATAAATCAATTATTGGACAAATTCATACAAAAAAATATTTTGATAGCTTTACAAAAGATGGCAAAGAAATCTATTTAGTAAATCCATTCGCTGATTATAAAAACCTTTTATATATTTCAGAACATTTCAAAAAAGAACCTTATGTAGATCATACAATATTCTTAGACAACCAAGCTGTAAATATGTTTGTTAGGTTTTTTGATAAAAAAATTCAAAATGACTTTGTTGATACACAAATTAAATATGGTCTTGATTTAAATTATCTGTTATATGTTTTGGAAGATTATGTAAATCCACATCATCGTAATTTTAAGCCTAATATGACCTTTGAAAAGATTTATAAGTTAGATGTCATTAACCACTTAAATAAAGAAATATTTAGCAATACAGGAGAAGTTTTAATTGATATCAAAAGAATTCAATCGCATGGATTTCAAACTGTTGATATGCTTGTAGAAGATCGAAAATCCTACTTTACACATTTTATCGATAAACATAAATATAATCTACAATTACAGACTCAAATTATAAATGAAAACACGATTAAATATTATTTTGATGAAAACTTTAAAGAAGTAGATATTAATCAGGTGTTAGCAGATTACTATCTTATATTTGGTTTTGTAATTAAGATAATAATCGAAAACTGGAAAAATATTTCAATTGAAAATAAACTAAATAATTTATACGATTCGATGGTTATGAAAGGTAGAGTCTTTAAGCATTTACTAGAGTTTGCATATAGATATTTTGATAATAATCACATTTATAGTGACTTTTTTAAATATGATAAAAAAATGACATATGATAATATAATACAACGAACTCATAATATAAGTTGGGACATATTTTTATATAGTATTAGTTTACATTTTATATCAAGTCCACGAAAAAGATTTGAAAAAATTCAAGCAGATTTTGGAATAGGGCAATTTGTTACAAAAGATACACCTCTTTTTAAGTCATATATTAGTGGCTATGATAGAAAAATATTTTTAATTAAAAAATCAAAGTTTGGAAATACACATGATGTTATTAATTCGCCTTCCTTGACAACAGAAAAAGTTGAAGCAATTTTAGACGAATATAATATGCAAAATGTAAACAAAATTCAAGTTGTAAAAAATAAAAATTTTAATTTATTCAAAAAGTATCCATATCAAATTGCATTACTTTTTTGTGAGCAAATGAAAAGTGAGTTAAAGTTGAACTATCTATAATGGTTGTACCTTTTCGAAACATAGAAAAATATTTACTGTATCACTGTATATCACTATGTATCAATCAAAATTTAGCCCTAGAATTGGCATGTATTTTCAAATATACTCTTTATAGATAGCGATTTTGTCCTATCAAAACAAAGGTTATTAAGGAGAAAAAATGCCTAGAGTTAAATCAAAAGAAAAATCTTCACTTTTAGATATATATCCATATTCAAAGGATGCTTTTCAATATCTTTACGATAAGCTGACTGATGAAAATTTTAAAAGAAGATATATCATAAAAGATAAGCCAATCAATGCCGTAACAGGTATTATTTGGGATATTACACAAGGTGAACCAGAGATTACGGAGATTATCTCTACTATGGATAAGATGGTTGGCATCCGCTCAGAGAAAACAAGGTCACGACTTGAGAAGATCGTAGATACTTGGCTAAAAAAAGCGTACAATTTGAAACTTCAAAAGGGTTATGTAATTCATCGCTCTTTTTTACTAAAGTTTGTAAAAACAATATATCAAAATTATGATGAAAATATCAAACGAGCAGCCATCTATCATTTTGATAAATACAACGATAAAAACAAAAAAAAGATCAAAAGAGCTTATGAAAATATTCGGTTAAATGATTTGCAAGAAAGGTATCCAGAGTTTAATATTTTGGATGCATATGCTTATGCACTAATTACTGAAAAATTGAAAATCAAAGAGGATGATCTTATCGAGTTTGAGAATATTGTCGCCCTCTTAAAGTCTACAAGTGAGTAAAAGGGACGAAAAGTTTAACCTAGTAACGATTTTTTTAGACACAATGCAAGAAACTTCTTAATATAGGGGTTTTCTGTGTTAGCTTGTGTAAGCATTTTATTTTAGGGGATAAAAACAAGTATATAAATACTTCTTTTTGTCCTTTTTCAAGGATGAAATCAGCCTATATATGAACGACAGTGAATAGCAACGGACTGAATTATTTTTGAGAGTCTTGTATGTGAGGGATAAGATCAGTTACTTCGATACCAAATTCGTAAGCAATTTTATACAGGTGGGAAAGGTTATAGCTTACATCATGTTTTCTGGTTTCAATCTTTGCTACATAGTTGGGAGATTTGTGTCCTAAAATTTGTGCGAGCATTAGTTGACTAATATTTCTTTTTACTCTTTCTTCTTTTACTTTTAGAACAATTTCATCTAAAAATTTATCTATATTTTCTTCCAATAATAAACACCTATAAGTTTTGAAAGATAATAGCTATATGGTCAAAATCTAACAAACACTTATAAGTGTTTAATAAGCATTTTTGAGTTAATATTTATTATATGAATTTATATCTCAGGAGCAAAAAATGGCAGAGTATTTTACAAATGTACTAGCAAGACTGATTGTTAGCTATTCGACTTTAGTGGTAATATCATTAGCGATTTTGGTAGGCTACTGGATCATCGAAGATTACAATGCTATGGTAGAGTTTATCAAATACATAAGTGACAATACTTTTGCACATATCGTTTTGTGGATGCCATTAATATTTGCATGGTTCAAACCTAGTAAAAATGGTAATGCAAATGCTTACTACCACAGACAAGCAAATTTTTGGGCAATGCATGATACTACGGGAGGAAGATGGTAATGATAAAAATATTTTTAGCTTTTTTAGTGTTAGCTGGGATTGCAAGTGCTACAGAGGTGGCTATATGTCAATTTAAGACAGAATATTCTGGTTTTGCAGAAGATAAGATGACTTGTCCAGGATCTTTTGAAAAAGTTACCACAATAAAAGATATGTATGCTGATGGATGGAAGTTTAAAGGTAGTTACAGAACTAATATGTATGAAGCAGGTGGACAATATAGAGGCACTAAGGTAATTAAAGAATATACTTATCTTGTAATGGAAAAGGAAGATAAGTAACGAAACTGTTTAAATATAGGGATGTTTATAAGTTATATAGTAAAATAGAAGTATTAAATTACTTCGTTTAGGAAATTCGTATGCCATTTTTAGCCTTACTTTTTGCACTGTTTGTTTTTGCTTTGTATAAAGGGGAAAGCAGTAGTGCTTTAGTAATATTGATTATGATCGTCGCAGCACTTTTTGCTACATACAATAAATCATTTCGAGACTCTTTGAGAGAGTTTTTTTAGTTTGTTTTTAAAATAGCAACTTTTATAAACTAATATTTTATAAAAATATAAAATAAAGAAACAAATCTCTTGCTTTTGTTTTTAAAAATAGCTAAAATATAAATTATGAATTTACAAAATGGTATAAAAATAAAACAACTATATCAAATGTTACCAGAGGGAGTTATAGCTCCTGCTTCTTGGCTTGCAGAACAAGGCTACTCTATGCAGCTGCTTTACCAGTACACCAAAAGCGGTTGGCTCAAAAAAACCTCAAGAGGCTCATGCATAAGAGGTGATGCGAAGCCATCTTGGCAGGGTGCTGTTTTAGGACTGCAAAAACTTAGCCATGAGCCATTTCACATAGGTGGCGTAACATCACTCAATCTTCAAGGTTATGCGCATTATCTGCCACTGAATAACTCACAAACTATATATTTGTATGGTACTCAAAAACTTCCAGCATGGTTTAAAAACATAGAGCTTGAACAAAAGTTTAATGTGATGAAAAAGCCCTGTTTTGAGAAAATAGGTCTCAAAAGCATACCATCAAATATAAAAGATTGGGAGATGGTAGTTTCCTCTCCTGAAAGAGCTATGTTAGAGCTTCTTTATCAAGTAAAGCCAGATGGACTAAGTTTTGAGTTTGCAGCAGAGATATTTGAGGGACTCACAACACTTCGCCCATCTTTAGTCAATAAACTTTTAGGTGTGTGTGAAAACATAAGAGTCAAACGCTTATTTCTTTTTCTGACAAGTTACTTTAACCACCCTTGGGCAAAGCATGTAAAAAAAGATGAGTTGGAACTCGGAACTGGCAGGATGCAGATCGTAAAAAACGGTGTCTTTGACAACGAGTTTTTAATAACAGTACCAAAGGAGTACCATGCTAGATAAAAATTCTATCTATTACAAACAAGTACAGCTACTTTTGGAAGTATTACCTTATGTGTCACAAGAGGAGTGTTTTGCTCTTAAAGGCGGTACGGCTATCAATATGTTTGTCAGAGATATGCCACGACTCTCCGTAGATATAGACCTTATGTATCTTCCAGTAGAAGATCGACAAACCAGCCTTCAAAACATTGCTGAGTCGTTTCAAAGAATTGCTAACTCTATAGAGTCTTCAATAAGAGGTGCAAAAGTATATAGGCTAGATCAACAAGGAGATGGAATACTCTCTAAACTTCAAGTTGAAAAAAACGGTGTCCGTATCAAAATAGAAGCATCGCCAGTAACAAGAGGAACGGTAAGAGAACCAAGTGTGCTCAATGTATCGGCAAGAGTGGAAGAGGAGTTTGGTTTTGCAGAGACTAGCGTAGTTCACTTGGATGATCTGTATGCTGGAAAACTCTGCGCTGCACTTGACAGACAACACCCTAGAGACTTTTTTGATGTCAGAGGACTCCTTGACAATGAGGGTATAAGCGATACTCTCATGGATGTTTTTATAGTGTACTTGATAAGCAGTAATCAACCTATATCAAAACTACTGCAACCAAACTTGATAGACATTGAGAGAATCTACTCTGAACAGTTTGTCGGGATGCCGATAGAGCCAATGCCTTTGGAAGTTTTAGAAGCAACGAGAATAGAGCTAATTAGCACAATCCGTTCTAAACTTACTCAAAATCATCGTGATTTTTTGATAGGTTTTAAAGAGGGACATCCAGACTGGAGTTTGCTTCCGTTTGAGAACATAGAAGAGCTTCCATCTGTAAAGTGGAAAATGCTCAACCTTGAGAAAATGCCAAAAGCAAAAAGAGCGGAAGCTATAGAAAAATTAAAAGATGCACTTAAAATCTGAAATGGAGAGGTAGTAATGGAACAAAAAGTATTTAGTGTGATGTCGGAAGAGTTTACAAAAAACTACGATTTTTACAAAGATTATGATGATATGGTAATCCACAAGGAGACAGAACAGATCTTTAAAACTAATTTCATCAACGGTATGGTTCAACTAGTCCCAGTGAGCAATCATACAGCTATGGAAAAGATCGAGCAAGGGCTTAGTGAGTTTGCTAAAGAACTCAAAAGACAAGGGTTTTAAAAGTAATAAATCAATGAATAATTTTTTATAAATATTAATTATGATATTATAAGTTGATTATAATTAATATATATTAAGGCTAGGTATGTCATATAAAGTAGGAAGCTTGTTCGCTGGAGTTGGAGGAGTATGTCAAGCTTTTAAAAATTCAGGATGTCAGGTTGTTTGGGCTAATGAAATTGATGAAAAGGCGTGTACAACTTACCAATTAAACCATAAAGATACAGAACTAATAAAAGGTGATATAAAAAAACTTTCGAAAGAAAATTTGGAAAAAATAGATATTTTGACAGCAGGATTTCCTTGCCAACCATTTTCTCAAGCTGGACATGGTAAAGGATTTGAAGATGAGAGAGGGCAGTTGTTTTTTGATGTTGTAAGACTACTAAAAGATTTAAAGCCTAAAGCTTATTTTCTTGAAAATGTAAAAACATTAGCATCACATAATGATGGTGAAACTTTTAAAGTTGTAAAAAAAGAATTAAAAAAAGCAGGATATTCATTTATCCCTTTTATTTTAAATGCAGCAGAACATACCTATATACCTCAAGGGAGAGAACGTATTTATATAGTTGGTTTTAAAGATGAATGTGAATATACTTTTGATAAGCCGATAAAAATTAATAAAATAGATGATATAGAACAACAATTATTGTCAAAATTGTTTAAAATACCCCCAAAATTAGATAAAAGTCCTAAAAAAGTAAAAGAATTTTTAGATAAATCCACAGTTTTAGCAAATGATATTTATAATAATTTCGATAATAAGATACATCAAAGAGTAATAGAGGCAGTAAAAGATACAGATACGGTATATCAATATAGACGATATTATGTAAGAGAAAATAAATCAAGTGTCTGTCCAACATTAACAGCTAATATGGGTGGTGGTGGACATAATATACCTATTATTTTAGATAATAACATGCCTAGAAGGTTGACTCCAAAAGAATGTTTTAATTTACAAGGCTTTCCTAAAACTTTTAAATTACCTGATAATATTGCCAGAGGACAATTATATAAACAAGCGGGAAATTCAGTAGTGGTTCCAATGGTTCAACAAATTGCAGAGGAAATGGTACGAGTTCTTAATGGAAACCAAATTAGTTAAACCTAATCTAAAAAACTTCATAAAATCTTTAAGAGATGTGGGATATACATTTGAAATTGCCGTAGCAGATATTTTAGACAATAGTATTTCAGCAAATGCTACTGAAGTTAAAATTTATACTGTACCAAAACCTGAGTTAGTATTTTATATGCTTGATAATGGTAGTGGTATGTATGATAATGAATTATTAGAAGCTATGAGGCTTGCAACAAAAAATCCTGATGATGAAAGAGATAAAAGAGATTTAGGAAGATTTGGCTTAGGATTAAAAACAGCATCTTTTTCTCAATGTAAAAAACTTACTGTAATTTCTAAAAAAGACAATCAGCTATCAATAAAACAGTGGGATTTAGATTATATTTCAGAAGTAAATGAATGGGAATTAATTACTCCAGAATTAAATACATATCAAGATATTCCTTTTTTTAATGAACTTTCAAATAGTAAAAGTGGTACATTAGTTATTTGGGAGAAAATTGATAAATACAAACAGGATACGTTTTCACATAAGGTTGAAAAGTTAAATAGTCATTTGTCTTTAGTATTTCACAGATTTTTAGAAGGAGCTGATAGTTTTACAAGACTAAAAATTTCTGTAAATGGTAATTATTTAAAACCCTTTGATCCTTTTAATGCCAATCACGATGCAACATTTGAACAATCTCCTGAGATTATAAACTTTTATGGTTCAAATATAAAAATTACATCGTTTATACTTCCGCATCATAAAAATCTATCTCGAGAAGAATGGGATAGATTTGGAACAGAAGATGGTTATATAAAATCACAAGGATTTTATCTTTATAGAGCTAATAGATTATTGATATATGGTACTTGGTGGGGTTTACATAAAGCGAGTGATGCACATAAATTAGTAAGAATTAAAATCGATATATCAAATAATCAAGATGGTTATTGGGGAATCGATATTAAAAAATCAACTGCAAATCCATTACCAGAATTAAAAAAAGATTTAAAAAGAATCATACAAAAAGTAACTAAAGATGGATTTAAACCTTTTTCTACAAGAGGTAGAAAAATAAATGATAAAACAACTACAAGGTTTTGGACTATAGTTCCCGATCAAGATGGATTTCATTTTGGAGTGAATAAAGAGCATCCAATTTATATTAAACTTATTGAATCATTACCAGAAGAAAATAAAGACCTATTTAATAGTTATCTTAAAGGCTTGCAAGCTTATCTTCCTTTAGAATCAATACAACATCAATTACAACAAAATCCTCATCACATTAAACAAGAAGATTTACTTACAGATAATGATAAAAAAGAGTTATTTATAAAATTGAAAAATTTAGGTTTTGATAAAGAATATATAGAAAGTTTATTAAAGACAGAATTATATAAAAACCATGAGGAGTTACTTGATGCTGATTAATCTATATGAAGAGGTTAAAGAATTTTTATTAAATAAACTAAATAAACAATATGAGCTTCAAGAAGATAATTTAGAATCGTCTGATATAGAAAGGGAAATCAATAATATAAAAACAATACTTTCCTCTGATATGAAAAGTCACTTCTTTATTAATTTTATAGAAAATTTAACAGATAAAGATTTTATCCAGCTAAGAATCGAAATTGAGAAACATTTTGATGTTAAAATGGAAGAAGGGATAATAATCAAAGGCGAGGAGCAACAAAAAAGAGATACAACATGGTGGAGTAATAAAACTAAACTAGAACAAGAAAAAAGCAATAACAATTATTATTGGAATAGATTAAAAAAATACCATGAGAAATCTTTACCTCCAGAAGTAATAAAAACAATAGATGAAGATACTGATATGGTAATGGATAATATTGGCAATCCTAATTTAGAAGAATTTGATATATATGGAATGGTCGTTGGTCATGTTCAATCTGGAAAAACTGCAAATTATTCATCACTTCTTTGTAAAGCAGCCGATGCTGGGTATAGATTTATAGTAGTTATTGCTGGAGATAAAAATAATTTAAGAGATCAAACTCAAGAAAGAATCAACGAAGCATTTTTAGGAAAAAATACTTCAAAGTTAGTTGGGGTAGGATTAATAGATTCTAAAAAAGATAAATTACCAATTAGTTTAACAACTATTGAAAAAGACTTTAATGCAAGAGATGCAGATAAAAATTCACAAGGTACAAATTTTGATAATATTAATACGCCAATTTTATTAGTAATTAAAAAAAATACATCAACATTAACAAGTGTTATCTCTTGGATAAAAAATCAATATAAAAACAAAATATACAAGCATTCAATGCTTGTAATTGATGACGAGTCTGACTATGCTTCAATCAATACCAAAGAACAAGAAGACCCAACAACAATAAACAAAAAAATCAGGGCATTACTTGGTTTATTTCATAAAAGTAGCTATGTTGCATATACTGCAACACCATATGCAAATATTTTTATAGACCATGAAGTAGAAGAAACAAAGAATATTTATCTTGATAATAAGAACAAAGAAAGTGATATAGCTAAAGATTTGTTTCCAAGAGATTTTATTTATGCTCTTGATGCTCCTACAAATTATTTTGGTGCAAGAAAAATATTTATTGAAGATACTGAAAAATACATTATTAATATTAAATATGATGATTTGAAAATTTTGCCGACGAACCATAAAAAAGATGATGACTTAACAACTCTACCAGAATCTTTGTATGAAGCAATTAACTTATATATTTTAAATATAGCAATTAGATATTTAAGAAAACAAAAGAATAAACACAATAGTATGCTCATTCATATTAGTAGATTTTCAGATATGCATTCTAAAATTGCTTTTTTAGTAAATAGTCATTTACAAATTGTTAAAGCAGATATAAAATCTTATGGAAAATTAGCAAATGCAAAAAATCAAAGTTTTATAATTCAAAAATTCTATGATTTATTTCTTGAAAAGCTCAGTTTTATTGAATTTGAGTGGGAAAATGTTCTTAGTCAATTAGTGGATATTATAGATACTGTTGTGGTGAGAGAAGAGCATCAAAAAAGCAAATTAAGAATAGAATATCGTAAAGATATAACCTCAAATATTATAGCAATTGGGGGAATGAGTTTGGCAAGAGGTTTTACACTTGAAGGTTTGAGTGTAAGCTATTTTATAAGAAGTACAATTTTTTATGATACATTAATGCAAATGGGTAGATGGTTTGGATACAGAACAGGCTATGAAGATTTATGTAAAATATATATGCCTTTAGAAGTTGAAAATTATTTTAGACAAATAATTGAAGCAACTGAGGAGTTAATGTTAGACTTTAAAGAGATTGCAAAAGAAAAGAAAACTCCTCTGGATTTTGGTTTAGCTGTTAAACAGCATCCAGATAGTTTATTGCAAGTTACTGCAAAAAATAAAAGAAAAAATACTCAAGTATTACCTCATAAAATGAATTTAAATGGAGTATTAAAAGAAACGGTTAGATTTTCTAAAGATCAAAAAGTCCACGCACAAAATTTAAGTGTGCTTGTTGATTTGGTTAATGGTTTAGATAGCAAGTTATCAGATAACAAATCTCCTTTTATTTTTAGAGAAATTGAAAGAGAAACTATAGAAAAGTTTTTAAATGATTTTATTATTTATAAGAGAAGTGTAATTGATAATTTAATGCCTATTAAGTTTATTCAAGAATATGTTAAAAATATAGACACAAAATGGGATATAGTATTATATAGTGGTAAACAACAAGAAATAACTATTGGATCAATTATCACACAAGCCCAATTAAGAAATAATCCTAATGACAAAGGTGATTATATTGAACTTGCTAGAAGAAAAGCTTCATCTGGTACTCCTGAGCTAATATTATTAGATAAAGACTTACAAAAAGAGATAAATGCTAAAGATTTTCAAAAAGGTGAAAAGTCAAAGTATATCAGACAAAGATTAAAAAATCCAGTATTAATGCTTCACATATTGGATATTCCAGAATTTTGTAAAACATTACCTGCTTTTGGAGTTTGTTTTCCTGATAATGGTTTAGGACATTCTCAAACAGTAGAATATATTATAAATAGTGTATATATTAAAGAACTTGAAGAACAAATGAGATATGAAGAGGAATATGATGATTAATCCTTGGAAAGATATGAAAAAAAGTACTCAAAGAAGGGTAAAAGAAAATATTAAACATGACATATTTTGGATTGTTGATTTAGAAGGTAAATATGGATTATATATTAAAATAAAATCGATATGCGATAACAACATAGATATATTAAAGTTAAAAGGTTTATCGATATTAAAAAGAAATGAAGAAAATACTACAGAACTCTTTATAGCTTTAAATAGTAATCAAGATTGGGAAATGTTTTTAACACTGTGTAAAGATTTAATATTAATAGCAAAAAAATATAGTGATGATAGTACTATGTTTACTGCAATAGAAAATCGATTAAAAAGGTGGCAACAATTTCTCTTAAAAAATAAAAGTATAGACTTTCCACTACATAAGCAAATGGGCTTATTTAGTGAACTAATGTGTTTAAAAGAGATAATTGCTAATAATATTGGCATTAAAAATGCAATTTTTTCATGGGTCGGTGCTGATTTTGATAAACAAGACTTTTTATTAGAAGATATGATTATTGAAGTAAAATCATATAAAACATCAAAAACACCAATAGTATCAATATCTTCTGCTGCACAACTGTATAGTGATAAACAACCTATATATTTAATTTCTTATGGATTAACTCCTACAGATAATGGAATTTCTATTGATGATTTAATTTTAGACATTGAAAAACAAATAGAAAATGAATCTTTTGAATTTTTTGAGATATTTCATAATAAACTTTTTGAATATGGATATATGATAGATTTAGATATAAAAAAATATAAATTTATTATAGATAAAAACAGGATATTCCATGTTAGTACATCATTCCCAAAAATTACACCATTAGATATTGATAGTAGAATTTTAAATTTGAACTATTCTATTGATTTACTACAGTGTAAAGAATTTGAAATAGAAAGAATTCAATTTAAAGGTTGATAATGATTACACTACAAGAGTTTCATCAAGATTTTTTACAATCAATTTTATCAGATACACAAAGCAGAGGAATTCCAAAACCTCAAGCTTTTTTTGAAAATGTATGTGAAGAACTTATAATAACTGGTGACCTATCGAATAATTATACAGAAGCTGAATATACAAAAAAAGGTATGGAAGTTTATGGATATGATTATGATGAAGAAAGAGAAATATTAACTTTACTTGCACATCAATTTTTTCAAGAAGAAGAAATTCAAACATTAACAAAAAGTCATATTGATACAAAGTTTAAAAGATTAAAAACTTTTTTTATAAAATCAAGTCAAGCTCTTTATGAAAATATGGAGCAAGGATTTGAACATTATTCTATGGCATTTAATATATATAACTATTTAAATAAAAATGCAATAAAAAAAGTTAGACTTATGTTAATTTCTGATGGCAAAGCTACAAGAAATTTACTCGATATAGATAATGAATATTTAGATACTAATTTAGAAATTGAATTTAGAGTTATTGATATAGAATATTTGTATAAAGTGTATTTATCTGAAAATACAGGTGGTGATTTTGAAATAGATGTTAATATTCCAACTTTACAAGTTGATTCAGTTTCAAATGAGTATAAATCATTTTTAACAATATTAGATGGTAATAAACTGGTTGATATTTACGATAAGTATGGGCAAAAACTTCTTGAACAAAATGTAAGAACTTTTTTACAGTTTAGAGGTAATGTAAACAAAGGGTTAAGAAATACAATAGAATATACCCCAGAAATGTTTTTTGCTTATAATAATGGTATCACTGCAACTGCTACTGATGTTCATGTTGATGATAAAAATAACATTACAAAAATAATTAATTTTCAAATTGTAAATGGTGGACAAACTACATCAGCAATTTATGCAGCAAATAAAAACTCAAACTTAGATGTTTCAAGTATTTATGTTCAGATGAAATTATCTGTAGTTCAGGATAAAGAAAAACAAAATGAGTTCGTATCAAATGTTTCAGAGTATGCAAACACTCAAAATAAAATTAATAAATCAGACTTTTTTTCTAATAGTCCTTTTCACAAAGAGTTTAAAAACTATTCTAAAAGAATATGGGTTGCAGCAGTTGGTGGTTCACAAAGGAGAACACATTGGTTTTATGAAAGAGTTAGGGGAGAATATTTAAATGAACAAGCATACCTAACAAAGTCACAAAAAAAACAATTTCAATTAGAAAATCCAAAACTCCAATTAATAGATAAAACATTTTTATCAAAAAGTGAAAATGTATGGTTACAAAAACCAGATATAGTATCTAAGGGTGCACAGTATAGCTTTGCAGATTTTGCAAAAACAATAACGGATAAATTAGAAGAAGACAATTTAGCAATAACTGAACAATATTTTAAAGATAGTATATCTCGTGTTATTATGTTTAAAGAAGTTGAAAAATTAATCTCAAAATCAGAATGGTATCAATTACATAAAGCTTATAGAGCACAAACTGTTGCATACACAATTGCATATTTAGCTAATCATATTCAAGAAAAAAAACAATATTTAAATTTTAATTTAATTTGGGAATCACAGAAACTACCAAACTCATTGTACAACATACTTGCAATAATAGCTGAAGCAGTATTTAAAAACATTACAAATCCTCCAGAAGGTAACACAAATGTTGGACAATGGTGTAAAAAAACAAAATGTTGGGATAGGGTAAAAAAGTTAGATTTAAAAATTGAAATAAATGATGAATTGCTAACTGATAGAGAAGAAGAAAAATATAATAATAGAGAAGCTAAAAAAGGAAAGAAGTTAGATTCAAGTATAGAAATTGAATCATTTGTAATCAATTTAGAAAAAGAAAAGTGGAAACAATTATTAGAGTATTATCAAAAGGATGAAATGAAGCTTCACATTTCTATGATGCAATTAGATATTTTAACAAAATACACTAATGGGTTGATGATATTACCATCTCCTAAACAATCTAAAATATTGTACCAACTATATGAAAATGCAATTAATGAAGGTGTTGTATTATGATATATGCAAAAAATTTTTAAAAGTTTGTCAATAACAGTTGTTGACAAGCAGTATTTACTTAAGCAAAATCTAAAAAAACATACTTTAAAATTTGACCGTTGATGACCTTTATAGGGCATCACAAACACGAGCTGAAAAAGCTAGACTATTAAAGACACTAGGTTTCGTAAGGGTTGCCTTTTGTCAGACCATGAATAAATACGATGATGTATAATGAAGATAAATTAATATATGTAGATCACAAGATCTACAATGTGCGCGCAAAATTAAAATTAAGATGATGAAAATACCTCGGGACGGTAATGGAGTTCCCGCTTTGATAAATTATTTTAAACCCTTCAAGTTCAATCAAAGACTAATGTAGAAAATGAAAAAATGAAAATGTAAGTTTTTTCAGCTCCTAATTAAATTTAGGAGTTATCCATGTCTAACAATATTTATAAGTCTCTTTACCTCGATTACGGCTATATGTTGAGTAAAAATGACTTGGCAGAAGTTCTTAAGGTGAGCCTTTCAACGATAAACAGAAGGCTTAAAAACGGTAAACTACCACCTCACACAAACATTGGCAACAGAGTTTTGTTCCCGACGGAGGGTGTAGCAGTATTTCTTACTCATGTGAGTAATTGTCAACTTGCAGTTGCAGGAGGTGAACTTTGAAGTCCCTCCAAAAAGCAAAAACAAGGATACAACAGCTAAAAGGTCTTCCTTATCTTGTTATAGAAGCTAAGGCATTTTTAGAGAAGTTTGGCGAGTTTTTGAGTGAAGATGAAAAAACTGAGATTGCTCAAGAGATCCAAGAAGCTCAAAACATTAAACTGACATCTAAAAAACCTCTTCAAGAGCGTTTTAAAAGTCACTTCTATACTTATGAAGAGATCAAAAATGCACCAGCTACAAGATGGCTGGTGCAAGACCTGATTCCATCAAGTTCAATCGGCGTGATGATAGGAGATAGCGGTGTCGGTAAAACAACTGTCATATTACATGTATGCACGACTATTTTGACTACCAAAGCAAATGTGTATATCTTTATGATCGATGGTGATATGAACCAAACCAAGATCAAAGAGAGTGAAGCATACCCTCTGCTTAGAAAGTTTTCTGAGAGATTTTTCTATGTAGGGAAACAAACAGGCGGTGATTTTTCAGAGTCGGTTCAAGAACTCTTAGCCGAGATAGTTGAAGAGCAGATCAAGCATCCAGATAGAGAGTATTTTGTCATCCAAGACTCACTGATGCTCACTGTCCCTAAAAAACGGGGTTTTGTGGATACACAAAAGCTTTACTTTTATGAAAAGATACTGCGAAGTGTGGGAGGGAGTACGCTTTTTATCCATCATCTAAACAAAGACGGAAACTTTGCAGACTCTCAGCAGATCATCAGCTATGCGGATTATTCGTTTTCTATCACGAGAAATGACTTCAACTCTACCATTCTCTTGCACCCACAAAAGGCTAGTAGATACGCGATAGAGGGCAAAGCATTTCTAACCAAAGATAGAAAAATAGTTAAAGAGGTTGAGTATGAAGCGGTTAACATCCAACCTCGGGAGTCAAAATTCGTCTCTTATGTACTAGAAGCTCTTGAAGATGGAGAGATGAACCAAAGTGAGTTCATCTCCCACTTGGAGAAAATGCGATTTTTCAGTGAGTATAAAGTCGGACAGAAAAAGGCTACAAGATGGCTTACAGCTTGGGGTGATAAGGGAAAATGGAGCTATGAACGACGACCAGATCAAAAAAATGCCATCTATTTTTGGATAGAACAACCAGAGCCTGAAAAAGTGGAAAACTTGCAGAACTTGAAAAACTGCAAAACAGCTCAGACTGCCGAGGTGTCATCATGTATTTAGAAGAAAAGATAGATGATCTACGCACCAAACAAAATGAGCTTATAGAGATGGTTCAACTATTTTTGCCAGATCTTACAACAGAAAAAGGTGTTATCCATTTTTTAGAAATCACCAAAAATACATTCAATAATTATATGGAAAACGGTATTTTTGTAGAGGGAATTCATTATATAAAAGAAGGAAAATCGAAAGTATTTGTTCCTAGGGAGATTATTAAATTAAAACGAATGGGAGTAAAAGGGAAGAGAAAAAACATAACTCAACAAGACACCTTAGATTTTCTAAATAAGAAGCTAGGTATAATACCTCGTGCAGGCATTCCTTCGATGGAGGAAATGTGATGAGTGTAAGAGTTTATACAAACAATTACAACATTCTGTGTTTAGATATACGGTATGGAGATGGTGAGAGGGTAAGAGCATCAACAAAACTTAAAGATACTGCTAAAAATAGGCAGTTGATTGCGAAAAAGATTATTCCTCATTTGGAAGTTCAAATTTTAAATGGTGAGTATGACCCAAAAGCGAAGCAAGAAGTTATTCCTAACACTGTAAGGGAGTATGGATATAAAAGCTTGATGCGTCATAAGAACAAGAGACGCAAGCATGTCCATAGGGCTTATTTACAACATTTTGAAAGTAAGATTGTTCCTGAGTTTGGAGATATGCTCATACAACACATCTCTGCGATGAAATTGTTGGATTGGCAAAATAAACTGTTAGAGACCTTTCAAGCATCTTCTGTAAAAAAATATCGAACGGTGTTCAACACTATACTAGAAGATGCCCGTAAAGAGTTGATAAACGGTAAAAAAATGATTTCAGAAAATCCGTTTAGAGATGTTGATGTCCCAAAGGACAGAGAGGTCTTTGTGGATTGCGACGAGGATGACAGTGAGTTTTTTGACAATCAGATACATCCATTTTCATTAGATGAAATTGAAGATTTGATGTCTAGGTCAGATGGATATTTGAGAAATTTCATTGGGATCATGTCAAGAACAGGGATGAGACCTGGAGAGTTAGTTGCTTTACGCTGGAGTGATGTTGATTTTGACAATGAGATTATTAAGATAAGAAGAACAAGAATTCAGGGAGAAAATGGCCCTCCCAAGAAAAAAGCTTCTATAAGAGATATTGAAATGATCTCAGGTGTCAAAGAGTTTTTCAAATCTCAATTTGCTATAACAGGTGGTGACCCAAGTGGTAATATATTTTTGAATAGTTCAAAATTGCCATTTTACAGTCACGATTTTATAGCAAAACAATTTAAAGATTTATTATCTAAGGATGATAGAAGGTATCTCTATCAGCTGAGACATTCATTTGCAACAATGATGATTAGCGAGGGAGAAGATATTTTATGGGTAAGTAAAATGTTGGGACATAAAAGTTCCGACATTACCCTCAAGGCATATGCAAAAGCATATAAGATCTCAAGAAATAAAGAACAACGCAAAAAAAGAGCTTTATTTCTTGAAAAAAGGCACAGTTTGGGCACAGTGAATAATTTAACATTCCAAAAGTCCCAAAAAATAGGGGGATAACGGTGAAAATAAGAGTCTATTATGAAGATACTGATTGTGGAGATATGGTTTATCATTCAAACTATTTAAATTTTTGTGAAAGAGCTAGAAGTGAATTATTTTTTAAAAAAGGATTACTTCCACACTCAAATTCACATTTTTTTGTGGTAAAAGAGTGTAAAGCAAATTGGATAAAATCTGCAAAGTTTGCTGATATTTTAGATATAAAAACAGAGCTTATAGAAAAAAAAGCTGCTTCAATAATTATGAAACAAGAGATTTTAAAAGGTGAAGAACTTATTTTTAGTGCAGAGTTTAAACTTGTGTTTTTAAAAGAGGGAAAGCCATCTAAAATACCAAGTGATATCTTTGAAATATTGGAGAAATAGATGAAAAAACTACTAATAATCTTAATATTTGTTATAAATATTTTTGCAAGTGAAACTTTTATTTTACCAAAAGATAAAGATGTTTTTGAAAAAAAGCTTGAGAATTTGATTTCAAATGCAAAAAAATCAATTTTTATAAGCATATATAATTTTTCAAGTAAAAAACTTGCAAAAGAGATTATAAATGCAAAAAAAAGAGGTGTTGAAGTTTTTGTCATTTTTGATAAAACAAAAGTAGAAGAAGATGATAAAATATATAAAATGCTTAAAAAGAATAAAGTAGAGACTAAAATATTAGATGATAAAATAAAAATGCATATAAAATCAATGCTAATAGATGAAAATATTGTACTTATTGGAAGTGCAAATTACACAAAAAAGAGTTTTGAAGAGAATTTCGAGCTACTTTATATAAGTAGTGAAGAGAGTTTAGTAAATAGATTAAAAGAGTTTAGAAAATATTTTAAATAAAAAAGGATTGGATTTTGTTAACATTTTTTATAGCATTACTTTGTATATATTTTGTAATGCAAACATATACATCATTTATGCAAATTGGTTTTGTAAATGATTCAAAAAGAAAAAGAGCAATAATTTTAGATACAAAAACTTATCAAGAAGCAGCAAATTATGCTATTGAAAAAGAGAAAATAGCTTTAGTATCTCAGTTTTATGATTTTGTTATTTTTATAGTTTGGCTTGGTTTTGGGCTTAAGTTTCTGGATTCTATTTTAAATATTGAATCAAATATTCTAAAAGCAGTTTTATTTGTAGATATTTTTATTTTAGTTAATTGGTTTTTAGGATTACCATTTGATTTATATAAAACTTTTAAATTGGATAAAAAATATGGTTTTTCAAATATGACAAAGGCTTTATATATAAAAGATACAATTAAAAGTGGAATTCTATTTTTAATTTTTGGTTCACTTGTTGTTGCAGGAATTGCTTATATTATTGAAACTTTACCAACTTGGTGGATATTTGGATTTATATTTATTTTTGCTGTTATTATTTTGATTAATATGCTTTATCCAGTTATTAGAGATAAGATGTTTGATAAATTTGAGAAGCTAAAAGACATAGAACTAGAATCAAAAATAGAGAAACTTTTAAAAGATGTTGGGTTTAAAAGTAGTGGAGTTTTTAGTGTTGATGCAAGTAAAAGAGATAGCAGATTAAATGCATATTTTGGTGGATTAGGTGCTACAAAAAGAGTTGTTCTTTTTGATACTTTAATTGAGAAATTAAGTCATAATGAACTTTTAGCAGTTTTAGGACATGAATTAGGACATTTTAAAAATGGAGATATTCTTAAAAATATAGGAATTATTGGATTTGTAATGTTTGTATTCTTTGCAATTTTTGGGAATTTAAGTGATAGTTTATTTTTATCTCTTGGATTAAACAATGAATCATATGCAATTATAACTCTATTTATGATGTTTTCAGGAGTTTTAAGCTTTTTCCTAATGCCTTTAATCTCACTTATTTCAAGACATAATGAGTACAATGCAGATAGCTTTGGATCAAATCTTACAAATAAAGAAGATCTTGTAAATGCACTATTAAAACTAGCAAATGAGAATAAATCTTTTCCACTTTCTCATAAAATATTTGTATTTTTTTACTACTCTCATCCACCACTTGTTGAAAGATTTAAAGAGTTGGGTTATGATGTTGAAAGAGAGCGGTTTATATAAATTTTAAGAAGATTAAGAGTTTTTCTTACTCTTCTTGTTTTTAAATATTCTAATAAAGCTTAAATTATTTAAAATATATATTGCAATCATTGCAAAAATAACTCCAATAATAGTTGTAAATTCTATTTTTTCACCTAAGAAAATACTTCCAATAATTATTGCACTTGCTGGAACTAAGAATACAAAAGATGAAACCTCTTTTGCCCCATATTTAGCTGCTCCAAAAAAGTAAATTGATGTTGCGAAAGTCGTGCTTAGTACAGTTATTACAAAAATATTAAACCAAAAAATTGTATCAAATTCTATAACTCTTGCAAAAATTGAGTTATCAATATAAAAAATATATAGAGCTGTACTTGATATTAAATATGTGTAAGTTGTGAAAACAAAAGCATTTATTTTTGTTGATTTTGCAGTGATTATTGTAATAATTGCCCAAAGAGTTGAAGCAATAATAAAATATATATTATCTTCACTAAATATTACTTTTATATCAAACTTCCAAATATCAATCATATTTAAAACACCAAAAACGCCTAAAATAAGTGCAAAAGAGTGTTTAAAACTTATTGTTTTTTTACTTAATATTGCCACAAAGATATAAGTAATAATTGGAATCATAGAAGGAACCATCGCTCCACCTAAACTTCCTGTTCCGTGCTCAACTCCAAAAAACATAAAAATACTATATAAAACCAAAAAAAGTGATGCAAGAAGAACCAAAATAAGAGTTTTTAAATCAAGCTTGAATTTCATTTTTGAGAAAAATATTATAGGAAACATTGTTATAAAACATATTCCCATTCTTAAAAATACCATTTCATAAGCATTAATATAAGGAGTAAGAGCTTTTGTACTAATCCAAGAAGCACCCCAAAGAATCATAGAAATTACTATCAAAAGATAGAATATATTTTTATTTTCCACTATTTTAAATTGTTAAGTAAGATAATATCTACTAAATCACCACTTTTAATATCTTTACTATTTTGGTTTTGAATTAATAAAGCAGGATTCTCAAGCATATTTGTTAAAATTGCACTTGTACCACTTTTTTTACCTAGAAAATCTATTATATATTCACCATTTATATAGTTTACATTACAAGCAGTAAATATTGTTTTTTCTTGAGTTCTTGTGAAGTCTTGATTTATTTTAGCTTTTACAAATGGTAAAGTTTCTTTTGAATTTCTAAACTTATAAATTAAAGGTAAAATATATAAAATTGCTGTAATTGTAGATGAATATGCAAAACCTGGAAGTGCTACTATTATTTTTCCATCTTTAATAGCTAGTAAAATATGCATTCCAGGTTTTATTAAAACTCCGTGAAACAATACTTCGGCTTTTAATCTATCTTTAATTACATCTTGTACAAAATCATAGTCTCCAACACTAACTCCACCAGTTGTTACAACAATAACAGCTTTTTTTAGTGATTTTTCAAAGAATCTAGTGATAGAATCCATATCATCAACTATTGGACCAGCTTGTAAAACATCTGCTCCATTGCTTCTAAATAGTGCTTCTAAAGTAAGATGATTTGAACTTCTTATTTGAGAGTCATTTGTTTGTGCAACTCCTAAATCCAGTATTTCACTTCCTGTACTAGCAACTGCAATAAGAGGATTTATAAATACTTCAATTTGTGGAATATTTAAAGATGCCATTACACCAATTTCACTAAATCCTATTTTTGTCCCAGCTTTTATTAAAACTTCATCTTTTTTGTAGTTTTCTCCAATATTTCTAACAGCAAAACCTTTTGGAACAGTTTTAAAAATTCTTATTTTATTTTCAATTACTTCCACATTTTCAATAGGAACTAAAGTATCACTTCCTTCAGGCATTAATGAACCTGTAAAAGTCTTTATACAAGTTCCTTCTTCAACACTTTTTTCAACTACAAATCCAGCTGGGTTTTTATCAACTATTATTAACTCTTTTTCAATATCTTCAAATTTAATTGCATATCCATCCATTCCTGAAGTTGGAAAAGTAGGACTATTATGATCTGCAATAATATCTTTTGCTAAAATTCTTCCAAGAGCATTTGTTAAAAATAGTTTTTCTGTTGAATTTGAAACTTTTATATTATTTATTATTTTTAATGACTCTTCGTAAGTTATAAAATCTCTCATTTACCTAACCTAATCTATTATATTTCAAGATAATAATTTGTTCAAAAAGCATTTTTGCAAATCCTTCAGGAAGTGAATCATTTGATGCTTGAACTTCTTCTAAAAGTAAAAAAATCTTTTGATCATCCATATACATTGCTACAGGTAAAATAGATTCTTTGATTTTTTCTATAAATATATTTTGTTCTTCTAGTGTCATATTATTGTCTTTGTTATTTTAAATTTAAAGCAAGATTATATAATCTTTTCCTAAAATAGTATATTAAAGCTTTTTTGATATAATCGTAAAAAATATTTAGGATAATAAGAATTGATAGAAATAAGTAAGAAAATAACATCAAATGTAGCAAGAGTAAATGCAACTTACAATCTAATAAAAGAAAATGATAGAGTAATGGTTGGTTTTAGTGGAGGAAAAGACTCTTTGACTCTAATCCATACTCTAAATAGAATGAAGAAAAAAGCACCTTTTAAGTTTGATTTTAAATCTGTAACAATCACTTATGGAATGGGTGAGCAAGTTGAATTTTTAAGTAATCATTGTAAAGAGCATGGAATAGATCATGAGATAATTGATACACAAATTTTTGATTTAGCAGGTGAAAAAATAAGAAAAAATTCATCTTTTTGTTCATTTTTTTCAAGAATGAGAAGAGGGTATTTATACACAACTGCACTTGAACAAGGATATAATAAAGTGGCTTTAGGGCACCATCTAGATGATGCAATGGAGTCATATTTTATGAATCTGTTTTATAATGGAACAATGAGAACAATGCCACCAATATATAAAGCAAATAATGGCTTAGAAGTAATTAGACCTTTAATTTTTACAAGAGAGAGACAATTAAGAGCTTTTGCATCTTCAAATGAAATTAGAGTTATTGGTGATGAAGCTTGTCCAGGACTTAGATTTGATATAAAAATGCCTCATGCAAGAGCTTCTACAAAAGAGCTTTTAGCAAAACTTGAAGAACAAAATCCAAAAATATTTGTATCTATGAAAGCTGCTTTTAGCAATATTCAACTTCCAACATTCTTTTATAAAGATTTAAAAGATATAGATTTAAATTTTGAAGAGTAATACTAGGAATAAATCCTAGTATTTTAGAAAGAGTATGTAAAAGTAAGGTTTACTTGATTATATTCACCTATATTTGTATCTTTTTCATTTACATATGTATAACCTAGATTAGATTTTAAATCCGAGTTTATCTTGTATCCCAACCAAAGTGTTAATTCATCAACATTATTCTTTTTGTTTGTATTATCTGCATAGTATTTTGTATTTCCATAAAGAACTGTTGCATCAAAATCACCTATAACTTTACTAATACCTGCATAAATTGTACTAGCTCCTCTACTATAAAAGTAATCTCCTTCTTCAAAAGGAACAATAATTTCTCCAGATTCTCTACTTTTTTCATTTGTTGTATATCCAGGAAATGCTAAATCATCACTAACTTTTGTATATCCTAAATAAGGAGAAAAACCAAATAAAGATGTTTTAATCATAATATCTATAATGTCAGATTTTACATCTTTTTCAGAGTTTTTATCTAAAGATTTTCCTTCATCACTATATGCATAGTGAAATCTTGCTTTTGTATCATCATAAGATAAATTCACTCTAGCTCCATAAATTTCTTTTGCATCTGGAAAGATTAAACCATATGCTGTTGCAGAAATATTATCATTGAATTTTTGAGTAATACCTAGTTTATAAACACCTTTATTTTCATTCATTTTTTCTAATGGTCTATAATCTCTAGAATAAACTCTACCATCTCTTATTGACCAAATTGCTTCAATAGAAGTGTTTTCAAAATTTGCTTCAATTTTTACAGCGTCATGAACTTTATTCATCCAATCTGAATATAAATCTTGTCTACCAGCTTTTATATTTATATTTGAACTTGGAGTATATTCTAAAAATAGAGATTCTATATCAATAGTCTGTTTTACTCCATTTTTTTCATAAAATCTTCCACTTGCATCACCTGTTCCTGTTCCTGTTGGTTTTGTCTTACTTTTTTCCCAAATATTTTTATATGCTCTTGTTTTACTAGTTAAACTTAGATTATTCCAAACAGCAGTTTCATATTTTAATGCAAAAGAACCAACTCCATAAGCACTATCTCTATAATAATCGTTTATATCTTTTTTGAAGTATCTCTCTTCTGTTGTAAGTGTAATTTCTCCACTAACTTTACCATTTTGTAGTGCTTCTTGAAATGTTGAAGCATTTAATACTGAAGCTGATGATATAGCTAAAGCAGTGATTAAACTTAAATTTAATTTTTTCATTCTCTTTCCCTTTTTTTAAGATAGTGTATTATAAAAAAATAAAATAGAAAAATAATCGATTTTTTTGCTCTTTTTTTACATTACAATCATTTTAGTTTATTATAAAGGATAAATAATGATTAAATCTAGAAGAAATTTTCTTAAAGTTTCAGCTGCTACTTCAGCAGTTTTAGTAGGAAGTGGTACTTTAAGTGGTGCTTTTGCAAAAGAGTTTGCAAAAAGAACTATAAAAATCCCGAGTGCATCTCATTTTGGTGCATTTTATGCACATGTTATGGATGGAGAAATTGTTGATATTACTTCTCAGCTTGATTCTGATGCGAATCCTACTGTTTTGGTTAAGGCTTTAGCTGATAGAAATAGTTCTGATTCAAGGGTTAAATATCCAGTTGTAAGAAAAAGTTATTTAGAGGGAAAAGTAAAAGGAAATCTTAGGGGAAAAGAAGAGTTTGTTAGAGTTTCTTGGGAAAAAGCACTTGATTTAGTTGCTGATTCTATTAGAAAAGCACAAGAAAAAGGTGGAAATGAATCACTTTATAATGCTTCTTATGGTGGTTGGTCACATCCTGGTGCATTTAAACCAAATGTTTTAGCTGGAAGATTTTTTAATCAAATTGGTGGTGCAGTTGGAACTTTTGGTGAATACTCAAATGGAGCAGCAGGTGCTGTAAATCCGTCAATTGTAGGTGATATGGAAGTTTACTCTATACAAACAGCACATGAGCAAATAATTGAAAATACAAAAATTCTAGTTTTATGGGGAGCAGACCTTTATAAAACAAATAGAGCAGGTTATTCTGTTCCAAATCATAGATGTTATGATGCATATGAAGAGTATAAGAAAGCAGGAATAAAAGTAATATCAATTGATCCAATATATACAACTTCAGCGAAAGAATTTAAAGCTGATTGGATAAAAATTAGACCAGGTTCTGATGTTGCTTTGATGTTAGCTATGATGAATTATTTATATAAAAGTAAAAAATATGATAAAGAGTTTATTGAAAAATATACATATGGATTTGATAAATTTCTACCTTATTTACTTGGAGAAAGTGATGGTATAGAAAAGAATACAAAATGGGCAGAAAAGTTAACTGAAATTCCATCTGAAACTATTGAAAAACTTGCTGATATTATGATTTCAAACAGAACTTTTATAGCAGGAAACTGGGCTATGCAAAGAGCAGAATATGGAGAACAAGTAGATTGGGCATTAATAACTTTAGCTTCTATGATAGGTCAAGTTGGCTTAGCAGGAGGAGGTTTTGGATTTTCTATGCATTATGAAGGTGGAGGAGATGCTGCATCTGGACAAAGAACGGTTGGTGGAATTAGTCAAGGTAGTGGAGATGAAGTTAATATATCTATTCCAGCTTCAAGAATGAGTGATTTAATAAATAATCCGGGTGAAAAGGTTACTTATAAAGGGAGTGAAATTATTTATCCAAAAGTTCATTTTATGTTAAGTGCAGGAGCTTCGCCTATTGGACATCAACCAAATACAAATGAGTTAATTGATGCTTTAAGAAAATTAGATACTTTTGTTGTAATTGAACCTTGGTGGACTCCAACAGCTAAAATGGCTGATATTGTTTTACCAGCAACTACAACGATGGAAAGAGATGATATTGCAAGTGCAATGTCATATTCAAATGATAGAATTTATGCTATGAAAAAGATAGTTGATGCAAGATATGAAGCAAAAGATGATTATGAAATTTTTACAGAATTAGCAAAAAGATTTGGAAAAGAAAAAGCTTATACAAGAGATAGAACTCCTAAAGATTGGTTAGAAAGAATTTATAATATCTCTTCAGCAAAAAGGAATATGAAAATATCTTTTGAAGAATTTTGGGAAAAAGGTGTTATTGCTTATGATATTCCAGAAAGTGCAAAAAAATATGTAAGACATGAAGCATTTAGAAAAGATCCTATTGCAAATGCACTAAAAACAGAAACTGGTAAAATACAGATTTACTCTGAAAAATTAGCTTCATATGGATATGATGATTTTAAAGGACATCCAATGTGGTTTGAACCAACAGAATGGTTAGGTAATGAAGAATTAACTAAAAAATATCCTTTACATCTTTTAAGTCCACATCCAACAAATAGAATTCATACACAATTAGATAATACTTGGGTACAAAATGCAATAAAAGTTCAAGGTAGAGAACCAATAAGAATATCTCCAAATGATGCAAATAAATTTGGAATTAAAGATGGTGAAGTTGTTGAAGTTTATAATGAAAGAGGAAGTGTTTTAGCAGGTGTTGTAGTTACAAATACAATTAGAGATGGAGTTGTTGCTATTGAAGAGGGGGCTTGGTATTCTCCTGAAGATGCAAATGCTGGTGATTCTTTATTTTCTGGAAATGATCAAAGAAAAGTAAGATGTAATTCAGGGCAAGTAAATGTGTTAACAACATCTAAAGGAACATCAAAGATGGCAAATGCAACTTCTGTTAATTCAACTCTTGTAAGTATAAGAAAAGTTAAAATTCTTACACCTAATTTAGCTTATAATCCACCAAAAATAGTAGGAGCTTAAAATGAGAATTATAAAAATAGTATTAAGTTTATTTTTTATGGCAAGTTTTTCTTATTCAAATGAAATGTATCTTTTAGAGAATGCAAAAGTCGAATTTAATGGAAAAAAAGGTGAAATCCTAATTGGAACACCTGTGAAAATAATAAAAGACTTAGATGATGAAATATCATTAGTTGAGATTGATGGTTTCGCTACAAAGAATCAATTTTATTCAAATAAATCAAAACTTTTATTAATGGCAACAACAAGTAGAGATAATTTTTTTGTAAATTCAGATGAACTTCAAGCAATAAAAATAGAGGCAAAAATTGAAAAATCTTATTTGACTTCAAAAGTAAAAGATTCTTGGGAAGAGCATGAAGAATTTTATTATGATATGTGCTCATCTTGCCATGCTGGACATAGAGCTGTAACTCATACTATGTTAGAATGGGAAGCAATATTACAAACTATGAAAGGTTTTGCACAGCTTGATGATAATGAAGAATTATATATGCTAAGATTCTTGAAAGCAAATGCAAAAGATGGTTTTTATAAAAACAATAAATAGGTAAAATTATGAAAAATGAAAATATTGAAAAGTTAAAAAACTTGACAATACTTTATGCAGAGGATGAAGAAGGGATAAGAAAAAATATAGCAGATAGTTTGAGTTATTATGTAAAAGAGGTTATAGAAGCTTCAAATGGTGAAGAAGCTTTCAAACTTTATGAAATAAAGAAACCAGATATTATTCTTAGTGATATACATATGCCTATTCTAAATGGTATTGATTTTGTCAAAAAAGTAAGACAAAATAATAGAAATATTCCAATTATAATGATCACAGCTTTTACAGATAAAAAATATCTTTTAGAAGCTGTTGAATTACATATGGAAAAATATATTGTAAAACCAATAGAATTAGATGAATTACTAGATTCTTTAGAGAAGTGTTTAGTAAATCTTGATATAAATAATATAATATTATTAGAAACTGATGAAAATTATAACTTTGATTATGATATGAAAGAATTAAGATATAAAGATGATATTATATATTTGAATAAAAAAGAGATGCTATTTTTTGAGGTTTTAATTTCAAATAAAAATAGAGTAACTACTTATGCAGAACTTCAGAATAAAGTTTGGCAAGATGATGTTATGACAGATAGTGCTTTACGCTCATTAGTAAGAAATTTAAGAAAAAAACTTCCAAGTGATATTATATTAAATCTTTCTGGAATAGGTTATCGCTTTGTTTAGAACTTTTTTTTTAATATATATTATATCTATTTCTTTGTTTTCTTATGAAAGTTTTGAAGATAAATTAGATTTTAGAGAAGATACTAGTAATCAAAATAAAGCTAGTAAACTTCATCCTAAGTCTCATATTAAAATATTCCTTCCATCTTTACCATATTCTTATGTTGCAAAAGCTACAAATTCAGGTCTTTTAAGAACTTATGACAATAAAGATGGCTGGATTTATGATCTTGCAGAATCACATGAAAGATTAGATGATTTTACCTATATCTTTACTTTAAGAGATAATCTAAAGTTTCAAGATGGAACAGACTTTAGTGTAGATGATGTGATATATAATTTAAAATTTTTTAGAAATAATCCATATTTATATACAAATATAGATAAAGTGGATTTTGATATTTTTAAACTAGATAGTAAAAGAGTAAAAATAGTTTTAAAAAGTAAATATGAATTATTTCTAAATGATTTGGCTGCAATATATTTTTATAAAAAAGAGTATATAAAGAAATATAATCCAGTTGGGAAATATACAGGAACAGCAAATAAAATAGCAGGTGCTTTTAGTATGGGACCTTATATTTTGAAAGATGGATTTGCAATAGGGGATAAACATACAGAAAAGTTAGAACTTATAGCAAATCCATACTATTGGGATAAAAGATATCCTAAAATAAAAAGAATCACAGTATATACTCAGCTTGATGTAAATAAAGCAATAGAAGATATTACTAAAAATGAAGGTAAATTAGATTTTATGCCAATACCTTTTAATAAGAAGTTTGAAGTGATTTTATCAAAGTATTCAAAACTTACTATTTCAAAATCAACAGATAATTTTATTGTATTTTTTAATTTAATAAATGGAAATAAAAAACTTAAAGAAGATAGAGTAAGAGTTGCATTAAATCAAGCTTTAAATCAAGAGAATTTACTAAATTTTGTATATAAAAATGAAGGTAGAATATCCCCATTTACTGCTTCTATTAATTATGATATCGTTGAACAAGTGGCAAAAGATTTTAAAATAGAAGAAGAAAAAATTCCACAAGAAGATTTAAAGACTTTATTGAATGGTTTAAAATTAAATATTTTTACTCAAGATAGGTTTCTATTTTTATTAAAAGGAATAGAATTTCAATTAAGTAAATATGGAGTAGAGTTTAATTATACAATTACAAGAAGTGAAAAAGATATTTATCAAGAACTTTTGACAACAAGTAAAAATGAAAATAAAAAAGATTGGGATTTATTAGTTTGGGGAGATGATGATTGGTATGGACAAAATCCTTGGAGTGTATTTTTTATATATAAATATGGAAGTGCATGGTCAACTATCCCAAAAGATGAATTCATGCAAAATAATATTAATAATTTTTTTATTACTAAGACACATACAAAAGAGTATAAAAATATTGTTAAAAATATTTTACATAGAGAAAGAGAGAAAGCTTATACTTTAAGAGTTCCATCTTTAAATAATGTTTTTGCCTTGAATAAAGAGCTAATTTTTAAACCTTATAGAGGTGGTGTTATTCCATTATGGGAGATGGGAATTAGTATAAATCATTGGTCTATAAGAGATGATGAGAAATATGATAAAGAACTAGAGAAACCTATTAAACCAAAGAGAATAAAATGAATATAATAAATAATATGAAAATTAGAACAAAATTGGCAATACTATTTATTTTGTTATGTAGTTCAATTTTTCTTTTAGGATATAAAACTATTGAAATTAGTGAAGATAATAAAGAGACGATGAAAGTAGTTCATAGTAAATCAGAAGTTGTTCTATTTTTACAAAATGAAATTATAACTCCTTTGTATAACTTAAGGCAACTTCATCAATCTTTGGTTATTGCTCCAAATAACGAGATAAGAGCTAAAATAACAAATGAATTAAATTTTGTTTTAAATAGATTAGATAAAAATTTCAATAATAAAGAGGTTTGTAATGAAAGTCTTTATGAAAAATTTGAAAAATACAAATATTATATAATTCAAACAAAAAAATATTTAGAAGATGATTTTGAGGAAGGAGCTTATATAAATGTAACAACTGTTAGTAAAACACAATTTGATTTTTTAGTAAGTGAGATATTGTTTTTACAAAAAGATGCTTTATATAATGTGTCAAGAGTTTATCAAGATGCTTCAACAAAGTTTAATGAAGTAAAAATGGAAGTAATTATAAGTATAGTTTTAATTCTATCATTTTCTATTCTTATTGGATTATTCATAGTTAATAATATTTTACAATCAATTTATAAAGTAAAAAGTTCTCTTACCAATTTCTTTTATTATTTAAATGATAAAAAAACAGAAGTTTTAGATATAAATATTGAAGGAAAAGATGAGTTTAGTCAAATGGCTAAAATGATAAATCAGAATATCTCTTTTATAAGAGTAAATATTGAACAAAATGAAGCTTTAATTAAAAATGCTACAAAAGTTTTAGAAAATATAGAGAGTGGGAATTTAGGTACAAGATTAACACAAAATACAAATGATACATCATTAAATGAACTTAAGAATAAAATCAATAATGTTATTGGAAATCTTGAGAATAGAATACAAAAAGAGATAAAACATAGATTAAAGCAAGAACAAATCCTAATACAACAAAGTAAATTAGCTGCTATGGGTGAAATGATAGGGAATATTGCTCATCAATGGAGACAACCTCTTTCACAAATTTCAGCAATTCATATGAATATGAAAGTAACATATAATTTTGATAAATTTACTAAAGAATATTTAGAAAATAAAATAGATGAAGCAAATAAATTAACTCAATATATGTCACAAACGATAGATGATTTCAGGAACTTCTTTAAACCACAAGGAGAAAAAGAGTTATTTTCAATAGAAAAAGCTTGTAGAGATACATATTTTATAGTTGAATCAACACTAAAATATAATAATATTGAAACAATCTTTGATATAAATGAAGATAATAATATTTTAGCTTATAAGAATGAATTTTCTCAAGTCATATTAAATTTAATAAATAATGCAAAAGATATTCTTATAGAAAGAGATATAAAAAATCCAAAAATTAGGATAGAGATTAAAAATGGTAAAAAATATGCAATTGTTAAAATAAAAGATAATGCAGGAGGAATTGATAAAAATAATATTGATAAGATTTTTGATCCATACTTTACAACAAGATATCAAACACAAGGTACAGGAATAGGTCTTTATATGGCAAAAAATATTATTGAAAGAAATATGAATGGCTTTATAAATGTAAAAAATAGTGATATTGGTGCTGTTTTTACTGTTAAGATCGCTAAAACAAACTAATAAAAATTAAATATATAACTTGCTACAATTCGCAAAATTAAAATATTAAGGAATATTATATATGAAAATCTTAGTATCCTCTTGTCTTTTAGGCGAGAATACAAGATATGATGGTGAAAATTCAAATATAGCTTTAAATCCAAAATTTAGATTCTCAGACAAAGAGCTTTTTATGGATATTATGTGTGAAAATGAGATATATTCTATCTGTCCTGAAGTATCTGCTGGATTAACTATTCCAAGAGCTAAAGCTGAAATAATTAGTCATGAAAAACCAATAAAAGTTCTTGATGAAAATAGTGAAGATATTACAATAAATTTTTTAATGGGAGCAAAAAACTCTTTAGATATATGTTTGAAAAATGATATAAAAGTTGCTTTATTTAAATCAAAATCTCCATCATGTGGTAACAATGAAGTTTATGATGGAACATTTTCTCAAACTTTAATTAAAGCAAAAGGATTGAGTGCTAGATTGTTAGAAGAAAATGGAATAAAAGTTTTTAATGAATTAGAGTTAAAAGATTTAAATAAATATATAAAAGAAAATGATTAAAAGCCTAAAACTAGGCTTTTAAATCAAGAAGTCTTTGCATGAAAACTTTTTGAACTTCAATACTTTTTGCATTTGCACTATAAGCAATTACTTCTGGAATTTGTTCAATCATACTTGAAACAATGTCACTATCTGCTTCTTGAAACTCTGGTTGAGCTGTTACATTTGCAACTTGAGCTATATTTGAAGCTTGTTCTTGAATTTGTAAACTAGCACTTAACATTGCATTTAAGTTATTATCAATTCTCATTTTCAAATCCTTGCATTGAATTTAGTAAAATTTTATTTAAATTTGCAGCTGATGAAATTGCCATATCAGCTCTACTTAAATCATCAACAGAACTTGAAGCTTTTTGTAATTTATCTATTTTTAAACTAGCTTCTTCTTTATCCTTAGGGATAGAAGTATCAAATCTTACACTTCCACCTACTGCATATAATTTTCCATCTGGACCTACTTGATAGTTATAACTTATTGGAGTAGTTGTAGTTCCTAGACTAGCATGAGTTTGTTCATGAGCTTTTACTTCTGCGTCTTTGCTTTTGAATTTATCTAAAACTCTTTCATAATCTTTTTCATCATATTTTGAGATAGGATTAGCACTATCATTTTTTTCAAAAGTAGATTTAAAAAGATCTTGTTTATCAATGTTTGCTAATTGACTTTTTTTTAGTGCAAGTTCTGCATAAATAGATGATGTATTTAAAATATCAGTTTGAATTTCCAAAAATACTCCTTATTTGGAATAGTTAAAAAATATTTTATCATAAGTTTTATAAATAATAGTAAATCATAAATTGAGCAAGAATATAGTAATATTTCAAAGTTTTTTTAAAATATATATTAAGGGCAAAGAATGAATTTTTTAT
Source organism: Aliarcobacter thereius LMG 24486 (assembly GCF_004214815.1). Lineage (NCBI taxonomy): Bacteria > Pseudomonadati > Campylobacterota > Epsilonproteobacteria > Campylobacterales > Arcobacteraceae > Aliarcobacter > Aliarcobacter thereius. The sequence continues at coordinate 853,253 of NZ_CP035926.1, forward strand.
TTAATAAGTATAATCATTTTAATTTGGCAAATATTGTTACATTTTTCAATATTACTTGTGGGATATTTGCAATATACTTTTTAACACACGATGAGTTTTTAGGAGCTGCTTTATTTGCTTGGCTTGCTGGAGCTTTTGATATTTTTGATGGAAAAATAGCTAGAAAATTTAATCTATCAACAGAATTTGGAATACAACTTGATTCATATGCTGATTTTTTATCTTTTGTTATTGTTCCTGCTATGTTTATATATTTTGCAATATTTGATGGAAAAGAGCAGTTTTTTAGTATGACTTTTATTGCAGCTGTTTTTGTATATTATGTGATTTCAGGACTTAGAAGATTAATTCAATTTAACCTAAATGCAAATGAGGGAGAAGTTGAAAAATATTTTACTGGTATTCCAACTCCACTTGGTGCAATTTTACTTTGGATTGTTTATCTTGTTTTTTTAACTGGATATATAAATGAGTATTTTGTACTATTTTTTATGGTTTTAGTTGGATATTTATTAAATTCAAAAATTAAAATAAAGCATTTATAATGAAAAAAGAAGTTATAACAATAGATTTGGGTTCAAACTCATTTAGAGTTTTAAAGTTTGATTGTATTAATTATAAAATTATTGATGAATATCATCAAGTTGTAGGACTTGCTGACGGTTTAGTAAATAGTGGAAAGATTAGTATTGAAGCTTCTAAAAGAGTTGTTGATGCTTTAAAAGTTGCATCAGAGAAGTTAAGTTTTGATCCAAAAGATGCTGTTTGTATAACAACAGCAGCAGCAAGAAAAGCATCAAATTCTAAAGAAATTTTAGAATATATTAAAGAAAATAGTGGAGCAGAGTTTAAAATAATTGATTCAAATGAGGAGTCAAGACTTACTTTACTTGCAATAAAATATGCATTAAAAAGAGAAAAAATAGATTCTAAAAATTTTATTCTTTTAGATATTGGTGGTGGTTCTACTGAACTTATTGTTTCAAAAGATGATGATTTTTTTAGTAAAAGTTTTGATTTTGGAATAGTAACGCTTACTCAAAACTCTTTAAAAGATAAAAATAAATTATTTGAAGAGTTAGATTTATATAAAAAAGAGATAAAAGAGTTTTTAAATACTCTTAAATTTTCAATAGAAGATTTTATTTTCATTGCAACAGCAGGAACTCCTACAACAATAGCTGCTATAAAACTTGGATATAGCTATTTTAATTATGATAAAAATGTGGTAAATGGAACAGTTTTAAGTATTCAAGATTTAGAGAATAGTTTAAATTTATTAAGAGAAACATCATTTGAGTCTTTAATAAAAATTGCTGGAAAAGGAAGAATAGAGTATTTAGAAGTTGGAACATATATTTACAGAATGTTTTTTGAACTTTTAGATAAAAAAGAATCGATAGTTCTAGATGATGGACTTAGAGAAGGTATTGCACTAGATTTTGCAATAAGAAGTAAGGCTTAAGAAAGAAGCCTTACACTTTGTTCTTGTACTACATTTGCTTGAGAAGCTGCTAGATAACCAGCATTTAAATTTATATTTGCTTTAGAAAAATCACTTGATTCTTTCCCAAAATCTATATAGTTGTTATAGTTTTGCTCTGCTATTTTAGTCTTTGCATCATTTAAAAGAAGTTTTGTAAAATCTGATAAATTTTGAGATATTTCATTCATCTGATTTGATGTATTTTCTACTGTTTTTATAGCTTTTTGTAAATGTTCTGGATTGTTTAAATCTCCGCTATTTACAGCATCAAAAATATTATTTGTAAAGTTTGCAATATTTGCTTTGTCAAGTGAATATAATTTTCCATTTGCACTAAGTTTTATTGAATCTTGATCATCATTTAATCTATTTGCAATAAGATTCTCACCTTTATACTTTGTATCAAAAGCAAGTTGATTGAAATCTCTTAATTCTTGATTTATCTCTTGTTTTAAATCATTTTTATTCTGCATATTGTTACTATTTTGTAGTTTATTATCTATATTGTTTATATATTCTTGAAGCTTATTTATTGCATTTTCAGAAATTTTTGTTTTTGCAATTGTTTCATTTGTAGATTGTAAATCTTGAGAGAATTCACTTCTTATTATTGAGCTTTTACTTACAGTTAAAGCTGTCGATTCAGTACTTTGAAAATCTTCTACTTGATATTTTAGTTGAGATTTTTGTAATGCTTGGTTTTGATTATTATTTAAATTATTAAGATTTTGAATACTATTTGTGCTATTTATTGCATTTATATCCATAAAATTCTCCCAAAAGTTTGCAAATTTCTTGTATTGTATCACAAAAATTATTAAATATCTTTTTGCTGTTTTTCTTCTAATAAAAGGCTTTGTATATGGATAGTTTAATGCTAGTTTGAGTAAAATATACACTAAATTTTATAAATTATGGAGTATGCTATGAAAATGACTGGCGCAAAAATGGTAATAGAATCATTACATCAAGAAGGGGTAGAAGTTGTATTCGGATATCCTGGAGGCGCTATTATGAACGTCTACGATGAAATTTATAAACAAAATTATTTTGAACATATTTTAAATAGACATGAACAAGCTTGTGTTATTGCAGCTGAGGGCTATGCAAGAAGTACTGGGAAAACGGGAGTTGCAATAGTAACTTCAGGTCCAGGGTTTACAAATGCTGTAACTGGAATTGCAGATGCTTATATGGATTCAATTCCACTTGTAATAATTTCAGGACAAGTTCCAACAACAATAATTGGAACAGATGGATTTCAAGAAATAGATGCTGTTGGAATTTCAAGACCTTGTACAAAGCACAACTATTTGGTAAATAAAATTGAAGATTTACCAAAAATTTTAAAAGAGGCTTTTCATCTAGCAAATACTGGAAGACCAGGACCTGTTCATGTTGATATACCAAAAGATATTACAGCCCAAATTGCTGAGTTTATTTATCCAGAAGAGGTAAATATGCCAACTTATAAGCCAACTATTAACTACAATAAAAGACAGTTAAAAAAAGCTATGGAAGCTATAAGCTGTGCTAAAAAACCACTACTTTATATTGGTGGAGGAGCTATTTTATCAAACTGTGGATCAGATATTAGAGAATTTGCAAAAAAATTAAATATTCCTGCTGTTGAAACACTTATGGCAAGAGGAGTTATGGGAGATTCAAATCCACTTTTCTTTGGAATGTTAGGAATGCACGGAGAATATGCTGCAAATATGGCTGCACACGAAACAGATTTACTAATATCTTTAGGAGCTAGATTTGATGATAGAGTTACTGGAAGATTAGATGAATTTGCTAGTAAGGCAAAAGTTATTCATATTGATATTGATCCAACAAGTATTGCAAAACTAATAGTTCCAGATTATCCAATAGTTGGAGATTTAAAACTTACAGTTAAAGCTATGATTGAGAGTATTCCTGAGTTTGAAATAAATGATTTTTCAAATTGGGTTGAACTTTTAAAAGATTATAGAGAAAAAGAGCCTTTAAGATATATTGATACAGATGATTTAATCAAACCTCAATGGCCAATTCAAAGAGTTGGAAAAATTCTTGGAGATAATGCAATAATCTCAACAGATGTTGGACAACACCAAATGTGGACAGCACAATTTTTCCCATTTACTCATCCAAGACAATTTATAACAAGTGGTGGATTAGGAACTATGGGATTTGGTCTTCCAGCTGCACTTGGAGCTGCAAGAGCTTTTAAAGGTACAAATAGAGTTGTTGTAAACTTCACAGGAGATGGTTCTATTTTAATGAATATTCAAGAACTTATGACTTGTAGTGAGTATGAATTGCCTGTAATAAATATAATTCTAAATAATAACTATTTAGGAATGGTAAGACAATGGCAAACAATGTTTTATGAAAATAGATTAGCCCAAACAGATTTAACAAATCAACCTAAATTCAAGGCTTTAGCAGAAGCATTTCACTGTTTAGGATACACTGTAAGCACAAAAGAGGAGTTTGATATTGCATTTAAAGATGCCGTAGAAAAAAGAAAACCAGCTATGATAGAAGTAATTGTAGCAAGAAATGAAGAGGTATTACCAATGGTTCCAAATGGGCATTCATTAAATGAGATGACTTTATTAAAAGGAGATAAATAATGAGTAACTTTAATAGCTACTATAACACTGAAACAATAAGACAAGTTATCTCTGTTGTTGTATTAAACGAACATAACGTATTATCAAGAATTGTAGGACTTTTTTCAGCTAGAGGATATAATATTGACTCTTTAACAGTTGCACCAATGGCAGAAAGTCAATATTCAAGAATGACAATAGTAACAACAGGAGATAAAAGAGTAATTGATCAAATTGTAAAACAATTAAATAAATTAATTCCTGTTTTAAAAGTAAATGAACACAAAGATGTGATAGAAAAAGATACAGTTTTGATGAAGTTTTCTATTGAAAATGATTTATCAGATATAGATGTGATTGCTCGTGCTTATCATGGGTCAATTCAAAATGTTACAAATGAAGCAATTATTGTTTCTGCAACAGATTCAAGTGATAGAATTATGAATTTTATAAAAGTTATGGAAAAATTTAATCCACTTGAAGTTGTTAGAAGCGGGATTGTTGCTATGGAGAGATAAAATGAAATTAAAAGATATTGCAAAATATTTAGAAATAACTTGTGATAGTGATATTGAAATTGTAGGTTTAAATAGCTTACAAGATGCAAATGAAAATGAGATTACTTTTTTAGAAAATAAAAAATATATAGATAAATTAAAAGATACAAAAGCTGGAGCTATTTTAATAAATAAAGCTTTTGTAAATGAAGTTCCAGAAGGAGTTATTGCTTTAGTTTGTGATGAACCTTATCTAAATTTGGCAAAAACTAGTAAACTTTTTGCTACAAAACTTATTGAAACTGATGGAAAAGATGCTATTGTTGGAGAAAATACAATAATTATGCCAAATGTATATTTGGGAAAAAATAGTTTAATTGGAAATAACTGTACAATAATGGCAAATTCATTTGTAGGAGATAATGTAACAATAGGAGATAACACAATAATATATCCAAATGTTACAATCTATAAAGAGTGTAAAATAGGAAGTGATTGTATCATTCATTCTGGAACAGTAATAGGAAGTGATGGTTTTGGTTTTGCACATACAAAAGATGGTAAATATATCAAAATATATCAAAATGGAAATGTAGTAATTGGAAATGATGTTGAAATTGGTTCAAATTGTGCAATAGATAGAGCTGTATTTAAATCAACAATTATTGAAGATGGAGTAAGAGTTGATAATCTTGTACATATTGCACATAATTGTAAAATAGGAAGAGGTTCAGTTCTTGTAGGACAGGTTGGTCTTGCTGGTTCTACAACACTTCAAGCATATGTTACAATGGGTGGACAAAGTGCTACTGCTGGGCATCTTGAAGTAGCAGCTTTTACAACAATAGCTGCTCGTGGTGGAGTTTCAAAAAGTATAAAAACACCTAAGAAGTCTTGGGCTGGATTCCCTTTATTTGAACATAAAGAGTGGTTAAGACTTCAAGGAAGAATTTCACAACTAATATATAAATAAAGGAAAACCCATAGTTAAAAAGCTTATTTCAATAATATTATTATCAGTTATTTTATATTTTGAGTTTACAACACTTTTAAGCTCAAAACATAGTATTGGAAATATTGGAGCAGTTTTTGCAGATTTCTCATTTAAATATTTTTCATATTTATCTTATATTTATTTACTATTTTTACTATATCCTTTATATTTAGTAAATTTCAAAAAGAACTTAGATAAAAATGATCTATATTTAAATATTTTAGCTATTTTAATATTTCTATTTACAGCTTTAATATTTCAAGCATTAATCATAGAAAATCCTTATGAAAGAGGAGAATTAGGAAATATATTTGTAGATGCTTTTGCTCCATTTATTGGACATTTAGGATTGTATTTTTTAGTTGCTGTTGGATTATTTATCTCTATATTAATACTTTTTGAAACAAGTGATATGACTTTTAAAGATTTAATAAAGATTAAAAATATTATTCCTAAAATTAAATTTAAAGAGAAAACAAATATTGCAACAAAACAGAATATAACTAGACAAAAAGAGCAAACTACAAGCTCAAAAAATCTACCAGTTCCAAAAACTTCTTCTAAACAAAATATACAAAATGAACAAAAGATAGAAGAAAATAGAGTTAAAAGTATTGAAGATATTTTAGATGCAGATATTATAGAAAATGAAGAAAAAGAGATAAAAAATAGTGCAAATTCAAATAGTGTAATAGTAGATGAACTTGAAGAAAATGCAAAGCTTTTAAGTGAATTAGAGTTTGGTAAAACTGAAAACCCAAAAGATTTTATATTACCTCCAACAAACTTTTTTCAAGATGCTCCAAAAGAGAATAAAACAAAAGTAAATGAAGCATTTATTGATAAAAAGATTGCAGATTTACTTGATAAACTTTCAATGTTTAAAATAGATGGAGATGTAGTAAGAACTTACACAGGACCTGTTGTTACAACTTTTGAGTTTAAACCAGCACCAAATGTAAAAGTTTCAAAGATTTTAAGTCTTCAAGATGATTTAGCAATGGCTTTAAAAGCACAAACAATAAGAATTCAAGCTCCAATTCCTGGAAAAGATGTTGTAGGAATTGAAGTTCCAAACGAAGATACACAAACAATATATTTAAAAGAGATGTTAGATAGTGATATTTTCCAAAACTCTAAATCTCCACTTACTATGATTTTAGGAAAAGATATTGTAGGAAAACCATTTGTAACAGATCTTAAAAAGCTTCCTCATCTATTAATAGCTGGAACAACTGGAAGTGGAAAATCTGTTGGAATAAACTCTATGATTTTATCTTTGTTATATAAAAATTCACCAGATAATCTAAGACTTGTGATGATTGACCCAAAAATGCTAGAGTTTTCTATGTACAATGATATTCCACATCTTTTAACACCTGTTATTACAAAAGCAGTTGATGCTATAAATGCTTTGGCAAATATGGTAGCAGAGATGGAAAGAAGATACTCTTTGATGGCAAAAACAAAGACAAAAAATATTGAAAACTTCAATGAAAAAGCAGAAAAAGAGGGGCTTCCAACTATGCCTTATATTGTTGTAGTAATAGATGAATTAGCTGATTTGATGATGACAAGTGGAAAAGATGTTGAGTACTCTATTGCAAGACTAGCTCAAATGGCAAGAGCAAGTGGAATTCACTTAATAGTAGCAACACAAAGACCATCTGTTGATGTAGTTACTGGATTAATTAAAGCAAATTTACCTAGTAGATTATCATATAAAGTAGGGCAAAAAGTAGATTCAAAAATTATTTTAGATTCTATGGGAGCTGAATCTTTACTTGGAAGAGGAGATATGCTATTTACACCTCCAGGAACTCCTGGAATTGTAAGAATTCATGCTCCTTGGAGTACAGAAACAGAGATAGAAAAAGTTGTAGAGTTTTTAAAATCTCAAAGAGAAGTAGAGTATGATATGAACTTTATAAAAGATAAAAACTTAGGCTCTAATTCAAATTCATCTAAAGGTGCTAGTAGTAGCAACAATGAAAGTATAGAACTAGATGAACTATATGAAGATGCAAAAGAAGTGATAATTACAGATAAAAAAACTTCAATCTCTTATCTTCAAAGAAGATTAAAAATTGGATACAACAGAGCTGCAAGTTTAATTGAACAACTAGAACAAACAGGTGTTTTAAGCCAAGTTGATGGAAGAGGAAATAGGGAGATTTTAATCTAAAAATAATATTTAATAGGGGATTTAAAATTGTTTCAAAATAGTGTTTTAAAAACTTTTAATGATGATGAAAAGTTAGTTGCAACTAGATGGGCATCTTACCAAAACTACAAATCAAAAGTAGAAGCTATAAAAGATTTCAAAGAAGAAGAGTATCAAGATGGATTCTTGAAAGATATTTTTGAATCTTGTCTTGGATATACTCTAAAAACTACAAATCCAAGCTTTTTTAATCTTGAAAGAGAGAAGAAAAACGAAACAGATAGCAAAAAAGCTGATGGAGTTTTTTATTTAAATAGTGAAATAATTGGAGTAATAGAGCTAAAAGCTCAAGATACAAGAAATCTTGATAAAGTTCAGCAACAAGCATTTTACTACCTATCTCAACACTCAAAAGCAAAATATGTGATAATCTCAAATTTTGATGAATTAAGATTTTATATAGAAAAAAGTACAGCTTATGAGAGTTTTTCTCTGTTTAATCTATCTTATGATGAGTTTTGTAAGCTTCATCTTCTTTTAGCTTATGAAAATATCAAAGAAGAAAAAGCATTAAAAATAAGAGAAAAATCAAATAAATTTGAACAAAATATCTCAAAAGAGTTATATAAAGATTTTTCAAACTTTAGGATACTTCTTTTTGATAATTTAGTAAAAAACAATTTAAGTATAGAAAAATCTGTACTTCTAAGGCTCACACAAAAACTATGCGACCGAATTATTTTTATACTATTTGCAGAAGATAGAACTTTGCTTCGTGCAAATACTATAAAAGAGATAAGAGAGGAGTTTATAAATCAGAAGTTTACAAACTACTCTTTGTATGATATTTATAAATTCTATTTTGATGCTATAAACAAAGGAGATGCAAGATTAGATATTCCAGAGTACAATGGTGGACTTTTTGCTGTTGATGAACTTCTTGATAGTTTGATTATAGATGATTTTATTTTAGATGAAAATGTTCAAATACTATCTAACTACGATTTTGCAAGTGAAATATCTGTAAATATTTTGGGACATATTTTTGAACAGAGTTTAACAGACCTTGAAGAGCTTCAAGCAAATATAGACAATGTAAACTTTGATAAAACAAAATCAAAAAGAAAAAAAGATGGTGTATTTTATACTCCTGAATATATCACAAGATATATTGTAGAAAACACTTTAGGAAAAATGTGTAGTGAGAAAAGAGAAGAGCTAAAAATTGTTGAGATAACACCTCCATCTAACCCAAAAAAACTAACAAAACAAGAGCAACAAACAAAAGAAAACCTGCAAGAGTATAAAAACTGGCTTCTAAATCTAAAAATCCTAGACCCAGCTTGTGGAAGTGGTGCATTTTTAAATCAAGCTTTGGAATACTTAATATCTGAACACAAAAATCTACAAAATGATTTGGCTTTGATGGGCGATTTGTTTGCTTCATATATGGTAGAGGAAGAAATCCTTGAACACAATCTTTATGGAGTGGATATAAATGAAGATGCCGTAGAAATTGCAAAGCTAAGTTTGTGGCTACGAACTGCAAAAAGAGGTAGACCACTTACCAAACTAGCAGACAAGATAGTTTGTGCAAACTCACTTTTAGAGATGCCATTTAGTGAAAATAGTTTTGATATAGTGATTGGAAATCCACCTTATGTAAGACAAGAAGCGATAAAAGAGCAAAAAGAAGCTTTGAGTAAAATCTACAAAGTAGCAAATGGAACAGCTGATTTATATGTATATTTTTATGAATTAGCTTTAAATATGTTAAAACCAAATGGTTTAAAAGGCTTTATTTGTAGTAATAAATTCTTTCGTGCAAAATATGGAGAAAATTTAAGAGAGTATATTTTACAAAATACTACAATTTTCCAGATAGCAGATTTTAATGGTGTAAAAATCTTTGAAGATGCAACAGTTGATAGTGCAATTACAATATTTCAAAAAACAAAATCAGATAATAATTCTACTTTTAAAGTTGTAGATGTAGATTTAATTAATAGCTATGATATGAAACAAAGTGATTTAACAAAAACTAGCTTTAGCTTCTCAAATCCAAAAGAACTAGCAATAAAACAAAAAATAGAAAAAATAGGTATTCCTTTAAAAGAGTGGGATATAAAGATAAATTATGGAATAAAAACTGGATTTAATGAAGCATTTATTATAGATGAAAATATTAAAAATGAATTAATAAAAAAAGACTCTAAAAGTTTAGAAATTATTAAACCACTTTTAAGAGGAAAAGATATTAAAAAATATTCTGTAATCTTCGCAAATAAATGGCTTATCAATTCACATAATAATCCACCAGTTAATATAGAAAATTATCAAGCTATTAAAGAACATTTAGACCAATATTATGACAAATTAGAAAAAAGAAGTGATAAAGGTATTACTTCTTATAATCTAAGAAGTTGTGCTTATTTAAGTAGCTTTGAAAAAGATAAAATCATATATCCAGAAATAGCAAGTAATCCAAATGCTTTTGAGTATGATAAAAATGGTTATTATTTAGACAAAACAGCTTTTTTAATTGAAGGAAATAATTTAAAATATATTATTTCTATTCTTAATTCTAAATCTTTGTTACATTATATGAAACAATCTATAAGACAAGTAGGACAAGGTTATCAATTATCAAAAATATTTGTTGAAGTTTTTCCAATCCCAAAAATAGATGAAGAATCACAAAAACCATTTATAAAACTTGTAGATGAGATTTTGGAAGCTAAACAAAAAATAAAAGATTATAAACCTCTTTTAGATGAAGCTATAAAAAATAACAACTTTGATAGAGAAATCGCACTTAAAAAAGAGCTTGAAAACCTAGAAAATATCTGCACAACAAATGAAAAAACAATCGACCAAATGGTTTATAAACTCTATGATTTAACTCCTGATGAAATTAAAATTGTAGAGGGCAATTTATGAGTAATTTTATATATGAAATAATAAATCAAAAAATCGATTTTTTGAAGCATTCTTATAAAACTAATAAAACAGTTAATCATCAAGGAATTAAAGGCTCATTAAATGAAATATTACTAGAAGAGTTAATTAAAAATATTATTCCAAAAAAATATAAAATTACAAAAGGAATAATTCAAGATTTCAAAGGTATACAATCAAACGAATCTGATTTAATAATTTATAATCCAGAAGTTTTACCATCAATATTATTTGGAAGTAGTTTGAGTTTTGTTCCAGTAGAAGCAGTTGATTACGTATTTGAAATAAAGAGTACACTAAATGCAAATGAATTAAAAACAACTATAAAAAAGTTTAATAATTGTAAAAAACTAGAAGGTTTTAAAGGTAGAACTTCTCTTTTTAGTTTTGATAGTAATTTAAAAAATAAGTCTGAGCTTGAAAGATTAGAAAAATATGATAATAATTTTTTCTTTAATCCATCTATAGGAGTTTTTACTATTTCAAATAAAGGTTATTATTTTTTTAATATATCTAAAAGGTTCATAAAAGATGTTATTCCAAAAGATGAATTCATGCAACGATTTTTAAAAGATAATTTTGATAATAAAATATCTGTAAATATAGATAAACAAGATGATAGAAAATTTATTGTTAATGATATAAATTATGATGAAATATACTATATCATATATTCTTGGAAAGGAATCGAATTTAATGGTATGCATAATTGTGAAATATTAGGTTTACTTTCAGGATTATCAAATACTTTATCAATTGAAAATTTTGGTAAGTATTTATTAGAAAATTGTAATGAATTATTTAAATCATACTCTTCTTGCGTAAAGGATATGTGGGGAAATGAATCTTTTAAAAAAGTTGATTTTAATGGTTTTGTTGATACTGAATTAAATTTAGGATTAAGCCTAACATTAAATCAAGACAATAAAAACAATAAAATAATAGTATATGAAAATAATTAAATCTAAACTATCAAAAATAAACTCCTATTGGAATGACTATTATTTTATAAAAGAGTTTTTTCAAAAAAAAATAAATTTTACTGATGAAGTTAAAACAAATTATTATGGAGATTTGAATAACTATCTTCATGACACATTAGATTTAGTTAAACCATTTAAAAAAATTAAATCTGAAAAAAATTATATATCTCAAATAATAGTTTTATTACAAGTTATTTATACTCAACAAGATTTAATAGATGAATTACTATATATATTTAAACTTCAAAAATCTACAAACGAAGATAAAAATCCAAATAGAGATATAAGAAATGAACTAATAGGACATCCTATAAGTAGAGATAAAAGAGATAATAATAAATTAAAATCATCTATTCTTTTTGATATCAGAAATGAAGATGAAAATTATATCTCTTATGCAAAATATTCAATGAAAGAATCAGAATTAAAAAAATATAGTGTTCAAGAAATAATAGAAAATCATAAAATTTTTTTAAATAAATATTTGGACAAAATTTTAAACAAAATAGAAAAAGATATAAAAGAGTATCAAAAACAAATAAAAAAAGTATTTGAAATTCCACTTTTAAAACAATTTGATTACATAGATAAAACTGACAAAGAATTATTGTCAAGTATAAGTTATATTTTTGAAAAAGATAGTTTAAAATATTATTATCAAAATATGAGAAAACATAGAAGATATTTGTATTGTTTGAAGCAATATAAAAGAGCTTTAAAATCTGTAATAAAAAATGAAGAAGACAAAACTAAATATTACTCATTAATAGAAATATATGACCGTGAACAACTTCAAAAGAAAGATAAAGTTTTTACAATAGATTTTTATACTAAAAAATATAAAGATAATGAGGTTGTATTAAAAGAGTTAAAAAATATGGAATTAAATTTTTATAATGATGCCGAGTATTACGCGTCATTAAATTTTTTATCTGAAAATGAAAAAAATTAGCTTAAAACTAATAGAAGCATCAAAATCAAAATGAATTATATTGAAAAATTTTTAGCAAACGACACAAAAGGATTTGAAGCTAGAAAAGAGCTATTTGAAAAAGCTTAAAATATAAAAATCAAATATGATATAATCTAAAACTTGATTTAAAAAGGATTTTTTATGAAAACTTTAACAATAGATATTCAAGATAGTTTTTTGAAAGAGTTTCTAAACTTTGTACAAAAAAGTCAAAATAAAATATTAGTTCGAAATAGTAGCGATTATGAAGATATATATTTTGATGATAGAAAAAAACAACTTCAAAAAATAAGAGAAGATATAAAAGATGGCAAAGAAAAGCTTTATTCAATAGATGAGTTTGAGAAAAGATTTGATTTATTTGAAAAAGAAATAGATAAAAAATATGCAAATTAAACTTTCAAATAATTTTGAAAAAAATTTTATATATTATTTATGAATTTATATCAAAAGATAAATTATCTGCTGCACAAAATTTCAAAAAAGAACTTTTAAAAACTATTAAAGCATTATCAGATTTTCCTCTAAAATATAGAAAATCATACTATTTTGATGATGAAAATATAAGAGATTTGACTTTTAAAGGATATACAATAGTTTATGAAGTAGATTTTGATAAAAAAGAGATTTTTGTATTTCATATTTTTAATAAAAACTTGCCAATAAATATAAAAAAAGAAAATGAAAATGAATCATCTTAAAAAGTTTTTAGCAAACGACACAAAAGGATTTGAAGCTAGAAAATAGCTATTTGAAAAAGCTTAAAATATAAAAATCAAATTTAATTACAAATTGTAATATTTCTTTCCCCTTTTACCCTTTTTTGCTAAGATTTAAAACATCTTTGGATATATAAAAAACTCCAAACTAGCACAATCTTCTTTTAATTCACTCCAAGAGTTTATATCTAAACTCATTTTTAAAATCCCACTTGTAGGAATATTTTCAGTAAAACCACCAAGTAAATAATCAGCCAAAAGATTAAATCCTGGATTATGACCTATAAAAAATATTGTATTATGTTTATTTTCTATATTTTTAAGTACATCTAAAAGATTTTCTAAAGGTGCTTCATATATGTTTTTTTCAAAAACTACATCTTTTTTGTATTTAAACTCATCTAAAAAACTTTTTAAAGTTAGTTTTGTTCTAAGAGATGGAGAAGAGATTATCAAATCAGGAGTTTGTATAAGAGATTTTAATTTTTTTGCCATAAATGGTGCATCTTTTTCTCCTCTTTTATTTAAAGGTCTTGAAAAATCATCTAAACTTATATCTTTCCAAGAAGATTTTGCATGTCTTATTAAAATTATCTCTCTCATTTTTACTCCTAAAAATTTCTCATATATTATCTTATAAACTATCAAAAAAGCCTTTTTTTAGTAAAAATTAGCTATTATCAACACTTATTTAAACGATGGAAAAAACAAAATGAGAGTAAAAATAGAGCTACAAAATGATAACTCATATGAAATATTTATAGAAAAACTTCAGCAATTAAGCTTTGATAGAAAAGTTGTGATTGTAACAAATTCAACAATAGCAAATCTACATTTAGAATATCTAAAGATAAAAATTAGTGCAAAAGAGCTTAGTATTTGTATTTTGGAAGATGGAGAAGAGTATAAAAACTTTGACTCTTTACAAAATATTCTTACAACTTGCTTTGAAGCAAAATTAGATAGAAAATCACTTTTAATAGCATTTGGTGGCGGAGTTGTAGGCGATATGACAGGTTTTGCAGCATCTATTTACCAAAGAGGAATAGATTTTATTCAAATTCCTACAACTTTGCTTTCTCAAGTAGATGCAAGTGTTGGTGGGAAAACAGGAATAAACAACAAATACGGTAAAAACCTAATAGGAACTTTTCATCAACCAAAAGCTGTTTATATAGATTCTAGTTTTTTAGAAACTTTGCCAAAAAGAGAGTTTGGAGCAGGAATTGCTGAGATAGTTAAAATGGCTGTTTGTTTCAATAAAGAGTTTTTTTCTTGGCTTGAAAACAATGATTTAAATGATAAAAAAAATATAGATATAGCTATTTTAAAATCTGTTGAAACAAAAGCTTGGGTAGTTTCACAAGATGAAAAAGAGCAAGGATTAAGAGCTGCTTTAAACTATGGACATACTTTTGGACATGTTATAGAAAATCTTACAAACTATAAAACATATCTTCACGGAGAAGCAGTAGGAATTGGTATTTGTATGGCAAATGCACTTGCAGTTAAACTTGGAATTATGAGCAAAGAAGAAGAGAAAAGAGTTAAAACTTTACTAGAAAAATATAATATTCCTACAAGTTATAAAATCGAAGATGTAGAAGATTTCTATGAGCATTTTTTCTTAGATAAAAAATCAAGCAATAGTAAAATAAAGTTTATTTTACCACTTGGAATAGGAGATTGCAAAATAACTGATGAGATAAATAAAGATGATGTTTGTGTAATTTTAAGGGAGTTTAGATGATACAAAAGATTATAAAACTCTCTTTTGTATTTTTACTAACAATAAGTTTTATAAAAGCAGAAGAAAACACAGTTGATGAATCTTTGGATTTTTCAAACCGAACAGAGATAAATATACTTCTAGATAAAGTTAATCAAATAGAAAATACATACAAAGAAAATATCTTGATAAAAAGGTATTTAAACTATCTTTCATACAGCAAAATAGCAAATGATCTTGAAGTTTTGAAACAGAGTTTAAAAAATAAAAGAAAGCTATCTGATGAGCAAGAGTATCAACTACTAAATAAGATAAGAGTTAAAGAAAATGAGTTGGAACTAATAGGAGAATATAAAGGTTCTCCTATTGGAGGATTAATAAACCCACCTGAAATTGATAAAATAGAAACACTTACTAATCCATTTGAGATAATTGGTGCATTTTCTAATATAAAAAAATTAGAGCAAAATAGACAACAGTTTTTAGATTTGGAAAGACAGCTTGAAGAGTTGTTGAAAATATTAAAAGAAGAGCTAGATATTTATAGCGAGATTAATGCTTTAGAACAAAGAATAGAGATAAGTGAGAAAATATTATATCTTGATAAACAAAGAAGAGATTTTGAGATTGTTTTAGATATCGTAAGTACAACATCAGAGGTATTTAGGAAAAAAACAGAACAAGTAATATTAGAAACAAAAAATGAGATAACAGCACAATTTCAAAAAATGTTAAATATCTCATTTATTATTATGATTTTCTTTGGAGTTACTTTCTTAGTAAAAATGGTTTTAAAGAAATATTATATTCAAAATGAAAACTACTATATGGTAAATAAAATCTTAAATTTCTCTTTAGCTTTTTTGATTTTGATGGTTTTACTTTTTTCATATATTGATAATGTTGCTTATCTTGTTACAATCCTTGGATTTGCATCAGCTGGTATTGCTATTGCTTTAAAAGATTGGTTTATGTCTTTATTTGGATGGATGGTTATTGTAACTTCTGGTTTTATTCAAGTTGGAGATAGAATAAGAGTTACAAAAGGAGAAGTTGAAACTGTTGGAGATGTTTTAGATATTTCACTATTTAAAATAACTATTAAAGAAGATATTACTATGGTTTCTTACTATAAAAATAGAAGAGCAGGAAGAATATTTTTTGTACCAAACAACTATATATTTTCTGAATTAATCTCAAATTATAGTCATAGTGAATTAAAAACTATTTGGGATGGAATTGATATTACAATTACTTTTGATTCAAATCATAAAAAAGCACAAAAGATTATAAGAGAAATTTTAAAACATTATTCAAAAGGTTATAGTGATATTACAAGAAAACAGTTATCAAAAATGAGAAATAAATATCAATTAAGAGCAACAGGAGTTGAACCAAGAGTATTTACATTTATTGAACCATATGGAGTTGTGATTTCTGGATGGTATCTTACAAACTCTTTTGCTGCACTTGTTTTAAGAAGTACAGTTAGTACAGAGATTTTAGATGCACTTATGAAAGAAGAAGATATTAGTATAGCTTATCCAACTCAACAACTAAATATAAACGAAACAAAAAATGCTTATGGTTCATCAAGAGCAAAAGAGTTTTCAAACTCTGATATAGATGATATTATGATGAGAAGATAGTATGAATTTTAGTACAAATAAACCAAAAGTATTTTTTAAAACTTTTGGATGTAGAACAAATATCTTTGATACTCAAGTTATGATGAGTAATTTAAAAGATTTTGAAGTAACACAAAATGAAAAAGATGCAAATATAGTGATAATTAACTCTTGTACAGTTACAAATAGTGCTGATACAACTGCAAGAAGTTATATAAATGGACTTAAAAAATTAGGAAATAGTCCAAAAGTGATTTTTACAGGCTGTGGAACAAGAACAAAAGGCGAGAAACTATTTGGTGAAGATAAGATTGATGGACTTTTTGGAGCAAGTGAAAAAGAGAACATAAATGAACTTCTAAAAATAGATGAGAAGTTTTTTAAACTTGGAGATCTTAAAAGTCTTGATAAAACTGTTGTAGAAGAGTTTGTAGGGAAAAGTAGGGCATTTATAAAAATCCAAGAAGGTTGTGATTTTAGATGTTCATATTGCATAATTCCTCATGTAAGAGGAGATGCTAGAAGCTATGAAGAGAGTGTTATTTTAAATCAAGTAGAAACTTTGGCACAAAATGGTTTTTCTGAGTTTATTTTAACAGGAACAAATGTAGGAAGTTATGGTAAAAAAATGCACACTTCTTTAGCAAAACTTCTTAAAAAAATGGCACTTATAAAAGGTGTTAAACGAATTAGAATGGGAAGTATTGAACCTATTCAAATTGATGATGAGTTTAGAGAACTTATAAACGAACCTTTTATGGCAAAACATCTTCATATTGCACTTCAACATACATCAAAAGATATGTTAAAAATAATGAATAGAAGAAATAAAGTTTTAAGTGATTTAGAACTTTTTGAATTTTTAAGCCAAAATGGATATGCCCTTGGAACTGATTTTATAGTTGGGCATCCAGGGGAAACAAAAGAGCTTTGGGAAGAAGCTATGAAAAATCTTCATAATTTTCCTTTAACACATATTCATGCATTTACATACTCAAAAAGAGATGGAACTCCAAGTGCTTCTATGAAAGATATAGTAAAAGGCGATATTGCAAAAGATAGATATATTGAACTTGTAGAGATAATAAAACAAAAAAACTATGAGTTTAGGAAAAACAATCAAGTAAATCTTGAAGTTTTAGTAGAACAAGAAAAAAATGGAAAATATCTTGGATTTGATCAGTTTTTTAATCAAGTTGAGATTGAATCAAGTGAAGATTTACTTGGAGATTGGGTAAATCTTGATTCTTATTTAGTAAAGGATGTTAAAAATGAAGCAAAATTCAAATAATAAAAATATGGATAAGAACTTTAAGCTAATGCTTCTATCAGCTATTGCATTGATAGTTTTATTTACTTATACACTTTATAAAAGTAGTTCAAATATTGAAGGGACAGGATATTATATTGGAATTGTATTTTTAATTATATTACTTATTTTATCTTTTATCTTAAGAGCTAAACAAGAGAAAATAAGAGAGTATTTTAAAATAGGAAAAACAAAAGAAGAGCCTTCGAATTTTGATAAAGAACTCAAAAAGAACTATGAACAAAATGTTGCTATTGAGCAAGGTGTTCAATCTGTAAAATCAAATATTACTTTTAAAGATGTTGCAGGAATAAAAGAGATTAAAGAAGAGCTTGAAGAGATAGTTGATTTTTTAAATAATCCAAAAAAATACCAAAAGTTTGGTGTAAAACTTCCAAAAGGTGTTTTACTAGTTGGTCCTCCAGGAGTTGGAAAAACTTTGATTGCAAGAGCAGTTGCAGGAGAAGCACAAGTTCCATTTTTTTATCAAAGTGGAGCTAGTTTTGTTCATATTTATGTGGGAATGGGAGCAAAAAAAGTAAGAGAACTTTTTAATAGTGCAAAGATAAATGCTCCATCTATTGTTTTTATAGATGAAATTGATGCAGTTGGTAAAGCAAGAAGTGGAAAATCAAATGATGAAAGAGAATCAACATTAAATGAACTTCTAACTCAGATGGATGGATTTGAAGGAGATAGTGGAGTTATTGTAATTGCTGCTACAAATAAAATTGAAGTTTTAGATGATGCACTTTTAAGAGCTGGAAGATTTGATAGAAGAGTTCATTTGAGTTTACCAAATATAGATGATAGAAAGAAAATTTTGGAGCTATATTTAAAAGAAACAAACAATGAAATAAATATTGATAAACTTGTAAATGAAACAGCAGGATTTAACTCAGCAGCACTTTCAACCTTGGTAAATGAAGCACTTTTAAATATGATAAAAAACAATAGACAAGTACTTGATTATAGTGATATTGAAGTGGCAAAAAATAAATTAGAATTTGGTAAAAAACAGATAAAAATACTTGATAATGAACAAAAAGATATTTTAGCTACTTATCAAACTTGTAAAGCATTTATTTCAAAAACAAAAATAGCACTTTTGGATGAAAATATATATAAAACAGATTCCGTATATCCATCTTTTAGTGAGTTAGTTATGAGTATTAAGATTGATTTAGCTGGTGTTATTGGACTTGAACTTATAAAAAAAGAGAAGTTTTTTGTAAATGAATCTGATATAAAAAGAGCTTATGATTTAGCTTTAAAAATGGTTTTAGATTATAAAATGGCAACAGATGAAAATGAGCTTATAAACTCTATAAAGAATGATTTAAGAGCAACACTTTCTCAAAACATTGATGAACTTAATAGATTAAAAGAGATTATGCTTAAAAATGAGGTAATAACTCTAAATGATTTCTAAGAGTTTTTTTAGTGGTTTTTGCTTTATAAATGAGAGTGAACTTTTTGAAGAGTATATAGAAAAAGGAGAATTTGTAGTAAGTGGATTCTCTTATGGAGCTATAAAAGCTTTTTTAGAAGTAAGAAATAGTAAAAAAAGAGTTGATAAATTACAACTCTTTTCTCCAGCTTTTTTTCAAAATAAAGATGAAAAGTTTAAAAGAATGCAAGTTATGTTTTTCAAAAAAGATGAAGAATCATATATAAAAACTTTTTTGAAAAATGTCAAAGCTAACTCTTCAAAAGATATAGAAAAGTTTTTTAAAAAAGGAAACTATGAAGAGCTAGAAGAGCTTATAAACTTTAAATGGAGCAAAGAAGATTTAGAAGAGTTATTAGGAAAAGGTCTTAAAATAGAGGTTTTTTTAGGGCAAAATGATAAAATTATTGATAGTTTAGAAGCAAAAGAGTTTTTTAAAGATTTTGCTACTGTTTACTATTTTAAAGATAAAGGACATATATTATGATTGCAAAAATTGGAATAATCACAACAAGCGATAGAGCAAGTTCAGGAGTTTATGAAGATTTATCAGGAAAAGCTATTATTGATACTTTAAATAGTTATCTAAAAACTCCTTGGGAACCAGTTTATAGATGTATTAGTGATGATAGAAAAATTATTGAAAATACTTTAATCGATTTAATTGATAATGAAAAATGCTCTTTAGTTGTAACAACAGGTGGAACAGGACCAGCATTAAGAGATGTAACTCCAGAAGCCACAGAAGCAGTTTGTGATAGAATGATGCCAGGTTTTGGAGAGCTTATGA
The DNA here is from genome assembly GCF_004214815.1 of Aliarcobacter thereius LMG 24486. Lineage (NCBI taxonomy): Bacteria > Pseudomonadati > Campylobacterota > Epsilonproteobacteria > Campylobacterales > Arcobacteraceae > Aliarcobacter > Aliarcobacter thereius. Next base: position 873,536 of record NZ_CP035926.1, read on the forward strand.
GAAGTATAAGCTTACAATATGTTCCAACTGCGATTTTATCAAGACAAACAGCAGGTCTTAGAGGAAGTTCATTAATAGTAAATCTTCCAGGAAAACCAAAATCAATAAAAGAGTGTTTGGATGCAGTTTTCCCAGCAATTCCATACTGTATAGATATTATGGAAGGTCCATATTTAGAAACAGATGAAGAAGTTATAAAAGCTTTTAGACCAAAAAAATAAAATAGTAGAAAAGATTATAAAATCTCTTCTACAAAATATCTATCATTTTTCTCTTTTATACTTATTTTTGTATCAAAAATCTTTGATAGATTTTCACTAGTTAAAATATCCTTTTTTTTGCCACTTTTATATATAGTTTGATTGTAAACTAAAGCAATATTTTCTATCTCTTCAAAAATCTCTTCAAGATGATGAGTTACAAGAATTATTGAAGAGTCCTTTGCTATTTTTTTTAACATTTTTATAAAATTTATCTGTGCTTTTATATCAAGACCAACAGTTGGTTCATCTAAAATAAATGCTTTAGGTTTATGAATTAAAGCTCTTGCAACTATACATTTTCTTAGCTGACCTGTACTCATTTGAGCAACTTTTAAATCTTTTAAATCAGATATTTCTAAAAAATTCATAACTTCTTTTACTCTTTTTATTTGCTCTTTTGAGAAGTCTTGATGAGTAAAAATACCAACTGAGCTATAATGTCCACTTAACACAACTTCAAATCCATTCATATAAGAAGCTTCTTTAGCAAAATAGTTATGAAGATCATTTGTGATGATTCCTAGCTCTTTTTTTAGTTCAAATATTGAATAATGACTTTTCCCTAAAATCTCTTTTTTAAATTCATTTGTATGTCTTGGATGAATTTCTGATTGAATTAGTTTCATTAATGTAGATTTTCCACTCCCATTTGCTCCTAAAATAGCCCAATGTTCACCAGCTTCAATTTTTAAATTGATATTTTTTAAAACAACTCTTTCATCATATCCTACATTTATATTTTCAAAATCTATTATATTCATTACTCTCCTTTATTTAATCTATATTCTATAATCTCTTCTATACTAATAATTGGCATTGAATGTTTTTTGGCAAAATTAGTTATTTGTTCACCTTTTGCCATTGTTCCATCTTCATTTGTAATTTCACATAAAACAGCATTTGGTTCTAAGTTTGCTAACTTCATCATATCAATACTAGCTTCTGTATGACCATTTCTTTCTAAAACACCTCCTTGCTTAGCACAAAGAGGAAAAATATGTCCTGGAGATATTATATGATTTATACCATCTTTTTTTAATGCGGATTTTATAGTTTTTACTCTATCTTTTGCACTAACTCCCGTTGTTATACCTTCTTTTGATTCAATTGAGATTGTAAAAGGTGTTTGAAATCTTGAATTATTTGATTTTACCATCATAGGAAGATTTAACTCTTTTACTTTTTGTGGAGTTAAACATAAACATACAATTCCACTACATTCTCTTATAAGAAGTGCCATTTGAGAATCTGTAATTGTATTTGCATGAAATATAATATCAGCTTCATTTTCTCTGTTTTTATCATCAGTTATGATAATTCCAGTTCCATTTTGAAGTGCTTTTATAGCTTTGTTAATATTTTTTTGTGAATTTGACATTTGTTGATTCATTAGTTTTCCTTTTATTTAAAGTAAACTTATTGAATCAGGGCAATAAACCTAATTTTTTAATAAATAATAAAGTTTAATCTTCTCTTTCATCCAGACTATAACTGTTGGTTTTGGATTCACACCAAATCTGCTTGACCCTTATAAATAAGGCGCTCGTGGACTTCTATAAAATAGTTACCACCAGTAAGGAATTTCACCTTGCCCTGAGAAAATAAATTTGTGGAATTGTAACTAAGAGATACTTAGAACATAGTGTTTTATTTAGTAAATACTTGTTAAAATCTTTTAAACATTAGAAATTATGATAAAAAATAATTAAAACAAATAGTTGAATTGTTTACAAATACAGTTCATAAAGAGAAAATATTAATTTAATAAATTTTAGTATGGAATTAAAATGCAAATAAAAACAGAAAGACTAAAAATAAGAACTCTTCAAGATAGTGATTTAAATGATTTTTTTGATATTTATAAAGATGAAGAAACATGTAAATATTTACTACATAATTCATGGAATGAAAAAAATAAAAATGAAGAGTTTAAAGAAAAATTATCAAAACAAAGTCTTGAAAAAGATTTTGCTATAAATTTAGCTTGTATTTTAGATGATGTAGTAATTGGTGAGATAAATATTTGGAATACACAGATGAAAGATTGTGTTGAAATAGGTTATTGCTTTAATCCTAAGTATGGCAATAAAGCTTATGCAACGGAAGCTTTAAAAGCTGTTGTAGAATATCTTTTTATAAATAAAAATATTCATAGAATACAAGCAAATATGGATGCAAGAAATTTAGTATCAGCTAAACTTTGTGAAAAAATAGGAATGAGAAGAGAAGCTTATTTTATAAAAGATTTTTATAGTAAAGGTGAGTGGACAGATAGTTTTATTTATGGAATGTTAATTTCTGATTTAAAATATAAAAACAAAGGATAATATATGGCATTTTCAAAAGAAGAAAAAGATGAGCTTTTAAAGCTAAAATTTGTAGGCGAAACTGTAATCCAAAGATTTGAAGAAATAGGAATTGACTCTTTAGAAAAGCTTTCAAATAGTAGTGTAGAAGAGATTACAGAAATTGTTTCAGATATTTTAGGAAGTTCTTGCTGGAAAAACTCTCCACAAGCAAAAAAAGCTGTTTTTAATGCTATTTTGTTTGCAAAAGAGAATAAATAAATATGAAAACAATTTTAATATCAGGTGGAAGTGGTTTTGTTGGACAAAGTTTGCTTCAATTTTTTGAAAATCATAATTATAAAGTAAATATTTTAAGTAGAGAAACTTTAAATGATATTGAAAAATTAGATGAAATTATAGAAAAAAGTGAAGTAATAATAAATCTAAGTGGTGCAAATATTATAAATAGATGGAGTAAAAAGTATAAAGAAATACTTTACAAAAGTAGAATTAATACAACAAAAACTTTGGTAGAATCTATAAAAAGAGTTGAAAATAAGCCAAAATTATTTATATCCACTTCGGCTGTTGGAATTTATGATAATAAAGCTAAATATGATGAAAATGGCTCTTTTTCAAATGATTTTTTATCAAAGCTTTGCCAAGATTGGGAAAAAGAGGTACAAAAGGCAAAAAATAATATTACAAAAGTAGCTATTTTTAGATTAGCAATTGTTTTAGGAGAAGATGGTGGAGCATTTAAAAAAATGATAACTCCTTTTAAATTTGGATTAGGTGGAGTTATTGGAAGTGGAAAACAATATTTTCCATATATTCATATAGAAGATTTACTAAGTGCTTATAAATTTGTAATACAAAATAAGTTTGATGGAACTTTTAATTTACTTGCTCCAAATATTACTACAAACTATGAATTTACAAAAACTTTAGGAAAAGTTTTAAATAGACCTACTATATTTCCAATTCCAGAATTTATATTAAAAATAATATTTAGTGAAGGTGCAAAAGTTTTAAGCGATGGACAAAATGTAGTTCCTAAAAGATTAATAGATTTAGGTTTTGAATTCAAGTATAAAAATATATATGAAACTTTGAAAAATTTAGTAAAATGAAACAAATACTATGGTTTAGAAGAGATTTAAGAGTAGATGATAATGCTATATTATCAAATGCAAAAGATGAAGTTTTAGCAATATTTATATTTGATAAGAATATTCTAAATAAGCTAGAAAAAGATGATAAAAGAGTTACTTTTATATATCAAAGTGTTTTAGAATTAAAAAAGAACTTACAAAAAATAGGGCTTGATTTAGCAATATTTTATGAAACACCAAAAGATGTTTTTACAAAACTAAAAAAAGATGGTTTTGATGAAATTTTAACTTCAATAGATTTTGATGACTACGCAAAAAAAAGAGATGATGAGATTTCAAATATCTTACCTATAAAAAGATTTATTGATTCATTTTTAATTGATCCAAAAGATATTTTGAAACCAAATAAAACACCATATAAACTCTTTACAGCTTTTTATAACTCTTTAGAGTTCTTACATGATTCAAATAGTATAAAAGAGTTTGAAATTCCTAAAAAATTAAAAAAAATAGATTTTAATTATAACTTTATTCCAACTCTTGAAGACTTAGGATTTATAAAACAAAAATTACCAAATTTTTTATATAGAAGTGCAGATGAGTTAATAGATATTTTTTCAAAAAAAATCCAAAATTATCAAAAAGATAGAGATTATTTTTATTTAGATGCTAGTTCAAATTTATCTGTTCATTTAAGATTTGGACTTATTTCTCCTAGAACTTTATTTAATAGAATCAAAAAATTAAATTCACCAAAAGAAGAGATAGCTTTTTATATTAGAGAGCTGTTTTGGAGAGAATTTTATAACTATATTTTATACTATTTTCCAAAATCACAATTTGAAAATTTAAATGGTATAGAAATAAACTGGAATGAAAATGAAGAAGATTTTATAAAATGGTGCAAAGGAGAAACAGGAGTTCCTATTATTGATGCTAGTATGAAATATTTAAATCAAACAGGACTTATGCATAATAGATTAAGAATGATAGTTTCTTCATATCTAACAAAAAATTTACTCATTGATTGGAAGAAAGGAGAAAAATATTTTGCTTTGAAACTTTTGGATTATGAAGCAAGTTCAAATATTGGTTCGTGGCAGTGGGCTGCTAGTACAGGAGTTGATAGTGTACCTTATTTTAGAGTTTTTAATCCTTACTTACAATCAAAAAAATTTGATAAAGATGCTGTTTTTATAAAAAGTGTCTTAGAAGAACTTAAAGATATATCACCAAAAATAATACATATAGAAAATGGTATTCAAGAAAATATATTTTTGAACTATCCAAGGCAAATTGTTGGGATATCTTATTCAAGAAATAGGGCTATCTTTGAATTTAAAAAATTAAAGCCCTTTAAGATATAATCTTCGCTATGGAAAAACTTATAACTAAACTTGATCTAAATGATTATATAGAAAATTTTAAAAAACTTTTTGCTAGAGAAAAATCTATTATTTTGGAAGGTGATATAAATATTCACTTTAAGATTATAGAAGAGCTTTCAAAATATAATTTTAATGCTCCTAAGAGTGTTGAAAACCTTGATTCAGAACTTATTCATCTTCAAAAGCAAGGTGTATTAAAAATATATGAAATATATGAATTTGTAAAAATTATTAACTATTTTTTATATTTAAAAAGATTTAATTTTGAAGGAAAACTTCTTGAATGGATGGAAAAAATTGTTATTCCAAATGAGATATTAAATATTTGTAATTTTTTTGATGATAAATCAAAATTAAAAAATGGAATAAATGAAGATTTAGACAATATAAAAGAAGCAATAAATAGAAACAAAGAAGAGATAAAACAAAGTTTATATAAGCTTGTAAACTCTCCAAAACTAAGAACTTATCTTGTAGATATGCAAGTTCATTTTATAAATAGTGAAGAGTGTTTATTGGTTCGAGGTGGATTTAATCATGCTTTAAATGCAAGTGTAATTGATAGATCAAACTCTGGGTTCTTTTATGTTGTTCCTCATAGTATTAGTGAGTTAAAACAAAAAAGAAGTGATTTAGAAAATAAACAAGAAGAGATTTTATTTAAGATTTGTAAAGAGATATCTCATATCTTTGAAAAAAATCTTCTATTTTTAAAGTTTATAAATAAAGAGTTTGATAAGTTTGATCATTATCAAGCTAGAATATTTTTCTCAAAAATAGATGACAAAAACTTTATTTTACCTACAAAAGATGGAATAAATAAACTTGTAGAGTTTTCTCATCCAGCTTTAGTAAATGCAAAACCAATTAGTGTAGATTTTTCTAAAAAAGTAATTATGCTAACAGGAGTAAATGCTGGTGGAAAAACAATGATGCTAAAATCTATTTTAAGTGCTATTTTTTTATCTAAATATTTACTTCCTTATAAAACACATAAAAGTACAGTTGTAAGTAATTTTAAATCAATAAACGCTATTTTAGATGATCCACAAAGTGTAAAAAATGATATATCTACTTTTGCTGGAAGAATGTTAGAATTTTCTAAATTATTTGAAGTTAAAAATGCAATAATTGGTGTTGATGAGATTGAACTAGGAACAGACTCTGATGAAGCAGCTAGTTTATTTAAAGTAATAATTGAAGATTTAATAAAAAATGATATTAAAATCATAATAACAACACACCATAAAAGATTAGCTGCTCTTATGGCAGCAAATCCAGATGTTGAGCTTATTGCTGCACTTTATGATGAAGAGAATCAAAGACCAACTTATGAGTTTTTACAAGGAACTATTGGTAAGTCATATGCTTTTGAAACAGCACTAAGATATAAAATCCCTTTAGGTGTTGTAAAAAGAGCAAAAGAGGTTTATGGAGAAGACAAAGATAGATTAAATGAACTTATTGAAAGAAGTAGTGAACTTGAAAGAGAATATAGGCAGAAAATAGCAAATCTTGATAATGAAATTGAAAATTATAAGAGATTGACAAGCAATTTAAAAGAGCAAAAAGAGAGCTTAGATGAACATATTTATAGTGAGAAATCTAAACTTCATAAAGAGTACAAAGATGCTAGAGATGAAGCAAAAAAAGCTATAAAAGCAAAACTTATAAAAGAATCACATCAGCACCTAAATATATCTCATAAAATGGCAAAAGATATTGAAATTGAGAAAGTTCAAGAGCAAATAGAGTTTAAAGTAGGGGATAGAGTTAAATATAGAACTACAAAAGGAACTATTGTATCAATTAAAGGTGCAAAAGCATTTATTGAAAATGATATGGGAATTAAAGTTCAAGTTATGATTAGTGATTTAAGTAGAAGTGGAAATCCTCCACCAAAGATTCCTACAAAAAAAGCTATTGTAAATATTGCTAAACCAGAAAGTGGAAATATAAAATTAGATTTACATGGACAAAGAGCAGAAGAAGCTATTGATAACTTGGATAAGTTTTTAAGTGATGCACTTTTGGCTGGATTTGAAGAGGTTTTAGTTTATCACGGAATTGGTACAGGAAAATTAGCATTTGCAGTAAAAGAGTTTTTGAAAAAGCATCCAAGAGTAAAAGGTTTTGAAGATGCTCATCCTAGTAGTGGAGGTTTTGGAGCTAAAGTTATAAAACTTTAATCTCCAGTATTTATATCATCTGAAATCACTTTTTTAGTACATAATATCTTTTTAATTCTATTATCTTGTACTTCTAAAATTTCATAGCTACAATCTTTATCTTCTATTATCTCTCCAACAGTAGGAAGTCTTCCTATTAGGTTTAAAATTCTTCCACCTATTGTTACAGATATTTCATTTTTATCAAAATGAATTTCTAAAAGTTCTTCAACTTTTTCAATATTTACAATTCCATCGAATTCATAGATATTTTCATCTATTTCTTGAATTAATTTATCATTTGGATCATGCTCATCTGTTGTTTCACCAATAATCTCTTCTAAAATATCATCCATAGTAATTAAACCAGAAGTTCCACCATATTCATCTACAACTAAAGCTAAGTGAATTCTACTTTTATTCATCCTTGTTAGAATTATAGAAATAGAAGTATTTTCAGGAACCATAATAATCGGTCTTACTAAAGAAGAGATATTAATCTCTTTATTTGTTAAAGCACTATTTAAGATATCTCTTGTATGAACCATTCCTACAATATTATCTTTACCACCTATGCAGTAAGGATATCTTGTGTGTTGAGTGCTTGTTACTCTTCTTATGTTTTCTTCATAACTCTTTTCAGAGTTTAAACAAATCATATCTTTTCTAGGAGTCATAATTTCTTTTGCAACTGTTTCAGAAAAATCAACAGCATTTTTAATAATTTCACTCTCAACTGAATCAATATGTCCACCTCTGAAACTTTCATTTACAATGATTCTAAGCTCTTCTTCTGAGTGAGATAGTTCATGCTCTGTTGCTGGTTTTATACCTAAAGCTCTTATAACAAAAGCAGCAACAATATCAAAAAATCTAATAAGTGGATAAAAAACTATCCAAAATATATAAAGTGGTCTTGCAATATATAAAACCATAACTTCAGCTTTTGCAATAGCAATAGATTTTGGAACAATCTCTCCAAAAACAACATGTAAAAAAGTAATCATAGAAAATGCAATGATAAAACTAACTGTATGAAGTAATACAGGATTATTTGCAAGAAATGAAAAGTTTGCTTCTATTAGTTTTGCCAAAGTAGGTTCACCTATCCAACCAAGGGCTAGTGATGAAAATGTAATACCAAGTTGAGTTGCACTTAAATAAGTATCAAGAGAGTTTGACATTTTTAGTGCTAAAACAGCACCACCTTTTCCTTGTTTAACAAATTCTTCCAATTTTGTTCGCCTAACTTTAACAATTGCAAACTCTGAGAGAACGAAGAAACCATTTAAAAAAACTAAAAACACTGCTAATAAAAGCATTAAAATGGACTGTATATCGGGATCCAATTTTTTCCTTTAAGTTAAATTATTTTTTGAGTAAGAAATATAAACAATATTGACTTAATTTATGCTTTTTTTAATTGAAATATAAGTAATTATCTTGTAATGCTAATCCCAAAACCAATATTTGTAACTTCTCTATCATAATCAATAAAACTATGACCATATCCATGACTTACTTGAAATAGAAAAAAAGTATTATCGTTGTTTAGAAATTTAGGAAAAGGAATATTCCAATTTAATTCAGCATATCCTTTATTTTGGCTATTAAATCTTAAGTTATTTCTTAAAAGCAATTCAAAACTATGTTTTTTATAAAAATAGATTAATTTTAAATCTCCATAACCATAATATTTGTAAAAATCAGGATTATCATCAATATTATTTCTTTCAAGAATTCTATACCAAACTCTAGGAATTATAAAAAGATTATCAAATTGAAATGTACTTTCTATATAAAATCTATTTGATGATCTTGATTCTTCTTTATCTTTTCCATTTGACATATGGTATAAAGATAATCTAAGTAGTTTTAAATATTTATAATCTTTATAAAAATCTAAAAAAAGTTCTGGTTCATAAACTGTTTCTCTAAATGGTGCAGAATCAGCTGTTGTTTGCCAAAAAGATTTTTGAGTATATGCAACATTTAAAGTATCATTATCTGAAAAAAGATTACTAGCTAGATTCTTTTGTAAACTAAATTGAAATATTGTTTCAATATCTTTTCTCTCACCTTCAAAATCATTAAAATAATAAGAAGCAGGTAAAATATAATTTGATTTAAAAGGTAATAAGCCAAAATTTTTTGTTGAATATTGTTTTATTGAATAATTTGTATCTTTTTCTTCTATTTTATTTATATTTTTCTCAAAATAGTTTTCAAGTTTTTCTTCTAAATTATCATTTGCAAAACTTATTGAAATAAATAAAAAGTATAAAAATATTCTCATAAACAATCTTTGTATTAAAATTTTGGCTTAATATTACATAAAAATTGGTTTATAGATTATAAAAGCGATAAAGTGATATACTTTTTTCTAATTTTATAAAACAAAGGTAAGATAAGAAATGTTAGTTGCTCCATCTATATTGTCAGCAGATTTTGGAAATTTAGAAAAAGATATAAAAGCTATTTGTGATGCTGGATGTGATTTAGTTCATGTTGATGTTATGGATGGACATTATGTACCAAATTTAACTATTGGACCTGTTGTTGTTGAAGCTGTTGCAAAAGTTGCTACAAAACCACTTGATATTCATTTAATGGTTGAAAATAACAACTTTTTTGTTGATCTTTTTGCTCCATTAAAACCAAAATATTTGTCTTTTCATATTGAAAGTGAGAAACATCCACATAGATTAATTCAAAAGATTAGAAGTTTAGGAATTAGTCCAGCTATTGTTTTGAATCCTCATACGAGAGTTGAGGATATTGAATATTTATTAGAAGATTTAGATATGGTTTTATTAATGTCAGTGAACCCTGGTTTTGGTGGACAAAAATTCATACCAATAGTTATTGAAAAAGCAAAAAAATTAAAAGAACTTATAATCAAAAGAAATCCATCTTGTCTAATAGAAGTTGATGGTGGAGTTAGTAATAAAAACATAAAAGAGTTAAAAGAATCAGGAGTTGATATTGTTGTTGCTGGTTCTTATGTTTTTGGAAGTTCTAATTATGAAGAAGCGATTAAAAGCTTAAAAATATAAAGAAGCAAAAATGAGAGTTAAAATTTGTGGAATTACAAACTATGAAGATGCAATAAATGCAGTAAATGCTGGTGCAAGTGCTTTGGGCTTTGTTTTTTATGAAAAATCTCCTAGATATATAAAACCACAAAATGCTCTACTTATAGTTGAAAAATTACCACCTTTTGTACAAATTGTTGGACTTTTTGTAAATGAAACTACTGAAAATATAAATAAAATATCTTTAGAATCAAAAATGCAAGTAGCTCAAATAATTGATGATAAAAATATAGTTGATTATTCAAAATTAAATATAAAAGCTATAAAAGTTGTAAGAGTTAAGGAAAAAGAAGATTTAGAAAAACTTGAAAACATTTACTATTTGGTTGATGCTTTTGTTGATAGTTTTGGTGGAGCTGGGAAAAGAATAGATTTAGATTTCTTTAAAAATATAGATTGCTCAAAATTTATTCTTGCTGGAGGATTAAGCAAAGATAATTTAAAAGAGCTAAATGGTTTTGGGTTTTTTGCTATTGATGTAAGTAGTGCTGTTGAAAAAGAGAAAGGCAAAAAAGATAAAGAAAAGATGGAAGAGTTTTTGAAAGAAGCTTATGAAATCTTATAAAAGATTAGTTCCATCACCAAATTCTCAATCAAATAAAATAACATTTATTGATCTTATAAGAAGATTAAAAAAAGAGCCCATAGAGTATGAAGAGTTTTTAAAATTATTAGAAAAGTGTACAGATAAATCTTTTGAAGATTCTCAATTAGAGTTTGAACTTCTATTAATAAATGGTTTTCCTCTTGATATTATTGATAATTTTGTATATTTAAAAACGACAAATACAAAAATAGAAGAGCAAACTTTTTGTATTGTTGATATTGAAACAAATGGAGGAACTCCTAAAAAAGGGCATCAAATTATTGAATTAGGTGCTGTAAAGTATAAAAATGGAGAAATTATAGATAAGTTTAACTCTTTGGTTTTTGCAAAAGATATTCCTATTTTTGTTCAAGAAGTTACAAATATAACTGTTGATATGTTAAAAAATGCTCCACGATTGGATAAAGTTTTGCAAGAGTTTAAACTATTTTTAGCAGATGATGTTTTTGTGGCACATGATATAAAATTTGATTATAACTTTATATCAGACTCTTTTGAAATATATAATCTAGGAAAACTTTTAAACCGTAAAATTTGCACTATTGATTTAGCAAAAAGAACTATAAAATCAGAAAAATATGGATTAAGTACATTAAAAGAACTTTTAAATATAGATGTTAATAATCATCATAGAGCATATTTTGATGCTTTAACAACTAGTAAAATATTTGAGAAATCTATTTTAAATATTGATAAAAATATTGTAAAAACAGTTGAAGATTTGATAAGTTTTAGTAAATCAAATAATATTTTAAAGTAAATGTGTCAAATTTGTAAAAAAATAAGATAATATTCATGAATTTTACTATCTTAGAAAAATAATAAGAATATAAAATATTGAAAAATAGGGCATTTGTGATAAAATAATATATCAAAAAATGCCAATTCATTAACTAAACATTAATAGCAAAAATGTAGAATTTTTCTATTAATTATAAAAGGATTTAACTTGTATTTGAAAAAAATATTATTCTCTTTGAAAACGACAGTTATACTATTGTCGATTTTAGCAATTTCAGCTGGTGTTGCAACATTTATAGAAAATGATTTTGGTACAACATCTGCACTCTTTTTGGTTTATAACAGCTTTTGGTATGAAGCACTTTTAGTTCTTACAACTATTAATTTAATATCTGTTATATATAAATTTAAAATGTGGAAAAATACTGCAAGGTTTCTTTTTCACTCATCTTTTGTTGTCATATTAATTGGAGCAGGTATTACAAGATATGTTGGCTATGAAGGAATAGTTCAAATTCCTGAAGGAGTTACAACAAATGAAATGATATCTTTAGAACCATATTTACAAGTAACAGTTGAAAAAGATAATAATATTATTGCTCAAGAGATGTATCAAGAAGATTTTACATCACTTTTTAAATCCTTAAATAATTTTAATCATAAAATAAAAGTTGAAGATAAAGTTTTAGAAGTTTCATATCTTGATTTTATGTTTGCAAAAAAAGATCAAAGTAGTATGGGACTTTTAACTGTAAATATAAATTTTGATGGAAAAAATGAAGAGACAAGATTAGCTGGATTAAGAGGACAATTAGGAGTTCCAAAAGAGCTTATAATTGGAGATTATAAAGTTACTTTAATATATGGTTCAAAATATATGGAACTACCTTTTGCTATTAGATTAAATGAATTTCAATTAGATAGATATCCAGGAAGTATGGCTCCATCATCATATGCTAGTGAAGTAACTGTTATAAAAGATGATAAAGCTTATGATTATAGAATATTTATGAATAGAACTTTAAGTGAAGGAAATTTCTTATTTTTCCAAAGTTCATATTTCCCTGATGAAACAGGAACTGTACTTTCTGTAAATAATGACCCTGGAAAATGGCCAACATATTTAGGATATTTTTTACTTACACTTGGACTTTTATTAAATTTCTTTGATAAAAAATCAAGATTTATGAAACTTATAAAATATGTTTCTAGCAAAAATATTGCAAGTTTTGCATTAGTTTTAACTCTATTTGCCTGTACAAATGTATATGCAAATGATGATTTACAACCAGAATTAGAGGTAAATAAAGTAGAGTTAGCAGTTGATTATTTAAACAAGTATAAAGATGAATCAAAACAAGTATCAGAAAAATTTGGTAATTTAGTTGTTCAAGGAAATGGTGGAAGAATGCAACCATTATCAACTTTAAATAAGCAAATTGTTCAAAAACTAAGTGGAAGAAGTAACTTTTTAGGAATGGATGCAAATCAGATTGTTTTTGGAATGCTAACAAGACCTGATATATGGAAAGATGTTAAAATCCTAAAAATACAAACTCCAAAACTTAAAAAACTTCTAAATATTGATGAGAGTGAAAAATATATCTCTTTTTCTGAAGTTTTTGATGAAAAAGGAAAATATTTAATAGTTGAAGAAGCTGAAAAAGCACTTCTTACAAAACCTATTGAAAGAGGAACTTATGAAAAAGATATTATTAAGTTAGATGAAAAATTAAATATTATTTATAGTGTATTTAATGGTTCTTTACTAAATATTTTCCCAAAATTTTATAATAGTGAAAAAATTGATGATAACTATAAATGGTACTCACCACTTGAAGCTATTGATATATTTCAAGGTCAAAATCAAGTTGCAATAAGCACTTTAATAAGAGGACTTTTAAATTCAGTAGTTGATTATAATTGGGAAGAGACAAATAAGTATTTAGATTTAGCAAAAAGTTATCAAGAAAAAGCTGGAAATGAAGTAATGCCTAGCAAAACAAAAATAGATGCTGAAATATTATTTAATAAACTAGATCTATTTTTTAATTTAACTCTTGTTTATTTATTATTAGGTTTTATAATGCTAATAATTTCATTTGTATTAATTTTTAATCCTAACTTTAAAGCAGAAAAAACTACAAAAACATTATTTGTAATTTTAGCTATTTTATTCTCTATTCAAACATTTGCAATGGGATTTAGATGGTATGTATCAGGTCATGCTCCTTGGAGTGATACTTATGAATCAATGTTATATATATCTTGGTCAGCTATTTTTGCAGGAGTAATTTTCTTTAGAAGATCTCTTTTAGCACTTAGTTCAGCTGTTATCATGGCTGCAATTTTTATGTTTACAGCACATTTAACAGAAATTGACCCACAAATTACAAATTTAGTACCTGTTCTAAAATCTTATTGGCTTACAATTCATGTATCAATATTGACAGCTTCTTATGGATTTTTTGGACTTAGTGCAATTTTAGGTTTTTTAACACTGATTATGTTTATTGTTAGAAAAAGAAAACCACATGTTGATGATATTATAAAACACATTAGTGCAATAAATGAGATATCATTAATTATTGGATTAGCATTTATTACAATTGGAAATTTTCTTGGAGGAGTTTGGGCAAATGAATCTTGGGGAAGATATTGGGGTTGGGATCCAAAAGAGACTTGGTCTTATGTTTCAATTATAGTTTATGCTATTGTTCTTCATTTAAGATTTGTTAAATCATTAAATAATCCATTTACTTTAGCAGCTTCTTCAATGCTTGCATTTAGTACAATTTTAATGACATACTTAGGAGTTAATTTCTATCTATCAGGAATGCACTCATATGCAACAGGAGATCCTGTTCCAATTCCTATGTGGGCATATTTTACAACTATTGTTGCAATAATGACTGTTGTTTTAGCATATAGAAATAGAGATTTAAAAGAGAGTTTATAAATATATGTCAAAAGTTTTAGATATTTTTAAAGAATTAGTTGATATCCCAAGATGTTCAAATAGGCATGAAGATTTTATAGCTTATATGCAGAAATTATCAAAACAGTTAAATTATAACTGTTTTGTAGATGAAGCAAAAAATATTTTATGTAAAAAAGATAATAGTAATTCTAAAATTGTTTTCCAATCACACTATGATATTGTTTGTTTAAGTGAGAATAAAAAAATAGAACTTGTTGAAGATGAAGATAGTTTAAGTGCAAAAGATTCAACTTTGGGTGCTGATAATGGAATAGGTTGTTCATATATGATTGCTTTAATGTATGAATCTTATGATGGAGAATTTCTTTTTACAAGTGATGAAGAGATAGGATTAATTGGTGCAAATAATTTAAATCTATCTATAAACTCAAAATATATGTTAAATCTTGATAGTGAAGAAGAGGGTGAAATTTGCATTGGTTGTGCAGGTGGAGTTGATATTAAAGCTATTTTTGAAGATAAAAGGATAGTTCAAAATATTGATAATCTTGATTTATATGAAATAAGATTGAACTCTTTAAAAGGTGGGCATAGTGGTGTTGATATTGATAAAGATATACCAAATGCTATAAAACTTTTAATACAAAGTATAAAAGAGTGTGATGGAAAAATACTTGATATTAGTGGAGGGGAGAGAATAAACTCTATTCCTGCAAATGCAAGAGCTATAATTGCTTCTAAAAATAAACCAAATAAAACACATGAAAATATGATAATAGATAAAATTGATACAAAAAGTGAACATTTATCTATTTATGATGATAATTTATTGAACTTTTTAAATAGTTTTGAAAATGGAATAAGAAGATATAATAGTGAGCTAGGGGTTGTTCAAACTTCAATAAATTTGGCACTAATTGATACAAATATAGATAATATAAAAGTTGAATTTAGTGCAAGAGCTATGAGCAAAGAAGATTTAGAAAAGATAAAAAATGAAACTTGTAATGATTTATCAAATAATGGTTTTGAATTTACAACTTATGGTAAGTACTCTCCTTGGAAGCCAGATATAAATGAATTTACAAATATTGTTTTAGAATCTTATAAAAAATATAATAAAAATGCATCACTAAGAGCTATTCATGCAGGTTTGGAGTGTGCAGTTTTTAAAGAAAAATTTCCAAATATTAAAATAGCTTCTATTGGACCGACTATTAAATTTCCTCACTCAAAAAATGAAATAGTTTACAAAGAATCTATAAAAAATGTTTATAAAATAGTAAAAGATATAATAAAGAGTGTTTAGTGAATATTGAAGAACTAAAAAAGAAAAAAGATGATTGCAGAGCTTGGAAAAATGTTGAACCTTGGTATATGCAACTAAAAGAAGTAGAAAAGATAGAAAAAAAAGATTTAAATATAGATTATGGTGATTGGTTTAGTATAGGTTCTAAAAAAGATTTAAATGATGAAGAGTATGAAATCATATTAAAAACTGCAAAGGCTCTTATTCCTTGGAGAAAAGGACCTTTTAAGATATTTGATTTAGAAATTGATAGTGAATGGCAAAGTAATTTAAAATATAATCTACTAAGACCTCATTTTAATTTAAAAGATAAAGTTGTTGCAGATATTGGATGTAATAATGGTTATTATATGTTTAGAATGCTTGAAGATAAACCAAAAAGATTAGTTGGTTTTGATCCATCGCCTTTGACATTACATCAATTTGAATTTATAAACCATTTTGTTAAATCAGATATTGTTTATGAGATGCTAGGAGTTGAACATTTAGAAGCTTATAATCATAAATTTGATCTTATATTTATGCTGGGTGTTTTATACCATAGAGCAGATCCTATTGGAACTTTAAAATCTTTGAATAGAGGATTAAATAGTAAAGGAGAGATTATAATTGATACCTTTATGATAGATGGAGTTGATGAAATTTGTTTAACTCCAAATCAAAGATACTCGAAAATACCAAATATATATTTTATTCCTACAATTCCTGCATTGAAAAATTGGCTTATAAGAGCAGGTTTTGAGAATATTGAAGTTTTAGAAACTATTGTTACAACAAAAGATGAACAAAGAGCTACGATATGGAGTTTTGATGAGAGTTTAGAAGACTTCTTAGATTCAAAGGATAATAGTAAAACAGTTGAAGGTTATCCTGCTCCTAAAAGAGTTTATATAAAGGCTAGAAAAGTATTATAATATTAGAAGAGCTCAATTTTTGATGTCTCTTCTTCACTAAAAACAAATGCTCTGCTTCTTCCATTGTTCTTAGCTTCTCTAACAGCTATATCAGCTTTTTTAATAATCGTATTAATATCTTTTCCATCTTTTGGAAAATATGCGATTCCAGCACAAATTGTTTTCATTAAAACTTGACCAGTTGTTTCATTTACAACAACTTTTTCATCTTTAAATTTATTTATTATTTTATTTGCAACTAAAATTGCATTATCTTCATCTTTTATATTTTGTAGAATTACTAAAAATGCATCATTTGACATTCTTATTACAAAATCAGATTCTCTTATGCAATTTTTAATAACTAAAGATAGTTTTTTTATAACTTTATCCCCAATATTATAATTAAATTCATCAAGAACAGCTTTGAAATGGTCAATACCAATTTTAAGAAAAGCAACTTTTTTATTTTCTCTAGTAGCTAAAGAAAATATTGGTTTTATAATATTATTTAAATAAGCTCTAGTATAACATCCAGTTAATTTATCAATTATTGTAGCATTTAATAACTCTTTTTCTAGATATTTAATATATAAAATATTTGATAAATTATTTAAAACCAAATCAATTTGTAATGAATATTTTGATTTTACCTCTTGTAGTTTCGATTGATCTTTAAAAATTAAACCAAAGATTATCTCAAATTCACCATTTGATCTTACTTTTTTTGTATAAAATAGCTGAGTGTTTTTATCTGAATTATCAAATACTATATCTGAATTCCCACTATTTTTAACCAAGATTTTAACTGCATCAATAAAAAAGTTCTCTTTTAAAAAATCAAAAAAACTATTAAATATATTTTTATTATTACTATTTAAAATTGTATAATTTAAAGATAAAAGACTTTTTATTGTTTCATTCGTCATATGTGCTGTTCCCATTTTACTAATGTATGAATTTCACTCATTAAGCTAGTTTTATCTCCATGTCCTGGATAAATTACAAAATTATCTTTCCAAGATAAGATTTTTTTAATACTATTTTTCATATCTTTAGCATTTGACATAGGAAAATCATATCTTCCAATAGTCCCTTTAAAAATAAAATCTCCACTAAATAATGTTTTATTTATTTCAATAACACTACATCCTGGAGTATGCCCTGGAAAATGGTGAAATTTTATTTTAATTTTTGATATTTCAATCTCTTCATCAGGATTAACTAAAATATCAGCATATGATGGTGGAAGTCCTAAGTTATAAGGATTTAAAGTAAGCATAAATTCATCATCTTTTGGAGTATATAATTTGATATTAAAAAACTCTTTTAGCTCTTGATTTGACCAAATATGATCAAAATGTCCATGAGTATTTAAAATTGCAATAGGATTTGTAACATTTTGTTTTACCCAAGCACTTGCTCCAACACCTGGATCTATAATTATATCTTTATTATCAATAGTAACTATATAACAATTTGTTCCATAGTCTCCCATAGGATGATGTTTAACCTGCATTTTAATCCTTAATAGATAAAATTTGTCCATTATATCAAAAAAAGGTTTAAAATGTTATTTTTTAAAAGTTTAGAAGCTATATTATTCTGTACAAACCCCACTAATAAGATGGAGAAGTTTAGAATTTTTTATAATAATTTTAATAGCAATAAAATAATATTTGAAGAAAATCATGAAGCAAAAGAGCTCAAAGTTCCATCTTATATATCTTTTTTAAATGTAAAAAAACCAACAGAACTTCCAGAAATAAAGAATTTTAATACAGATTTAGGAAAAAAATACCTACTTCATACAATTTTACATATTGAGTATAGTGCTATTGATTTAGCTTTAGATGCAGCATATAGATTTAAAAATCTTCCACATAATTATTATAAAGATTGGTTAGAAGTTGCAGATGATGAGATAAGACATTTTTTAATGCTTGAAGAACTTTTAAAAGAGATAGGAGGATTTTATGGAGAGTTTGAAGTTCATAAAAATTTATTTGAAGCTATGGAAAAAACTCCAGATTTTTTAAGCAGAATGGCTTGTGTGCCAAGATATCTTGAAGCAAATGGACTTGATCAAAATCCAAAAATTATGCAAAAACTCAATTCAAATAATGATATTTTTAATAAAAAAATCATTAAAGCTTTGGAAATAATTTTAGAAGAAGAAGTTGAACATGTAAAAAAAGGTGATAATTGGTTTAAATATGAATGTGAAAGATTGTCTTTAGAACCAGAAAAATCATATTTTGAAGCTATTGAAAGAGTTTTCCCTGGAAGTACAAAAAGAAAAATGGATATAAATTTTGAAATGCGGAAAGAAGCTGGTTTTTCTTGTGATGAGTTGAAGTTTTTATCTAAAAAAGATGATTGTAGTTAAAGCTTACAAAGAAGTTGTAAGCTTTAATCTTAAATTATTATCATTATAAATAGCTTTTATATCACTGTTTATTTTTTCTCTACTTAAAACACCTTGTAATGTTTTTAAAACATGCCAGAACTTCTCATTAAAAGGAATATCTAACTCTTTTAACTTTTTATCTTTAATATTATTTGCAATAGCATAAATACAATAATAGTAAAAAATCTTATTTTTTGCTCTTTTTATTTTATAATTTCTCATAATATCTAAATTTGAGATATATGCTTTCTTATCTAATTCATTTAAAAACTTATTGTTTTTTATCTCTTCTATCTCTTCATCTAGCTTAACTTTAAACTCTTCAAGTTTTTTATTTATATCACCAGCTAAATTTGGATAGTAATTTAATGCTTTATTATAAAGTTTATCTATATTTGATGAATCTATTTTTATATTTGATGAATGACTTTTATTTGAATCATAATTATGGTTTATAGATTCTAATATCTCATAAACAAAAGGTAAATATATATATTTATCATCTTTTCCTTTTTTAAAAGAAACCCCTTGATGACTTATTTGTGCTTTAAATCCAACGTATTCAAATTTCATTTTATGCTCCTTGTTGTTTTAAAATTTAATTAAACCAATTTTTGATTTTATCAAACATTCCTTCAAATTTAGTTGTATGAGGAGTACTTTCTACTCCAAAACTCTCTTGAAGTTTTGCTAAAAGTTCTTTTTGTTCACTATTTAAAGATTTTGGATATTCAATTTTTATTTGAACAATTAAATCTCCTTTTCCATAACCTTGAACATTTTTTACACCTTCACTTCTAAAAGTAAAATGCTGTTTATCTTGAACATTTTTTGGTATTTCAAGCTCTAATTCACCTCTTAAGCTAGGAATTTTAATTTTAGCTCCAAGAGCCACTTGAGTGAAAAATATTGGTGCTTCATAATAGATATCATCATCATGTCTTACAAAATGACTATCTTCTTTAACTTTTGTTTGAAGATATAAATCTCCTCTTTCACCGTTTGGTGAAATATTACCTTTATTGCTAACTCTAATTCTCATTCCATCATTTACACCTTCAGGAATATCAACTTTAAAGCTATCTTGAATCTCTTCAAAACCTAAACCTCTACAAGAATTACAAGAACTAGCAGCTGCTTTTCCACTTCCTTCACAATGTGGACAAGTTTGTGCAAATGTCATAAAACCTTGTCTTGAGTGAACTTGACCAACTCCAGCACAAGTTTTACAATTTTCTAGTTTTCCATCTTTCGCACCTGTACCTTTACAAGGTTTACAAGCAGTTTTATATTTATATTTTATCTCTTTATTACAACCAAAAATTGCTTCATTAAACTCTAGTTTTACTTCAATTGCTGTATCAAGATTGTAGTTATATGTTTTTCTCTCTTTTTTACTATGAGATCTTCCACCAAAACCAAACATCTCTTCAAATATTGAACCTAAATCATCAAATCCACCAAATCCACCAGCTCTTGAACCTTGACCTTCAAGTCCAGCTTTCCCATATCTATCATAAATAGATCTTTTTTCATCATCACTTAGAACTTGGTAAGCTTCATTAATAGCTTTAAATTTTTCTTCAGCTTCTTTATTGTCTGGATTTTTATCAGGATGATATTGCATAGCTAGTTTTCTATATGCTTTTTTTATAGTTGTTTTATCTGATGATTTCTCAACTTCTAGTAGTTCATAATAATCAATTTCAATCAATTTTAAATCTCCATAAAATATGTATATTTTTTTAAAGCAAATATTTTACCTAAAAGTGAATAAAGAGAAGTTTATCTATTAAGATTTATTATAAATTTGATATAATCGCAAAATGAACAGAGGATTAGAAAAATTTTATGAACTAGTAGAAGCTTTTGAATCTTTGCCAACTATTGGTAAAAAATCAGCATTAAGGCTTGCATATCATATTGTTATGAATGATAATTATTGTGGTATTAAACTTTCACATAGTATAGAGAATGCTTTACGAACTATAAAAAAGTGTAAAAAATGCTCAAGTATTAGTGAAAATGAGATTTGTGAATATTGTTTAGATGATAGTAGAGATTCTACAAAACTTTGTATTGTTCAAAGTGCAAAAGATATTTTTGTGATTGAAGACTCAAAAGAGTTTGATGGAAAATATTTTGTAATTGATGAACTAGAACAGAGTGCTATTTTGAAACTTCATGAATTTATTAAAAATAATGATGTAAAAAATATACTTTTTGCTATAACACCATCTATTGCAAATGATGCTTTTATTCTTTATATTGAAGATAAATTAAAAGGATTTGATATAAGATTTACAAAAATAGCTCAAGGTGTTCCAACAGGAGTTAGTCTTGAAAATGTAGATTTATTATCACTTTCAAAAGCAATACAGAGTAAAGTAGAGGTTTGATTTGCAAAAAAGAGTTGTTTGTCAAAAATGTATTCATTATTTTGTAACTTGGGAGCAAAATAAACCACATGGATGTAAAGCTTATGGGTTTAAATCTCAGGTTCTTCCAAGTATTGTTGTAAAAAATAGTAGTCAAGATGATTGTAATCTGTTTGTAAAAAAGAATTTTGAAAGTAGGAGTTGATTTTGTCATTTAGAGAGTTTAAAATAGCTATAAAAAGTATTGGTTTTTCATCAATTGAGGAGTTTTTGAATTTTACAAAAATAAATAATGATGATGCCTTAACATGGGAGAGTAAAGATGAAGTTCCATATTATGTAACTTTAATTCTACATACTTTAAAAACTTATGAAAATGGAGTTTCTTCTGATAGTATTTTAAACAGTTTAATAGATGATTGTATTCCTTTAGCTTCATTATTAGAAGAAGCTTCATCTTTTCCTTCAAAGTTAGAAGAGATGTTTTTATTGCAAAAAAAATTAAATGATTCAACAAATGGAAATAATTGGGAGTTAGGAGTAAATAAATTTAATAAAGAGATAGATTGGCTTAGATGTATTCATATGGAAGCAGCTGAGTTGATTGATTCTACTCCATGGAAACACTGGAAAAGTATAAATGCTGAACCTGATTATAATAATATTCAAGTTGAATTAGTTGATATTTGGCATTTTTTAATGTCATATATTCTTCAAGAAACAAATGTTCCTAAGGCTGTATCATTGGCAAGTTCACATTGTATATATGAAGCAAACCAAGAAATTGATGTAAAAATTCTTATAAAAGAGGTTGAAAAATTATCTTATTTAGCTCTTGCAATAAGTACAAAAAATATGCCAAGTTTTAGTGGAATAGAGAGATTTTTAGAGCAGTTTTTTATAGTTTGTAAGAGATCTGGATTATCTTTTTCATGGTTACAAAAACTATATATTGGAAAAAATTGTTTAAATCAATTTAGACAAGATAATGGTTATAAAGAAGGAACTTATATAAAAATCTGGAATGGAGATGAAGACAATGTTGTTATGCTTGAACTTCTAAAAAATATGGAAAGTGTAAATTTTGATAATTTATATAAAGAATTGAATATTAAATATAAAAAAATATAATCTATATTATATAAGATATTCTTATGTAATTTTATATTATTTTTAAATCTTAAATGATATAATCGTCATTTAGGATTTAGTTTCGCTTTTAACTTTTTTGGTAAGTGTGCAAATGGTACTTTACTATTTCTTATAAAAGTATCTTTATTAAATATTGCAACTTCTAAAATCATACTGTTTGGATTAAAATTTAATAGCTTAATTGTTTCATTATTTAAAATATATGAAATATTATTATCTTTTAAATTTATCATTTTTTTACTTTTTATCAAAACTAAACTCCAATTAAAATAAAAGAATATTATCAAAAATAGGATTTATAAATGCAACAAGAGAGTATAAAGTCTATTCCTTCAAATAGATTACAGTTTTTTCCAATAATGATGTTTGCAATAGTTATGGGAATGGGTGGATTAACTTTAGTTTTCCAAAAACTTAGATTAATATCAAATTTTCCTAGTTATATTCCAAAAATTAGTTTACTTATAACTACTATTCTTTTTTTCTTTATAGCTATAAGTTATCTGCTTAAAATTATATTTTATAAAGAAGAGGTCAAAAAAGAGTTAAATCATCCAATAAGAATAAATTTTTTTGCTGCTTTTTCAATATCAATATTGATTTTATCAGCATCATTTAGAGATTATGATATCAATATTTCTAAAATATTATTCTATTTTGGAGCTATTTTTCATATATATTTTACTTTTTATACAATCAGGTTTTGGATAAATAATAGTTTGGAAATAGTGCATTCAAATCCAGCTTGGTTTATTCCAATAGTTGGAAATCTTATTATTCCTATTTCAGGAATTGATTTTTTAAGTAATCAAGTTTTAATATTTTATTTTTCAATAGGAATCTTTTTTTGGATAGTTTTATTTTCAATAATTCTAAATAGAATTATGTTTCATCAACCTTTTGCAGCAAAGTTTTTACCAACAATGTTTATTTTAATAGCTCCACCTGCAATTGGTTTTATTTCATATATAAAACTTACAAATAGTTTAGACTTTTTTGCTCAAATATTATTTAGCTTAGGTATATTTTTTACTATTTTAGTAGCTTTTATGTATAAAAACTTTTTAAAAATAAGATTTTTTATCTCTTGGTGGGCATTTACTTTTCCTATGGCAGCTGTTACTTTAAGTATATTGTTGATGTATGAATTAACAAATATTGATATATATAAATATTTATCATATTTTTTATCAATTATTACAAGTTTTGTTGTAGTTTTAGTTGCAATTTCAACTTTAAAACATATAGCCAAAAAAGAGATTTGTATTATGGAATAGTTTCTTTTATACTCTTTTGTTATAATAAATCTTATAAAATTTTAAATTAGGATTTTAATATGGAATACAGATATATAGGAAAAAGTGGATTAAGAGTTAGTTCTATTTGTATGGGAACTATGACTTTTGGTTCAACAACAGATGAAAAAGAAGCTTTTAAAATATTAGATAAAGCATATGATAGAGGGATAAATTTCTATGATACAGCAGAACTATATCCAGTTAGTCCAAAAAAAGAGACAGTAGGAATAACTGAAACTATTGTTGGTAAATGGATGAAAACAAAAGCAAGAGATAGCATAATTATGGCTACGAAGATTGCTGGAGCTGCAAATGGTTGGTTTGTTCCACCTGTAAGACATGGATTAACTGCAATTGATAGTTTTCATATAAAAAGAGCAATTGAAGGAAGTTTAAAAAGATTAAATACTGAATATATAGATTTATATCAAATGCACTGGCCTGATACTATTGTTCCTATTGAAGAGAGTTTAAAAGCTTTTAATGAACTTATAAAAGAGGGTAAAGTAAGATATATTGGAACTTCAAATGATAGTGCTTATGGTCTTACAAAAGCTAATGAAACTTCAAATAATAAAGGATTATCAAGATTTGAATCTATTCAAAATAATTTTTCGCTATTAAATCCAAGATTTCATGATGAATTAGCAAATGTATGTAGAAAAGAAAAAATATCATTACTTCCGTATTCTCCTATGGCTGGAGGAGTTATTTCGGGAAAATATAATAATGAATTTATACCAGATGAAGTTAGATTTGCAATATACTTAAAAGATAAAAGTAAAAGAGTTCAGGCTATGGCAAATAGATTTGTAAATAATAAAACTTTAGAAGCTACAAAAAAATATATTGAATTATCAAAAAATTATGGAATTTCTCCTATTACTTTAGCTGTTTCTTACTCAAAACACTTTGATTTTGTTGCATCAACTATTATAGGAGCTAGAAAAGCTGAGCAATTAGAAGATAGTTTTAAAGCATTTGATTTCAAAATAGATGATGAATTATTAAGAAAAATTGAAAATATTCAAAAAGAGATTTTGTACCCTATGGGTTGATTTTATAAGAAGCATTGTTAATGCTTCTTAACTATTTTACTAGTGCTTTATATTTTATTATTTTTATAAATATTTAATTTTTAATAAGAGTCTAATATAAACTTAAAGATAATGTAAGTCAAATTTTATAAAAGGAAGAGTTATGAAACTTACAAAAATAATATTACCAGTAGCTGCTGCAGCAGTTTTATTTGTTGGATGTGGAACAAAGGATCCAGAGGCAAATTTAGCACCTGAAAAATGTGAAATCTCAGGAGTTGATGCTCCACTTTGGGTTTGTGGAAATTTAGATAGTATTAGTAAAGGTGATAAAAAATATGCATCTGCATCTGCTCCTATGTCAAAACTTGGAAGAGAATTTTCTAGAAAACAAGCTTTATCAAAAGCTAGAGCGAATATGGCAGAAGATTTAAAATCAGATGTTATTAGTCAAGTTCAAGAAGAAGCAGCTGAAAGACAAATTGATGATACAGTGACTGTAAATAGAGTTTCTGAACAAGTTACAAAACAGATTGCAGCTTTAACATTAAAAGGTACTTCACAAGCTAGTTCATGGGAAGATAAAGTAGGAAAAGAGTTATATGTATTAATATCTATTCCAAAATCTAATATTGATACAGAGATAGAAAAAGCATTTAATAGTGCTAACTAAGGTTATATAAGTGAGAAATATATTAGTTTTAATACCAGTAGCTTTTATATTTATTTTTGCAGGATGTAGTCAAAAAGTATTAATTGAGAGCATAAAACCTGCAAAAGTTGATAGAGCCGCATCAAAGAAAAAAATTGCAGTTATGGATTTTGAACGAGATTCTGTACATTTAGGTGGAAAAATAGAAGCAGCTTTAAATAGTGTAAATATTGAAGATAAACAATTTTATACAATAGTAAATAGAACTGCTATTGATGAGATCTTAAAAGAGCAAAAATTTCAATATTCAGGACTTACAAACAATAAAGATAGCGTAAAAGTAGGGGAATTATTAGGTGCACAAGCTCTTATCTTAGGAAAAGTAAATACAGGAGAAGAACAAAGAACAGAAACAGAAATTAGAAATAGATGTCTTGACCAAAAGTGTACAAGAATGCAATCTTATTATATATATTGTACAGTTTCAAAATACTCTTTAACTGCAAACCTAAGAATGATAGATGTTGAAAGAGGTGATTTAATATATACAAATAACTATATTAAATCTAAAGATTTCAAAGAGTGTCCAAATGATGCTAATGATCTTTTGGGAACAACTTTAAATCTACTTGGAGATAAAAAACCAGAGAAGAATATTATTTATGATGAAATGGCAAATGATATTGTTAGTGAATTTCTACCAAATATATCTCCTACAACTACAAGATTTTATGTACAACTTTTAGATAGTCCAGAGATAAACTATAACAAGCATCAAAAATCACAACTTGAAGGTGCTTTGGAATATTTAAAACATAAAAAGATTGATAGAGCTGAAGAGATTTTAAGTGATTTATTAAGTTCTACGAATGATAAATGCTATGTAGCTGCATATAATTTAGGAGTAGTAAAGGAAGCAAAAGGTGAACTAGAATTTGCAAAACAACTTTATAGTATCGCTGATAGACAAACTTTAAAACCAAATAAAACTATTATTGAAGCATTAAATAGAATTGATCAAGCTATTATTGATAATAAAAAATTAAATAAACAATCACAAACAAGTAATAAAAAAGGAAGAAATAGATGAAAAAAACAATTATTTTTTTAATAATTGCACTATTTCTAATATCTTGTTCAAATAATAAGCCAGAGCCACAAGCTCTGAGCTATCCAAATTGGTATTTAAATCCAACACAAAATACATTAACAACTCTTTATGGAGTAGGAGAAGGTAGAACATTAACTGAAGCTACAAATAGTGCTTTAGATAATTTATCTTCAAAACTTCTTGTAACTGTTCAATCAAATATTACAATTACTGAAAAATCTTACAGAGATTTTAGAGAGTATGCTACAAGTACAACAAATTCTGAAATAAGTAGTAAAACAGCAGAGTTAGGATTTAAAAACTATAAAATAGATGAGAGTATATATTTTTCAGGTAAGAATATAGTGCAAGTAAGTATAAAAAAAGATGATTTAATTCATACTCTAAAAAGTGATATTGATACACTTTATAGTGAATTGGAATTTGTAAAAAAACAGCAATATGATAATTTGACTCTTTATTTAAAAGAGCAAGAGCTATTAAATAAATTTTATAATAGTTCAAATAAAGCACAAATCCTTGATTCTTTAGGATATGATAGTAAATTTATTCAAAAAACAAATTTATTAAGAAATGAATTAAATATTCTAAAAAGTATGGCAACTTTTTATATTTCAACAGATAGTGAATCTTCAAAATATAAAAATATATACAAAAATACTTTATTGAAAAGAGGGTTTAAGGTAGTCAATAGTGCTGCTCCATATGAGTTGAATTTGAGTTCAGAAATTTCAAGAAAATCTCCACAAGGTTTCTTTATTTATGAAAATATATTAACTGTAACAGTTTTAGATAGCTCTAAAAATGAGATAAAATCAGATATTATTGAATTAAAAGGTGTTTCATCTAGAAATTATGAAGATGCAGGATTGAATTCTATAAAAGATTTAATAGAAGAACAAGAAGAAGCTAATATTTTACCATTTTAAGTTCGTTGGTTGCGGAAATAGGATTTGAACCTATGACCTTCGGGTTATGAGCCCGACGAGCTACCTAGCTGCTCTATTCCGCGATAATAAAGTGGATGGGGTAGAAGGATTCGAACCTTCGAATGATGGTACCAAAAACCATTGCCTTACCACTTGGCGATACCCCAAAAATCGACCCGTACTATACCAAATAAGTTTTACTTTGTCAAGTTTTTAGATTAGTTTTTACTTATTTAGATATAATTTTTCAAAATTTTATAAAAAAGAGATTAATAATGAATGCAATACAAAGAGTAAAAGAAGCAATTGAAGAGATAAAAAAAGGTAATATGGTTATTATGCTTGATGATGAAGATAGAGAAAATGAAGGTGATTTAGTATATTCAGCAGCATTAAGTACACCTGATTTAGTAAATTTTATGGTAACACATGCAAAAGGTTTAGTTTGTGTAAGTGTTCCTTTTGAAACAGCAAAAAGATTAGATTTAAATCCAATGGTAAAAGATAATACATCATCGTATGAGACAGCTTTTACAGTATCTGTTGATGCTAAAGATGCTTTAACAGGAATTAGTGCAATAGAAAGAGATGATACTATTAAAATTTTAGCAAATCCAATAGCTAAAGCTGATGAACTTGTAAGACCAGGGCATATTTTTCCTCTTATAGCAAAGAATGGAGGAGTTTTAGTTAGAACAGGGCATACAGAAGGAAGTGTTGATTTATGTAAATTAGCTGGTTTAAAAGGAGAAGCCGTTATTTGTGAAATTTTAAAAGAAGATGGAACAATGGCAAGAAGAGATGATTTAGATATATTTGCAGAAAAACATAATTTGAAACAGATATATATATCAGATTTAGTGGAATATAGATTAGCAAATGAAACCTTAGTAAAAGAGATATCAAGCTCAAATATTAACTTTTTTGGAAAGAGTGCTATAAAAAAAGAGTTTAAAGATCATTTAGACAATATTCATACAGCTATTATTCTAGGTGAAATAACAGAATTAACACATATTAAATTTCATACAATTAGACCAGATATAAAAGTATTTTTAAATGATAATAAGTTAAATTCAATGTTAAAAACTATAAATTTTCTTCAATCAAAAGGTGGAGTTTTGATATTTTTAAATAATGATAAGAAAAATAGTGAGACGGATAAAAATTATGGAATAGGTGCTCAAATACTAAATACATTAAGTATCAAGAAAATAAAACTTATGACAAGTGGAGGGAAACATTCATTTGTAGGATTACAAGGATTTGGATTAGAAATACTAGAAGAGATACAAATAGATGGTTAAAACCATCTATTTATTATAAAATAAACTAAATAATTAGCTTATTTTTACAGTTGTGGACCAGCTGCTGTAAAATCATATTCACTTTCAAGAGTTAAATATTTTCTAAAGTTTTCTATATACATTTCAGCTAGTTTTCTTTTTGCTTCATCATATTCAAGTGGGTTGTTCCAAGTATATCTAGGAGTTAAAACATGTGTATCTACACCTTTTAGAGTTCTAGGAATTTGAAGATTAAAAATAGTCATATTTTGGAATTCTGAATCATTTATTGAACCATCTAATATAGCATTAATACAAGCTCTAGTGTTTTTTATACTCATTCTTTTACCAACACCATAGGGACCACCAGTCCAACCAGTGTTTACTAAATAAACATTTACATTATGTAAATCTATTTTTTTACCAAGAAGTTCAGCATAAACTGTTGGATTTAAAGGTAAAAATGCTTCTCCAAAACAAGAAGAAAATGTTGCTACTGGCTCTGTAATTCCTCTTTCTGTTCCTGCAACTTTTGCAGTATAACCGCTTAAAAAATAGTACATTGCTTGTTGTTTATCAAGTTTTGCAATAGGAGGTAAAACACCAAATGCATCAGCACATAAGAATATGATATTTTTTGGATGACCACCTCTCATAGATGGTGTATGGTTTTCAATATGCTCAATTGGATAAGATACCCTTGTATTTTCTGTTTTTGATTTATCAGCAAAATCTACTACACCATTTTCATCAGCAACTACATTTTCTAAAATAGCTCCTTTTTTAATAGCATTATAGATTTCAGGTTCACTATCTTTATCAAGGTTGATTACTTTTGCATAGCATCCACCTTCAAAGTTGAATACCCCATTATCATCCCAACCATGTTCATCATCTCCAATTAAAGCTCTATTTGGATCAGTTGATAGAGTTGTTTTACCTGTTCCAGAAAGACCAAAAAATAGGGCTGTGTCACCATCTTTTCCTATGTTAGCAGAACAATGCATAGGAAGTTTTCCTTCAAGAGGTAGCCAATAATTCATCATAGAGAAAACACCTTTTTTCATCTCACCAGCATACCAAGTACCACCAATTATAGCTTGGTTTTCTTCCACATTAAAAATAACATAAACTTCTGAATGTAAACCATGACTTGCATAAGACATATTTACTGTTTTACAAGAGTTATAAATAGTAAATTCTGGTTTGAAATTTTCAAGTTCTTCAGCAGTAGGTAAAATAAACATATTTTGTACGAAGTGAGCTTGCCAAGCAACTTCAGTAATAATTCTTACTGCTCTTCTTGAATCTAAAGAAGAACCACAGAAAACATCTGTTACAAAAATATCTTTGTTGCTTAATTGTTTTTTTGAGTTAGCTAAAAGGTCATTATAAACCTCTTTTGAGACTTTTTTATTTATATCTCCCCAAGATATATATTTATTTGATGGATCTTGATTAACGAAAAATTTATCTTTGGGACTCCTACCTGTAAAAATACCTGTATCAATCATAAGAGCACCAGTCGAAGATACTCTGGCTTTTTCATTTTTAACTGCGAAGTCGATTAAAAAATCAACATCTGAATTCCTATAAATAGTACCAATATTTTCTAAACCTAACGAGTCTTTAATAGTAGACATAATTCAAATTCCTATTCTATTTTTTAATGAGAAATTTTATCCAAAAAAGTATAAAATTTCTTTAAATTAAGCAATAATTGCTAAAACTTCTCCATCTTCAACAGCTTTATTCGTTTCTGTTAGTATTTTACTAACAATTCCTGAAATAGGTGCAACAACATCTATCTCCATCTTCATAGCTTCAAGTATCATAATTTGTTGATCTTTTTGTACTTTATCTCCTTCTTTTACAAGAATTTTCCATACATTTCCATTTACTGGTGCAGTAGCTTCATTTCCTGTAAGTTTTGGCTTTGTAGGTTCTAATACTGTTTTTTGAACTTCATTTTTGATAGAAGTTGATTGAACAGTAGTAGGAGCTACTTGAATATTTTGAACATTTCCATCAAAAACAGATACATTAAATCTTTGACCATCTACTACAACTGTATAGTTTCCATTTGACATATTACCTCCTTTACTTATTTTTTCTTCTTCTTTAGAGTTCTTTCTAACATTCAAAGGTGCTTCACCTTTTAGAAATGTTATACCTTTTTCATCACAAGCAGCAGCAATAAAAATATTTTCCTCACTTGTTTCTAATCCTTCAATCTCTAATCTTTGTTTCCAAACACTAATTTTTTTCTTTGGATCAGCATCTGCAATATCAAGAGGATTTTGTGTTGTTGGTTCAAGCTTTAATTTTTCACTTGCAAGTTTAACTATTTCTGCATCTGGTTCAACAGGAGTCTTTCCAAAATATCCTAAAACCATTCTTCCATATCCAGGAGCAATTTGTTTCCAAGGACCAAACATTACATTTGCGTATGCTTGTTGCCAATAAAATTGCGATACAGGAGTTACACTTGTACCAAAACCACCTTTAACAACTACTTCTTGCATAGCTTTTATAACTTCAGGGAATTTATCTAAAGTTCCATTATCTCTCATCATTTGAGTATTTGCTGTAAGTGCTCCACCTGGCATTGGAGAAAAAGGAATAAGTGGAGATACTTGTGTAGCTTCTGGTGGAAGGAAATAATCTTTTAAACAATCAGCTAATACTTCTTCATATTTTAAAACTTTATCAACTTCTAGTCCACCCAAATCATAATTCATACCTTTTGTTGCATGAAGCATAGTTAAAATATCTGGTTGAGATGTTCCACCACTAACAGGACTTGCAGCTAAATCAATTCCATCAGCTCCAGCTTCTAAAGCAGCTAAATAACAAGCTACTGAAACTCCAGCTGTTTCATGAGTATGAAGCCTTATATGTCTATCTTCTCCTAAAAGTTTTCTAGCCATTTTTATTGTTTCGAAAATTTTATTTGGACTACTTGTTCCACTAGCATCTTTAAAACAGATTGAATCAAATGGTAAACCACTATCAAGAATACTTCTTAGTGTTTTTTCATAAAAAGGAACATCATGTGCACCTGTACATTTTGGAGGTAAATCCATAAGAGTTACAACAGCTTCATGCTTTAAACCATATTTTTTTATACAAGAAGCAGAATATTCAAGGTTTTGAACATCATTTAAAGCATCAAAGTTTCTTATTGTTGTAGTTCCATGTTTTGCAAAAAGTTTTGCATGAAGATCTATTAACTCTCTACTTCCAGTATCAAGCATAACAGTGTTTATTCCTCTTGCTAAAGTTTGAAGATTTGCATCAGGACCAACTATTTGTCTAAATTTGTCCATCATATCAAATGCATTTTCATTTAAATAGAAAAATAAACTTTGAAATCTAGCTCCTCCACCAAATTCAAAGTGATTTATTCCAGCATATTTTGCAGCTTCAACAGCTGCAAAAAAGTCGTTCATCAAAACTCTTCCTCCAAAAACAGATTGAAATCCATCTCTGAAACTAGTATCCATAATATCTATATATTTCTTTGCCATTAAACATTTACCTTCTCATTGTGATATTTAATTGCAGCTATAATTGCAGCTACTTTTTTATGTTCAACTCCAAAAGAGTTGAGTGGAACTTGAGATATAACATTGTTATAAACTATATTTTGAGAAGTTTCATTTTCTTTTTTTGGAAAAAACTCAATAAATGTAACACCTCTTGCTTTTAGTAAAAATCCAACAATGAATAATATTGTAGAAATCACTCCCATAATTAAAAAAAAGCTTTCCAATACGGCTTGCATACTCTCTCCAAATTAATTTTGAAATTTAAATGAAATAATATAGAAATTTACCTTTATAACTAGTTACGAATAATTTGCAATATATTATATAAAATATCTTGAAAAATATAACAAAATGTAATATAATATAAAAATATTTCATAAAGGAGTTGCTAATGATAATTATTGATGAAATTTTGGCAAAATTAAAAGTTGTATTAAGTTCTGACTTTAAAGATAAAAGGATATTTGATAAAGATTTAGCAGAAGCTTTAGATATAACACAAGCAAATTTTGCAACAATGAAAAATAGAGGTAAAATACCTTATTCAAACATTTTAAATTTTTGTGCAAAAAAGAAAATTTCAATAAATTGGCTTTTATATAATCAAAATCCAAATTCACTGATTGATAGTACAGATAGATATTGGATTAAATATTATCCAAGTATAAATGTAAGTGCTGGTGGTGGAGCTTATGAAGATGAAGATTTTTATGAAAGTTTAGAGTTACCAAGTTATTTTTTAAATATTTTAGGTGGAAAAGATAATTTAAAAAATATAGATGCTATTAATGTAACAGGTGATTCTATGGAACCTACATTAAATTCAAATAATATAATATTTATAGATAAAACAAAAAATGATTTATCAAGAGATGGAATATATGCTTTTACAACTCTTCATGGACTTTTTGTAAAAAGAGTTCAAAAAAGGGTTGATGGAAAACTAGATATTATTTCAGATAATAAGGATTATCCAATACAAGTTTTAGATAAACAAGATCTTAGTATTTTAGGAAAAG
Source organism: Aliarcobacter thereius LMG 24486 (assembly GCF_004214815.1). Lineage (NCBI taxonomy): Bacteria > Pseudomonadati > Campylobacterota > Epsilonproteobacteria > Campylobacterales > Arcobacteraceae > Aliarcobacter > Aliarcobacter thereius. The sequence continues at coordinate 907,167 of NZ_CP035926.1, forward strand.
TTATTAGTTCTTTTGGAAAAGTATATTAATTTTAAAAAAGAGTTGGCAAGTTTTTAGGCTTTGAAAAATAGTCTAAAACTGTCAAGTAATCAAATCCTACAAGATAAATAGAGTTAAACTCAATATTATCTAAAATATTTTTTAAATCCTCTATATTTTTTATTATAATTTGTTCATCTTTGTTTAAATAATCTAAATAAGAGTTTGTAATAAAAATAGCTTTTGCATATTTGTAATACTCTTTTATAAATTTTATTTCAAATTCAACTAAATCTAAATTATTTTGACTTATTAAAAATTTATCACTTTTACCAAAATCTACAATATTTAAGTTTTTATCTAAAAATATTGCTTTTAAGTTCTTAAATCTATTTAGTTTTGTTAAATCAATATCATAATCTTTGAAGAATTCTAAGCAATTAATTAAGCTTTTTATATATAAAGCAGCTATTTTAATACGGTTATAAAATCTATTTTTATAAGAAAAACTCAATTCAAATAAAGAGTGAATAGTAAGATTCCTTATAGAGTGTTTATCTATTTCTTTATCAAAAATCTCATAACTTGAAAAGATGCTATTTAGCACCTCTTTGTTATTTGAAATTATAATACTATTGTCTTCTATGTTATCTATAAATCTAAATATTTTTTCTATGTTTTTTGGAAGAATGAAAATATCTTTATGATTGTTTGAAAATAGAGATTTTAGTAGATCATAACTAATATCAGTAGATAAATATGCTTTAATATTTTTATTTGCTAATTTAAATCTAAAAATAGAAAGAAGAGCTTTTTCTATATTTCTTACTTTTATAAATGCAACTTCAGTGTCACTTACAGAGAAATCTTCTTCAAATATAACAGCATAAGCACCATTTTTTATGGCAATATTCAAATCATCTATATTTCTTGCAATAAACAAATCAGCAGTTTTTACTTTTTCAGATTCAGTTTTTATACTATTTATAGATGTAATTGATGGAGTACTTAATAACTCTCCATCAATAATATCAACTATTGAAGAGATTTTCACTAGCTAATTTTTGTGCCAATTTTCTTTGGCTTTTCAGGTCTAATTAAAGATAAACCATCTTCATCTTTTGCTGCAAGAAGCATTCCTTCACTTAAATAGCCCATTAGTTTTACTGGTTTTAAGTTTGCAACAACACAAGCTTGAGTTCCTATTAATTCAGAAGCTGAGTAAAACTCTTTTATTCCAGCAAGAATTTGTCTAGTTCTATTTTCTCCTAAATCTACTTTTAAAATTAGAAGTTTACTAGATTTTGGAACTTCATTTGCTTCAACTATTGTTCCAATTTTTATTGTTGTTTCAAAAAAATTATCTATTGTTATAAGATTTAAACCATCTAATTCAAGTGGTTCTAACTCTTCTTTAGATTCATATTTAGAAACATCTTTTTGTAAAACTGTAACATCTGAAACTTCTGGTTGAGAAAGTAAAACTTCTTCAATTCTTGGGAATAGGGCATCTACTTTTGTGATTTTTATATCATCAATTAGTTTTTTCTCAATAATTAGTTTATTATAATTTTCAGTTGATATCTCAATTCCTAAAGATGATGCAATATCCTTTATTTTATGAGGCATTACAGAATCTAAAAGTAAAGAAGCTTTTGACATTATATTTGTAATTAAAGCAACAAGAGCCATGGCTTCATCTTCTTTGTTCTCTTTCATTAAATTCCAAGGCTCATAATCTGTAATTGCTTTATTTGCAATTGAAAGAGTTTTCCAAATTTCTTCAAGGTATTTATTTATTTGCATATTGTAAATATATGATTCTAAAGAGTCAATTATTGTATTTACTTCATCAAGCTCTTTTTTATGAAATTTTTCTACATCTTTCGAACTTACATTAAAGTTAAAATATTTTCCACTCATTCCAATAATTCTATTTAGTAAATTACCTAAATCATTACCTAAATCAGAGTTAATTCTATTTATTAAGGCTTTTTGTGAAAAATCCCCATCTTGACCAAAAGGTACTTCTCTTAAAAGAAAATATCTAAACGCATCTAATCCATAGGCATCTGCTACTTCTTTAGGATTTACAACATTTCCTTTTGATTTACTCATCTTTTCACCATCTCTTGTCCACCAACCATGAGCAGCAATATGTTTTGGAAGTGGTAAATCAAGACTCATTAAAAAAGCAGGCCAATAAATAGCATGGAATCTTAAAATATCTTTTCCAACTAAATGAATATTAGCTGGCCAAAAATCCATATTTTTTTCATCTGTTCCATAACCTAAAGCAGTTGTATAATTTAAAAGTGCATCGAGCCAAACATACATAACATGTCTTGGTTCATTCATAGATTCAGGAAGTTTAACCCCCCAATCAAAAGAAGTTCTTGAAATAGAAAGATCTTTTAGTTCATTTTTTACAAAATTTACAATCTCATTTTTCTTCGCTCTTGGTAAAATACAATCAGGATTATCTTCATACCATTTTAAAAGTTTATCTTCATATTTTGATAATTTGAAAAAATAACTCTCTTCTTTTACTAATATCGTAGCTCTTGCACACTCTGGACAAAATTGTTCATCCACAAGTTGAGATTCTGGATAAAAAGTTTCGCAAGGAACACAATAAAAACCTTCATACTCACCTTTGTAAATATCACCTTTTTCAAACATTTTAGAAAAAGCTTTTTGAACACCAACTTTATGATTTTCATCTGTTGTTCTTATGAATTGATCGTAAGATATATCAAAATCATCCCATAAAGCTCTAAATTTACCAGATATTTCATCTGCATACTCTTTTGGAGTTTTTCCTCTAGCTTCAGCACTTTGAGCTATTTTTTGTCCGTGTTCATCAGTTCCTGTTAATAAATAAGTATTATGTCCAACAAGTCTTGAGTATCTTGCTAACATATCAGCGATAATTGTTGTATAAGCATGACCTATATGAGCTATATCATTTACATAATATATTGGAGTTGTAATATAAACATTTTTACAAGATTTTTGCATCTTTTCCCTTTTTTCTAAAATTCAAATCCACCGCCTGAACCTTTGTTCATAGATTCATAAACAGCAATAACATATTTTTTTCTAAGCTCACAATCAAAGAACTCTTTGCAAGGCTTACAAGAAGATAAACTATTTTTAATTTGACAAGATTTTAACTCTTCTAATATATTTTCTAGTTTTTCTTCCCAAATATTTAAGTTTTTATCTTCAGACATTTTTTTTATAAACTTCTAAAACTCTATTTATTTCAATTTTTGAGCCAAAAAAACAAGGAGTTGTATCATGAATATGTGAAGTCTCTACTTCTAAAACTCTTTTTCTCCCATCAACCGCCATACCACCAGCTTTTTCATATGTTAAAGCAAAAGGAAAAACTTCAAAAAGTTGTCTTAGTTTTCCTTTTGGTCTATCACTTGTTTCTGGATATGAAAATAGCCCACCACCTTTTAACAAAATTTGATGTAAATCAGGAACCATTCCACCACTATATCTTAATCTATATCCATCTGTAAAAATATCATCTATTAATTGTTTATGAAATGGTGCCCAACAATTTTGTGTTGAACCAGGTGCATTTAGCTTACCTTTTTCATTTAAATTAATATTTTGAATAAATTTAAATTTTCCATCTAATAATCTATACATTTTTACATCATTTGTTGTTACAACCATTTCTACTCTTGGTCCAAAAACAACATAGACAGAAGCTATTATATTTTTTGCATTAAATTCATTTTCATATATTCCAAAAATTGAACCAACTGATAAATTTACATCAACTAAAGATGAACCATCTAAAGGGTCATAAGCAATTAGATATTTACCATTTGTATTTATATTTTTAATTTCATCTTGTTCTTCACTTACTATTGCTTTAATACTTGGAACTTTTTTAAAGATATCTTCAATTATTTGATCACTTTGAATATCAAGTTTTAATTGAGTATCTCCTGTGCTATTTTCACTCTCACTTTTACCTGTATCACCTGATTCAATCAGATATTTTATCTTTATAGCTGATTCTTCTATTGCATTAATTATTTCTTGCATAAACTTTATACCTTTTTAGCATTTTTATCTATCCAGTTTATTATCTCTTCTGGATTATTTAAATTTAGAACATCCAAACTTTTTGGAATTGATTTTTTATCAATAGTTTCGTCAATAGCCAGAGCATTTGAAACAGCAAAATAACTCTCATCAAGTTTATTTCTAAATATAGATATTCTAGGAAGTTCCAATGTTTTTAATCCTTCAACAAAAAGATAATCAAAATCTTCAAAAATAGAGATAAGCTCATTTATGCTTGAAGTACCTTTTTTAAATATTGTTGTTTTATTTGGACTTACAACAGCAACATCAGCACCTGTTTGTGAGAATTTAAAAGAGTCTTTTCCTTCTCTATCAAACATAGCTTTATCTTTTGGATCATGTTTTATGATACATACTTTAAAATCACTATCTTGTAAAATACTTGCAATTTTTACAATAACTGTAGTTTTTCCACTATTTGACGGGCCAGAAAATGCCACTATTAATCTTTTTCTATTCATAAGGTGGATTCTATCCAAAGAATTGTTAAACTCTATTTATAAAAATAGATACTAAAGTCTATTTTTAGTATAATTTTTGCTTTAAATATTTAGGAAAAGATTATGAAAAAAACAATATTAATAACTTTAATTCCATTTCTTTTTGTAGCTTGTGGCACAAAAAATAATGCTTTTAGATATTTTGACAAAGAAGAAACAGAAATAAATGCTATTAGAAATACAAAAAAAATAGATATTGTAAAGAAAAATGAAGTTGATGTTATTCTTATGGCAACATACTTAAATAAGATTGATTCAGATATAAGTAGCAAAGATGAAAAGTTTTTAATATATACTTTTTTTGCAAATCTTGAAGAGCAAGATTTTAGAAAAAACTCATATGAACTTTTACTAAATGGTAAATCTGCTAAACAGATTGAAAGTGTAGATAAAAGCAGTAAAAGATACAAAGATATTATGTTAAAGAACTCTTGGGGAAATTACTATATTGTAACTTTTGATAATCCACAAAAAGTTAAAGATTTAAAAATAGTTTTAAGACCAAAGTCTAATGATGCTGTTTTAAATTTTGAAAAATAGTAGATAGTGAGATTTTATTCTTACTATTTAGATGATTATTATATATATAGAAATTTGCTAAGACTCTTTTCCCATACTCTCTTGTCTCTTCATAAGATATTGACTCCATACTCAAAAATGGTTCAAACATATTTTTATCTTTAAATAAGCCTTTTTTTAATTGACTTTTTGTATATCCAGCTCCACCATTATAAGCATAAGCTATAAATAAAGGGTTTCCATTAAATTGTTCTATTAAATAATCTAAATGAAAACTTGCATATTTTAAATTTACTTTTGGAATAAATTGTTCATAAATACTATAAGGCTCTTTTAACTTTCTTGCTATATCTTTTGATAAAAAAGGCATTATTTGCATAAGACCTTGAGCTCCTGAAATAGATATAGCAGAAGGTATGAATCTACTTTCTTGTCTTGCTATTGAATATATTAAAACTTCTTTAAAAATTCCCTCTTTTTTTATAATATCACTATAAGGAGTTAAAAAATATTGTGTTTTATAGTTATTAAATCTTTCTAAAATATATGCTAAATGAGCTTTTGTATGTTGATTATTAAATATATCTTGATATTTATTGAATTTATCTTCATTAAAATCTGTTCTAATATCTCTTGCTATATTTAGCCAAGCAAAACTATCATAAATACTATAATCTCTATTTTTATCTTTTTTTAGATTATCCAAAGAGTAAATAATATTTGAATAGTTTATATTTAAAAGCTCTTTAGCATATAAAGAGTACAAATTTGTATCATAACTTTTTCCTAACTCTTCTAAATATGTTTTATCATTTGTTGTAAGATATAACCAAAATAGGGCATTGTCTTTTTGACTTCTTAAAAATGATTTTTTATTTGAGATATTAAAAAAATTATTTGCGTATCTTTTATTATTTAAATTAATTTCATTTATTCCTAATAAAAAAGAAGAACTAGCAGATAAATTATTATTTTGAGATAAGTGATGAAAAGATTTTTGAATAGTTTTAAAATTATTATTAAAAACAATAGCTCTTACAAATTTATCAAAATCTTTTTCTAAAACTAATTTATCCAAAAACTCTTTTTTATATGATTTATTAAAATATTTAAGTTTTAAGTCATTATTTAAATCAAAGAAAAAATCCAGAAATTTCTTTGGGTTTTTTAAAAGTTCATTATGAATACTACTAGAAGATATTATTTGTAAATTTTCTCTTAATTCTCCATTTTCTAGCTTTGAAATAAGAAGATGAAGCTCTTTTCTTGATAGTTTAAAAAGTTTAGATATAGAATCTAGGGATAAATTTATACAATCACTATTTTGAGATAATAAAATATCAAATGAAGCATTTTTACAAAACTCTTCCTCTTTATTTATTTCTTTTGGAAATTTTTGTAGATAAACTCTTTCTAAACTAGCATTATATGAACCTCTTCTTAGTTCATAAGCAATATCTGCTTCTTCTTTTGTAGTAGAATCATAATTCAAAAATTCAACAATAAAGAAATCTCTTTCACTAGATTTTGGCTTATCTTGTAACCAAGAAAGTGTTACCTTAAACTCTTTTTGCATAAAATCAACATCTTTTATATTTGCATATAAATAAAAAGATGATGAAAATAGAGTAAAAACTATAAAGAGCTTTATTTTATTAAACATAATTATTAGAATAAACTCTTTAAAAATGTTTCTAAAAATATTAATGCAAAAATCAATATAAGTGGAGCTAAATCCATTCCTCCAAAAGTTGTTGGAATAATAGATCTGATTTTTGCATAAACAGGTTCTGTTAATCTATAAAGCATTTGAACTATTGGATTATAAGGGTCAGGTCTAACCCAGCTTAAAATTGCTGAGATTATAACAACCCATTTGTATAGAAATATAATACTAAATAAAACAGTTAAAAAAGAGCTAATAAGTGCATCTATCATCTTGTGATTTCTCCTATGTAATTTTTAATGAATGGATAAATATCAGTAATATTTGGTCCATTTTCAACACCTGTTAATATATATCTTAAAGGTTTAAACAAATTTTTACCTTTTAATTGAGTTTGTTCAACTATATAATTCTTTAAATCTTCATACTCTTCAAAATAAGGTGCTTTTTGTAAAAGTTCTTTTATTAAAGTTGATTCATTTTCAAAACCTTCAAGAGTTGTTTTTATGCTAAAAATATTATCAAGTTTTTCTTTTATATCTTTTATTGTACTTGCTTCTTCTAAATATAGTTTTGCTAATTTTCCAATACTTTCATCAGCAAAACCTAATATTTTTGATAATCTCATTTCATCAAGAATTTCAATATGCTTTCTATTTATAAATCTTAGTTTATCAATATCAAATTTAGCTCCACTTTTTGAAATGCTTTCAATATCAAACCATGAAATAGCTTCTTCAAGTGTAAAAATCTCTTTTGGAGTTTTATTTCCCATTAGAACTAAATAGTTTGCAATAGCACTTGGTAGGAAACCTTGTTCAATTAACCATTTTACACTACTTGCATCATCTCTTTTACTCATTTTCTTACCTGTTTGAGCATTTAAAATTATTGGAAGATGAACATACTTAATCTCTTTTGTATATCCCAAAGATTCTCTAATATGAATCTGTTTTGGAGTATTTGAAATATGATCTTCTCCTCTAATTACTATTGAAATATCCATTAGCATATCATCAACACTACAAGCATAATTATATGTTGGAGATTTATCTTGTCTTAAAATAATAAAACTATCTATATCAAATGGTGCATAATCAAATTCACCTTTTAATAAATCTTTGAATTTAATATTATGATCTGGCTTTTTAAGTCTTACTGTAAAAGGAGCATTTGTATTTAAAACAGTTTCATCACTTAAGTTTTCACAAAAATTATCATATCTAAAAGGAATGGCTTTTTTTATACTCTCTTCTTTTAACTCTTCAAGTTTATCATCACTACAAAAACAAGCAAAAGCTTTTTTCTGAGTCATTAATTGTAGTGCCATCTTCTGATGATGTTTTATATTTTCACTTTGATAAAAAACAGTTTTATAATCAATAGAAAAAAGAGCTAAAATTTCTAAAATTTCTTTATCTTTACCTTCAATATTTCTTGCTTTATCAGTATCTTCAATTCTAATAATAAGCCCTTCATTTAACTGTTTTGATACAATATAGTTAAAAATAGCAACTCTTAGATTACCTATGTGCATATCTCCTGTTGGGCTTGGTGCAAATCTTAGCATATAATTAATTCCTTACAATAAAAAATGTTAAATTATTTAACTCTGTATGAGTTTTTATATAGTTATTTAAATCTTCAAGTTTTAGATTTTGGATTTTCTCAAGCTCATTTTTTGGATAATCTTGAGCTAATCCTTTAAAATCTAAAATAAAAGCTCTATTTAATCGCTGGGCTAAAGTTTCAGTTCTTAAAGGTTCACTTCCACTTAAGAAGTTTTTAGCAGCTTCTAGCTCCTCTTTTGTAACACCATTTTTTACAAACTCTTCTACTAAAGAGATTACTAACTCTTTTGCTTCATCACTACTTTCATTTTTTGTTTGTAAATATCCTGTGAAGCTTGAATAAGATTTATTAATATTTATAGATGCATAAGCACTATAAGCTAAACCTCTTTTTACTCTTATCTCTTCCATTAATCTGCTTCCAAAACCACTTCCACCAAGAATAAATGAAGCAACTTTTGCTTTATAATTATCTTCTTCTCTTTTTTGAGCATTAAAAGAGCTTCCAAAATAAATATATGCTTGTTCTGTATCTTTTTTAATGATTTTTAAATCTTTTTTTGAAGTAAAATCAATTCTTTTATCTTTTTCAATTTTACCAATATTTAAAGAGGTTAATATTGGAGTTAAAATATCTTTTAACTCTTCAAAACTAATATCTCCACCTGCAACTATTGTAAGATTATTTAAAGTAAAAGCATTTTTTATAAAGTTTTCTATATCTTTTAGATTTATATTAGATATAGATTCAACAGTTCCACTTGCAGGATTTGCCAAAGGAGTGTTTTTATAAAGTAGGGCATTTAATCCTTTACTTGCCATATCATCAAAATCGTTCTCTTTTCTTTTTAAATTCCCAATTGCCAAAGTTTTTACTTTTTTTAGTGCATCTTCACTGAAATTTGGAGATTTAATAAGTTTTTGAAACATATTTATAGCAATATCTCTTTTTTCATTTAAAGAAGATAGTTCTAAAATAAGAGTTTCAAAACCTATTGAAGAATATAGTGTTATGGCATTTTCATCAAGTTTTTCTGCAAACTTTGTAGCTTTTAAATTACTTGAACCTTCATTTAATATTTTTGAAGATAAATATGCCAATCCTTGTTTGTTTTCATCTTTTATAAAACCACTATTTTTAAATATAAATTGAATATTTAATATAGGTAAAGATTTTTGTTCTTCAAAAATAACAGGTATTTTTATACCATTAACTACTAGCTCTTTTTTTGTTGATGCCATTAAACTTCCTTGTAAAATAAAAAAAAATGAAAAGAATATATAAAATAATTTTCGCATTGTACTAAAATCTCTCTAAAACATTATAAGCTGTATCTCTTTTAGCTGGAATTTCTCCAATATCTTTTATTAATCTTATCATTTCGTCTTGATTCATTCTATTTGCAGCACCTGCAGCTTTTACAACATTCTCTTCCATCATTGTACTTCCTAAATCATTTGCACCAAATTTTAGAGCCATTTGCCCAATATATGAGCCTTGAGTCACCCAAGAACTTTGTAGATTTTGGAAATTATCCAAGTAAAGTCTAGCAACTGCTAGAAGTCTTAAATATCTATTTGATGATTGTGGTTTTATCTCTGGATGTTCTTTTATAAGTTCTGTATTTTCTCCTTGAAAACTCCACATAATAAAAGCTCTAAATCCACCTGTTTTATCTTGTAAATCTCTAATGTATTCAAAATGCTTTACTATCTCTTCATCTGTTTCAACGGTTCCAAACATCATTGTTGCAGTTGTTTTCATACCTATAGAGTGTGCATCTTCATGAACTTGTAACCACTCTTTTGAGTCTAGTTTTTTTGGAGCAATTATATCTCTTACTCTATCACTTAAAATTTCAGCTCCAGCACCTGGAACAGAGCTTAAACCTTTTGCTTGAAGTCTTTGTAAAACCTCTTTTTTTGTTATTCTTGATACTCTTGCTATAAAATCAATCTCAATAGATGAGAAACCATGAATAGTGATTTGTGGATATTTTGTATTAATATGACTTACCAAATCTTCATAATAGTCAATCTTTAAATTTGGATGAACTCCACCTTGAAAAAGTATTTGAGTCCCACCAATAGCAAGAAGTTCATCAATTTTTTTATCTATTTCATCAAATTTTAAAACATAAGAATCATCATCTTTTTTATGCCTGTAAAAAGCACAAAACTTACAATCTACCCAGCATACATTTGTATAGTTTATATTTCTATCTACTATAAAAGTTGTTAGTTTTTCAGGGTGTAATTCAAGTTTTTTAGCACTTGCTAATTGTGCAAGTTCTAATAAAGGAGCATTTTTTATCAAGTAAACTGCTTCTTCATTTGTTAATCTTTTTGTAAAATCTATTTTCATATTAAAAAGTTGCTCCAATTGAAAATTCAAAAGAAGATGTTTCATCACCATCTTCTTTCATAAGTGGTTTAGCAAAAATCAATTGAAGTGGACCCATAGGAGAGATCCACTCAAGTAAAATTCCTGTACCAGCTCTTGTAACATCATCAAAATTATTTTGACCTATCATAGCATAATCAATAAAAGCTCCCCATCTCATTTTAGCACTTGGAACTAGGGGAAAACTTATCTCTGCACTATTTGACCACATCTTTTTATAAGGATTTTGTCTAATTCCATCTTCATTTTTAGGAAAGGCATAAGATTTATAACCTCTTAAAGTTCTAGGACCTCCAAGATATAATGAATCTCCTTGATTAATTTGTCCATTATCAATAATAACTCTTGCTTGAGTTTTAAATCTAAATACCCAATCAAGATCTGTTAAATCTTCTAAAGAGTAAAAATATCTAATATTTGCACTTGGTTTTATATATTTTGAATCTCCACCAACTCCAGCATATTCGACAGAAAAGTTTGCTCTAAAACCACTTGTAGGAAAATAGTAGTCATTCGTATTATCAAAGTTTATATAAGGAGTTATAGAACTATTTGTATAATCTTGATCTTCATAAGGTAATCTTTCAGATGCTATAATCTTATCTTTTTCTCCTTGATTATATTTATATGATTCTTCAATAAAATCAAGGCTATAAGTAGCACCTAGATAAGTATTCCTAAAAATCTCTTTTCCGATACCCAAAGAGAAACCTTTACTTTTAAGTTCTTCATCATACATTCTTTTTCTAATCTCATAATCTCTTCTAAATGCTGTAATACTTCCATTATAATCACTATCATTAATAGCTGGGTTTGAAAGACTTAATTCATAAACATTTGATCTTTTTGATATATCAGCACTTAAAGCAAGTCTTAAACCACTTCCAAAAATATTTGAATCACTAATTGAACCATTAATCATAAATTTATCATATGAACCATATCCACCACCAAGCATTAAGCTTCCTGTTGGTGCTTCTTGTACTTTTACAAGTAAGTCCATCTTATCTTCACTAACTCTTTTTTCTTCTAAAATAACATTTTCAAAAAAACTAGTTCTTCTTAACCTATTTTTAGAATCATTAATATCTGTAAGGCTATATAAATCTTCAGGTGCTAAAAGAACATTTCTTCTAATAACTCTATCAAGAGTTCTACTGTTTCCAGAAATTTTTACATCATTTATATATACTTTTTTTCCTGGAATTGCATTAAATATTACATCAACTTTATGAGTTTGTTCATCTTTTTTTAGATCAAACATAACTTCAGCATAAGCATAACCTTTATTTGCAATTTGAGTTTTTATATACTCTTGATCTTTTCTTAGTTTAGCAATATTAAAAATATCATCTTTTTCTATTTTCAAATTTGCATGAAGTTTATCTATATCAACAATTGAAGCATCAGCAAATATTCTTATGTCATTTACAGTGTATGCTTCACCTTCACTTATAAAAAGGCTCATTTTAGCTTGATTTGACGCAAAATCTATACTCATATAAGGTTCTTTCACAACAGCATCAAGGAAGCCTTTTTCAAAATATAAGTCATTTACTCTTCTTGAATCATATTTTAATTGATCAATCTTTAATTCACCATTACTTCTTCCAAACCACCAAGAAAACCATTGTTGTTCTCTATTTGCTAAAACAGTATTAAAATGTTCTACATTTAAATTTTTAGCACCATAAAAGTTTTGTTCTTTTATGATTATTTCATCACCCTTATTAACATTTATAATAATACTAATTGAGTTATCATTTAAATTTTCAATATCAACTTCTACCACAGAGTTTATATATCCCTCTTGTTCTAAAATTTCAAGAAGAATTTTTTTTGCTTCTTTAATTTTTTTTGGGCTATACATTGAACCTTTGTTTAATTTAATAATCTTTTTTATTGCATCTTTCTCTTCAGTTCTCGTTTTATAACCTTTAATATCAACATTTGCAATAGATGGTTTTTCTTTGAATATGAATTTAATATTTCCATTTTCATGTTCTATATAAATATCTTCAAAGTAATCAAAACTAAAAAACTTTTTTAAAGCATCATTTAATTTATTTTCATCTAAAACTTCATCAACTTTAATATCAACCATCTCCGAAAGACTTTGTTCAGATATTCTGCTTGAACCTACATACTCGATAGCTTTTACCACTGTTGCATTAAGTGAAGATGCTATAAAAATAAATAAAATAATAAATTTCTTCAAAAAAATCCTTTAAAAAATAAAGCAATAATATATCCAAAAATAGTTTACATAAATCTAAAATAGGCTATACTTTCGCTCATTTTAAAAAGATTAAGGAATAATTTTGAATATTGGAATAGTTGGTTTAGGACTAATGGGTGGATCTTTCGCAAAAGCTGTAAAAAGATATGGAATTGCAAGTAAAGTATATGGTTTTACAAATAGTGGAAAAAATAAAAAAGAGATAGAAGAATTGGCTTTAGTTGATGAATTAGTTGATCTTCAAACTTTAAAAAAAGTTTGTGATATTATAATACTTTCTATTCCGGTTGATGCTATTATATCGATGTTTCCAGACTTTTTAGATATAGAAAGTGATAAAACAATTATTGATATGGGTTCAACAAAAGAGTATATTGTTAAAAATATTCCAGAAAAAATTAGAAAAAACTTTATAGCAGCTCACCCAATGACAGGAACAGAAAAATCTGGACCAAGAGCATCAATAGATAATTTATATGAAGGTAAAACAGTAGTTTTATGTGATTTAGAAGATAATGAAAATAAACATGTAAATAGAGCATTTAAGATTTTCCAAGAAATAGGTATGAGAATTGTTGTTATGGATAGTAAAGAGCATGATATTAATGCTTGTTATATATCGCATCTTCCTCATCTAATCTCGTTTTCATTGGCAAATACTGTTATGAGTTATCAAAATCCTAAAGAGATTATTGCTCTTGCAGCAGGTGGATTTAAAGATATGAGTAGAATTGCAAAATCAAGTCCAAGAATGTGGGGAGATATTTTTAAACAAAATAGAGAAAATATGCTTGAATCTATAAAATCATTTGAAGAACAGATGAGTAGAGCAAAAAAAATGATTGAAGATGAAAGATATGATGAACTTGAAGAGTGGATGAAAAAGGCAAATACTCTACATGAAATTTTATAAATAGTATAAGTTAATTTATACTATTTATTGCTTCAAAGACTTTAATTGCTTGAAAATGCTCTTTAACATCATGACATCTTATAATAGAAGCACCATTTCTAAGTGATTCAAGATGAATTGCCAATGTTCCGCTAAGTCTATTTTCAATAGAACTAGGGCTTATCATATTAATCATAGATTTTCTACTAGCACCAATTAAGAGTTCATAGCCAAAATGTTTAAAATGCTCTAGGTTTTTGAGTAAAAGTAGATTATGTTCTAAATTTTTTCCAAAACCAATACCTACATCTAATATTAAATCTTTTATTCCAAAATTTTCTGCTTTTTTAACTCTTTCTTCAAAAAAACTATCAATTTCTATAATTAAATCATCATATTTTGGATTGTTTTGCATATTTGTTGGATCATTTTGCATATGCATAATAACAGCTTTTGCATCATATTTTGCAATAATTTTACAAACTTCATCATTTTGTAAGCCTGTAATATCATTTACAATTTTAAATCCACAATTTAATACATAATCTATTGTTTTTGGTGAATAAGAATCTATTGAAAAATCTACTTTTTCATAAAGTTTATGTTTATAAATTAAATCAGCTGTATTTTTAACTCTTTTTAACTCTTCATCTTCTCCTGTGTAAATACTTCCAGGACGACTTGAAACAGCACCAATATCAATTATATTTGCACCATCATCTATTTGAGATAAAATTTTATCTAAAACTTCACTCTCTTTTGTTCTACTCTTATCAAAAAAAGAGTCACTGTTTAGGTTTAAAATACCCATTATTTTAGTTTCATAATTCTCTTTTTGTATAAACTTTTTTAGATTCTTTGCTAAATCTTTTAGCCCAAAAGGCTGTGCTAACTCTTTTTTACTTAAAATTTCAAGATGCTTACTTGAAGCAATTAATAAAGCATCTACATATTTCTCTTTTGCAACTACAACTCCTTCTGGAACTGCCAAATCAGCCCCAATAGATAATGCATCTTGCTTTAAAATATTTGCAGCACCAACATGTAGGTTTTTTATAAAAAGAGTATGTATTTTTGTCTTTTTAGACATAATTTTAACTCCACCAATATCACAATCTAAATTTTTTAAAAAATCATCGACTTTCTCTAAATTTAATTTATAGATATTCATTTTTGATCTTTTTCTAAAATAGATAGAAGTAAATGAGTTAGAACATTTATTGGTCTTGAATTTAATTCTAAAAGAGATATAGATTTATTAAAATTATCAAGTTCTTTTTTTCCTAAAGATACTTTATCTTCATTTGCTTTTAAAAGTATTTTAGATACAAGTTTTATAGCATCTTCTTTTGAAATTCTTTGATTTTCTTTAATAAAGTTATATAAAGTCTTTAAATCTAAATGTTTTATATTTAAATCTAAATTATTTTCTATATGAGTTGTTTTTAAATTTTTATATAGAAGTCTTGAGTGTATTGTAGGCAAAATTGAACTTTTTGACTCAACTAATAGAATAAAAACAATATTTAAAGGTGGCTCTTCAAGAACCTTTAATAAAGAGTTTTGTGCTTCTATTCTAAAAGTTGAACCACACAAAAAAATATATTTTGTTTCATTTGTAGCAATATAAGCCTCTTTTAGAGCATTTTGAGCATCTAAAATCTGGAATTCACTTTTCTCACTATTTTTTATAACTCTTGTATAGTGACTTGGATAGAATTTTAAAATTTCATCTAATGCTGTATCAATACTGTTTACAACTAATATAGATGATCTTTTTAAAGGATGCAAAACTTAATTCTCCACATTTATTTGAGCAAAAAGTGCAGCACTTAAAGTTTTATTATATAGCCTAAACATTTGTAAAAGCTTTATATCTAACTCATCATCATTTGATTTTAAATTTATTGCACCTTGTCTTTCTTCATCAAAAATCCATAAAAATGAGCTTTTTGTGATTTTTGCAAAAGTTGCTTTTGGATCTTGAGACTTACCAATATACCAAAAACAATAACCAGATGGAAAAGATATTTTTAACATATCTTTTATATTTTGGATATCATCTTCAGACCTTACACTATTTATGTTTTTAAAAAATGCTCTAAAATCATAAAAAGGAAGATAAGGTCTGTTATATTTTGCTAAATTAATATTAGATAAAACATAGTTTAAAAACCACTCTCTATCGTTATCTGTAACAATAAGAACAGAGTAGTTTTTATCTAAAATATTAGTTATATTCTTTGAAACCAAAGGAGTCCATTCAAACTTTTTTTCCTCTAACCAAGGAGATATAACTTTATCTTGTCTAATTAAATCAACAGTCCAATTTAAGAATTCTTGCACTTTTATTTATCCAAATTATAAGCATCATGAAGTGATCTTACAGCTAATTCTGCATATTTCTCATCTATAATCATAGATATTTTTATTTCACTTGTAGAGATTATTCTAATATTAATATTTTCGTTTGCTAAAGCTGTAAATGCTTTTGAAGCAACTCCTGTATTTGATTTCATACCAACACCAACAATTGAAACTTTACAAATTGCTTCATTATAATCAATATTTTTAGCTTCAGCTTTAAATTGTTCCATAACTTTTTTACAAATTTCTAATTCATTTGTTGGAACAGTAAAATCTAAATCAGTAGTTCCATCAAGTCCTCTTGTTTGAACTATCATATCAACATTTATATTTGCATCAGCAAGAGCTGTAAATATTTTACTTGCAACACCTGGTTTATCAATAACACCATACATTCCTACTCTAACTTGATTTCTATCTAAAGCTATTCCACTTACAATTGGTTTTTCCATTATTTCCTCTTCATTTGTTATTAATGTACCTTCAACTTCTGGAGTGAAGCTACTTCTTGATACTAGATTTACATTTAGTTTTTTTGCCATTTCTACTGATCTATTTTGTAAAACTTTTGCACCTAAACTTGCAAGTTCTAACATCTCATCATAAGATATTTTGTCAAGTTTTTTTGCTTTTGGCTCAATTCTTGGATCTGTTGTATAGATACCATCAACATCTGTATAAATTTCACAAACATCTGCTTTTATTGCACCTGCAATTGCCACAGCAGATAAATCACTTCCACCTCTACCTAAAGTAGTAACTCTTGAACCATCTTTTGTAACTCCTTGAAAACCAGCAACAATTATTATATTACCTTCATTTAAGGCATTTTTCATTTTTCTTGTATCAATATCTTCAATTTTTGCTTTAGTGTGAGAATCTGTTGTTAAGATTCCAGCTTCACGACCAGTCATAGAAGTTGTTTTATAACCTAAACTATTTAATGCAATAGAAAGTAGGGCTGAAGTAACTCTTTCACCAGAACTTAATAGCATATCAATTTCTCTTGGTTCTGGAGTTTTACTATAATATTCTGCATATTCTATTAATTTATTAGTCTCTCCACTCATAGCTGAAACAATAGCTATAACATCATGACCTTCATCTTTTATTTTTTTAATAATTTGAGCAACATTTGAAATTCTTTCCAATGTTCCAACACTTGTACCACCAAATTTTAATACCTTTAACATTTATCCTTTTCCTTTTTAAATATATCCCTCTTGTTTAAAATACTTTAACACCTGCTTATAAACAGTTCTTTTAAAAAATGTTATATGTTCATAAATATCTTTTATAGATACAAATTTATATTCACTAAACTCTGGAATATCAGTATTTATATCTATTTTTGCTCCTTGTTTTAATTTAACTAAATAATACTTTTGTTTTTGCCCATCATATGGATACATCTTTTTGGCAATAACAGGAGGAAATAAATAAGATACCCAATCTGGATATTCAGCAATTATTTCTACATCTTTTGTTCCTATTTCTTCTTCAAGTTCTCTAAATAGAGCTTCTTTTGAACTTTCACCATCGTCAATTCCACCTTGAGGAAATTGCCAAGCATTTGAAACATCTACTCTTGAAGCTATAAAAATCTCACATTTTTCTGGATATCTTGATGACAAAATAATTGCTGCTACATTTGGTCTTAAATTTTTTTTCTCTGTTTCATTCTCTTCTTTATTAGTCATAAATATATTTTTCCTTATAATTAGCTCGATATTTTATATAATATAGGATTAAAAATTGCTTTTATACATACATATACCTTTTTGTGATAGTAAATGTTTTTACTGTGCATTTAACTCTTACACAAATAAAAATAGCCAAAAGATAAATTATATGAAAGCCTTGGAAATAGGCTTAGAAGACAGTATTGATAGATATTTAAAAGATAAAAATATGAGATTAGAAACAGTATTTATAGGAGGAGGAACACCTTCAACAATAGATGCACATTTATATAAAAATATTTTTAAACTTTTAAAACCATATTTAGAAAAAGATTGTGAAATTACAACAGAAGCAAATCCAAATAGTGCAACAAAAGAGTGGCTAGAAACAATGTTTGATTTTGGAGTAAATAGAGTTAGCTTTGGTGTACAAAGCTTTAATGATAAAAAACTAAAATTTTTAGGAAGAAATCACAATAGACTTAATGCTATTAAGGCAATACAAAATGCAAAATGTATAGGTTTTAATAGTATTAATTGCGATATAATCTATGGTGTTCAAGATGATACATTTAAGAGTTTAAAAGAAGATTTTGATACAATAAAAAGTTTAGAAGTTGAACACATAAGTGCATATAGTTTAATTATCGAAGAAGATACAAAATTCTTTTTATATGAAAAAGAGTTAAGAAAAAGTAAAAAAAGTTTAAAAATAGATGATGAAGATCTTAGTTATGAACTTTTTAAATACTTAAATGATTTAGGTTATAAACAGTATGAAATAGCAAATTTTTCTTTAAAAGAAGAGTTTGAGTCAAAACATAATTATGGTTATTGGAGCCATAAAGAGTATTTGGGTCTTGGTGCTGGTGCTGTTGCTTTTATTGATGGTAAAAGAGAATATACAAATAAAAGTATAGAAAAATATATTGAAAATCCTTTATATAAAAGCTTTGAAAATCTTGAAAATGAAGATATAAAAGCAGAAAAAGTTTTATTGGGTTTTAGGTGTAAGTTTGGTGTTGATATGAGTTTATTTACAAAAACAGAATTAAATAAAATAGATGAACTAATAGAAGAAAACAGAGTTTGTATAGTAGATAATAGGGTTTATAATAATAATTTTCTATTAGCAGATGAAATATCTCTCTATATTTTAGATTAAAAGGTTAAAAATGACAATAAAGGATTGTGTAAGAAAATACACATCAGAATTAAAAGAAGTTACACATATTCCAGCTAAAGAAGTTGAGATATTGATTATGTATTTATTGGAAAAAAATGTTATTTGGCTACATCTTAACTATGATAAGCCATATACAAAAGAGAAAGAACTTCAAGAATTGATAAAAAAAAGAGCTAGTGGATATCCTTTAGAATATATTATAAAAAGAGCTAGTTTTTATGGTGAAAGTTTTATTGTTCAAGATGGTGTTCTAATTCCAAGACCAGAAACTGAGATATTAGTAGAAAATGCAAAAGAAATTATTGAAAAAGAGCTAGAAAATAGTGAAAAATATAAAGAAAAAACTTTAAAGATAGTAGAAATTGGTACAGGAAGTGGAATAATATCTACTATGTTGGCACTATTAATTGAAAATATTGAGATAGTAGCTGTTGATATTAATCCAAAAGCCTTGGAACTTGCACAAAAAAATGCAGATAAATTTTCTGTAAGCAATAAAATAGAGTTTATAAACAGTAATTTATTTACAAATATTAAAACAGAAGATGTGTTTATGGTAGTTTCAAATCCACCATATATAAAAGATTCATATAAATTACCTAAAAATGTAGAGTTTGAACCCAAAAATGCACTTTTTGGAGGTCTTATAGGAGATGAACTTATTAAAAATATTATAAAAGAGACAAATAAAAGAGATATTCCTTATTTACTTTGTGAAATGGGTTATGATCAAAAGCTTAGTCTAGAAGAGTATTTTAAAGAGTTTAATGTAGAATTTCATAGTTTTTATAAAGATTATGAGAAGTTTGATAGAGGGTTTACTCTAAAATTTAAAGAAAAAAAGGAGAATAAATGATGTTTAAAGAGTTTAATTTAGATAATTTAGAAAAATCAAGAGATTTATTGGAAGATATATTAAATAATAGTAGAGAAGAGATTAAAGAACTTTTAGAAATAGAGAATAAAACATATAAAAACTTTGTTGTACCATTTCAAGAAATAGGGGAGAATATTAATATATTTCTTACTCCTATATTTCATATTGATTCAGTAAAAAACTCTGAACTAACTTCAAAAGTATATGAAGAGTGCCTTCCTTTAATATCAAAATATGAAAGTGAGCTAAGCCAAAATGAAAATATTTATAGTGCTTTAAAAGATATACAGTCTAAGGAATATACATATTTAAATATTATACAAAATAAAGTGCTTGAAAATGAAATAAGAGACTTTGAATTATCAGGATGTCAGCTTGAAAAAGAGAATAAGAAAAGACTTGAAGAGATTGATTTGACTTTAGCAGAACTTTCTCATAAGTTTTCTCAAAACCTTTTAAAAGCTACAAATGATTTTGAATTAATAGTTGAAAACCTTGAAGATGTAAAAGAGATTCCCAAATCAGATTTAGAATTAGCAAAATTTGAAGTAAATGGAAAAGTGAAATATAGATTTACATTACAAATGCCTTCTTATTTAGCATATATGACTTATGGTACATCAAGAGAAAAAAGAGAAGAACTTTATAAAGCTTATACTACAAGAGCACCAGAAAACGGACTAATTATTGAACAAATACTTAAACTAAAAGATGAAAAAGTTAAGATTTTAGGTTTTGAAAATTATGCTTCTTTCTCTTTGGCTACAAAAATGGTAAAAACAGAACAAGAAGTTGTAAACTTTTTAGAAAAAATTGGAAACCTTGCTAAACCTAATGCAAAAAAAGAGCTTGAAGAGTTAAAAGAGCTTGCATTAAAAGATGGAATTAAAGATTTTAAATCAAGTGATATGAGTTATTATAGTCAGAAGCTTAAAAAAGCTCAATATGATATTGATGAAGAGTATTACAGACCATATTTTGAGCAAAATTCAGTATTAAAAGGTTTTTTTGATTTTATGGAAGCTATGTTTGAAGTTAAATTTACAAAGACAGATGCAAAAGCTTGGGATGATAAAGTACAGGTTTATGATTTAATTGAAAATGGAGTTATTAGTGCTAGAATTTTTATAGATTTAGAATCTAGAAAAGATAAAAGAGGTGGTGCTTGGATGAACAACTGGCATTCACACTATAAAACTAGTAAAGGTGAAATAAACCTTCCAACAGCTTATATAGTTTGTAATTTTCCACCATCTTCAGATGAAATTCCATCACTTCTTAGACATAGTGATGTTGTAACTCTATTTCATGAAATGGGACATGCACTACACCATTTATTAAGTAAAGTAGAAGAGGTAAATGTAAGTGGAATTTCTGGAGTTGCTTGGGATGTAGTAGAATTTCCATCACAATTTTTAGAATACTTTTCATATGATAAAGAGGTTTTAAAGCTTTTTGCAAAACATTATAAAACAAAAGAGACTTTAAGTGATGAAGCTATTGATAAACTAATAAAAGCAAGAAATTTTCAATCATCAATGGCGACTGTAAGACAAATAGAATTTGCTATGTTTGATTTTAAACTACATCAAAAGTTATACAAAAATGAAAATGAAGTACAAAATCTATTAGATTCTATTAGAAAAGATTTTTCTGCAATGATCCCTCCTATTTATAATAAATTCCAAAATGGATTTTCTCATATTTTTGCAGGAGGATATAGTGCTGGATATTACTCTTATAAATGGGCAGAAGTACTAAGTGCAGATGCTTTTCATATGTTTATAGAGTCTGGAAATATATTTAATAAAGAGCTTGGAATTAAATATAAAAATGAAATATTAAGTAAAGGTGGAAGTATTGATATGGATAAATTATTCTATAATTTTGCACAAAGAGAAGCAAAAGTTGAATCATTGTTAAAAATTGATGGAATTATTAGCTAAATTTTGTAATAATACAAATTCAGTAAAATTATATAAGTGATAAAGGATTTAAGAGTATGACAAATTCAGAAACAATTTCAAAATTAAATGATGCATTAACAAGACTAATGGGTGCTTATCAAGAGCTTCAAATAGAGAATAATGAACTAAAACAGACTCTTGAATCTAAAAATAAAAAGATAAGTTCTTTAGAAGAAGAAAATAGTTCATTAACAATAAATGTTAATGAACTTAAAAATAATACAGAAGATGATAAAACAACAATATATTCTATGTTGGGTCAAATTGAAAATATATTAAATAAAAATGCTCAAGATGATAATATTATTGTAGAAGATAATAAGGTAAATATTGTTGAAGAAAATTTAAATGATAATATAAGTAAAATTGAAACTATAAAAAATGAAGATATTAAAGAGAGTAATGATTTACTTGCTTTTGCACCTGAGAAAAAAGAAAAAGAGAACATCAATAAACTAGATCCAAATGATGAAAGATTATCATCTCTTTTAGGAATTATGCAATAATGATTAAACAAATAGAGAAAAATGGTATATTTTCGCTATTTAATATAGATAATTTTATTCATTTAGAACAGATATTAGATGAATATTCTCCATCCTTGGCACAATATCATTTAGAAAATTTTTTTTCAAATATTGATGAAGAGAGTTTTTTAAATAAAAGAGAGATACAAAATAGTTTTAATATTGGAGATTATTCTATTTATCTTGATTATGATGATAATATCTATTTAGAATCTATAAAAGATAATCTTATAGATTCTTATCAAACTTCTTCTTTATTTTAGAATATTTCAGTAGTTTTTCTTAATCTATCTTTATCAAAGTGGGTATAAATACGGCTAGTATTTATATCTGCATGACCTAAAGCTTCTTGAACTAATATCAAATCTTTATGTTTTGAATAAAGTAGGGTTGCAAAACTATGTCTTAACATATGAGCACCATTTTTCTCTTTTCTTATTCCAGCACTTATTAGAATATTTTCAACAACTCGACTTATATATGCCTGAGTTAATCTATCTCCTTTTTGATTACAAACCAATATATCACTATTGCAAACTCTTTGTGTTAACCAATTTTGTAAATCATGCTCAATTATCTCTTTTTTTATCATAACAACTCTTGGCTTATTACCTTTTCCTCTAATTTGTAACATATAAACATCATTTTCATTGAAAATTTCTTTTATTTTTAGATTTAGCATTTCGCTAACTCTTATTCCTGTATAAATTATTATTTTAATAATAAGTCTATTTCTATATCCTGTGTTTTCTGAAAACTCAAAATTATCAATTGCCTCTAAGAATCTACTTACTTCAACTTTATTCATAAAAGAGGGTAGCTTTGTACCACTATTTCCACTTAGTCCACCCCAGTTTTTCAACTCAATTTTGAATAAATAAGAAGTTCCATCTTCATTCTCATTTTGTTTATCTATATATGAAAATAGTGCAAGTAAAGCAATTCTATGATTTTTTTTACTTGCATCTGATAAAGAGCTAGTTTGACTAGCTAGAAAATCACTAAGAAACTCTTCATCTATCTCTTTCATAGATGCTAATCCTAGATTTAATGTATATTTATACAGCTTTAAAAGAGGGATAAAGTATGTATTAATTCCAGCTAAACCTATATTCCTTGCATTTTTTACAATTATTTCTAATTCTTCAATAGATTTTGTACCTTTTACTAATAATTGAATAATAGAAGCTAATCTATCTTTATCTAATACATTTCTATTTGATAAACTAGTAAGTTTATATCTAACGAATCTCTCAATCCAAAAAAGAAGTGTAGATTCAAAATTGTTTTTAAAATCTAAATCATATCTCATAAAAAGCCTTTAAATTAATAGAAAGAAGTATATCTATTATAATGTTAATATTAGTTTGAAAATTATAGTTTTCAATACTAAAGTTTTGAATAAGTTATTAAAGTTATGGTTTAAGGAAAAAAGGAAATATAATGGAAAATTTAAAATTAGAAACTACATTCAATCTTTTAGCATTTGCTTCAAAAGATAAATCTTTAACTCATTCAGAGTTTAGAATATTAGTTTACATAGCAAATAATAATGCTTTTACTATAAAACAACTTCAAAAAGATATTTCAATATCTTCAATAAATATAATTTGTAAAAACTTAAAAAAACTTATGAATTTAAATTATGTAATTAAAGAAAAAACTAATCAAAGAAACAAATTTAATATTAGTCCTTATAACTATTATATAAATACAAAAAAGTTGTATTTACATAATAACTATAATAATACGATAGATACAACTCTAAATAATGCAAATGAGTTATATAACTATTTTTTTGAAAAAATTCCTACAAATAGAAAAATAAATAAAACTGATAATTTTAAAGCAATAGATTACATTCATTATAACTTAAGAATATCTTATAAAAAAATAAAAGAAATAATTGATTTTATATCTAAAGATGAAGATTTAAAACTTAAATATTCTCGCCCTACTTTTTTAAGAAAAGATATTGATAAATTTTTAGAAAATGTTTATCTTTTTTTCTTTATCTAATTTATCTAAGCTTACCTCTAGAAAAAGCTATTATATAATCAGCAATTTCATCTAAATGTACAATTTCTTTTACTGCTCCAGCTGCAATTGCCTTCATAGGCATTCCAAAAACAACACAACTAGCTTCATTTTGTGCAATTGTATAAGCACCATTATCAAATAATTCTTTCATAGCAATAGTTCCATCATCACCCATTCCAGTCATCATAACAGCCATTGCAGAGCCACCAACACAATTATTCACAGATCTAAAAAGAACATCAACACTTGGTTTATGTTGGCTTACTTTTTTAGAATCTAATAGTTTTGTTTTTAAACTATTTCCAACTTTTTCAATAGTTAAATGCATATTCCCAGGTGCTAAATAAGCATGACCATATTCTAGTGTTAAACCATCTGTTGCTTCACAAACATTTACATCTGAATGATCATTTAATCTTTGGGCAAATGAATTAGAAAAACCATAAGGTATATGTTGTGTTATTAATATTGGAGGTAAATCATTTGGTAGCTTTTTAAAAACTCTTAATAAACTTTCAACTCCACCTGTTGATGATCCAATTGCTATTAGTCTTTGCCCACCAAAAACAGCAGGTTTTAATGGAATTACTTCATCAGGATGAACCTTATAATTTGGAGAGATAGAAGGTTTATAATCTTTTTTAAGTGCTTTTGGTTTTTTTATAGAATATCTTTTAAGCAAAAAAGTAAGATTCATTAAAGTGTCTTTTATTCTTTCTTCAAAAGATTTTATACTTTCTCCAGTACTTGGTTTTGGTATAAAACCAACTGCTCCATCATCAAAAATATCATTTCCTCTAACACTTTCACCTGATACAATAACTGCTGGCATAGGGTGAAGTCTCATTAAATTTCTTAAAAAAGTAACTCCATCCATTTTTGGCATATTTATATCTATTGTAACCAAATCTGGTTCATACTCTTTTATTTTTTCTCTTGCTTCGTAAGCATCATTTGCAACATCAACAACTTCAAAATCATCAATTGAATTTATGATATCTTTTAATATCCTTCTCATTGAAGCAGAATCATCTATTATTAATACTGTATACATTTAATTCTTATCCTAAAATATTTTAAAAAAGTTCTATTTCCATTTTTTCATCAAGTTTATCTTTATTTTTACCAAAAAGCTCAATAGCTCCTGAGTACTCTTTAATAACAGGTGCTTTAGAAATCTCAATTTGTAAAGATTTCTCATTAGAAGCAATTTTACTAACTGTTTCACTTTTTTGTGTAGATTTTATAAATGTTTCAAAATTATTTGCAAGAAGAATCAATCTTCCATTTGTTCCTCTTGTATGTTCAGAAATAATTCGAATACCCTCTTTCTGACAAAACTCTTTTGCAAATTCAACATTTCTTTCACCAATTGATGTTTTTAAATTTAAGTTCATAATATCTGCACCACCAGAAATTTTTGCAAAAATATTTGATTTTAAAGAGCCCATTTTAAACATCTCATTTAGCATGGCTTCAACTGAATATAATCCATATTTCATATCATTTGTATTATCGCTTGTTGTTGGTAATAAGAAGTGATTCATACTTTTTATTTTATTAACTCTATCATAAAACATTAAAGCTACACAAGAACCTAAAAGTGTTTTTAATGCTATATCTTCACTATCAGATACAACTGCAAACTCTCCACCTAAAACAGTATGAGTATTGTATCCTTTTATTTTTTGTGAAACTGATGAAGCTGGAGTTTTTTCTATTCGTCCATCTTTTCTTCCAACAATAATCATTATAAATCTTTCTCTTTTATAAATATATTTTGCCCTACTCTTTGTACATAATGTATCAAATCTTGAGGATTTTCAGAGTGACCTAAATATAGAGTTCCTCCTATTTTTAGGTGATTAAACAGTTTTTTTAATATCTTATTTTGATCTTCAACAGAAAAATATATTAGAACATTTCTACAAAAAATTACATCAAAATTATTTTTAGGAAATGGGTATGAATTATCATTTAAGTTCATTTGGCTAAAACTTATCATTCTTTTTAAATCATCATTTGCTTTAATTAAAATTTCTTCTCCTGTTAAAGTGCTTTGAACTCTTCTTCTAAAATATTTCTGAGGTTTTATCCAATCTGGAAACTCTTTCTCTGCTTTACTAAATCTATATATTCCATCTGCTGCATATTGCAATACACCTGTATCAATATCCGTTGCAATAATATTTGCTTTTAGATGAGAATTTAAATTATTATTAGTTTCTATGATAGTCATTGCTATTGAATAAGGTTCTTCTCCTGTTGATGCAGCTGAACACCAAATAGAGATTGGAGAAACTGAAGAAGAAAAATTAGGTAAAACTCTATCTCTTAAATCTTCAAAATGAAAATCCTCTCTAAAGAAGTGAGTCTTATTTGTTGTAAAAGTATTTATGAATTCTGTAACAAAAACACCTTTTTCAATAGAGTCTAAAAGCTCCATGATATCGCCATAGTTATTGCAATTTCTTTTTAACTTATCAATTCTATTTGATATCATAATATCTTTATTCTCTGTTAAAGTTATACCTGTTAGAGAATAAAGAAGCTTTTTAATTCTGTTATGAACATCCTCTGTAGAATACTTCATATTTTTTTAAGATGCCTTCTTTGAAGAATTCATTTTTCTTTCTATTTTGATTTGAGCATCAATAATTCCAACAACATCAAGAATTAATCCAATACTTCCATCTCCTCTTACTGTTGCAGCCCCTATTCCTTGTACACTTCTAAAGTTTTTATCTAAAGGCTTAACAACTACTTGATGCTGATTTAGGAATTCATCAATAGATAATGCAACTTTTGTGTTTCCTGATCTTACAACAATTAACATACCATCTTCCAAATTCTCAAAGCTTTTCTTAATTCCAAATAATTTATGAAGCTTAACAACTGGGATAAACTCTTCTCTTAGCATTAAAAGATCTTGTGTTCCATCTCCAATTTTTTTAATCATATCAGCAGATGGCTGAAGAGACTCAACAATAGAACTAAGTGGTAAAATATATTTATATTCTCCTACTCTTATATCAAGCCCATCAAGGATAGCAAGAGTTAAAGGAAGCATAATTGTTATAACTGTACCTCTTCCAATTTCTGTATCTAATTTAATAGCTCCACCAAGTTTATGAATATTTGTTCTTACAACATCCATACCAACACCTCTACCAGAAATATCAGTAACTTCATCCGCTGTTGAAACACCAGCTCCAAATACTAAAAGAGCTTTTTCATTATGAGACATGCTATTATATTGATTTTCGTCAATTTGTCCTTTTTCTAATGCTTTTTGAGCAACTTTCTCACTATCAATACCTTTACCATCATCACTAACAGTAATAATCATTTGACCATTTGCTTGTTCTGCTGATATACTAATAACTCCAGTATCATTTTTACCTGAGTTTATTCTATCTTCTGGCATTTCAATTCCATGATCTAAAGAGTTTCTAATAATATGCATTAAAGGATCTGTTAAACCTTCAATCATAGCTTTATCTATTTCAACATTGTCTCCAAAGTGTTTAAACTCAACTTTTTTATTAAGTTTTTTAGAAATATCTCTTACTACTTTCGGAAATTTAGAGTAAATTGAATCCATCGGAACCATTCTAATACTCATAATACTATCTTGCATATCTCTTATATGTCTTTCTAGAAGTTCTAATCTTTCTAAAACAGGTCCTCTTATTTTTGATTCTTCAATTGTTGAAGAAAATTGTGTAAGCATAGCATTTGTTATTACTAAATCTCCTACATTAGTCATTAGAAGATCAATTTTATCTAAGTTTACTCTTATACTATTATTATTGTTTGATATAGTTTTCTTATTTTCATTTTTACTATCATCTTTACTTCTATCTCTTTGTTTTCTAGGAGTTTCAGTAACTTTATCTTGATTATTTTTTTTATTTTCTTCTATATCATTTGTTTTCATAACAGAATCTGGAGTTATTTTTGGTGCATCTTCGAAAAAATCAGCTTTACTACTGTTTTTCTCATTTAAATCATCATCAAAGAAACCAAAACCTTCATATGAAGAGTCATTTTTTTCATCTTTAAATATACCAAAAGCTTTTTTCTTAAAATCAATATTTTCATCTTTTGGTATATTGTTTTGAACTACTTTTGTAGTAATTACCTTCTCATCAGTTTTTTCTGCATTTTGAGAAATATTTTTTGATGAGTCTTCATTTGAGTAAGCTCTTATTTCTTCAAGTAGATCAGTTGTCATTTCAACAAACTTTTCTCTAGTCATCTCTTCAGCAACTTCCAGCTCTAAAATCTCTTTCATTACATCAAGACCATCAATTAAAGTTTCAGCCATTTCAGATTTATACTCTATTTTATGACTTCTTAGCTTATCCATAAGATTTTCAACATCATGAGTAAATTCAGCAAAAAATGCCAATTCAACAGATGCTCCACTACCTTTTAATGTATGTACATCCCTAAACAGTTGCCCCATCTCATCATCAGTTAAAGTACCATTATTTTCAGCTTCTAAAAGAACATTATCAGCTGATTCAAAAAGTTCAACAGCCTCTTCTAAAAACATCTCTCTATATTTTGAAATATCAAATGACATACTAGCTCCTTATCTACTTAGTACTATATTAACAGCTTTTAATAGCTGGTCAGGAACAAAAGGCTTTACAATCCATCCTGTAGCACCAGCTACTTTACCTTTTGCTTTCATCTCATCACTTCTTTCTGTTGTTAAAACTAAAATAGGAGTTTTTGCATATTGAGGAATTTTTCTAAGTTCTCCAACTAAAGCTATACCATCCATGTTTGGCATATTAATATCTGTTATAATTAAATCAAAATTTGTACTTTGTGCTTTTGCTAAACCATCAATTCCATCTACTGCTTCTACTACTTGTGTATATCCACCCTCATTTAGAGCATAGTTTAGCATGTCTCTTAACATTGTAGAATCATCCACTATTAAAAGCTTGGCCATATAAACCCCTTAATCGTCTTCATTTTATAAAATTTTACTATCGTACCAAAAGAAATATTAATATAATATTATTTCTATACTAATTTAAACCTAATTCTATTCGATCTTTTTGTACTTTTAGCACTTTTACTTCAAGTTCTTGACCTACACTTAATACATCACTTGCTTTTTCTATTCTATCTTTTGAAATTTTTGATATATGAAGAAGTCCTTCTCCACCCTTTTCCAATGAAATAAATGCACCAAAATCAACAACTCTTTCAACTTTTCCACTTACTTTTTCATCAATAGAGTATAGTTTTTCAAAATCTATATTTTTAACTTGTGGCTTTGAAGAGCTAGAATTATTAACTAGATTTTTGATAAATTCACAAGCATCAAAAATCTTATTTTCATCTTCTCCACTTACTTTAACAATACCATTATCTCTATCTAAATCAATATTTACTGAATACTTTTCAATAATTTCTTTAATAGTTGAACCACCTTTACCAATAACTATCATCATTTTAGAAGAATCTATTTCAAACTCTTCACATTTAGGTAAAGCTTTGCTAGAAACTATATCTTTACTTGCATCTTCCATAATATTTAAAATATGTAATCTACCCTCTTTTGCTTGATTTAATGCCTCTGTTAAAACAGATAACTCTATTCCACCAAGTTTAATATCCATTTGTAAAGCTGTAATACCATTTTTTGTACCAGCAACTTTAAAATCCATATCACCATCATGATCTTCTAGACCCATAATATCAGTTAATATAGAGTATTTATCATCTTCAACAACCATTCCCATAGCAACTCCTGCAACAAGATCAGATATTGGTATTTTTGCAGCTTTTAAAGCCAATGAACCACCACAAACTGTTGCCATAGATGAAGAACCATTTGATTCAAGTATTTCAGAAACTAATCTAACTGTTTCATTATAGTTTTTACTAATTGTTGCCTCTAGAGCTTTTTTTGCTAAATTTCCATGACCTAACTCTCTTCTTCCTACACCAAAAATTGGTTTTGCTTCACCAACACTAAATCCTGGAAAGTTATAATGTACCATAAAGTTTTCCATTGAAGTTGCTTTATCTGTTAGAACTTCATACATCTGACCATCTTTAGCACCAGCAATTGTTCCTACAACTAAAGCTTGAGTTTCCCCTCTTGTAAACAAGCAAGATGAGTGAGCTTTTGGTAAAATATTTGTCTCAATACTAATTGGTCTAACATCTTTTAAACCTCTACCATCTGCTCTTACTTTATCATCAACAATCATAGCTCTTACAAGCTCTCTTTTTACAATATTTACAGCTTCATATATTGTAGAATTTTCAATTTCATTTGAAGTACAATATTCATTTTGACTAATTTTTTTTGCTAATTCTTTTAGTTCTGTTGCTCTTTCACTTTTTGCTAATTTTTTAATTGCATCTTTTACATCATTTGAGAAATTATCTCTTACATAAGATATTATTTTCTCATCTATTGTAAATTCAATAAGTTCAATATTTACTCTCTCTTTAGATGCTTTTTCAAAATTTTCTTCATATTTAATATTTGCTTTTTTTAAAGCTTCTTGAGCAAAAGAGATTGCCTTTACTAAATCTTCTTCATTCATCTCATTTGCACAATGCTCTTTATCTTTTAATGAAGATGAGCTTTTCATCTCAATCATTAAAAGTTCATCTTTAGAACCAGCAATATATAAATCTAGTGTTGAATTAGTTAAATCTTCTTGATTTGGATTTAAAACTAATTTATCATCTATTTTTCCTACTCTTACTCCACAAACTGATTTCTTAATTGGTAGATTTGAAGTATATAGTGCAGCATTTGCAGCATTTAAAGCAATAGTTTGTAAATCAACATCTTTATCAGCACTTAAAACCATTACAGTTATTGTTGTTGGATATACAAAACCTTTTGGAAATAGAGGTCTTAAGCTTCTATCAATAACTCTTGAAGTTAAAGTTTCAAAATCACTTGGTTTAGCTTCTCTTTTTATAAAACCACCTGGTAACTTTGCAGATGCATAAGTTTTTTCAATATATTGTACAGTTAAAGGAGTAAAATCTTCACTTACAGGATTATCAAATTCACAAGCAACAGCTGCTAAAACTACACAATCTCCAACTTTTGCTAACACAGAACCATTTGCTTGTTTAGCAACCTTATCAAACTCAAAAATCTCTTTTTGATTATTTAAATCTATTTCGCATATTATTGCCATAATTATCCTTCTTTTTTTAATTCTTCTATATCTTCAAAACTTAATTTTTCTAAACTATCATAATAAAAATCTGCTTCTATATAGTGATCTAACTTTTTAACATAATATAAATCATCTGTAATTGCATCGATTGCCTGAATACTAGCTGTTGATAATAAAGGAGTTGCAACACTTATTGATTTTACTCCTTGATTGATAATAGTTTTTATACAAGCCATCATAACTAATCCAACATTTATATCTTCATCTACTATTAAAACATTCTTACCCTTTAAATATGTTAGTTTTTCCCCTGCTCTGAATTTATGAATTTTTGGTTTTATTGTTGTTTCAAAAATATCTTTAGATTTTAAATATATTAAATCTAGCTCTATATCAAAAGATTTTACAAGCTCTTCATGTATTAAAACCTCTTCTAGTTCTGTTACAACAGCTATTTCGCACTCTTCATTGTTTGGAGCATAGATTTTTTCATTAAATAGTAAGTCATATTCTGAGTTTAAAGCTTCTGCAACGATTTTAGCTATTTCATATCCACCATAAGAACAAGCAACTACAATCCATTTTTCAAGCTTCATACTATCTAAAGGAAGTACATCTAAAAGCTTGTAAGCAGCTACTTCTCTATTTTTAAAATAAATATTATCTAGACTCACTATCATATACCTTATAGTTTTGTTTAATTCCACCAATTGGTTTTAATACAAGAGTTGCATATACTATATTTTGTCTTCTATTAGAATATTTACTACTTGAAGATGGAACAATCTCTTTTTCATATTTTAAATCTAAACTCCAACAACTATCGTCTATTTCAAAACCAAAACCTTGTCTATTTCTAATTTTTTCTTCTAAATCATAATTTTCATAATATCTTAGTGCATATGATGAATTTAGCTTATATTTTGCCTCAATTCTATAAGACTCTAAATCATCTCTACTAAAAAATTCATTATAAGTTTTTATAGAGTTATAATAACCTGTATTTAAAGAAAAATTTTCTAAATCTAATTTAGCATCTAAACTTGTTTCTACAATTTTTTCATCTGCAACATTATAAACAACTCTTCCAGAAAATGTACTGTTTTTATAATAGAGTCTCAAATAATTTTCTAAATCTTGAAGCTTTGCAGTATCATCGTCATCATAATATATACTTTGTGAAATTTGATGATTTATTAACTGTTTTGAGTTCTCTTTATTATAAAAAGATTGATTTAATTTTGCTATTGTTCTTTTCTTATTTTGAAGAGTTGGGAATGGTTTTAAGTCATTATATTTTTTTTTATTTTCTTTTTCTAAAACTGTTACATTATGTAAATCACCATCTTTATACCAATTATTTGGAATTTCATGATTCAAGCTTAAATTTACTGTATGAATAATATTTTGATAAGGTTTTATTAAATCTGTACCAATGAATAAAGTGGTTAAATTTTGTACCAAAGTTCCATTATCAAAACTTTTATCATTTGAATAATTATCATATATATAATTTGTAAACATTGTTTTTGATTCAGCACCTAAAAATATATGATCATTAAAAATATTTCTTGAATAAGATATAGGAACATTAAAATTATAAACTTCAGCTGTAATACCATCTTCTCTTGTAAGATTTTGGTATTTAAAATCTGCTGAGTAGATAAGATTCTCAAATAAAATAGATTTATTATATGAATGAAGCTGAATTTGAGGTAATTCCTGCATTGTTTGTTTATTGCTTTTTGCTTGAGTATCTATATAATATTTAAGATATGTTCCTGTAAAATAATTTGGAGTATTAAAATAATAATTTAGCTTTGATTCCACATTTCTATCAGATTGAACATTTCCATTAAGATTACTTAATTCAAGATATTCAATATCATTTAAATAATTTAAAGATGTAAAAAAACCATCTTCATAAGAGCTATTTTTAGTTGTTAAAATATTTTTTTGTTCGTAATCTAAACTTATTCCATAATGCTGATTGTTGTATTTATCATCATTTAATAAATCTCTATCTTTTAAATAAGAGTTTTTTTCTTTAAAATAACCACTTTTTATATTTAGAATACTATCAGGAGTAGCTGCATATCTAAAGCTACCATAAACTCCATATCCTCTTTGTGTTCTTACTTGAGGAGTTATTTCAAAATCATAGTTATCTTTAGGTGCTATAAATAAAGATTGAGAATATAAAAAACCTTCACTTTTTCCATAACCCATAGTTGGAAACAATAAACCAGTCCTTCTTGTCGTATCAGTTGGAAAACCAAAATATGGAAGATAAAAAATAGGTATATCTTTTATATACAATCTTGTATTAAAAGTATTTACCCACATATCTTTTGTGTCATAGTTACTACTACTTGCTCTAATACTCCAAGCTGGATCAAAACAATCACAAGAAGATATTATTGAATCTACAAGCTCAAGTTTTTCTTGCTCTTTTGTAAGTTCTTTAGCATTTGTCCAAATATTTGAACTACTATCAATCAAAAAAATAGGATCTTGTGTTCCTAAATCATTTTTCATATCTAAAAAAGCATATTTGCTTTGAGTTTGAAGTTTATTATCTTTTATTATTAAAACATTACCAAAGAGTTCTAAACTCTCTTTTTCTCTATCAAAAATTAACTTATCTGCACTTATATAATAAGATGGAGAATAAGCTATCACATCATCTTTTGCAATAATTACATTATCTTTTGCTTCTATATTTTTTGCTACTAATTGTAGTTTTTCACTACTATTCTCTTTTGCTAAAAGATTAATAGATAATAGACTAATAGATAACAAAAAATAAGAAAGTTTACGCATTTACAACCAGCGTTTTACCTGTAAAATCATGAAAAGTTTTTCTTCCTTCATTAAAAAAACCAATAGCAAAACCAATATAAAAAAACATTTCTGAAAATATTCTTCCAACGGCTCTTAAAAATGATGATAAGAAATTAACTCTTCCCCAATTATTAGCATCAATTATTCTAATTTTAGCTATTTTTTTACCTAGAGTTTGACCATATAACCAAATAAAAAATGTATGATAAAATACTTTTAATACTATTAAAGGCATTACAAAAGTAGTTTGCATTAAAAGTATCATTGCCTCTGAATCATGACTTACAGCCATAATATTATCCCAAAAAATAAAAGTAATCAAAAGTGTAATAATTATATCATCAATAACAAAAGCAAAAGCTCTACTTCTCATTGATGCTAATTGTAAATTAGATGGATCAACTGTTTTTTGCATATATTTACTTTAATGCTTGGTAAGCAATATCATTTCTAAATTTTTTACCATCAAAATTTATCTCTGATGATAATAGATATGCTCTATCTCTAGCTTCTTTAATACTATTTCCTAAACCAACACAAACAGCAATTCTTCCACCATTTGCCATAAGTTTATTATCTTTTCTTGAAACACCAGCAAAACTAATATGAGAGTTATTTAATAGCTCTTCATCAACAATATTTGATAAAGATATAATTGTAGGTGCACTTGAACTATATGGATAGTTTTCACTTGCCATAACAACACCAACTGCATATTTGTTTTTTATTTTAATATCTAATTTATCAAGTTGTTTTGTAGCTCCATAATAAAATAGTTCTGAAACTTTTGAATCAATTAAAGGCATTAAAATTTCACATTCAGGATCACCAAATCTTACATTATATTCTAAAACTATTGGTTCACCTTTTACAACCATAACTCCGATAAATAGAACTCCTTCAAAAGGAGCTTTCTCTTCTTGCATTCCTTTTAAAGTTGGTTTTATAACTCTCTCTTCAATTTTTTTATAAATAGTTTCATCAACTAAAGGTGTTGGAGCATAAGCACCCATTCCACCTGTATTTGGTCCAGTATCTCCATCCCCTACTCTTTTATGATCTTGAGCTGCTGGTAATACTTTATAGTTTTCTCCATCACAAATAGCAAAAACAGATAACTCATATCCATCTAAAAACTCTTCAACAACTACTTTTGCCCCAGCTTCTCCAAAACTTTCTCCACTTAACATATCTTCAACAGTTTGTTTTGCTTCTTCTTTGCTTTGAGCTATTATTACACCTTTTCCAGCACAAAGACCATCAGCTTTTACAACTATTGGAAGATTATTCATACTATCAATAAATTTATAAGCTTCATTTTTATTACTTGTTTCTATAAATCCTGCTGTTGGAATATTATATTTTTTTAGAATATTTTTCATATATGCTTTTGAACCTTCAAGCTGAGCAGCTGCCTTACTTGGACCAAAAATTACTAGATTTTCTTTTTTAAATATATCAACAACTCCATCAACCAAAGGAGATTCAGGACCAACTATTGTTAAATCTATTTTATTTTCTTTAGCAAAACTAGCTAATTTATGATAGTCTTTTATATCAATATTTTCACCTAAATCAGAAGTAGCTCCATTTCCTGGCATAAAATATAGTTTGTGTGCATTTTCTTTTTTTAGTGCAAGTCCAATAGAGTACTCTCTACCACCACTTCCAAGTATTAAAATATTCATATAAAATCCCTTTTAAATTATAAATCCCAAGTAGTCGTTAATCATAAGGTGGCCCTAAAAGCCAAATATATATACAAGAGTATACTTTAGGAGCAAAAACATAATGAATCGCTACACACTGTATAACTACAAAGATGTATAAAAATAAAATTATCGGACCCGCAGTAATGAAAATCCCGTACCACTCAGAGTTCAGGATTTTATCTAAAAAAGATTGAAATTGAGTTTAAGAGAAGCTTCTTTTAGCAATATTAACACACTCTGTAACATCAGTTGTTTTACTTATTACATAATCATTAACTTCTTTTGGTAAAAACTTCTCTGTTGTTTTTCCAATTAATACAGCTTTAAAGCTTTTATCCCATTTGAAATTATTAAAAAAACACTCAACACTAGATGGAGAAGTAAAAATTATTGTAGAGTTCTTTTCTAATTCTACTTTTTCTAAAAAATTATTGCATACAGTTTGGTATGAAACTATTTCATCTAAGTCTATCTCATTTTCTTTTAATATTTCAACAAGATTTGATACTGTTTTTAAAGCTTTTACATATAATACTTTTTTATTTTTTAAAAGAGGTATAAGCTCTTTTGCAAATTCATTTCCATGACCATTTGCACCAACAAAAGCTATGTTTGCACCATAATCTTTTGCTACTTTTGCTGTTTTTGAAGCTATTAAATATGAAGGAGTATTCTTCCAATTAATAGAATTTTCTTCTAAGGAATAAATTGCATTTTTAGAAGTAAATACAAGTGCATCATATTTTGAACAATCTACTAAATATTTTGTACTTTTTACTTTAAATACTTCAAGATTTATAATACCTTCATATTTTTGATTATTTAGTAGATATATTTTTGCCATCTATTCTTGCTCCAAATATCCTTCATCATCTATATTGCTATTTTTCCCTCTAGAAACAATATGAATTGGTGTTCCTTCAAAATTAAATTGCTCTCTTAAAAAGTTAATTAAATATCTTTTATATGAATAGTGAAGAAGTTGTGGTTTATTCATAACAACTGCTATTCTAGGTGGTCTTGTACTGAATTGCGTAGAGTAATATATTCTTAATCTTGCTCCATTTGGACTTGGAAGTGCATGTCTAATAACTGCTTCTTCTATAACTTTATTCAGTTTTGAAGTAGAAATTCTTTGTGTATAATTTTCAAAAATATCAACAATTTTGTCTTTTAATCTATCAATACTTCTTCCTGTTTTTGCTGAAACTGCAATAATTGGAGCATAAGCTAAAAATCTAAATCTTCTTCTTATCTCTTCTTCTATTTTTTGGAAACTATCCATATTTTCATCCCATTTATTAAGAACAATAATAGTACCTAATCCATATTCATCTACAAGTCCAGCAATTTTTTCATCTAAATCTGTAAGTTCTCTTGAAGCATCTAGAACAACTAAAGCCATATTTGCTTTTTCAAGCATCTCTTTAGTTCTCATTAAAGCAAATTTTTCAATTCCTTCAATGCTTCCTCTTCTTCTTAATCCAGCTGTATCAACAAAAGTGATTTTCTTATCTTTATAAAAGTAAGTTTCATCAACAGGATCTATAGTAGTACCTGCAATACTTGAAACAACTGATCTTTTTTCACCTACAAGAGAGTTTAGAATTGATGACTTTCCAACATTTACTCTTCCAATAATCGCAACATTTATAGAAGTATCATCTAAAACTATATCTTCATCTTCAATTTTTTCAATATCATCTGTAGAAAAATCTTCATCATCATCTTCTTCGTAAAATTCTCCAAACTCTTCTTTTAGTGCTTCAACTCTTTTTTGCTCTTCTTGAGCTTTTACAGTCTCTTCATTTTCAGGTAATTTATCATAAATCCATTCATAAAGTTTTTTTGTCCCACGATTATGAGAAACTGATATACCAAAAAGATTTTCATCTCCAATTCCAAACTCAAAAAACTCCCAAAGTCTTTCTAGTTCTTTATCATTATCAATTTTATTTACAACTAAAGCAAGCTCTTTTCCTAGTCTTAAAAGCTCATAAAAAAGTTCTTTATCTTTATCATCAGGTATATTTTTTCCATCTACTAAAAATAGAATAATATCTGCATCTTTTGCAGTTCTTATTGCTTGTGCTTTTACATTTATAAAGATTTCATCATTTGTTTCATCAATTCCACCTGTATCTAATAGTAAAGCACTTCTATCTATTATTTGAATTTCATTTTTTCTAATATCTCTAGTTGTTCCTGCAATATTAGAAACAATAGCTATTCTTCTATTTGAAAGTCTATTAAAAAGTGATGACTTTCCAACATTTGGTTGCCCTATTAAAGCAACTTTTTTTAAATTATTTTGCATATTTATCTTAAATCCTAATAAAAATTAAAAAAAGGTATTAGCAAAAAGCTAATACCTTTGTGCGAGTTAAAAACTTTTAATAAAGCCCAAATTTTCCAGCAACATTTGCTTTGTATAATACTCTTAGATTATCATCTTTATCATAAAATACTTTGAATTGGGCACTTGAGTTTTTTAACTCTTCTAAAGCTTCTTCTATATCAATTGGTTTATAAGAAACTAGTCTTTGAGGAATAATTTCATCTTCAAATTTTTCAAGCTCTTTTGCAACCAAATCTTCTACTTCAACATTAGCTTCACTAAATTTAGTAGCTTTATGAGCTGTAATTTTATCATTGTGTCTTCTTAAAACTTTTGAAACTCTATCAACAGCTATATCAATAGCAGAATATAGGTCTTTATCTTTTTGTCTTACAACAACAGTATCAATATTTGCAATATTTAAAGTAAATTCAAAAGTAAAAGCTTTACCTTGTTTTTCATCTGCAGTTATTGTTGAAGTAACTGAAATAATATCTAAATTATATTTTTCAAATGTTTCAATAGAACTATTTACATAATCTTTTATCGCATCTGTAAGTTTTATATGTCTTCCAACTATACTTGTATTCATAACTACTCCTTAAAATGATTTATAAATATTACCATAAATTTACTTTGAAATTTAAAATTAACTCTATTTTTGTTTCTTTATAAGCAAATATACAAAAAATGGAGCTCCTATAAATGCAGTTACAACACCTATTGGTAAAGATGAAGCTGTTGGAATCAATCTTGCAACAAGATCACAAAACACCAAGAAAACTCCACCAAAAAATAGTGTTGGAAAGATTATATTTATTGCACTTTTCTTATAAATAAGTTTTACAATATGTGGAATTACTAATCCTACAAAGCCAATAGGTCCTGTAAAACTAATACAAATCCCAACACAAATTGTAATAAATATAAGAAGTGTTAATATTGTTTTATTTACATTTAATCCTTTTAAAAATGCTGTATCATTTGAGATTAAAAGTAAATTTATTTTGTTTTTAAATTTATATATAAATAAAATTAAAAATATTGCTGTAATACCTAAAACAGAAGCAGGAATCAAACCAACTGTATCAAGAGTTCCTAATGTAAATCTAACTATTGAGTAATTTTCTTGTAAATTACTAAGAAAAAATACCAACATTAAAGCAGAACTATAAAAATAAGATAAGGCAATTCCTATTAGAAGTATAGAGTTTGTAGAATTTACTAGTTTCTTAGAATTTAAATTTCTTGAAATTACAAACAGAACTAAAACTGTAAGTAAAGAGCCAAAAATAGATGCAAAAAAGAGTGGCAAAAGTGGTAAAAAAACTATTGATAAACTAGAAAAAAGTGTTGTACCACTTGCAATTCCCAAAGTATATGGAGTTATTAAAGCATTTTTGAAAATTATTTGAAAAATAAGTCCACTTATAGCCAAAATAGAACCAACAAAAAAAGCTAAAAAAACTCTAGGAACTCTTAAATCCCAAAAAATTGTTGATAAACTATTTTCAAAATCAAATATAGTTTTAAAATCTATTACAGTTTCTCCTAAAAATGGAGCAAAAAATATAATAAACATTGAACAAATATATAATAAAATTTTCATAAATTAAGTACCAAATGAGAATCTAAAAGCTTTAAGCTTTCACCATAAAAATCATTTAAACTATTTTTATTAAAAAAATCTTGATGTGTACCAAAAAACTTTAAAGAACCTTTTTCTAAAAACAATACTTTAAAATCTTTTAAAGCATATGCTAAATCAAGATTATGAGTTATTATAATTTTTTGTTTTAATAAATCTGAATTTAAAATATTAAAAACTTCTTTTACTTTATTTAAATCTAAATTTGCAGTAAGTTCATCGAAAATTGTTATTTGTGCATTGTGTAAAATAGCACTTGCAAGAAGTAACAATTGTTTCTCTCCAGAACTTAAATTTATACAAAAACTATCTTTGAGTTTTTCTATATTTAAAAAATTTATCACTTTTTCAATATCTTCATCACTTTTTTCTTCAATAACAGATAGCTTTAGATACTCAAAAAGTGTCATATATTCATCAAATATCTCAAATTGACTTGGAATATAGTTTATAATCTTTGCTTTTTCTTCTAATTTTAAAAGATTAATATTTTGATTATTCAAAAAAAGATTTGAAGCTTTTAAGAGATTTGATAAAACTCTTGCTAAAGTTGATTTTCCAGCTCCATTTTCACCTAAAATCAATAGATTTTCATTTTCTTTTAAAGAAAAAGATATATCTTTTAAAATATAGTTAGAATAATTTTTTAGTTTTAACATCTTCTAATATATCCTTAAAATCATCTATTAAGTTTTTAACTCTATGGCTTGGAATTCCTGAATACTCTTTATCTATTATATAAATATTGGAATTTTTACTAGCATTTACAGGAAGCTTTTTCCACATTTTTAGCATCTTTTCTTGTGCATTTTTCTCTTTTTCCAAATAAGGTGCCAATAAAATTATAATATCTGGATTCATAGTGATGATTTTTTCACTATTTACAATAGGTTGAGATTTTAAACTACTTTGATAAGCATTTATATTTTTACTCTTTTTTATAATATCTTCAAAATATACAAAATTTCCTGCTACATATATTTGGCTTGATAGAGTATTTT
Organism: Aliarcobacter thereius LMG 24486; assembly: GCF_004214815.1. NCBI lineage: Bacteria > Pseudomonadati > Campylobacterota > Epsilonproteobacteria > Campylobacterales > Arcobacteraceae > Aliarcobacter > Aliarcobacter thereius. The sequence goes on from NZ_CP035926.1 coordinate 948,417, forward strand.
GTGGGCTTATTACAATTAGAATTTTTTGATTCTCTATAATATTTTTCAAACTTTCTAAACTTTTATCTATATCATTATTTAGTTTTTCTGCTTCCATTTGTCTTGAGAATTCATCTCCTAAACTTTTGATTGTATATTTTATATCTTCGATATTATCGCTTTTATAGATTAAAGTTTTAAACCCAAGCTTTTGTAAATTTTGGTTCAGTTTTGTATCATAACTCTGATTTACAACTACACTTGGATTTAATTTTATAACTTTTTCTAAACTAACACTACCATATCCCCCTACTTTCTCAATACTTTTAGATATTTCTGGATAATCACAAAACTGCGTATTCGCAACAACATTATCACCCATACCCAAAGCAAAAACTATCTCATTTACAGCAGGACTTAGAGTAATAATTTTTTCATTTGCACTTAAAATATTTAAAAAAGAGATATTAAAAAAAAGTAGAAGATATAGTAGTTTTTTCATCTTAGAAACTAGCCTTTATACCTAAATATGCTGCTCTTTGACTTGTAGCATATCCATCAACTATTTGATAATCTTTGTTGAAAATATTATCAAGTTTAAGATATGTAGAGAAGTTTTTACTAATATCATAATCAACTACTGCATTCCAGATTGTATAGTTTCCAGTTTTTACACTATTAGGGCTTCCCCAACTATATCTAGCTCCTATATATTCGCCATTTACATTAAAGTGAAAATCTTTTAAACCATAATAATCAACTCCAAAATTAAACTTATTTGTTGGTCTATTTAGAAGTTTATTTCCATCCTTATCTTTTGCGCTTAAGTTTGTATATGAAAGATTTAAAAATGTATCTTCTATAACTTCATTTTTATAGGCAATTTCAGTACCTTTAAATATACTATTTCCTTTAATGTTTTCATACACAGTAATTGGAGCATCTATTAAATTATTAACTTTTGTATTAAAGTAAGTTATAGAAAAACCTTTATATTCTATTCCAATATCATAAGATTTTGTTTTTTCAGGGTCTAAATTTGGGTTTCCCATACCATAAGAAGTATCATATAATTGAAAAGTGCTAGGTATGTTATATCCTGTTCCATAATTTGCACTAATATTTAAATCATCTATTATATATTGTTTAATTCCAATTTTTCCAGTAGCTTTATTGTCAAAGTCACTGTATCTATCATATCTTAAAGCTTGACTAAATATTGTTTTGTCATCAAAGAATTTATTTGTATTTGAAATAAATATTGCTTTACTATTATAATCTTTATCTATATTAGCTTTATTCTCAAATTCTTTATAATCTACCCCCAAAGTTATATTTGAAGAATTAATATAATCAATACTCGTATTTACTCCATATTCTTTTATAGTACCTTTATATTTTGCTTGACCACTTGTATATTCTCTTTTAAAATCAGAATAATTTGTATAAACTTTTGTTAAAGCTATATCATTTCTGTTTTCATAAGTGATATTTGCTAAATGAGCTTTTGTTTTGGCTATATCTAAATTATTTGGGTCATTAGCATATGTTGGAGCTCCAAAATCTCCATCAATATCAACTTTTGTATCTATTATTTCATATGAAGTTGAGACTCTATTACTATCATTAAAGTTATATCCTAATTTTAAATTTACTGTTGTATTTTCATATCCATCTTTTTCATACTTTTTAGCTTCGCTACTTTTGGGTGACATTGCTGAAAATCCATTTGTATCAACTCTTGTAATACCTAATTTTGCATCAAAATTCTCATTTTTGTGAGAAATATTTGCTTTTGCTATTGTTGTATCATATCTTCCATACTCAACACTTGCATTTCCGTGAGTTCCACTTTGAGCTGATTTTGTGATAATATTTATAACTCCAGCACTAGCTTCTGCTCCCCAAATACTACTTTGAGCACCTTTTATAACTTCTATTCTTTCTATATCATTTATCATTAAATGTTCAAAATTAGCACCAAATCCACTTGGGTCGTTATATCTAATTCCGTCTATTAAAACTAAAGTATTTTCACTTTTCATTCCTCTTAAATACACAGGACTTGTTTGTCCAATTCCACCATTACTTGAAATAGAAACTCCTGCTAAAGAGTTCAAAGCTTCAGCAACTGTTTTAAACTTTCTTGACTCAATATCTTCAGCTGTTATAACATCAACATTGGCTGTAACATCTTTTAATTTTTGCTCTGATTTTGTAGCACTTGTAACTGTGATTTCACTTAGCTTTGTAGTTTCTTGCGAGTAAAGATTTGTTGCTATTAAAAAGCTTGCAACTAAGCTTATAGATATTTTGTTCTTCATTTTTGACCTTTTTTATTTTTTTAAATTATTTGTTGAATATGTTTTTATTGGTTTTAGCTCTGCTTTTATCAAGCTAAGTCTTATATCTGGTAGTTTTTCTAAATAGTTTTCAATCTTTGAGTAAAATCTATTTATTTTTGCACATGAAGTTGCCATTAATATACCAAAAAAGCTAAAGTATTTTTTCATTTTATCCTCCTTTCTTTTGTTAAATTTATTTTTTAGTGATTCATATTATTATGAATAGAATCTTGTGTATGTTTTATAACTATATAGCCTTTATATGCTGTATAAAGTCCAAAAACTATTACTAAAATTGCTGAAATTTTCATAAATATATCTTTTAAGCTTGATTGTTTAAATAATCCTACAAAAAAACCAACCAAAAATAGTGCTGGAATTGTAGAAATACCAAAAATAAACATAATAAGAGCTCCATTTAAAGCACTTGCTGTGCTAGCTGCCATTATTGCAAACATATATACAAATCCACAAGGTAAAAAACCATTTAAAACTCCTATAAAATAGAAGCTAAATAAAGAGTTGTTTCCTAAAACCTTTCTAAACATTTTTTGATAAAAAGGTGTTTTTGAACAAGATTGTTCAATTATTGTAAGAAATTTTATTTTTCCCATTAAAGAAAAACCAATTAAAATCATAATTAAACCTGTAATAAAAAATAAAATTCCTTTTGAGCTATTTGAAAAAGCCACAACAGAACCGATAAATCCAAAGATAAATCCTAAAAATGTATAAGATGAAACTCTTCCAAATGAGTAAAGTAAATGAACTAAAATTTGTTTTGATTTACTTTGTTCTACTCCTATTTTTGCACTTGAATACGCAAGAACTATTCCTCCACACATTCCAATACAGTGACCAAAAGATCCAAAAAAAGCAATTCCAATAACAGTAAGTAAGCTTATAGTTTCCATATTTTTCCTAAGATTTTGTTAAAGGATAAGATTATATTGATTTTGGCATAAAAAAAGGCTTTACAGAGGGAAAAACTGTAAAGCCTGTATAATATATTCAATTCATTTCAAAAAAAGTATAGGATACTAAAAATTGTATTATTTAGTAGGAGGATAAATACTAATATCCTATGAAAAGAATTATAGTAGAAGAAATATTAAAATAAGATAAAAGTTGTCCTATTTGAAATAAATCTTTTACTAATATTAAAACTATATAATACAAATCCAATTTAACTGAGGTGATATTTTATGAAAATGATTATATTTGATATGGATGGAACCCTAATTAATAGTGGTTCAACGATTGCAAACTGTGTAAATCATGTAAGAGAAAATATAGGTTTACAAACTATGGACAAAAGTTATATTTTAGAAAATGTAAATGATATAAATATAAATAGTTCAGAATTTTTTTATAATAGCAAAACATTTACTCCACATATTACATCTTTATTTGAAGACTTTTATGCAAAAAATTGCTTAATTGATCTTCATATTTATGATGGAATTAAAGATATTTTAGATGATTTTAAAAATGACTTTAAGTTTTGTGTTGCAACAAATGCTCATTCTGATTATGCAAGAAAAATGTTGGATTATCTTGATATCCAAAAATACTTTTCTACAATTTTGGGTTATAACGATGTTAAAGAACCAAAACCAAATCCAGAAATGATAAATATAATTTTGGATAAATATGGAGCAAAAAAAGAGAATGTAAAAGTAATTGGAGATTCTATAAAAGACACAACAGCAGCTTTAGGAGCTGGTGTAAATGGGATTTTAGTAAACTGGGGATTCTCAAATTATGAAAAAAATAAAAATGTTTTAAATAGTGTTGAAGAGTTAAGAGAAATTCTAAAAACTTCTATTAACTAAATCAAAATCTAAGAGTTTAAACTCCCCTATTTCTAAATCTTCTACTTTAAATCCAGAAAAATCTAGGCGATGAAGTTTTATAACTTTATTGCCTGTATATGCGAACATCCTTTTAACTTGATGATATTTTCCTTCAACTATTTCAAGATGAACTAAATTTGGATTAATTACTTTTAAAATAGCTGGTTTTAAAGCTTTTGTTTCATTATTTAAAACTATTTCTCCACTTGCAAAAAGCTCTTTTTCATCACCTTTTAATGGTTTTTCTAAACTTACTTCATAAATTTTTTTAATATCTTTTTTTGGACTTGTTAGCCTATGATTTAAATCTCCATCATCTGTAAATAAAATAGCTCCTGTTGTATCAATATCCAATCTTCCAATAGTTGATATTTTTGGATTTCTATTTTGATATCTTTGTGGAAGAAGCGAATAAATAAGCTTTCCTGCATCATTATGTGAGCAGATATAATCTTCTGGTTTATTTAATAAAATAAGTAGTTTTTCATCATCTAGCTTTTCACCATTTACAGTTATTTCACTATGTTTTGCTTTTATTGAAGTATTATAAACCCTATTTTTATTTATACAAACTTCATTTTGTTTTAAAAATCTTTTGGCTTCACTTCTACTACAATATCCCAAACTTGATAAATATGCATCTACTCTTTTCATTTTACCTCTTATTCTAAAATTTGGATATTAACATATTTTTGACTAAAATTCCAAAATGAAACTATTAGATAAAGAAAATAAAATTTGGCTTTTGGATGATGATAATTTTGATTTCCCAAGCCAAGATATGATTAGTGATGATTTGGTCGCTATTGGTGGAGATTTTCATCCACAAAGATTGATAAATGCCTATTCAAATGGGCTTTTCCCTTGGTTTATTGATGAATTAGGATATATTCATTGGTTCTGCCCACAAAAAAGAATGGTTTTGAAACCAGATGAGATGAAAGTATCAAAAAGTCTTAAAAAATCTATAAAAAATAGAGGTTTTGAAATAAAATCAAATACAAATTTTATTGAAGTTATAAAAAATTGCTCAAAAATTAAAAGAAAACATGAAGATGATACATGGATTGATGATAATTTTATTCAAGCTTATACTTTGATGCATAATTTAGAATTTGCAAACTCTATTGAAGTTTATTTAGACAAAAAACTTGTTGGTGGACTTTATGGAATTCTTATAAATGATATTTTTTGTGGAGAAAGTATGTTTTCATTTGAAAGTGATGCTTCAAAAGTTGCATTCTTTTATCTTTGTGAGTGGGCAAAACAGAATGAAATTAAACTTATAGATTGCCAAGTTTATAATCCTCATTTAGCCTCACTTGGAGCTTATGAGATAAGTAGAGAAGATTATTTTAAGCTTCTAAAAGAAAGCTAAATTTTACTATTTTTACCAAATAAAATAAGAATCAGCTTTCTAAACTGAAGAATAATTTTATATAAAGCTTTAGAAAAAAGATTATTATATTTAAATAAAAAATGTAATTTTCCCAATAGTGTATTTTTATCAACTGCTCTATTTAAAAACTCCAAAGCTTTTGTGCCTTGAAAAAAACTATTTTCAAAAACAACAATGAAACCATCATTTATATCTAATTTGCTACAAATTTCCTTTAACTCTCTCTTGTTTTCTCTAGCATTTATCATTTTTAATTCATAATTATCTTTTAATTTTAAAAATTCAGTATATCTCTTACAAAATGGACAATCTTTATCATAATATATTTCTATTAGTTTTTTATTCATAAATAGATTTTAACAGATTTTAAATTTATTATTACTTCTACTTATTAATTATTTATTTGATACAATTTTTCAATTTTTTAAAAAGGGTTGTTTATGGTCTTAAGAGAAAATTTTTCTCCTTCATTTTATTTGAAATCTTTAGCTTCAGGAGTTCTAAGTATTTCATTTTTTATCTATTTAATGTTTTTAGCTCCTCACGAAAATAGTCCAATTATAACATTTTGGGATATATTAGAAGTTTTAAAAAAAAGTGATTATATTACTTTTATTACTACATTTTCTTTGGTTTTTGTAATAGCTTTTGCTGTAATTCACTATAAATTACTTCTTTTAAATAGTAAAGAGTTTTTAATTTATAGAAAAACAGAATCATATAAAAATCTTTTTGCTACAAACAAGCAAGTATTACTGATAGTTATTCCTCTTACTTTTACTACAAGTATATTGTTGACATTTATTCTGGCAGTTATTCTTATTCCTGGTTTTTGGAGCATTGTTCAATATATATTTCCATTGGTATTTGTTGGATTTGCTATAAATGGTATTTATACTCTTAAAATATTTTTTAATTATTTTGCAAGAATTCTTCTTACAGGAGAGTTTAATTTTGGAAAAAAAGATCAATTGCTTCAAATAATAACTATTTTTGCTTTTTCAATGACTGCTGTTGGATTTGCATCTTTAGGAGCTATGAGTACAAATATCACTTTAAGTAGTATTGGAGTTTTTGCTTCACTATTTTTTGCAACATTAGCATCTGTGTTAACTATTTTAAAATTTACTTTTGGTTTTAGGAATATAAAAAAAGGTATGAATATTGAATCTGCTTTATCGCTATCTTTTATAATACCAATTTTAACTCTTCTTGGTATTACTTTTATAAGAATTACTTTTGGCTTAGAACATAATTTTGATAAAGAAACAAATAGTATTGCTATTTTTATATTGGGTTCTATTATTCTTACTTTACAGATAATATTTGGGATTTTTTCATCTATTCTTGTAAAAAAGCTTGGAACTCTTGAAAAATTCATAAATGAAAATATAAAAAGTGCTTTGAGTTTTATACTTATTTTCCCTGCTATTGCTTTTTTCATTTTTGGGATGTTTTTTATAAATATTGGTATTGTAAATAATGAAATTGTAGAAAAATATAGTACAAGCTATTTTGTACTTATGATTCCATTTGTTTTAGCTCAGTTTAAAGCTATTATTTCGTTTTTTAAATTGAAAAAGAGATTCGAGTCTTAAAAGTATAAAATAGCTTGTAAATTACAAGCTATTTTACTTTAATATAAGCAGTATTATTTTTTGTATATTCTACAAAAACCTTTTCACCATCTTTAAAATTTTCTATATCTATACTTTTATCAAATTCCCAGAAAGTTCCTTTGAAAAATATCTTTCCACTTTTAATTTCTGCATATCCACTATCATTTAAAAAATCATCTCTTATCTCTTTTTGAGATTTAGAAAACTTTTTTAATAGTTTTTTTCTAAATAAAACTAAAAATATTAGTGAAAATAGTGCTACTAAACATAGTTGCCAAATTACACTATCAATTGGATAAAAATAGTTTAAAAATGAGATAAGTAAAAATCCTAATCCAAACCAAACAACCACAAATGAGAATAAAAAAATCTCAATTGTGATTAAAGTAAGCCCAATGGCAAAAAGAATATAAAAATCCATTCTTTATCCATTATTAGTTTGATTATTACTTACACCTTTAAAGAAAGCATCTCCTAAAACCGAAGTGCTTCCAATCATTTGTGTTACATCATAAGGTAATATCATTTTATCTGTACTCGAACTTTCAGCCATAGCTTTAAATGCAGCAACTCTATCTTTTGCAAGTAAGAATTCAGCTGCTTTTTCATTTTTCATCATTGCTTCATTTATTAAATTCATAGCTTCTTGCTGACCAGCTGCAACTTTTTCTTGTTCATATTTCTTAGCATCTGCCATTCTTTCTATTGCTTCTGCTTTTAATATTTCACTTTGTTTAAATGCTTCTGCTTCTCTAATTTGAGCCTCTTTTTGAGCTTCTGCTTTTGTTTGAATAGCTCTTTTTTCTCTTTCAGCTTCCATTTGCATATTCATAGCTTTTTCTATTGAAGGTGGAACAGAAATATCAGCTATTTCAACTCTAGTTACTTTAATTCCCCAGTTTGTAGCTGCACTTCCGATTTCTGTTTGAAGTTTTGCATTTAAAGTTTCTCTATTTGATAATGTATCATCTAAAACCATAGCACCAATTTCAGATCTTAAAGTTGTCATTGCAAGATTTGCAATTGCAACTCTAAAATTCATAACATTATATGTAGCCATTGTTGCTTCTTCAACTTTACAAAAAACTATTCCATCTATTGAAATATTTACGTTATCTTTTGTAATAACTGATTGTCTTTCAATATCAACAAGTTGTTCTCTTGAAGTTAAAATAGCTCTTACTTTATCAATTATTGGAATAATAATATGAAAACCTCCATCTAAAACCTTGTGAAATTTACCCAGTCTTTCTACAACATATAAATCAGATTGTGATACAACCTTTACCCCTTTTGAAATAATCACTATTGCGAAAAACACAACTGCAATCATAAATATCATAGTTTCTGTCATATTTGCCCTTTTTTTTAAGATATGTAATTATAGTTTAATTACTTTAAAACTTCTATTTTATAGTTAATTAACACTTTCTTGTAAGAATTACTAAATTTTTTTAGGAAGGGAAAATATTATGGAAAAAAAGAGAAATTTAGCAAAAAAGATAATTACTTTATCTTTTGTTACAACAGCTTTTTTAAGTGCAAATGAAATTACTAGTTTAGAAACAATAAATATAGTAGAAAAATCAAACTCAAAACTTATAAAAGATATAAATAGTGAAGAGTTAAAAAGTGCTGATTTAGCTGAAGCTTTGATGAAAAATTCAGCAAATATTTCAATTGTAAGAAGAAATGGTATCGCAAATGATATTATATTAAGAGGGCAAAAAAAAGACAATATTAATATCTTAATTGATGGTGCAAAAATCTATGGAGCTTGTCCAAATAGAATGGATCCACCAACTTCTCATATTGCTACAAATAATATTAAAAATGTAAAGATTATTGAAGGTCCTTATGATGTTGAAAATTTTGGAACTCTAAGTGGGCTTGTAAAAGTAGAGATGAAAGAGCCAAAAGATGGCTTTCATGGTGAAGTAAATTTAAATACTGGAAGTTTCAATTATAAAAAAGCAAGTGCTACAATTGAAGGTGGAAATGAGTTTGTAAAAGCTTTAATCTCAGCTTCAAATGAAAAAGGAAAAGCTTATAAAGATGGAAATGGTGATAACTTTTTAGAGCAACAGAAAAAAAGAGGTGTTCCTCTTTCAAATCAATATAAAGATTCAGATATAGATGCATTTGAGAAAAAAACTGTTTTTTCGAAACTACAATTTAATATTTCAGATAATCAAGATTTAAAACTATCTTATAATGCAAATAGAAGTGATGGTATTTTATATCCAGCTGGTCCTATGGATGCTGATTATGATGATAGCGATATTTACACTTTGGGATATACAATAAGAGAGTTAGGAAGTTTTTCTAAAGAGTTAAATTTAGACTATTACTACTCAAAAGTAGATCATCCTATGAGTGGAAAATTAAGAAATGGAAATGGTACTTCATATATGACAAACCACTTAAAAACTTCAGTTTGGGGAGCAACAGTTAAAAACTCTTTAGAACTTAGTGATAGTTTAATTACTCTTGGTATTGATACAAGTGTTAGAAACTGGAGAGGGCAAATGCACTCTACAAATATAGTTACAGGTGTTATTACTCCAAATGCTACAATGAATAGAATGTATGATACCGATACTAAAAACAAAGCAATTTTTACAAAATTTGAAAAATCTATTGGAAACTTAGAGATTGAATCAGGTTTAAGATATGACTACACAAATATTGAAACACAAAAACCAAATGCAAATGATAAAAAATATACAGGAATAAATGGATATCTATTTACAGCATATAATTTTGATGAGCAAAGTAAAGTTTTTGCAGGTATTGGAAAATCTTCAAGAGTTCCAGATGCACGAGAACTTTATATGGGAAATTCAAACTTAGATCAAACAAAAAACTATGAGATAGATTTAGGATTTGAAAAAACTATTGGAAGCTTTAATATTAAGCCAAAAATCTTCTACTCAGAGTTAAAAAACTATATTTACAATGCTCAAAATGGATTTGAAAATATAGATGCAAAAATTTATGGAGTAGATTTAAGTGCTTATTATTACTTTACAGATGAATTATCTCTTGATTTAGGAGTTTCATATTTAAGAGGGAAAAAAGATGGCAACTATACAGATAAAGATTTAGCAGAAATTTCACCTCTAAAAACAAACTTAGCTTTAAATTATGAGTATAAAAAAGCAAAATTTAAAGCAGAAGTAATAGCTGTTGATAGATGGAAGAAATTTGATGCAAGTGCTAAAGAGCAGGAAATTGCTGGATATGCACTTGTAAATTTAAAATATTCTCAAGAGCTATTTAAAAACTTTGAATTAACTTTAGGAGTTGATAATCTATTTGATAAAGTTTATAACTCTACAAACACTTATAAAGATATTAGATATGTAACTGTTGGAGGAGAACAGATTCTATTTAATGACCCTGGAAGATATAGCTATATAAATCTAAAATATAGTTTCTAAGATTTTAAACAAGCTTTTTTAAGCTTGTTTAATGATATTTTTTAGATTTAGACTTACTTTTGTTCCATCTTCTAAGGCTTCAATATTAATTGCTATTTTATATTTATCACAATACTCTTTTATTATAGCAAGACCTATTCCATAACCTTTATTTAAAGAGTTTTCTTGGAAATATCTTTCAAAAACAAGCATGATGTTTTCTGGAATTATTGACTTTCCTCTATTATATATAGAAAAAATAGTATCTTTTTGTACTATTTTTATATATGGATTATCTTTAGAGTTATATTTTATTGCATTTGAAATAAGATTATCTAAGACAATTATAAATCCATGATAATCAGCATATAAGTTAATATTTATAATATTTATATCAAATTTTATAAGTTCTTTTTGCTCTTCAAATTTTAAAAGAGATTCATTTAGTACATTTTCTAAATAAAACTCTTCAAGTTCTATTTTTTCAAGCTCTTTCTTAAGTTGATACTCCATATTTTTATATAGTTTTATTAAGTTCTCATTTGCTTGTCTTACTCTTTCAATTCTTGCTAAAGTTTTTTCATCTTTTATTGTTGTTTTTATTAAATCTATATTTAATTTAATTGTTGAAACTGGTATATTTAACTCATGAAGAGTATTTTTTATACTGCTTTCTATCATTTCATCACTTTTAAAAATAGGATTTAAAATCTTTTTTGATAAATATATAAAAAGAGCGAACTCAAAAACTATTAAAAAAAAGTATATCCATAAATTATCTATATTAAATAGTGAAAAATAAAAGAATAAAAAACTTATAATTTGAATAAGAAGAAAAATAATACCTAAAGATAAGAAAAAATATATTTTTTTAAAGTTCAAATCTATAACCAACAGCTTTTATATTTTTTATACAATCTTTTGAGTCTAAAACTTTCTTAATTTTACTTACATAAACTCTTATAGAACCTTCACTATATTCACAAGATGAGTTCCAAAGTCGTTCAATAATAAGCTCTTTACTCACAATTTTACCTTCAAATTCTAAGAAAAGGAGAAGGAGTTCAACAGTTTTTTGAGGAATATTTAAATCAATATTATCTTTATATACTCTTTTTTCCAATGGATCTACACTTATATTATTTTTTAAATTTATAATTTGTAATTTTTTGTTTAATCTTTTAAAAATAGCTTTTATTTTAAAAAGTAGCTCATCTAACTCAACAGGCTTTTTTATATAATCATCACAACCATTTATATATGCATCTTTTATAGTATCTTTATCTTTATACGAACTAATAAATATTGTTGGAGTTAAATCATCACTATCTCTTAATGTTTTTAAAAAATCTATTCCATTTTGTCCTGTAAGATTTATATCAAATAGATATAAATCATATCTGTTTTCATAGTTTAAATTAAGAGCTTCTTCTGTATTTTTTGCTAAATCAATATTATAGTTTTCCTCTTTTAATATATCTTCTAAAGTATTTGCAAAAAGTAAATCATCTTCTAAAATTAGAATTCTAGGCATTTTCGTTAGTTCTTTTTTTCTTTGGTTTTTGTCTTGATAGCTTTTTATATTTTTCTTGAATTATTTTTCTCTCTTTTATCTCTTTTCTTATCTCATATTCATCAGCTGATTGGAGTCCTTCTCTTTTTTCAACTGGGATTTTTCCTTTTAGTTTTGGATTTAATCTAAAAAATTCATCAACATCTATTTCAAATATTGAACCTTTATTATGTAATTCAGCTTTTTTTGGATACTTAATTATATAACACTCTTTAAAATCACTATCTATTTTTCCACCATAAGATAAAATAGCAAATACATTGAATTTTTTTAATATATACAGCATTAAAAATATAAGAAATATAAGTATATAAATATCAGAACTGCTCATTGTTTTTCCCAAATATTGTTATGTAAGATTAATTTATTTATACTATCAAAAAACTCCTTATTAATTAATTTTTAGCTACAATTCTGCCTATTTATTAAAATATTCGGGGGAATGAATTGACAAAAAATATTGCTATTGCTTTGGGTCTAATAGTTTTAGGCTATATAGTAATTTCTGATGAAAACTTTACTGTTATATTAAGTGGTATTGCCATCTTTATAATAGGAATGTTTTTTATGCAAGATGGGTTCAAACAACTATCTGGTGGACTTTTAGAAGATTTACTACAAAAGTTCACAAAAAATAATTTTTTATCTGTAGTTACAGGTTTTATATCAACTTCTATTGTACAAAGTTCAACTATTACAACTCTACTTACAATATCATTTGTTGGAGCTGGATTAATTACTTTAATTCAAGGTATTGGAGTTATTTTTGGAGCAAACTTAGGAAGTACAACAACAGCTTGGATAGTTTCAAGTTTAGGAATTGATGTAAAAATTTCTGCTTATGCTTTTCCTATGATTGTTTTTGGAGTTATTTTAAGATTTCTTAAAACGAACTCTTTAAAAGGTACAGGAAATGTTCTTTTAGGTCTAGGTTTTATATTTCTTGGAATTGCATATATGAAAGATGGTTTTGATGTTATAAAAGATCAAATTGACCTTGCTAGTTACTCTATGGATGGATATCCTGGAATTTTATTATATATATTGATTGGATTAGTTATAACTGTTGTTATTCAATCAAGTGCAGCAACTCTTGCAATTATTATTACAGCTTTAAATGCAGATAGTATAAGTTATATAAATGCTTTATCTTTAGCAATTGGAGCGAATGTTGGAACAGTTTTAACAGCTGTTGTTGCATCATTAACTTCTACTCAAGATGCAAAACGAGTAGCTGGTTCACACGTGATTTTTAACTTTGTAACAGCTATCTTTATAACTATTTTTATATATCAATTTAAAGATTTTGTTGATTTTATTGCTCCTTATTTAGGAATTAGTGAAACAAATAATGGTATGAAGCTGGCACTTTTTCATACTTTATATAGTGCATTTGGTATTGTTTTACTTTTTGCATTTATTCCAAGTATTGCTAGATTTTTAGAAAGAGTTATTCCTCAAAAAGCAGCTTTGGCATCAAAACCAAAATATTTATCTCCTATTGTTTTAACAAACCCTGATGCATCTATTGTTGCTATTAGAAAAGAGGTTATAAATCTTTATGAAAATTGTCAAAAAGCAATTTTACATGCTCTTAGCCTTCATACAACAGGATTAACACAAGATAATTTGAATCAACAATTAAAAAAAGAGCTATCTATAATTGATACTAATTTAGATGAAATTTATCAAACAAATTTAAAATCTTTATATAGTTCAATTATTGAATATTCATCTTTTGCACAAGAACATATGTTTGATTTCCAACATATAAAAGCTGGTGAATTTAAAAGAGCAGCATCTTTGATTGTTGAAATATTAAAAGATACAAGAGATATTCAAAAAAATCTAAACTTATATTTAAAAAGTAAGAATAGTTATATTAAAGAAGAATATAATATTTTAAGAAAAGAACTTGCAGAGATTTTAATAAATATTAATATTCTAGCTGGTTTAGAAGATGAAGTTGATCAATTAACTCAATTAGAAGTTATAAAATCTGAATTAGCACAAAATGATTTAGCAAGTAGTGAAGAGATTGATGCTTTAATTAGAGAAGATAAGATTAAAGCAACTATGGCTACATCTTATATGAATGATAGTGCAACTGGTTATTCTATTCAAAAGAAACTAGTAGAAATTGCAAATATTCTGTTTTTAAATAGTGATTTAATTCAGAAAATAAGTGAGGTAAAAAATGAAACTAAATAAAATTATAGATAAGATTAAAAAATTTCTTAAAAAAGATAAGCTAAAAGATTCTCAAGAAGAGAAAGTTTTAAAGATTATTAAAGAGCTTAAAAAGAAAAGAGTAAAAGTAAAACAAGAGCTAAGAAAAGCCAATAAAAGAAAAAAAGAGACTCTTAAAAAAGAGCTAAAAGCTATTCATAAACTTATTAGAAAAAGCAAAACTCTTATATAAGAGTTTTCTTTTCTTTCACAAAATTACCAATAAATCCAAAAATAACTGCTATTAAAATCCAAGACAATCCCTCTTTATATAAAGGCATATTTGATATGAATTCAATCTTATAATAATTATTTGATATAAATTCAATAATAGAGTAAATAACGGCTGAAAAACTTGCATATTTATATACATTTTGACTTTTATAGTATTTATCAAAAAATATTAAAAATACTAAAATAATAGCTGCTGGATAAACTGTAAAAAGTATTGGAACAGCAAAGTTTATAATGCTTTCAAGACCAAAATTTGTAATTACTGTTGCAAATAATGATGTAATTACCACTAGTTTTCTATAAGATAATTTACCTTTACTTAATTTAGAAAAGAACTGTGAAGTAACACTTACAAGTGCAGCTCCTGTTGTGAAACAAGCTAGAAAAACAACAAAAGCTAAAACTATTGCACCATCTTTTCCAAATAATTTAAATATTATATTATGTAAAAGAGATACTTTTTCTATATCTGCTGTATAAAAACTACTAGTAGTTGCTCCAAGATATGTAAGTCCTAAATATACAATCATAATCACAAAAGCAGCTATTAAAGAAGCATATCCAACTATTTTAAAAGTTGTTTTTCCCTCTTTATATCCTTTTGATTTCAATAAATTTACAATAATAATACCAAAAGCTATCGCTGCAAGAAGATCTAAAGTTTGATATCCTAAAATTAATCCATCAAAGAATATTGTATCTTTTAGATCATTTTCTTGAATATCTCCTAAAGGAAAGAAAATCCCTTTTATTATTAAAACTATTAAAGATATAAAAAGCAAAGGAGATAAAACTTTTCCTAAAATCTCTATCATACTATTTGGTTTCAATGTAAATAATAGAATAAGAGAAAAATATAATGATGAAGTTATAATTGAGTTATAAATATTATCCCCAAAATATGGAACAATAAGCATTTCATATGTTACTGCACCAGTTCTAGGAAGTGCAATAAGTGGTCCAATACATAAAATCACAATTGACATTAAGATTTTACCGTTTACAATTCCCAATTTAGAAGTAAGATTATCTACATTTCCACCAGCTTTAAGTATTGCAAACATAGCAATTGTTGCAAAACCTATATCAGTTATAAAATAAGCTATAAATGATATTATCCAATCACTTGAACTAATTAATCCTAAATAAGGTGGAAAGATTACATTTCCAGCACCAAAATACATAGAAAAAATAGCAAATCCTAAAATTAATGTATCTCTTATTACTCTAGGTCTATTTTCTATCATATTTCTACCTTAAATTGTTCATAATTTTGTCTAATTGCCTCATAACAAACTATTGATACACTATTTGCAAGATTTAAACTCCTTGCATAATTTGCCATAGGAATTGTAATATTTGAAGATGGATTTAGTTCTAAAATATTTTGTGGAAGACCTGCATCTTCTCTTCCAAAGTAAAAATAGTCATTCTTTTCATATTTTTGTTCAAAATAAGTTTTTTTTGTTTTAGTTGTAGCAAAAAAATGTCTTGAAGAAAAAGGATTCTTATTCCAAAAATCTTCTATATTTTCATATTCAAAAACTTCAAGACTATACCAATAATCAAGCCCTGCTCTTCTTACCTCTTTTTCTGTAATCTCTCCAAAACCATATGGTTTTATTAAATGAAGTTTAGCATTTAAAGCAAAAGCCAATCTTCCTATTGTTCCAACATTTCCAGCAATTCTTGGTTCTAGTAAAACTATATTATACATTATAGAATTACCGTTTTATTTTTGAATACAAAAACCCTATCTGCTAAAAGAAGTTCAAATGCATTTGAAAGAACTACTTTTTCTACATTTCTTCCAGCATTTCTCATATCTTCCCATGAATAAGAGTGATCAACTCTCACAACATCTTGATAAACTATTGGTCCTTCATCTAAATCATTTGTAACATAATGTGCAGTTGCACCAATAATTTTAACTCCTCTATCATGAGCTTGTTTATAAGGATTAGCACCTATAAATGCTGGTAAAAATGAGTGATGAATATTTAAAACTTTTCCCTCATATCTGCTTACAAAATTTGAAGATAAAATTCTCATATATTTTGCTAAAACTATAATTTCTGGATTAAATTCATCAATTTTTTCTGAAATTAATCTTTCATGTTCATCTTTTGAAATATCTTTTGTACTAATAAAAAAGTATGGAATATTGAATTTTTCAACTAATTCTCTTAAATCCTCATGATTTCCTATTACTGCTTTTATATTTGCATTTAGTTCATTTGAGATATATTTAATCAATAAATCACCTAAAACATGAGCCTCTTTTGTAACCAAAATCACAACATCTTTTTTTGCTTTTTTATTTAAGCTTATAATTGAGCCCTCAGGTAAAACCTCTTTTAACTCTTTTTCTAAAATATTTGAAGATATTTTTCCAGATATTAAACTTCTCATAAAAAAGTTTTTTGTATCTGGATCTACATATTCAGCATTTGTATCTATATTTAAATTATTTGCAAAAAGAACTTTTGAGATATTATATATAAGTCCTTTGGCATCATTTGTAGCTATTTTTAATATATACTGTTCCATATGTTTACTATTTTAATTCCTCTAACTCTTTTTTATAAGCTTCTAAATCAAACTCTTTTACTCTTGCCATTCCTTGATTAAATGCCTCAAAAGCAACAGCACTTGAAACTTCTACTTGTAATCTTTTATCAAAAGGTGTAGGAATAATATAATTTTTTCCATATTGTAAATCTCCAAATAGAGCTTTAATATCTTCTGTTATTGGCTCTTTTGCTAAGTTTGCAATAGCTTTTGCAGCAGCTAATTTCATAGAGTCAGTTATTTGTCTAGCTTGAACATCCAAAGCACCTCTAAAAATATAAGGAAAACCTAAAACATTGTTTACTTGATTTGGGTAATCTGATCTTCCTGTTGCTATAATTGCATTTGGTTTTATCTTTTTCACATCTTCTGGAAAAACTTCAGGTGTTGGATTTGCTAGAGTAAAGATTATTGGTTCTTCACACATTAGTTCAATATGTTTTAGAGTAAAACTATTTGGTTTTGAAAGTCCTAAAACCATATCAGCATCTGTAAATGCATCTTCTAAAGATTCACAATCACTTATAAAATCTCTTTTATAAGCATTTAAATCATCTCTATTTTTATTTAAAATACCTTTTGAATCACTCATTATTAAATTTTTAATTCCTAGTTGTTCTTTATACATTTTAGAACAAGCAATAGCAGCAGCTCCTGCTCCAATAACTACAACTTTTAAATCTTCAATATTTTTATTTAAAAGTTCACTTGCATTTATAATTGCCGCTGCTGTAATTATCGCTGTTCCGTGCTGATCATCATGCATAACAGGAATATTAAGTTCTTGTTTTAATCTCTCTTCAATTGCAAAACATTCTGGAGCTTTTATATCTTCAAGATTTATTCCACCAAAAGTTGGGCTAATTGCTTTTACAATATTACAAAATTTATCAACATCTTTTTCATCTACTTCAATATCAAAAGCATCAACTTTTGCAAACTCTTTAAATAAAACTGCCTTCCCTTCCATAACTGGTTTTGATGCAAGTGCTCCAATATTTCCAAGACCTAAAACAGCTGTTCCATTTGAAATAACTCCTACAAGATTTCTTTTAGATGTATATAAAAAAGCATCATTTGGATTGTTTTTAATCTCTTCACAAGGATAAGCAACACCTGGAGTGTAAGCCAAACTTAAATCATTTTTATCTTTAAAGCTTTTTGAAGTCTCTACTCTTATTTTTCCTGCTTTTGGATTTTTATGATAATCCAATGCCAACTCTTTTGTAACTTTAAAGCTCATATTTATTCCCTTCTAAGACATTTATTATAAGTATTTTTTATAAAATATCGTGTATTTTATCTAAGAAAGACTTAAATAGTTAATGAAGAGTAATAATAGCTGCGAATCTTCCAGTTCTACTATTTTTTCTATATGAAAAATAATTACTAGTTCCACACTTTGTACAAATATCTGAAATTTCTATATTTTTAATCCCTAAATCATTTAGTTGTTTTCTATTTATATTTTGTAAATCTATGTTTCTACCTTCTACAAACTCTTTTCCAAAAGAAGATTCAACTATTTTTGCCATTTCAAGACTTACTTCATAACAACATTTTTGGATACTAGCACCTAAAACTGCTCTTATATCTTTTGGATTTGAGTTAAATTTATCTATAAAAATTTGAGCAGTTTTTTTTGTTATTTCTAGAAAAGTGGAGTTTCTTCCAGCATGAATAGCTGAAATCACAGATTTTTTCTCATCAAAAAGTAGTATTGGAATACAATCAGCAACCATTACCATAAGTGGAAGATTTTTGCTGTTTGTAATAATTGCATCACAATTATCAATTAATTTATCACTTTTTTCATCAACTATTACAATATTATCGCTATGTATTTGATTCATATAAACCATATCTTCATTTTTATATGAGTACTTTTTTGCTAGATTTTCTCTATTTTTTTCTACATTTTCTATAATATCACCTACATGAAAAGCTAGATTCCCATCATTTTTATCACTAATAAAATATTTTATGCTCATTTTACTCTCTTAATTCACTTTTGGTTATAATCTTGCCTAAAAATAGTTTAAGGATATGTTTTGAATAAATTTGATGAAAGAGCAAAAGATTGGGATAAAAAAAGAACAACTCTTGATAGAACAGAAGCTTGTATAGAAAATATTAAGAAAAATATTGATTTAAATAAAATAAGAAATATTTTAGAGTATGGTTGTGGAACTGGTCTTTTATCATTTTCTTTAAAAAATGATTCAAATGAAGTTTTAGGACTTGATAGCTCAATTGGAATGGTTGAAGAGTTTAATAATAAAGCAAAAGAACAAAATCTAACAAATATTAAAGCTTTTAAACACGATATACAAAATGATGAATTAAGTGAAAATTGTTTTGATTTAATTATAATTTCTATGTCACTTCATCATATAGAAGATTTGGATATTTTTTTTAAAAAAGCTTACAAAGCTTTAAAAAAAGGTGGAATTCTTTGTATAAATGATTTAGAAAAAGAAGATGGCTCTTTTCATAAAAAATATAACAATGAAGGTGTTTTTCACTTTGGTTTTTCACAAGAAGAGCTTGAAAATATATCTTCAAAGCAAGGTTTAAAAAAGTTTAAATATGAGAGAGTTTTTGTTTTTAAAAGAGATTATGGAGATTTTCCACTATTTAATTTCTATGCAGTAAAGGCTTAAAATGAAAAAATTTGTAATATTTGGAAATCCAGTTGTTCACTCAAAATCACCACAAATGCAAAATGCTGGATTTAAATATTTAAAATTTGATGCAATCTATGAAAAATTTCACTTAGAAGATGGAAAAGAGCTAAAAAATGAGTTTATAAAAAATAGTTTTTTAGGAGCAAATATTACTGTTCCACATAAAGAAGCTGCATTTTTACAAGCAGATGAAGTTGTTGGAATTGCAAAAGAGATTAAAGCTGTAAATACATATATTTTAAAAGATGACAAAGTATTTGCTTACAACACAGATGCACCTGGTTTTATAAAAGCAATTGAGAGTTTTGGCAAAATTAAAAAAGTTTTAGTTCTTGGAGCTGGTGGAACTTCAAAAGCAATTTGTCTTGCATTAAAAGAGAAAAATATTGATACAGTTGTTTTAAATAGATCAAAAAATAGATTAGATTTTTTTATAGAAAATGGTATAAAAACTTACTCTTGGGAAGAGTTTGAAGAACTTGAAAATATTCCTACTTTTGATTTAGTTGTAAACTCAACAAGTGCTGGTTTAAAAGATGATTTA
The DNA here is from genome assembly GCF_004214815.1 of Aliarcobacter thereius LMG 24486. Classification (NCBI taxonomy): domain Bacteria; kingdom Pseudomonadati; phylum Campylobacterota; class Epsilonproteobacteria; order Campylobacterales; family Arcobacteraceae; genus Aliarcobacter; species Aliarcobacter thereius. Next base: position 968,875 of record NZ_CP035926.1, read on the forward strand.
CTTCCAGCTTCAAAAGAGATTTTAGAGAAAGTTTTAAGAAAATCATCATTTACTTTTGATTGTATTTATGGAAAAATAACTCCATTTTTGGCTTTGGCTGAAAAGTTGGATAATCTTACAAAAGATGGTGAAGATATGCTTCTTTATCAAGGAGTTTTAGCTTTTGAACTATTTACGAATACAAAAGCAGATGAGATTTTAATTGAAACTATGAGAAAGGGATTAAAAGAAAAGTACTTATCTTAAAGTTTAAGATAGGACTTTTGTTAAAGTATATTTTAAATCTTCATCCATATCTTCCATATTATTAAGCATCCAGTTTAAATAGTTTGCATCTTTTTGTGCAACATCTACTATTTTTTCACCTTTATATTTTCCAAATTTAAAAGTTTGCACAAAAACAGGAGTTGAACTAAGTTCTACTAGTTTTTTCATAGGATTATAGTTTGGATAAACCTCTCTTGTTTTAGCTACAAGCTCTCTTAAAAAAAGTTTCATTACAAGTACATCACCTATTGCATCGTGAGCTTTTATAGTGATATTTAATTTTTGTGCTTCCTCTTGCTCATTTTTATATAAATTAAGTGCATATCTTAAATATTGTAATCTATGAAAAGCTAATTCAGGAAATAAATGCCTAGCACATCTTAAAGTATCTATTAATTGTAAATTATTTACAAAACCATCTTTTTTGATCATCTCTAAATCAAAATTTATATTATGTGCAATTAAAAAGTTTGAACTATTATTTAACTCTTCTAATCTTCTATAAAAATTTGTTTCTTTTGCACTTGGCTTATTTTCAAGCATCATAGGAGTTATATTATGAACTTCCATTGCTTCAATTTTAATTGGAACTTCACTTTTACAAAGTTCATCATAAACTTCCATTTTGCCTTTTTGATCTAAAATCATTCCACCAAATTGTATAACTCTATCTTCTTCCAAAGCCCCTGTTGTTTCTGTATCAAATAAAATATAATAAACCATAAAAATCCTTTAAATTATCAACATAGCATCGCCATATGAGTAAAATCTATAATTGTTTTTTATAGCAATTTCATAAAGCTCTAAAGTTTTTTCTAAACCAATAAAAGATGCAACAAGCATAATTAATGTAGATTTTGGAAGATGGAAGTTTGTTAAAAGATGATTTACAATTATTGGTTTGTTTGCTGGATTTAAAAACAAATCACACTCTCCACAAATCATATTTTTTCTTGCATAATATTCCAAAGTTCTAGTAACCGTTGTTCCAACTGCTAAAATATTTTTTGCTTTGTCTATTTTATCTTTACATTGGCTACTTATTTCAAAATATTCACTATGCATTGGATGAGATAAAATATCTTCAACATCAACTGGCTTAAAAGTTCCAGCTCCAACATGCAATGTAAGATAATTTAATCCATATTTATCTTCTATTTTTTGTAATAATTCAGGCGTAAAATGTAGCGATGCTGTTGGTGCTGCAACTGCTCCATATTTTTTAGAAAACAAAGTTTGATAATCTTTTTCATCTTCTTTTGTATCAGCTCTATTTATATATGGAGGAAGTGGAATGTGCCCTATTTCGTTTAAAATTTCAACTAAAGAAGAAAAATCTAATTTAATTTTTTCATAATCTTTTTTATAAAACTCAACAACTCTTGAGCCATCTTCATTTATTTCAATGATATTTGCACAAAGGTTTTTATCAAAAAAAAGTTTTGTGCCAAGATTTACTTTTCCTTTAATATAAACTAAAAATCTATTCATAAAAAGTGCTTTATTTAATAGTAGTTCTATATTAGCACCTGTTAGTTTTTTTCCAAAAATTCTTGCTTTTATTACTTTTGTATCATTTAAAAATATAGTTAAATCTTCTGGTAAAAAATTCATAATATCTTTAAAAATCGCATGAGTAATTTCATTTGTAGCTCTATTATAAACTAAAAGCTTTGCACTATCAGCTGGATTTACAGCTTTTGAGGCTATTTGAGAAGTAGGAAGATAAAAGTCATAACTCGATGTTTTTAAATTATCACTCACTTCTACTCTTCTTCATCTTCTTTTTGAGCTGGATTAAATACTTTTGCAATATAAATTGATACACCATAAAGTAAAATCAATGGAACAGCCATTAATACTTGACTTATAACATCTGGTGGAGTTAAAATTGCAGCAACAATAAAAATTAAAACAACTGCATATCTAAAAAAGCCTTTTAGCATAGCATCATCAACTAATCCTATTTTTGCAAGGAAAAATGTAATAACAGGAAGCTCAAAAGCTATACCAAAACCTATCATTAGTTTTGTAAAAAATCCAACATACTTTCCAATACTTGGTGTAACATCAACAACACTATTACCAAAAGCAATCAAAAAATCAAAACCAATAGGAACAACTATATAATAAGCAAAAGAAGCTCCCATTAAAAACATTAAAGTTGCAAAAAATACAAAAGGAACAACAAGTTTTTTTTCATGATCATAAAGTCCAGGAGCTAAAAAAAGCCATAATTGCCAAAAAATCACTGGTAAAGATAGTATAAAACCTGCAAAAAAGGCAACTTTCATAGCTGTAAAAAATGTTTCTTGAATTTCAACGGCAATCATAGTTTTACCAACAGGAAGAGCATGTTTAACAGGAGCCATCATCCACTCTAAAATTGGCTCATAAAATGCAAAACATATAAAAAACATTGCAACAACAGTTAAAGCTGAGATTGTTAATCTTTTTCTTAAATCAGCAATATGTGGTTTTAAATCATCAAACATTATATTTCCTTAGAATCTAGTGAGTTTTTCTCATTTTTAGTTTTATTTTCATTTGCTTTTGCAAATCTATTTTCTAATTCTTTTTTAGAGTCTTCTACTTTTAGACTATCTTTTTTAACTTCTAAATCATCTTTTAAAATATCATCTAGTCCTAAATCAAAATTTGATTCAACATTTAAAGAAGCTTTTGTTTCTTCAATTTGGGCTTTAAATTTGTTTGCTTCTTCTTTTAATTCACTAATATTCAACTCTTTATCTAGCGTAGTTTTAGCATCATTTAAACCTTTTTTTACACTATTAAAAAGTCTTGCTATCTTTACCATTGCATCTGGTAGTTTCTCAGGACCAAGAGCTATTACTGCAACTATTGCTATTAATAAAATTTCTGTTATTCCCATTCCAAACATATTTTGCTCCAAATTCTATATAAGGTTGAGATTTTATCAAAACTTATATTAAGTAATGATTTTCAAGTATCCCTTACTTTATAATTATTTAATTTTCTATTCTCAGTATATATTTGATAAAATCACCTAATTTTTTAAAAGGTAAAATAAAATAATGGAATTTTTAGTATTAATAATTGTTATAGCTGTTCTTTTTTTTATAGGGAAAAACTATAAAACAGAAGAGTTTAAAAATATAAATTTAACAAAAAAAGAAGTTTTTAGAGGTGATATATTAAATCATGAAGCTGGTCTTTTGGTTGCACTATTATCAAAAGTTGCAAAAGCAGATGGTAAAGTTGGAGAGCTTGAAGCAGAATTAATAAAACATACTTTATCAGATATCTCAAGCCATTTTCAAAATAGTGAAGATTTAAGAGGAAGATTAAAAGAGCTTTATAATGAAGAAAAAGATAATTTTTCAAATCTTATTGTGATTTGTGATAGGCTTTATAGATTAACTGCCAAGAATTATAATTTAAGATTAAAATATATGGAATATTTATTAAATCTTGCTTTTATTGATGGTGATTTTTCAAAAGAAGAACAAGAGATAACAGAAGATATTGCAAATGCATTAAAAATAGCAAAAAGTGATTACAATAGATTAATCTACTCTTTTGAAAGTTTTTATTCAAATATTAAAAATGAGAAAAAACTATCTCTTGAAAAGTCTTATGAAATCTTAAATTCTAATCCAAATGATGAATTTTCAATAATTAAAAAGAATTATAGAGAGCTTGTTAAAAACAATCATCCAGATATTATTACAGGTCAAGGTGCTACACAAAGTATTATTGATGAAGCTACAAAAAAACTTCAAGAGATAAATGAAGCTTATGAAATAATTAAAAAAGATAGAGGAATATAGATGGCAAAAAACTTTCCTCACTCTTTTATAGTTTGTGATTGTAAGCAAGTAAGCCTTGGTGAAATAGTTCATGCAATTAAAGAAAAAGGTGCAAAAACACTAGAAGAGATTGAGAATTTAACAGATGCTGGAAGTTCTTGTGGATCTTGTAGATGCAAAGAAGATGATGTTGGAGTTGAAAAAATGGAGCTTTATTTAGTTGATATTTTAAAAAAATTTGAAAATGAGAAATGATGATTGATATAAAAAAAGAGTTAATTGAAGAGATAAAAGAGTTGCTTAAGATATCTTCAAATGAGAAAATAGATATAAATCCAAATTATTTAAACTATTTTGATGAAGATGAGTTAAAAGATATAGTTTTCAGGCTTATTGATAAAAAAGTCGAGCATAAAAAAGGAAACTCTACTTATTTAGATGAGATTTATCTGAAAGCAAAGAAAAATGATATATAATCTTAAATTAGGATTTAAAAATGAAAGAATATAAAAATATTAAGCAAAATTTAATAAATTTTCTACAAAATGAAGTGAAAAATAGAGCTTTGAATAGTGTTGTTGTAGGACTTTCAGGTGGTCTTGATTCAGCTGTTGTAGCAGTATTATGTAAAGAAGCTTTTGATAAAAATTTAACTTGTATTTTAATGCCATCGCAATTTTCATCAAAATCTTCAGTGGATGATTCTATTGAACTTTGTGAAAAATTTAATATAAATTATGAAACCATATCTATTGAGCCTATACTAAGTGCCTATTTAAATAGCATGAACAACAACACTTTAAGAATTGGAAATTTTAGTGCAAGACTTAGAATGAGTGTTTTATATGATAAATCTTTTGAAAAAAACTCTTTGGTTGTAGGTACATCAAATAGAAGTGAGATTCTTTTAGGATATAGTACTATTTTTGGTGATACAGCTTATGCTATAAATCCTATTGGAAATATTTATAAAAGTGACCTTTTTGATTTTGCAAGATTTTTGGGTGTATCAGATAAGATTTTAAATAAAAAACCAAGTGCTGATTTTTATGAAAATCAAAGTGATGAAGATGATTTAGGACATAGTTATGACAAAATTGACTCTTTGTTAAAGGCTATGTATGATGAAAAACAAAGTTTTGAAGAACTTATTAAAAATGGATTTGATAAAGCTTTTATAGATGAAATCTCTAAAAGAGTTGAAAAAAATAGATTTAAAACAGAATTAGCAAAAATAGCAAAAATATAGGAGAGAAAATTGAGAAACATTGCAATATATAAAGCAACTTTAGATAATGAGGAGATAAACCAAATAAAATCTGTACTTGAGGCAAAAAATGACTTGTCAAAAGTATTGGAGTTTGAAGATGGAATTTCTAAATATATAGGTTCAAAATACTCTATTGCAACTGCAACTTCTACTGCTGCTTTACATTTGGCTCTAAGTTCTATGAAGTTAAAAAGAGGAGATAAGATTTTAATGTCTGTAAACTCTTTTGTGAATCTTCCTGAAACAGTAAGACACTTTGATGCTGAGCCTATTTTTGTGGATATAAATCCTGAAGATATGAATATTGATATTGATAAATTTGAAGAGATTTTAATAGCAAATAGATCAAAAAAACTAAGAGCAGCTATTATTACATTCATTGGTGGTTTAGCTCCTGATTTAGATAGACTTTATACAATTGCCAAAAAACACAATATCTTAATAATAGAGGATTGTAGAGCTGCTTTAGGCTCTTCATATAAAGGCAAAAAAGTAGGAAATCTAAGTGCAGATATGACAATTTTTTCTACAAATCCTTCACCTTCAAAATATGCAATAAGCCGTTCAGGAGTTTTAGTTACAAACAATGAAGAATTAGCTTCAAGAGCAAGACTTTTAAGAAACCATGCTATTACAACAACTTATGATAGTTTTGGAAACCTTGATTATGTTTATGATGTTGATGATATTGGTCATAAGTTTGATATTTCAGAACTAGATGCTGCTTATGCAATTGCTCAACTCAAAAAAACAGATAGTTTTATTAAAAGAAGACAAAATATTGCAAAAATGTATGAAGAAAATTTAAAAGATGTAAAACATATTACTATTTTACCTTTTAAAGAGGGACATATTTATACTCAATATATTATAAAAATAAATAGAAATAGAGATGCTTTTGCAAGAGCATTAAAAGAAAGAGGAGTTTCAACAGCTTTAAACTATATTCCTCTTCATCTTTTAACATACTATAAAAATAAATATTCTATTAAGATTACAGCATTTCCAAATGCTTTAAACAATTATCAACAAATATTATCTTTACCTATTTATGCTGGACTTTTAGATGAAGAGGTTGATTATGTTTGTAAACAAGTTATCGATGTTGCAAAAGAGTGGATATAATTTTTGAAACAAAAACTTATTATATGGTTTGAAAACTATCTCTTTTATCCAAATAGTTTTCAAAAACTTATCTCTTTTTTACTTCTTCCACTATCATTTTTATATATTATTGTAATTTTATCAAAACGACTTTTTGCGAAAAAAATTGATTTTTCTTTAGCTATTATCTCAGTTGGAAACTTAATTGTTGGTGGAAGTGGAAAAACTCCAATTACTATAAAACTAGCTTCAAACTATAAAAATGTTTTTATTATTTTAAGAGGTTATGGAAGAGAATCAAAAGGATTTTTTTTAGTTTCGCAAAATGGAAATATATTAGTAGATGTAAAAACAAGTGGTGATGAAGCGATGCTCTTAGCTAAAAGTTTAAAAAATGCAAGTGTAATAGTGAGTGAAGATAGAGTTTTAGGAATAAATAAAGCAAAAGAGCTTGGAGCAAAGATTATATTTTTGGATGATGCTTTTTCTAAATATAGTATTAAAAAATTTGATATTTTATTAAAAGCAAAAAATGAACCAGAAAACTCTTTTTGTATTCCAAGTGGTGCATATAGAGAGCCTAAATATTTTTACAATAAAGCTGATTTAATATTAAAAGAAGGTATAGATTTTAAAAGAGTTGTAACTATTAAAAATGCTTTAAACAACTCTTCCTTAGAATCTAATTCAAAAACTCTTCTTTTAACAGCAATTTCAAAGCCAAAAAGACTCTTAGAATTTTTAGAAAAAGATACAAAAATGATCTCTTTTGCTGATCATCATAACTTTACAAAAGATGAATTAATAAATATTTTAGAAGATAATAGAGCTTATAAAATTATTACAACTTTAAAAGATTTTGTAAAGATAAAAGAATTTGATAAAGAGCTAGATTTAAGTGTTTTTTACTTAATGCATCTTGATATAGTATTTACAAATGAATCAACTTTTAACACAATTAATAGCTATATAAAAGAGTTTGAATAATCCTTAATAAACTTGATTTAAGATTTTTATGTTATTTTATATGATTAAAAAATTTAAAGGATAAGAATGAATTCGACCATTTTAAAACCCGTCTTTGTGCCATCAGTGCTTTTTATATCTATATTAGTAATATTTACTTTTATAAATCCATCTTTGGCAAACGAAATTTTCATAAGTACTAAAAATTTCATCTCACAAAAATTTGCTTGGTTATATATGCTAAGTATCGCAATTTTTACCTTCTTTGCTTTTTTCCTTGCACTTTCAAAATTTGGCAAGTTTAAATTGGGTCCAGACCAGTCAAAACCATCTTTCTCAAATTTCTCTTGGTTTGCAATGTTATTTTCAACAGGAATGGGAATAGGAATAGTTTTCTGGGGAATAGCTGAACCAGTAATTCACTATACAAATCCTCCAATAGGAGCAAAAGAGAGTGTTGAATCTGCTAGAAATGCTATGAATATTGTATTTTTCCACTGGGGATTAAATGCATGGGCTATTTATGCTATTGTTGGATTAGTTTTAGCATATTTCTCTTTTAGACACGGATTACCTTTATCTATTAGATCTGCTTTATATCCATTAATTGGAGATAAAATATATGGAAAGATAGGTCATACGGTTGATACTATTGCAGTTTTAGGAACAATATTTGGTATTGCTACATCTTTAGGACTTGGTGTTTTACAGATAAATTCTGGTCTTAATTATGTTTTTGATATAGATATTAGTTTAGTAAATCAAATTATTTTAATTGTTCTTATTTGTGCAATAGCTATGGTTTCAGTAGTTTTAGGACTTGATTCTGGTATTAAAAGACTATCCATTTTAAACCTATTTTTGGCATTTGCCTTACTTGTTTTTGTAATAATAGTTGGACCTAGTTTTTATATTTTAGACTCTTTTGTACAAAATATTGGAGTTTATTTATCAAATATTGTAAAGCAAACTTTTAATATGTATTCCTATGAAGGAAAATCATCTTGGTTATCTTCTTGGACACTATTTTATTGGGCTTGGTGGATATCTTGGGCGCCATTTGTAGGAATGTTCATAGCAAGAGTTTCAAGAGGAAGAACTATAAGAGAGTTTATTATTGGAGTTTTATTTGTTCCTGTTGGATTTACATTTATATGGATGACTGTTTTTGGAAATAGTGCTTTATATTTAATTATTAATGAAGGATATACTGCTTTATCTCAAGCTATTTCAAATGATGTTTCAATAGCTATTTTTAAATTCTTAGAGTTTTTCCCTTTTTCAAGTGTAACTTCAATTTTGGTTGTAATTTTAGTTGCAATATTCTTTATTACATCTTCTGATAGTGGTTCTTTAGTTGTTGATACAATTGCAAGTGGAGGAAAATCCAATAATCCAGTTTGGCAAAGAGCTTTTTGGGCATCTTCTCAAGGTATTGTAGCTATTGCTATGCTTATTGCAGGAGGATTTGAAGCTTTACAATCAGCATCTATTATTATTGGTCTTCCATTTGCTATTATTTTGTTAATATCTTGCTGGGGAATTTATAAAGCTTTAAATCTAGAATATATTAGAAGTGAAAGCTTACAACATCATATGAATGCTGGAAGACATGGAGAAATATGTGGTACTTGGCAAAATAGATTAAATAGAATTATAGAGTTTCCAAAACCTGATGAAACTAGAAAATTTATTGATAAAGAGATTATTGAAGCTATGAATATAGTAAAAAAAGAGCTAGAAAAATATGCTTGGATAGTTGAAGTTACAAATAATGAAAAAAAATCTATTTCAACTTTAAGAGTTGAACACTCAGGAGATTTTGACTTTATTTATGAAGTAAGATTAAGAAGTTATGATACTCCACCTTATGCTTATCCTGAAAATATAAATCCTCAAAAAGAGCAGAAAAAGTATGCTAGAGCTGAAGTTTTTTTACAAGATGGAAATAAAGCTTATGATATTTACGGTTATGATATTGAAGTAATTGTAAATGATATTATAGATCAGTTTGAAAAACATAGGCACTTTTTAAATAATACTTCTAGTTTAAATCCTGTTGTTCCTGTTGATTAATTACAAATAGTTAAGAGTTTTACTCTTGGCTATTTTAAAAGTAAATATAAAAATTAAATCCTAACATCATAATATTTAATATATAAAAAGCTTTTTTACTATATATGGAAGCAAAAGAAGCTATTATATATAACACAAAAAACCATAAAGGTGTAACTGTATCATAAACTTCAAATCTAAAATTAAAAATATAGATTAAAATCCAATCAAAGTATTCTGCAAAATTAAAAATATGAGCCACTATTTCAAATGGATAAAAAACTGTAAAAGCTATTGTTAAAAAGATTGAATAGAACTGTTCAAGAGCAGTTTGATAGAAAAAGTAGTGAACTATTGGATTGAAAATCAAAAACATCCAAGTATTAAAAAATATTAAAATTTGCCATTTTTTAAGATTTTTAAAATATTGAACAAAAAGATAGATATAAAAAACTGCACTTGTAGAGAACCAAAATCCAATAGAAAAAAGATATCGAGGAAAAAATGCAATAACTATTAAAAAAGTAAATAATAGAGTCATATATGAAACTATTTTTATATTTGATCTAAGTAAAAAAACACCCAAACAAAATAGTACAAAAGCTCTTAAAAGTGATGGGACAATATCTGTTAGAATAAGATAATAAAATAAAATAGAGATTGTTACTATTAAAATATCAAATTTTTTATTTCTAAATGGAAAATATTTTGTATGAAAATAGCTATAAGGAAAATATAAAATCCAATATATAACAATTGATAAAACAACAAGATGAAATCCAGAGAGTGCAATAATATGACTAATTGATAGATTTACAAAAATAGTTCTTAATTCTTTATTTGCTGGAATTGCTAGAAAAAGTGTATTAAAAAGTTCCACTATTTGACTATTTGTATGATTTTGTTTTATATTCTCTATGATTTTTATTTTTATATAAGAGTCTTCTTGTTTATCATGAAAAACTTTATCAAAATATATTATTTTTGTATAAAAACCTTTTAAATAATCAATAAATTCAACTTTTCTTGTATCTATTGCTACTTTTATATAGTCAAATTTATTTAAATCTTCATTTTTATTTATTGATGAAAAAAAATCAAATGACTTACTTTTTAATCTTAAAATATCATAATCATCTTTTTCATAGATATTAATAATTTTAGCTTCTGTCTCAAAAATATTTTCATTTTTAAAGTTTTTATAGGCATAGTATTCAAAAATAGTGTTTAATATAAAACATATAATCAAAAACAATATTAAAAAAAACTCTTTTTTATACTCTTTGATTTTGTACATATAATTAACCTATATTTATTTTACTACTATATTGTTATTATCATATTTCATTTAACTTATTTTAACCTTTTTTCTTGTATATTAAACACTTTATTTATATATTTTATAAGGCTTTTTTAGATGAATAAATTTGATTATACAAAGATTTCTGATGATTGTGTAAAATGTGGAAAATGTAAACCTGTTTGTACTATTTTTAATATAAATCAAGACGAAGCAACAAGTCCTAGAGGATTTATTGATCTTCTTGGTGCATATAAAAGAGATGAACTTGAACTTGATAAAACTGCTAAAGAGATTTTTGAATCCTGTTTTTTATGTACAAACTGTGTTGAAGTTTGTCCAAATTCACTTCCAACAGATATGATAATAGAACAAGTAAGAAGTGATATTGCAAAAAAATTTGGAATAGCTTGGTATAAAAGATTGTTTTTCTTTTTATTAAGACATAGAAAAATTATGGATTTTATGTCAAAACTTGGATATATGTTTCAGACATGTGGAATTAAAATTGATGCTGAAAAACAGAGTGCAACTCCTAGATTTACTCTTCCAATAGTAAAAAAAGATAGAGCTTTACCATATGCAGATAGTATTAGCTTTTTAAATAAATATCCTGAAAATATGAAATTCAGTAAAGTTGAGAAAAAAGGAAAGATTGCTATTTTTATTGGTTGTATGAGTAACTATACTTACACAAATACAGGAGATAGTTTAGTAAAAATACTTAAAAAACTAGAATATGATATCTTTATCCCAAAAAAACAACTATGCTGTGGAGCACCTGCATATTTTACAGGAGCTTTTGATACAGTTGATTATCTAACTAAAAAAAATATTGAGTATTTTGAATCTTGGATAGATGATGTTGAAGCAGTTATTATCCCTGAAGCTACTTGTAGTGCTATGATAAACAAAGATTGGGAACATTTTTTACATGATCAACCTCTATGGAAAGAGAGAGCTATAAAACTATCAAAAAAGATATTTTTAGCTACAAAATGGCTTGAAAACAGTACAGAATTAAAAGAAATTTTATCAAAAAATGGTAAAAAATTTGATCAAATGGTAACTTATCATGATCCTTGTCATGCTAAGAAAATGCAAGGTGTTTGGAAAGAACCAAGAGAACTTTTAAAACAAAACTATGTTTTAAAAGAGATGAGTGATTCAAATAGATGCTGTGGTTTTGGTGGAGTTACTATGCAAACAGAAAAATTTAGTTTTGCAAGAGCAGCAGGTGCTCCAAAAGCAGCGATGATAAAAGATACAAAAGCACAAATTGTAAGTGCTGAATGTAGTGCTTGTAGAATGCAAATTACAGATAGTTTATATAATGCAAAAGTTGATGTTGTATTTAAAAATCCAATTGAATTAATAGCTGAAGCTTTGGAAGATTAAGAAGAAAATATGGAATTTTGGCAAAATATATACTCAAAGTTTGATCCCGTTGCATTTAAATTAGGTGAAATTTCTGTTCATTGGTATGGAATTATGTATGCTTTAGCACTTTTAAGTGCTATTCTTATAGCAAAGTGGTTTATACAATATGATAAAATCAATATAAAACAAGATATTTTTGATTCATATATTTGGTGGGCAGAAATTGGAGTTATTTTAGGTGCAAGATTTGGATATATACTATTTTATGATCCAAATACTAGCTACTATTTAACAAACCCTTGGCAGATTTTTAATCCTTATATAAATGGTGTTTATGTTGGAATTGCTGGAATGAGTTATCATGGAGCATTTTTAGGATTTATAATAGCTAGTTTTCTTTTTGCAAGAAGAAAAAATATCTCTTTTTGGTTTTTAACAGATATTGCAGTTCTGGGAGTTAGTGCTGCATATATTTTTGGAAGAATTGGGAATTTTATAAATCAAGAACTTGTAGGAAGAGTTACAGAACTTCCTTGGGGAATTTATGTAGATGGAGTTTTAAGACATCCATCTCAACTATATGAAGCTATTTTAGAAGGACTTTTTGTATTTTTAATACTATTATATTTTAGAAATAAAAAGAGATTTGATGGAGAATTAGCTTTACTATACGGAATTTTATATGCAATTGCTAGAATTATTGCAGAGTTCTTTAGAGAACCTGACTCTCAATTAGGATTTTTAGTAGGAAATTGGCTAACTATGGGAATATTACAATCATCTTTTATATTATTTATATGTTTATATATTTATTTTATAAAGTTTAAAAACCTAAGAATAAAAAAGTAATCCAATAAAAACTACTTTACAAAAACTATTTTGAAATATTCAGCATTTGTTAAATCTTGTAGAAATCGTGGCTCCACTTTATGCAAAGCCACAATTTTTACCTCTTTATCTTCATAAAGCCAGATTTTTTCTTTATCTTTTAATGTCCCTTCTTCAAAAAGTTTAATAAGCTCTTTTTTACTCAAAATAAACTCTTCCAACATTATGATCCCTTATTTTGAAATATTTATTTTGAATAGTTACTAAGGTCTATTGTATAACCTCTTCCTGAATGGTTTCTAATAATATCATAATAAGTTTTTATTCTAATCTTATTTACAATATTTCTCATAGTAAAAATTGACATTTTTTTACCTTTCCAAACCTCTTCTTGAATCATATCATAATCAGTCATTTCATCTAATCTATCAATTAATAGTTTTAAAAATCCTTTTTCAAGTCTTGTAAACTCAATCATACTATTTGTTTTATCAAAAAACTGATCTTTGTATTTATCATAATAAACACCTTCGCTTAGTTTAAATTTATCAGATCTTTGTGTTTGATTTAAACACATTAAAATAGAAAGTCCTAATTGATTTTTAGTATATGGTTTTGCAAGAAAAGTATATGCTTTTAGGTTTATAGCTTTTTCTAAATACTCTTCACTTTGTTTGCTACCAATTGCAATAATTGGAACAAAAGCTAGTTTCTTAGCTATAAGTTCCATTATTTCATTTATAAAGTCTTTTTTCAAATCAAAATCTAAAATAATTATATCACTATTCTCAATATCATTTAATGATGAAAATAATTTATTATTTAATACAATTAATTCTTTAAATTCATTCTGAAATTCACTCTCTATACTCTTATCATCGCTTATAAAAAGTGCTTTTGCATTTATATTTTTTCTTAATACTTTTTTCATAATAACTCTTTTTTGTAAATTTGAAAATAATAATAACAAATTAACCTTTAAAAATTATAATGATTTAGTTATTACAATTAATCTCTCTTACTTTATTCAACATTTCAAATACAATTTGTGTATTTTTTTCTATCTCATTAGTTACTTTAAATATTTCACTATTAGGTCTTGAGTTCGAATATAAAACAATAGTTTCTTGAACTAAACTATGTACTAAATCATGGGCTTTGTTTAACTCTTCCCACTCAGAAGTCTTTGCAAAATTTCTATTGCTATTTGCAAGTATCCATTTTCCTAAATTACAATCTTTTGAACTTGTAACTGTGCAAATATGTCCCTCTTTACAAGCTGCAAAATTATTATTTTTAAATACAATATGATCTGATTTTAATTTATTTATATCAATAATCATACTTGTATCACAAATTCTTTTATATGCATTTTTATCAAAAGATGTTTGATTTATTGTTTCATTTAGATTTATAGCTAATTTAGAAGATTGAATTGCCATTTCACTTATATTTGAAGCTAAACTTGCATTCTTCTGTGTTGCTTGATCTAAACTATTTACAGTAGAAGTAATTTGCTCCATAGCTTGCTGTTGCTCTTTACTTGCCGTTGAAACATCTTCAATTAATCCTATTGTAATATTAATACTTTCATGAAGTTCATTAAATCCTTCAATCATTCTATTTGTAGTATTTTTACCTTCTCTTGCTTTCAAAGTAGCTTTTTCTACAATTAGCTTAATTTCATTTGCAGCTTCTGCACTTCTATTTGCAAGATTTCTTACTTCTTGTGCTACAACTGCAAATCCTTTTCCAGCTTCTCCAGCTGTTGCTGCTTCTACTGCTGCATTTAAACTTAAGATATTTGTTTGAAATGCTATATTATCTATTACGCTTATTGCTTCATTTATCTCTGAAACCTCTTTATTAATCTCATCCATTGAAATAGCCGTTTGTTCTGCAAGAGCTAATCCTTGATTTGTTGATTCTGTAACATTTGTTGCTTGTTTTGCCATATTTGAAGCATTTTGACTGCTTCTTGTTATTGTTGCACTAATCTCTTCAATTGCAGCAGCCGTCTCTTCTAATGATGCTGCTTGAATATTTGAAGATTGACTTAAAGTTTTTGATGCATCTTCAAGTTGTGATGAGCTTTGAGTAAGCTCAATAGTTGATTTATCAATTAAACACATAACTTCATTTATACTTGATTGTGTAACTCTAATTCCACTCAAAAGTGAAGCTATGATTCCTGTTGTATCTTTTATCTCTGGAACTTTATAATCAAACTTTGCATGAGATAAAGCAACTAAAGCATCACTTACTTGAGTTAGATTCGATTGTGTTTTTTCTATCATTGTATTTATTTCACTTACAAGTGAATTTACTCTTGAAGAGTTTGCTTTTCCTTTTACACTATCATTATATAGTCCTGCATTAACCTTTTCAATAATATCTTTAGTCTCATCAATAACAATTTGGTCTTTTCTAATCCCTGCTTCAATTGAGTCTAAATAGCTATTAAAACTATTCACAACTTCCCCTATTTCATCTTCTGAATCTATTTCTATTCTTGTTGCATTTTTTGAATTATCTTTAATAGAATCAATTGACTTCTTAAGATTTAATATTGGTTTTATAATACTTCTTTTCATAGAAATTAATGAAACAATCATAGTTCCAATAAGAGCTAATACAAGTATAGTTAAAGCTACATATACTATCTTTGATGCTTGATTTATAGCCTGTTCTACATCTTTTATAGGTTCAGCAAGTAAAGTAATTCCAAGTTCTTTACCTTGAAAATCAACTATATTTTTGTAAGTATAAAAATAGTTTTTTGAAATTAAATAATTATCATTTAAAAGTTTCTTAAAATTAATATTTTTTGCATCTTTTAAAAACTCTTCATCTATAAATTTTTGAGAGATAATATATTCATTTAATAAATTATTTTTATCATAACTTGCTCTTGCTAATTTTGAGTCCATTAAAACTAGATATGCTCTATTGTCATCTTTAAAATCTTTTGCAATAGAGTTTAATCCTTGCATAAATTCTATTGAACCTACATGAGTTGAACCTTTAAATACAGGAACAACTGCTCTTAACTCTAATCCAGCATTTCCAATTTCAAAACCATTTAAAACTTTTTTATTTTTATTTACTTCAACAACACTTGCTCTAAATGAGCTTAAATCATCACCAAAACTATCTATATTCCATGATCTTAAAAAAGAGTTATTATCTCTAGTGTGAAGATGGATTTTTATATTCTTAAAAGGTGTATTTTCTCTCATATTAAGACTTAAAGATTCCAAAGCTTTTATTGCAAGCTTTCTATCTTTGTAAAGTAAGGCATCTTGTATATTTGAATCATTTACTATTGAAACAGCATTTGATATTCCAACATCAAGTTTTGAACCTACTCTTATATCATTTAAGTTTCTTAAATCTTTTACTACACCTTCATAAATATTATTTTCTAAACTATTTTTATAGCTATTTAGTATTAAATATCCAATAACTAATGCTAATAATGTGAAGAATAGATTTATAAGTGTAAATCGTAAATTTATAGTTGTTTTTTTCATACTTTGTAATCCCCTAAATAAAATGCTATATTATATTAAGTTATCTCTAAATTATCAATAAAAATCATTTCCTTATACTTTTTATGTAGTAATATATTGATTCTATTTCTTCTTCTGTTAGGTGATATGTAGGCATTATATTTGAATTATAAATGAGTTTCTCACAAATTTCATCATCTTTGAAAATTTTTTTCTTATTTTTTCTTTGATTTACTTTATCTTTAAAAACTTCATAACTCACATCTTTTATACTTGGAGTATATAAAGTACAAAGATATTTATCTTCTTTAAGAATATGCTTAAATTGAACTATTTTTTTACCTTCAGCTTTATCTCCATGACAAGTATTACACCCTATTCCTCTTGGATTTTCATATAACATCTTTCCATATTCAGGTTTTGTAATAAATAGTAAGTTATCTTGTTCATTTGCAATTAAAAATATATTAAAAAATAAAAAAATAAAGAGATATTTCATCTATATATTAAGCTCTTTCTCTTTTTTCAAAAACCAATAAAGGCTAAACATAAGTCCTGGAGTCTTTGCTTTCTTTTCATCAAAAATGAACTTATCAATATTGTTTTTTTCCAAAAAATATGTCTCTATTTGCTCATCATTTATTCCACCACCACTGTGGATTTTCATACTTTCATCAACTTTTGCAAAATATAAATGCTGTTTTGCTCCACTTATCCCAACATTTGTGAAAAATGATGTAATTTTTATAAGCTTATTTGCATCTACTTTATATCCACACTCTTCGTCAATCTCTTCAGATGCAATCTGTTCTAAACTTATATTTTTATCTACAAGTCCTGCACAAAGCTCATAAGTAAAAGTTACATTCTTATCATTTAAATAAACAGGAACTCTAAACTGTTTTACAAGCACAAAAGCATTCTTTTCAGTATGATAAATAAGAATTGATACACTATCATGACTTCTTACAGCTTCCCAAGTTTTTTTTATTCCATTTTGAGTGAATTTTACTTTTATAGGTTTTATATAGTTTGACTCTTTTAACTCTTCTGTTTTTATATCACTTATGATATTTTGCAAAGTTTTTCCTTATTTAAAATTATCAAAAACCAATGGTGCTTTTAAATCTAAAGATCTTAAATGCTTCATAACTGTTTGTAAATCATCAATATTTTTTCCTGTAACTCTTATACTATCTCCTTGATTTACAGCACTTACTTTAATTTTCAGACTTTTAATCTCTGTTTGTATTCTTTTTGCTTCATCTTTTTCTATACTATCAATGATTTTATAGCTATATTTTCTATTTCCACCACTGCTATCTTCTTTTCTTATCTCTTCAAGAGAATTTATACTAATTCCTCTTTTATTCATTTTTGCAATCATTATATCTAGCATTGCATCAACTTTATTATCACTTGAACTAATCATTGTAAGAGTTTTTGCACCAATATTTAAATCAATATCTTTTGGTATCCCTTTAAAATCATACCTATTATCAATCTCTTTTTGAGCTTGAATTACAGCATTTTTCATCTCTTGAAGATCTAGTTTTGCTGAAATATCTAATGAATGTTCTTTTACTGCCATATTTTATTTTCTCCTTTTTAAATAGTTCCTTTTTAAATAGAAACAGTTTTATATATTCCTACTTTTTAAAAGTAGGAAAACCAAAAAAAAGCTTCACAATGAAGCTTTGATTATTTATTATCTTTTAATATTGTATATGTCAAAAGAAAATATGCAATTATTTGTAAAGTTCCACCAATAGGAGTTATCGCTCCTAAAACTGGCATATTTAAAATTGTAAGAAAATACAATGAAAAAGAAAAAATAAAAGTTCCTATCAAAATAAGATATTGAACAACTTTTAGTTTATTGTTATTTGGTCTTATCATTGATAAAAAAGTTACAAAAAATAGACCAAAAGTGTTATAAAACTGATATTCAACTCCTGTATGAAAAACAACTAGCATTTCTGGACTTATTATTCTTTTTAATCCATGAGCACCAAAAGCACCTAAAATTATTGCACTTGCCATCATTAAACTAGAAATTGCTAGAAAATTTCTAGCTCTTTTATCATAAATCATTATCTATCCTTTATTATATTTGAATATCAACTTCCCAAAAAAACTCAATCCAAACATCTGTTTTATGTATATAAAAATCAGGTTTGATTAGAGCTGTTGGCTTGTAAAACAAAGTTGCCAATTTAAATTCTGTATTTGGATATTTTTCTTTTAAAAGTTCTAAAATAGCTTTCATAGTTTTTCCACTATCAACAATATCATCTAAAATTAAAACTCTTTTATATTCACTCAAATCAGGAATATTAAAAATATCAACACTGTTTTTTTGAGATTTTCTTTCATAAGATATTGAATTAATTGTGAAAACATCTCTTTGATTTAGAGCTTGAGATATAAGATGAGTAAGAGTCAAACCACCTCTTGCAACACCCAAAAGTGCATCACTTTCAAAAGTTTTTATAATATTTGTTAATTTTTTTGTATCTTCTTTACACATTTCGTAAGAGTAATAAAGTTTATTCAAAATAGTTCCTTAAAATTTTTAGAAATAGCATATTAACAAGTTATTACTTATTTTGTGGTTTTACTTTTATATCATCTATATTCTATTTTTAAGAGATTCTTTACTATTTTATCTCTATTTATCTCAATATTTTTATTTATATTTCCAATATTTGAATCTGTTTGTAAAAAGTTTTGAATATAAAAGCTATTTTTATATCCTAAATTATAAGCTATTTTTATCATCTTATTTATATCATTTTCATTTAGTAGTGTTCCATTGAAAGTAGTTCTTAATTCAAATAAAAAGTTTATTTGAATTAAATACTTAAGAGTTTCTATAAAATCATCATACAAAGATGATTTCTTTTGAGTTATTATTTCAAATTTATCTTTTGTAGCTTTAAAATCTAAAGAGATAAAATCTATTAAATTTTCTTCAATAAGCTCTTTTATTTTTTTTGTATTTATTCCATTTGTGTCAAGTTTTATTTTAAATTCTAGTTTCTTTATCTCTTTACATAATGGTTTTAAATTGTGAATTAAAGCTTCTCCACCACTTAAAACAACTCCACTTAGAAGATTTTTTCTTGTTTTTAAAAATTTTAAAATATCATTGTGAGAATATTTTGCTTTTTTTGCAAAAACTATATTATCGTTGTAGCAATAAACACACCTTAAATTGCAAGATATATGCCAGATTATACAAGCTAATTCACCTGTATAATCTTTTGTAGTAAACTTTGTAAAATCATAAACAATTTTTTGATTCAATAAATTGCTCTCTTTGTTTATGTTCACCTTTTTTTCCTATATTAAAACTTTCAACTGGTCTGTGATATCCCATAACTCTAGTATAAACTATACATTTTGTTCTTTTTTCACTATTTTTTTCAAGCACTTTGTTTTTTTGCATTTTTCAACTCCTCTTTTATAATTTCATCATCACATTTTGGGCAATATTCATGCTCTCCATTCAAGTATCCATGCTTTGGACAAACTGAAAAAAGTGGTGTGATTGTAATATATGGTAATCTAAAATTTGAGATTACATTTTTTAGTAGTTTTTTACAAGCTTCTGCACTTGAAATTCTCTCTTTCATATATAGGTGCATCACTGTTCCACCTGTGTATTTACACTGTAATTCATCTTGTAAATTTAATGCTTCAAAAGGATCATCTGTAAAATCAACTGGAAGTTGAGATGAATTTGTATAATATATATTTTCATCAAACCCAGCTTGAATAATATCTTTGTATCTTTTTTTATCCTCTTTAGCGAATCTATAAGTAGTTCCTTCAGCTGGAGTTGCTTCAAGATTATATAGATTTCCTGTAATTTCTTGATATTCAAGCATTTTTTTTCTCATAAAATCAAGTATTTCTAAACTTAATTCATTCCCTTCATCTGTACTTATATCTATATTTTCTCCATATAGATTTTTTAGCATTTCATTTATTCCATTTACTCCAATAGTTGAGAAGTGATTATTGAAATTTTTTAAATACCTTTTTGTATATGGATATAGACCTCTATCATACATCTCTTGTACAAATACTCTTTTTCTTTCTAAAATATCTTTTGATAAATCCATAAGCTCCTCAAGTCTTAAAAACAATGCTTTGATATCATTTTTATATAAATACCCAAGCCTTGCCATATTTATTGTAACAACTCCTATACTTCCAGTCATTTCAGCACTTCCAAAAAGTCCACCTCCTCTTTTTAAAAGTTCTCTTAAATCTAATTGCAATCTACAACACATACTTCGTACATCGCCTACTTTGTAGGCTTTTTCATTTTTGATTAAATTTCCTTTTTCATCTTTTATATATTGACTTCCTATAAAGTTTTGGAAATATGAACTACCTATTTTTGCTGTATTTTCAAATAATATATCTGTATTTTCTCCATCCCAATCAAAATCTTCACTTATATTTACAGTTGGAATTGGAAAAGTAAAAGGTTGAGCTGTTTTATCTCCTTCTGTCATAACTTCATAATAAGCTCTATTTATATTATTCATCTCTTTTTGGAAATCTTTATAAGTAAGCTCTTCAAAGCTTGAAACTCCCCTATTTCTTGCCTCTTTTAAAAGTTCTTCATCTTTTAAATCTTTAAATAGATGTCTTTGGTTTCTTGTAGGAATTTGATCTTTTAAATCTTCTGGAACTGTCCAATCTATTGTAATATTTGTAAAAGGGCTTTGTCCCCAACGTGCAGGAACATTTAAATTATAAATAAAACTTCTAATAGCTTTTTTTATATCTTTATACTCAAGCTTATCTTTAAAAACATAAGGTGCTAAATAGGTATCAAACGAGCTAAAAGCTTGAGCTCCTGCCCATTCACTTTGAAGAATTCCTAAGAAATTTGCCATCTGTCCTAAAGCTTCTCTAAAATGATTTGGTGCTTTACTTTCTACTCTTCCTCTTACTTCATTAAATCCTTCATCAAGTAAAACTCTCAAACTCCAACCTGCACAATAAGCACTTAAACAATCCAAATCATGAATATGAATATCTGCACTTCTATGTGCATATCCTTGCTCTTTTGTATAGACTTTATCCAACCAATAATTTGCAATGACTTTTCCTGCACTATTATTTATAAGTCCAGCATGAGAATAACCTGTATTTGAATTTGCTTTTATTCTCCAATCTTCGCCATTTATATACTCTTGTATAGTTTGTGTTGAATTTATATAAGTTGTATCTTCATTTAGTCCAAATATCTGTTCTCTTTGTATTTTATGAAGATGTCTATAAAGCATAAAACTTTTTAAAACTTCAAAATATTTACTTTCAAAAAGCTCTTTTTCAATACAATCTTGAATATCTTCAACTGTATTTATATTTTCTAATTTAACTTTTGATAAAACAGTGTTAAATATAGTTTTATCGTATGTGTTTTCTACACTTTTAAAGGCTTTCTTTATAGCATCTTCTATTTTAAAAGCTTTAAAATCAACTCTGCTTCCATCTCTTTTTATAATTTTTTTTTGCATAGCTTTTTCCCTTCATCTAATCCTTGAAATTTTAGAGAAGAAGTTCTTAGTAAGTTGTAAGAGATTTTGTCACAAAAGTGTCATTTTATGATATTCCAAAAAATATTTTTAATCTTTTTTTAACTGTTTATAAAGATTAATTAACTAAAATATTCACTTTTAATAAATTATGAGGAAAACAAATGAAACACTTTTTAAGTTTAATGGACTTCTCAAAAGAAGAGATTTTAGATATTTTAGCTTTAGCTAAAAAAATAAAAGATGATGCAAAAGCCGGTAAACATAAAGATTATATGCCAAAAAAAATTCTAGGAATGATTTTTGAAAAAAGTTCTACAAGAACAAGAGTTTCATTTGAAGCTGGAATTTATGAATTAGGTGGAGTAGGACTATTTTTATCATCAAATGATATTCAACTTGGTCGTGGTGAACCTATGAAAGATACTTCAAGAGTAATTTCAAGAATGGTTGATATGGTTATGATTAGAACATTTGAGCAAGAAAAACTTGAAGAGTTTGCTAGATATTCTAAAGTTCCTGTTATAAATGGACTTACAGATAAACTTCACCCAATACAACTAATGGCTGATTATCTTACGATTATGGAAGAAGGTTTAGACAAAGATTTAGTTGTTGCATATATTGGAGATGGAAACAATATGGCTCACTCTTGGCTAAATATGGCGGCAAAACTAGGTTTTGAACTAAGAATTGCAACTCCAAAAAACTATCAAGTAGATAGAGAAGTTTTAAAATTAGCTTTAGAAGAAGCTAAAAAATCTGGTGCGAAAATAACTCTTGGTTTTGATCCTCAAGAAGCCGTAAAAGATGCAACAGTTGTTACAACAGATACTTGGATTTCAATGGGTCAAGAAGCTGAAAAAAATATGAGAATCAAAGATTTTAGAGGATTCATTGTAAATGAAGAGCTTATGAAACTAGCTTCAAAAAAAGCTATATTTTTACACTGTTTACCAGCTTATAGAGATTATGAAGTTAGTGAAGATGTACTTGAAGGAGCTCAAAGTAGAGTTTTCCAAGAAGCAGAAAATAGACTTCATGCTCAAAAAGGTATTATGGTTTGGCTTGATCAAAGAAGAGATAAATAATGATAGATTTTGCCAAGTTTGTAAAATATTCTAAACCAGGACCAAGATATACTTCATATCCAACGGCTCCTGAGTTTAGTGAAAGTTTTACAAAAGAAGATTTAAAAAACTACTTCAAAAAACAAGATAGAAAAAGAAATCTATCTCTATATTTTCATCTACCTTTTTGTAGAAGTGCCTGTTATTTTTGTGGATGTAATACAATTTTTACATCAAAAGAAGATAAAAAAACAAGATATATTGACTATATAAAAAGAGAACTTGATATTTTAAAAAATCATATTGATACTTCAAGAGTTGTGAGTCAAATGCACTTTGGTGGTGGAACTCCAACTTTTTTCTCTCCTTCTCAACTTGAGGATTTAATTTCTAAAATAAAAGAAGTTTTTCCAAACTTTTCAAATGATGCTGAAATATCTTGTGAAATTGATCCAAGGTTTTTTACAAAAGAGCATATGGATGTTTTAAAAGCTGGTGGTTGTAATCGTGTAAGCTTTGGAGTTCAAGACTTAAATGAAACTGTACAAAAAACAATTCATAGAGTTCAACCATTTGAGCTTACAAAAAATGTTATAAAAATAGCTAGAGAAGCTGGAATTAAATCTATAAATACAGATTTAATTTATGGTTTACCACACCAAACAAAAGAGAGTTTTCAAGATACTTTAGAAAAAATGCTTACTTTAAGTCCAGATAGATTTGCAGTATTTAATTATGCTCATGTTCCTTGGCTTATGAAAACTATGAGAAAGTTTGATGAATCAACTTTCCCAACTCCACATGAAAAGCTAGAGATGCTTAAATCTACAATAGATTTCTTTACAACAAATGGCTATAAAATGGTAGGAATGGATCACTTTGCAAAACCAGAAGATGAACTTTTTAAAGCTATTGAAAAAGGTGAGCTTCATAGAAATTTCCAAGGATATACCACAAAAGGTGGAGCTGATTTAATAGGAATTGGTGTTACTTCTATTGGAAATGGAGTTGATTATTATGCACAAAACTTTAAAAATCTTGAAGAGTGGGAAAATGCAATAGATAAAGGAGAACTTCCTGTATTTAAAGGCTATAAACTATCAGATGATGATATTTTAAGACAATATGTAATTATGGAACTTATGAGTAATTTCTCTTTAAATATTAAAAAAGTAGAAGATGAATTTAAAATAGTTTTCAAAGATTATTTTGCTGATGCTTTAAATGCTTTAAAAGAGTTTGAAGATGCAGAACTGCTAAAAATATTTGATGATAAAATTGAAGTTTATCAAACAGGAACAATGCTCATAAGAAATATTTGTATGCCTTTTGATGCTTATTTAAACAATATACCTGAAGAGAAAAGAAGATTCTCTAAAACCATTTAATAATTTTAAACTTTCCTTAAGAAAAAAATATATAAAATTACCCCTTTAAAGGTACTATTTAGCACCTTAAAG
Source organism: Aliarcobacter thereius LMG 24486 (assembly GCF_004214815.1). Taxonomy (NCBI): domain Bacteria; kingdom Pseudomonadati; phylum Campylobacterota; class Epsilonproteobacteria; order Campylobacterales; family Arcobacteraceae; genus Aliarcobacter; species Aliarcobacter thereius. Next base: position 993,439 of record NZ_CP035926.1, read on the forward strand.
GGGAGAAAAATATGAGAAAAGCATCTTTTTCAGTTGAAAGAAGAACTGAACAAACAGATATACACACACAAAGATTAAATGGTCACAATAGTGCTATTTTTGAAAATAGTAGTTTTAATTACTTTAAAAGTTACTATGTTTATGATAAATTCCTAGAATCTGCCAAAGAGAAATATCAACAAACAATCAAACAAAGAATGCAAAAAAGTGCAATAGCAAATATGTTTCAAGAAGCTATTATTTCAATTGATGAAACTCATACACAAAATGACTTGGTTGATCTATTTTTTGATTTAAAGCAAAGATTTGGTGGACATGAATTAATAAATCTTACAATTCATAAAGATGAAGGCTACTTTGTAAAAGATGGAATAAACTATAAACCATATAAAAATATTATAAAAAGAGATGAAGCTTGGTATATAAGTGCTGATGAAAAGAAAGAGATAAAGGCTGAAAACTTCTCTTTAAAAGTAGATATATCATCTTTTACAAAAGTTTCAAATCCTCATGCTCATGCTATTTTTTCTATGTTTGATTTTAAACTTGGAAGAAATGCCCGAATGCAAAAAAAAGATATGGTTGAGAGATTAAAACTTGTAGCTGATATTTTAAAACTAGAGTATGCTCCACAAAAAATCTATAAAATTCTTGATAGTAATATTGATATTACAGGAGTAAAAGAGCAAGAGTTAAAATCATTGGAGTTTAAAATAGAAGCTAGGAATAAAGAGCTATTTAGAATAAATAACTCTATTGCAGAAAAAGAGTATATTTTAGATGAATTAGTCCAAAAAGTAACTCTTAAAAAAACAAAATTCAACTCTTTGGCTGATAAAATTTCTTTAAAAAATAGAGAATTTGAAGATTTAATTACACTAATTCTCACAAAAGAAGATGAAATAGATAATTTACAAAATAAAATAACAGAAAAAAACTCAGATATCTCTGTACTAGATGTAAAAATAAAAGAGAAAGAGTTTATTTTAGAAGAGTTAAAACAAGAGATAGAATCAGCAAATCATCTAAAAAGTATTTAAAAAAAATAAAAAAAGATGAAGCAAAAGCCTCATCTTCTAAAAGCTTATAAAAGCTCTTTTCTTAGTGTTTCATTTGATTTTATAGATAAAAGTGCTGGTGCAACATCTAAAACAGATTTAGCTCCAAATTCACCTTTTAAAGCCATTTTATAAACAGCTCTTGTATAAGCCACAATTACACTTGCTGTAAATTCTGGATTGCTATCAAGTTTTAAAGAGTATTCAATAACTTGATTTATATTCTCACTACTATTTCCACTTCTTATTACAAACCCACCGTGAGGCATTGTGTTGTGATTTTTATCAAACTCTTCTTGGCTTATAAAGTTTACACTTGTATCATAAGGTTCAAAGTAGTTTGGCATAGTTTTAATCTCATTTTCAATTTTTGAAGCATCAGCTCCATCTTTTAAAACTATAAAACACTCTCTTGTGTGTTTATCTTTTGTACTTAAACTTGGTCTTACTCCACTTCTTACTTCTTCTATTGCTTTTGTTGATGGAAGAGTATATTGAACTCCTGCTTTTACTCCTTCAACTCTTCTAATAGCATCAGAATGCCCTTGACTTAAGCCTTTTCCCCAAAATGTATAAGTTTCTCCATCTGGTAAAAGAGCTTCTCCAAAAAGTCTATTTATTGAAAACATTCCAGGATCCCAACCAACAGAAATCATAGCTATTTTTTTACTTTTTTGTGCAACTGCATCTACACTTGCAAAATATTCAGGTATTTGTGCATGGTTATCATAGCTATCAACTGTATTAAAATATTGTGCAAACTCTGGAGTTTGTACAGGTAAATCATCTTTTGAACCACCACAAAGAATCAAAACATCTATTTTGTCTTTAAAATCTAATATATTTTCTACACTATATACAGGAGTATTTATTGTTTTTACACTTTTTGGATCTCTTCTTGAGAATACTGCTTCTAAGCTCATATCAGGATTTTTTAGAATAGACAATTCTACACCTTTTCCTAAATTTCCATATCCTAAAATTGCAACTTTAATTTTGTTACTCATAGGTTTTACTCCTTTTTTAAATTTAATCAAATTTTCAAGTGATTATTCTACATTTTTTTTTATTTTATAAAACTTAACTAATTATTTTGTTCTTTAAATCCTCTAATAAACTCTCTAAAGAAAACTAAGAAGATTGATAGTATAAATCCTGTAACAAATGCAACTGCTACAATTAATGATTTTTTTGGTTTTACAGGAAAATCATTTAATATAATATCTCCAACTATTTTCGTATTTTTATAGTTGTGTGGTAAAAGAAGAAGCTCTACAATTTTTTTATTTTCATCTAGTTTATACAAAGTAGTTGTCAATAACTCATCTTTTCTATTTTCTAATTCAAAATTTTGAATAGTTATATTATTTATAGATGATGATATATCTTTCTTTTCCATAAGTTTTAAAGCAGCTAAAGATGGATCTAGTGAATCAATTTTTTTTAAATTATCATCTACTAATTTTAATTGTTTTTGTAAATCTTCTAATAGTTTTAAATTATTTTCAAGTTTCTTATCTATTAATGCAACTGATTTTGATTTTATATCTGAAATCTTTAAATCAATATTCTTTAACTCTAACTCTTTTTGTTTCTTTATATCATCTAATATTTTTTCATGTTCATTTTGTACATAGCTTAAAACTCTTAATATCTCTTTTACTGCTTCTTCATTTGAAATAGCTTCACTTTTTATTTCTAAAAAATCTTTTACACCTTTTACGCTTTTTGTAGAAGTGATTTTTGAAATTCTATCTTTTTGATTTTCTTCCATATCAATAAAAATTGTAGATAATTTCTTTTCTAATATAACTGCATCATCTACTGAAATTTTACTTGTATTATTTAATCTATACTCTCCAATTTCTATCAAAGCTTTTGCTTCATATATTGGTGTTTTTGTATATGCATAAATTCCAGCCAAAATTGTAACTATAGCTGTAAATACAACTATAAAAACCTTGTTTTTCCAAAGAGTTAGAAACAACTCTCTTAAATCTATTTCATCTTCTTGGATAATGTTTCTATTATTTTCTTGCATTTTTTTCCTTTTTTATTTATTTTTATATCCATTTGGATTTTTATTTTGCCAATTCCAGCTAGATTTACACATATCTTCAAGATTAAATTTTGCTTCCCAGTCTAAAATCTCTTTTGCTTTCTTTGGATTTGCATAACAACTTGCAATATCACCTGCACGTCTATCTACAATTTTATATGATACTTTTTTACCACTTGCTCTTTCAAAAGCTTTTATCATATCAAGTACACTATATCCAGTGCCTGTTCCTATATTGATTTTTGAGTTTTCAAAGCTATAGTTACTACTATTTAAATACTCTATAGCTTTTACATGAGCATTTGCCAAATCAACTACATGGATATAATCTCTTACTCCCGTACCATCTTTTGTTTCATAATCACTTCCAAATACACTTAGCTCTTTTAATTTACCAACAGCAACTTGAGAGATATATGGCATAAGATTATTTGGTATTCCATTTGGATTTTCACCTATAAGTCCACTTTCATGTGCACCTACTGGATTAAAATATCTTAAAATAGCAATTTTAAAGCTATTATCACTTATATATAAATCCTCTAATATTCTTTCAATCATATATTTACTAGTTCCATATGGATTTGTAGTAGCTCCAACATCAAAGCTCTCATCTATTGGACAGCTTTTTGGATTTCCATATACTGTTGCACTAGAAGAAAATACTATCTTTTTACAATCAAATTCACGCATCACTTCAAGCAGTTTAATAGTTCCTACAACATTGTTATCATAATATTTTAGTGGTTTTGCAACACTCTCTCCTACAGCTTTAAGTCCAGCAAAGTGAATAACAGAGTCTATACTATATGTTTTAAAAACTTTTCTCAAAGCTTTTTTATCTCGTATATCACCTTTTACAAATTTAATTTTTGCTCCTGTTATCTTTTTAACTCTTTTTAGAGCCTCTTTTGAAGAGTTTGACAAATTGTCATAAACTACAAAATCAAAGTTTGCTTTTTTTAGTTCTACTAAAGTATGAGTTGCTATATAACCTGCCCCACCTGTGATAAGTATCATTTTGTTTCCTTTTTTATATTATCTTGTTTAGTTTTATATTTCTGATTTGGGCTTTTTGGTCTATCTGGAATAGTTAATTCAATTAATTTAATCTCCAAAAGATGTCTAATGGCATTTTTCAAGCTACCTGATAAACTTTTCAAGCCTAATTTTTGAACCAATTGTGCCGATGAGAGATTTTCAATACTTAAAAATTCTAAAACTTTTTTTTCTGTATCATTCAAATATACTTGGGCTTCTACTTGGGCTTCTACTTGGGCTTCTACTTGGGCTTCTTTTTTTTCCAAATAAAAAGTAGTTAAGCTTGTATCCATATCTGTCTTAAAGTCTATTGGTATATCTGTATATGTTTTCCATCCATCTATCATTTTATCAAATCCATATCCAGCATTTTCAGCAAGTTTTACTACACGGAAAAGCTTTGCTAAAATTGGATTTCGTGGCATTGAAGTATCACTATGAAGAAAATACTCTATTGGTTTTGGATAACTTCCAGCGTTAAAAAACTCTATTTTATCGCTAAAAACTCTTATTCTTGATTTTATAGGTGAAAAATAATCAGCATGCATAAGCATATTTACAAGAGCTTCTCTTAGTGCATCAATATAAGGATAGTTTTCTTTAGCAAAACCCATATTATCGAGTTTAAAAGGTTTATCTATTCTCATAGTTATTCTCTCAAAAAGTATGAAATAATAATCCCAAAGATTTTCTTGCTCTGGAAGTCTATATGTGTATCTAGTTTTAGCATCAGATATACTATTTCCTGGAATTTCAAACAAATCTATTCTGAAATCTACAAAATATCTTTGAATACTATCTCTTGTTCCAAAAAAAAGAAGTCCCGCATATGTTGGTTTACCATCGATTAGAACTAAAACTTTATGTAAAAACTCTTCCATATTTAGTTTATTGTAGTTTGAAGTTGGATTTGATATTTGTAAATACTCTTTATATTGGTTTAGAGAAATTGATGATAGATTTTCAATAGAATAGTTTTCTATAGTTTCAGAAGTTTTTGTTCCAAAACTTTGGTCTCTAAACATAGTATCTATCTCTTCTTTTGTAGCTCTTCTATCTGCACTTCCACTTCTTATAAAACTATTTGATAAACTATTAAAATAGACTGGTTTTTGTTTTGAAATAGGTATATAAAAAGCTAAAACTATTTTATCATCAAAATTGTATTTATAAGAATTTACTCTTATTTTTATATTGAACTTTTCTCCATTTAAACTATTTAAAAACTCATGTTCAATTTTGGAAGGATTAGAAACTCCAAATATATTAAAAATACCATTTTTTTCTTCTATTCCAAATATAAGCCAACCACCAGCAGTATTTGAAAAAGCACTCACACTCTCCCAAGCACTTTTTGGTACTCCACCAATTGCAAGTTTTACTTCAAAATCTTCCCACTCTATATCTTGAAGTCTATTTTGTAGCTCTTGTTGTGTCATTTTTTCTTTCACCATTTTTTATTAGTTTATATCTTCTCAAATCTATTACAAAGTATTTGTAAAATTTTTTCTTGTGTTTTTAAACTAGAGATAGTTGTCAGTTTTTTTACCAATCTTTCTTTAGAAATAGTTCTTATTTGTTGGCATAAAAGAATTGATGGTTTTTCTAATTCATGTTCTAAAAAAAGTTCATTTGGATATATTTTTCTTCCATTTTTCAATGAAGTTATTGGAATAATAGTTAAAATATCTAAAATATTTTCATATTCATTTGATATTATTAAAACTGGTCTTGTACCTTTTTGCTCTCTTCCTATGGTAGGATTTAAATCTGCTAAATAAATATCATATTGTTTCATCTATTTTTCTTCAAAATCAATATATTTAAAATCATTTGAAATCTCTTCCATATCTTGGATATATAATCTATCTTTTGAAGCTTCTATCATATCTTTTTTATATTGTTCTTTCTTACTCTTTTCTATAAGTAGTTCCAAAGAAGTAGATACTAATTCAGAAAAAGAGCTATATTTTTCTGTAAGCTTAGATGAAATAAGAGTATTATACAAATTATCATTTATCGTTACTGTTTTTCTTAACATATTTATCTCCTTTATTATTTATAGTCATACATTTTATCATACTAAAGTAAGAATCGAATTAAATTCTACAAACCTTTTTTACCTAAAACCACCAAAATAGTTTTGTAAATAATCTTTATATCCAACCAAATGCTGTAGTGTTTTATATAGTACAAATCATACATAAGCTTCTGTTTTGCATCTTCTACACCTGCTCCATATGGATACATAACTTGAGCCCAACCTGTAATCCCTGGTCGTACTAAATGTCTTTCATTGTAATATGGAATCTCTTTCTCAAATTTATCTATCCAAACTTTTCTTTCAGGTCTTGGACCTATTAAATGCATATCTCCTTTTAATACATTTAACATCTGAGGAAGTTCATCTATTCTAGTTTTTCTCATAATATCTCCCCAAGGAAATATTCTAGGATCATCTTCACACGCGAATTGAGCTCCAGAGGCTTCTGCATCTAATCGCATACTTCTATATTTTATACATTTAAACTCTTTATTGTTTAGACCTACTCTTAATTGTTTAAACATACTTGTACCTGGTGATTCTTGTTTGATTCTTCTTCTTGAATAAAACATAACAGGAAAAGAGATAAGATAAAGAAGTAAAACTCCTAAAATATCCATAATTCTTTTGATAGAGTATTCAAATATATTAAATGGTTTTATATTTTGAAGATAGTTTAAATCGGTATGATCTTCTGGGATATAACACTTATGAAGATATTTCTCCATAAATTGCTCTATTGTTATAAGCTTAATATTCTTTTCAAACTGTAAGCTTGTAAGAAAAGATATAAGCTCATCTGGAACTTTTGCTTTTGTGTTTAGAACTATTAGCTTAACATCTGATTTTATAAGAGTTTTAAGCTCTTCTAGTACTTCCATTGGGTCTTTGTTTGTATATCTTAAGATAAGCTGTTGTTTAAACTTCTTATTTAAACTAGCTTTCTCAAATTCTGTAAATTTGTATTTCCTACCTAAAACTATCATTTTGCTTTTCCCTATCTTTATCTTAATAATAAATTATGATTTTATCGAATATTTATTAAAACTCTATTTTCTTCTTAAAGTTTTATATACTATTTTTATAATACTTTTTGGCAATAGTCTTATTGGTATTTTAATAAATATATTTTTGATATATTCAAAATTATTTAAAAAACCTTCTTTTTTAAGAGTATTTAAAAAGTTTAATTCATTTTTTGCATATTTTAATCCACTTCTTCTTTCAAGTTGACCATAACCTGCTCTCATATTCACCAATACTTCTTGAATATTATAAAATTTTGTACCATTTAAAATCATTCTAGCCCAAAGATAATAGTCTTCAAACCAAAACATTTTTTTATATCCACCTGCACTTAAAACTTGTGATTTTTTGTACATAACAGCTGGATGATTTATAGGGCATCTATATTTTGCATATTTTATTATTTCTTCTTGAAATTCAGGAAGTTTTCTATGTCCTAAAATCTCTTTTTCATCTTTATCAAATTCACTTATCCAAGCACCACAAATATCAATATCTTGATTCTTAAAAACTTCTAATTGTTTTTCAAATCTATGAGGTAAAGATATATCATCTGTATCCATTCTAGCTATAAGTTCATAAGTGCAATGTTGCATACCAATATTTAAAGCGTCTCCCAAACCTACATTTTGTTCCAAAGGAACAATCACCAAAATATCTTTTAACTTATCTTCCCATTTACTTATTTCTTCATAAAGTTCTTGTGTTAATTTTCCATCTTGAACTAGAACTATTTCATTTGGTTTTATAGTTTGCTCATCCCAAATACTTTTCATAGCTCTATTAAAATATTCTACTTTTTCTTTGTGATAAATTGACATTAATACTGAAAATTTCATTTTTACTCCAACTTATTTATTTAAATAATCTTCTAACTCTTGTAAAAGTTTTTTATATTTTTCTATACAAGATACTTCATCATATATATAATTTATTAATTCGTTTAAGATGTCCGTATTTGATTTCTCAGAATATATTACAAGTTCGTCAACAAGTTTTTTAAATATTTTTTTGATTTTATCTGTATTTGCATCAGATATTTTAAATTCAATATCTGTTAGTTCTATAATATTCAAATTGATTACTTTTGTAGGATAAATAATACCTTCTAAAAAATCAATAAAATTACTTCTTTTCTCAAATAACTTTTCTACACAAAATCTCTCAATATTTCTAAATGGCAAAAATGTTTTAGGTATTATTTTATATGGTTTTTTATTAGCTTCACTAATTACATCCCCATCTAGTATTACTAATGTATCAGCTTTACCAAAATACTTAAACTTTTCATTTTGACTATATATTTCAAGTACTTTCTCCCATCCACCTATTGGAATTAGTTTTAAAAGAAGCCTTTCATATTTTATATCACCTAACATTTTATTGATAAATCTTATAGCTAAATCATCTTCTACTAAAATTACTTTATCATATGATGTATGTTCAAAAAGTTTTGATGTTAAATATAAAGGATAAATAGGATTAAAAATCTCATTATTTTCAATATAGTAAATATCTTTAGACTCTAAACTATTAATAATCTGTAGAGAATGGGTTGCAAACACAACTAAAAGATTGTAATCAACCATCCATTCTTTCAGTTTTTCTATAAATCTTCTTTGTGCCATAGGATGTAAGGCGATGTCGATTTCATCAATTATGAGTATTCTTAATTCATCTTTTTGTCGTCTATTTGAAAATGTTTGAATGATTTTTAGTACAGAAAGCAAGAAATATTCACCAGTACTTAAATTGAATTCATTTATATAATTATCTTCATCAAACTTAAGGTAATAAACTCTTTTATCTTTTTCGAGATCTACATAATAGAGATTTTCAAAATGAGTAGTTGCAGTGCCATTGATAATATAATCTAAGTTTTCTTTGATAAAAATAGAAGCTTCTTTTGAGTTATCTACATCTTTTGCTTTCAAAACAAACTGTTTGTTATGAAGATGATGAAATCTCGTCCCTGTAATAATAGACGATTCAAAAAATCCTTTATATCTTGGCATCATGTCATAATTTTCCAATGCATGCCAATTTGGATTTTTTTGCCATGTTACATCAAATCCATATGCATTTGTGTAAGTAATCTTTGCATTAGAAAAATTATTTGTACTCCCTGCAAATTCTTCTTTAAGAATAGAAGGTCTTACAAGTTTAGCTATGGATGTTATTAAAGAAGACTTGCCGTTTCCATTATTTCCTATAATTGCATATAAACCCTGTTCAAGAGAAAGTGTGAACTCTAATTTTTTTATCTTCTTTAGATTTTCAATAGTTATCTTGATTTCTTTCATTATAAACCTAAAATTTCATCTCTCAACTTCTTCATACCAACATCAAAAGAAACCAAACCTTCGTAACTAAGCTTTTCTTTAGCCTTTTGACTATCAACTGAAAAATTACAATTATGTACTTTTTTAGTAATAGCCAAAGGTTCAAGGATATTTTCATTCACTTCACTTTGTAAAAATATTTTTAAATCGCTTTTATTGTTAGTACTTGAATAACTTTTAGCTCTAAGTTTTTTAAGTATTCCAACTAGCATATCCAACACATTTCCAATAGGTGTTTTAAACCATAATTGAAATACTATATCAACTATCTTTTTTTTATGAAATTCATTTTCATTTGGACTATTTTGTATATTACAGCTTGAAGGTAATTTTAGTTCTTTTAATACTTGACAATGTTTTGAATAAAACTCTTTCCAAGTAATCGGCTCACTACCACTTATCAAAAACTTATCAAACTTCACATCGCTTACACATGATTGATATATAGCATTTGCTACATCATCTACATGCACAGCATTACAGATTTTATCTCCAGTATCAGGCAATCGTACTTCTTTAGCTTTACATACATGAAGAGCATATTTTGTCCAGCTGCCTCCTAATCCATATACAATCGTTGGTTGGAGAATGATTATATCAAAAGCTCTGTTTTTATACTTTTCTATCTCTTGCTCGATTTTTCTTTTTTCTTTTGAATATGGGTCGTTGAGTTTTGAGTAAGGCGAGTTTTCATTAAGTACTCCTTTAGCATCTGGTTCATAGACAGAAACTGTACTTATATGTATCAGTTTTTTGACACCATTTTGCTCGCAAGCTTTTAAAATATTTCTTATCCCTGATATATTGTTTTTATAGCTATGGTCAAATGCTGTATGTACTAATACATCTATATCTTTTGTAACTTCTAAAATCTTTTCATAATTGTCCAATGGGCAACTCTTACTATTTAACGATTTAATACCCTCAAATTTATCAGCAAATAGTTCTATAAACTTACTTCCTATAAATCCACTTCCACCTGTGACTGATACTCTCATTTATCACTTCCTAAATGCTCTGCCAATCTGCAAGCAAAAGCAGATATAGTTAATCCATTATTCACATTTCCAGCTGTTGTAAAGATAGAACCATCACATACATAGAGATTATCTATCCCAAATACTTTAAGATTTTTATTCACTACCCCTTCATTTTCATCATGTCCCATTCTACAAGTTCCCACATGGTGGATGGCACTTGTAAATATCTCTTTCCAGTTAAAATCTTCCAATGTGTGTGTAAATTTATAATACTCTTTTGGAAAAAGCTCTGTTAGAAGTAATTCAAACCATACTTTCATACTATTTATATCTTCATCAGATATTTGCCAATTAACTAGTGACTTTCTATATCCCCATTTATCTTTTTTGTCTGACAGTCCTACATAGCTGTTTTCTGTAGGTATCTGTTCGGTTACAAAAAACAGATCTGCATATTTATAAGTCACATCAAGTGAAAACTTATAAGCTACTATCTGTTTTATTACATTTAAATTAGTAAGCACTTTCCATACATCTTTTACACTTACTCCACCATCTTTAAAAGCTAGCAGTGAAAGCTTCACTTTTTCAGATTCATCATCGATGCCTTTTACAAATGAAGGTCTTAAATAAAAGTTATGATTTGGTAGTTTTAGCTCTTTTTGTTTTTCATCGGTTAGTTCTAGTCCTGTTTTTATCTTCATGTTTGAGCTGTATTTTGTGTCTGAATATATAGGGTATTTAGAAGGAGTTAAAAACTCTAATTGGCAAAGATTTCCCATAGGATGATCCATAAGGTACTTACCTATATTCTCGTTTTTTATCTGAGAATTTAAAAGTAGCCTAGGAGTCTCAAGTGCACCAATACACACTATAAATTGTTCAGCTTCAACATAAGAGAAACTTCCATCACTATTTCCTACTTTTAACTTAGTGACCTTTCCATTTTCTTTAATTAACTCTAGTGCTGTAGTATTGTAGTAAAGATGTTGTTTTTCACTATGTTCACATATCTTTTTTACTACATCTTTGAAGTTGACATGTGGAACTGATTGTTGAAAAAGTTTATTTTTGAGATACTCTCTGTTATAAATAAGATTATCAAGTTGTGTATTTAACTCCTCAGTTAAGCTATCTTTTTCAAAAAAATCATATTTTTCTACTTTTAAAACTTCACTTGCTTTTTTATAGTATTGGTCCAACTCTTCTAGACTTATAGCCCAACCACTTTTAGGTATCCAATCTCTTTTTTCAAAATCAATCTTATCAAGAGGAGCGAGTACTCCATGCCAAAGATTACTTGTACCACCTATTTGAACAGTTGTAGTACTTCTCACTCCAAAGTCAAGACCAATATTTTCATAAGATACATTATCACTATCACCACTCCATTCACCAGCTTCTATGAGAATAAACTCTTTGTTTTGTTCAGCTAGTTTTTGGGCAAGTGTTCCACCACCCATACCACTTCCGATGATACAAATTTTTGTTTTTATATTTTTATTTAAACAATTAAATATCATTTATATTTCCTTTATAAACTTTCATCATTAATTGAAATTATTTTGTGAATATGATTTCCTATTCGTTTAGATTCATCTGGTAAAACCATATAGTCTCCATATATTTTTTTTAAATATAAATCATACTCTTTTGGTGCCCAATATTTTCTATTTTCAAATTCCAACAAGATTCTATCTGAAAATATATATTTAGGTGAAACTTCTCTAATTCCATAAGCTCCATATGTATTTGTAATATATTCTTTTTTAGAAATAGTATTAAATAGTTTTTCAAAAAGATATCTAATATTATTAAAAAATGATATTGGAATAATTCTAAATAAATAGTGATTAAATTTAATAAAGTTGTAAGTAAAAGCACCTTTATTTTTCTTTTTAAAAGAACCAACTCTAATTATTAATAAATTTCTTAGAAATCTTAAAATTCCATATTGGATTTTTTTTGCTATATTACTTTCAAAGCTATAATCAAGTGGAAAAACATCTATCCACAAGCCATTAGGGAATGATTTATAAAAATCTTCTTCAATAATAATATTATTATTAATTAGTTGAATATTTGGATAAATATGCTTACCATCAATTTTAAAATGTTTTAAAAGAAAAGGGTAATTAAATTTATCAGACATTTTAAGAAGTTTTTCATAATCACATTTTGGCATAGATACATCAATATCATCATCCCAAGGGATAAAACCTTTATGTCTTACGGCTCCAAGCAAAGTTCCACCGACCATAAAATATTTCAGATTATTTTGCTCACAAAAGTTGTGAAATTGTTCCATCGTTTCTAATAAAGTTTTTTTAATAACTTTATTATCTATCTCTTTAATATTCATCTTATTCCTTTAATTTAAATTACCAGTTTATACACTTATTATGAGGAATACCTGACCAACTTTTATCATCTTCTTGATTGAAAATTGATACATATGGTGCAATTCTAGCTCCTCCACATATATTAGATTGATTAGTAAAAATATAATTTTGGAATAACAAAAAACAAAATATAAGTGAATATACTATCATGGGTATTCTAATTAAGCTATTCTTTATAAAATAAAAACATAAAATTGAATAAAAATATCCAAAAAAATAAAATCTTTGTATTCTAGAAAATAATTCTATGTAAGTTGTAAAAATAATAAATGACACCAACAGAATAGAGCTAATAAGTGCAACTCTTTTGTATTGATTATTAATATGTTTATAAAATAATATCACTGGAACAAGTAGTAAAATTTTTAAACTAAAACCAATCCATTCAACACTTGTTTCAATAAATAATTTTGAGGTAAGATAGTGCCTATATCCTATTGTTTCAGCAATACCACTATTTATTATTATAAATACAATATCTTTTTTAAATATGAATAATAATAAGAGAAAGGTAATCATAATAAATATAAAAAATTTCTTATTAAATAATATATCAAAACTAATCCAAAGTAATAACATGGGGAGCAATATTAAAATAGTTGTTTTATGAAATAAAAATGCAACTACTAATAAAATAACCTGAAATAGTATATGTCTTTTTTCTACATAAAGCTTAAAAAATAACATACATAGACTTAATACAATTGAGCTTCTTATTAAATTAAAACTTTGCAAATAAAATATAGACATATATGCAAAATGAAAAATCCAAGCACCTTTTTTAGGATAAGATAAAAATAATATAAAATAAATTAAGAAACTAGAAATTGCAAAAAAAGAATGGCTATCTAAATTAAAAAAATTAATTATATCAAGTAAGGTTTTGTAAGCTAATTCCAAATGTGTAACTGAAGTTATTTTATATTCATAAAAAAGTTCAGTATAGCTCCAGTAATCACTACCTATGTTGTACCTTATCGCTGCAGGTATAAAAATAATCAAAAATGCAATACTCAAAAGTATAAATCTACTATTTCCATTTTTTGCTTTTTCACTTAACCAAACAAATAGTGTACTAAAAATCAAAATAGAGTTATATATAAAATATGTTCCTATCATTTTGCATTCCTATAAGTTTTTGCAAAAACATACCCTCTATATGAACTCATAACTAAATCACAAAAAAAATAGGTAATAGCTATACTAACTGCTGTAAAAGGTAGTTTAAATACATATAAAACACATATCATGATTAACTGTGCAATACCAGCATATATCACACTTAAGTTTGCTACTCTTGATTTTCCAAGAGGTACCAAAGCAGGATAACCAAACATCACTCCAATCACACTCAAAATAATAGTAATCATAAATATATTCAATACACTTTTTGCATCTATCATTTCAGAACCATATATCAATACTAAAATCTCTTCTCCAAAATAGTATCCTACAAAAGAGCCACAAATAGTAAGAAAAAGTGCTATTAAAACTATTTTAAAAAATAGTTTATAGTTTTTTGTCCTTGTCATATATGGTAAAAGAGGAGTGCTAATAGAACTCATAGCAAAAAGTCCAGCTGTATAAAGCTGATGTGCTACTCCATAGTAAGCAACTTGCTTTAAAGAACCTGAAAATGCACCTATTACAAAGCCACCTAAAGTAGCATAAACAGAAACTCCAAGCCTTGAAATAAAATATTCAAAAGAATTTTTTAATAATTCTATTGATTTACTCACATAAATTTTTCCAAAAGATAGTTCAAATTTATTTTTTGCTATATAATATGTAATAAAAAGTATAACAGCATTTGTAATAGCCAAGATAAAGATTAATATATCTAAATCGTTTTTAGTATTTACAAATAAAAATACAAAAGCAAGTGATACAAACCTTATAATAACAGTAATTCTACTAAACAGATATATCATCTCTTTTACTTGGTATACCCAAAGAATTGTAAAACTATTGAAAAATACAGCAATGGTAAGTATAAAAAGTATATTTTCTCTGTCTTTATAATAATCAGTATAAAAATAAACTATAAAAAGAATAAATAAAGACAAAATAAATAATCCAACTCTTATCAAAACAGTTTGAGTAAATATTTCATTTATCTCTTTTTTACTGCTATTTTTTTCAATAATCTCTTTTGGAAGATATAGTTCAAATCCATAATTTGTAATAATCATTAAAAAAAGCATAATACTATATGAAAATACAAACAACCCAAACTCTTCAATTCCTAAAACTCTAGTAAGATATGGGAATTGTAAGAGTGGTATCAAATAGCTTACACTATTTGATACAAATAGATTTAAAATATTCTTCCTAAGATTCATATATCATTCTTTATGCTATAAACTTGTCCAGTATGATTAAAACTCATAGCAGATAGTGTAAATATTGCAACTTCTTTTGAAGAAAGAAGAGTATCTGCTGGTTCAAATCCAAAATTCTCGACTCGCATTGGTGTTGCTGTTCTTTCTGGATTTATCACATTTACTTTTATTTTATGACTTATCCATTCTTCTGATAAGGCTTGTGTAAAGTTTACAATAGCTGCTTTTGTTGATGAATATAGACTATAGTTTGGTCTTCCTCTTGTATATGAACTCGATGTAAAATTCACAAGCATTCCTTGTGAATCTTTTAGATATTCAAAACTAGCTCTTGATACATTTAAAACTCCGACATAATTTATCATATAACTATCATAAATCTCATCTTCACTCATGGTCATAAGTGGTTTTTTGTTTAAAAGTCCAGTAGTATTTATAATATAATCTATTTTTCCATATTTATCAAAAGTTTGTTTTAGTGCTTTTTTTATATCATCTATTTGTCTTATATCAATGCCATTTAATCTTCTACTATATCCATCTACAAAAGCTTCACACTTTAAAGATTCTTTTACTATATCTTCTCCTATTCCACTACTTCCGCCAAAAACCACAATTACTTTATCTTTTAATACCTTTTTTATTTCATTATAATTATGCGACATCCTACCTATAAGCCCATCTTTTATTAGATTATCAGCTAAATATATATCTTGTTGATGCGTAATTTTAAAGTTAGATTCTTCACCTTTTACTGTAAATATCGCTTCATCTGGAAGATATTTAAGTACAATTCCACAATCATCACTAGCTATTTTATTTTCATCTTTCATAAAAAGTTCGTAAGCTTTTTTTAATACTGATTTTTTAAAGCATTGTGGTGTTTGTCCTCTTTTTAAATATCTTCTATCAGGGATATCTTTTATAATATTATCTTTAACTCTTACTATAGTGTCAGTTGCATCAACAACTACATCTACTGCTTTATATGTTTTTAAAGCTTCTATACAATCATTTATAATTCTTTCATTTACAAAAGGTCTTACAGCATCATGTATTATCATATTTACTTCATCTTCTTTTATACTATTTATTGCACTAAGAGTTGAATCATATCTTTCAGCTCCTCCAGCAATAACTTTTGAAACTTTTTTAAATAATTTTGCATTTAAAATTTCATAAACATAATCTATATAATCTTCTTTTGTAACAACAATAATCTCATCTATAGTTTTTGAATTTTCAAAAGCTTCTATAGTGTATTGAACTACAGGTTTTCCAGCCAATCTTACAAACTGTTTTGGTTGTTTTGAACCAAATCTTGAACCTGTCCCAGATGCCAAAATTATTGCTATATTTTTCATTTATTTCCTTTTATCTATTTATGTATTGTTGTTTAGTAGTGTTTGTTTGTTCTAAGCTTTTTAGTGCTTTTGCAACATCTATTGGATAGTCTGTTTCAAGAATATCAAACCCTTCTTTTATGATATTTTGATATGAAGTATATCTATCTTTTTTATCTTTTATCTTGTCGTAAATTGGAGCTGCTGCTATCATGGTCATTACATCTTCATTATGTAATAAATCTTTTAATTTTTTATTTTCATCTGTTATTTTATAGCCAACATAAGCTATTGCAATATTTTTCCAAGGGATACCTGAAGATTTATACTCAAGAAAAGATTTTTCGTCTAATATCCAAGCACTAAATATAGTTCTTTTATCTAAGTTATAAAACTCTAAAGCTTGTTTTGCATTATGTACTGTAAAAATAGTACTTGTAAAAGCATTGTGTTTATTTACTAAGTCTATTTTTTGTTTTGCTGATACATCTTTTACATCTAAGTTAATAATTGTTTTACCTTTTGCCCAAACAATCATATCTTCTAAAGTATCTATATTATAGTTAGTAATATTTCCTTTTTTGTCTTTTAATTTACATTTTTTTATCTCGTTTAAAGTGAAATCTTTTATTTTTCCAATACATGTTGTTGTTCTATCTAGTGTAGCATCGTGAATCATTACTGGAATATTGTCTTTTGTAAGGTGTGCATCCACTTCAAATATAGCTGGATTTTTTTCAAGTACTTTTTTTATGGTGTAGATACTATTTTCTGGATAATTTTTCATCTCACCCCCCCTATGCCCACTGATTACAAAAAAATTATCATTTTTATAGGTAAAAAAATCCTCAATTTCTTCTTGATTTTTAAAATCAATAGTATTTAAATCACTTTTCCAAAATAAAGCCATTATTACGATAAAAATAGCTATAAAAAACAGTAAAGCTATATTTCGATTTAATATCTTAAACTTTATATTTTTTAGCACTTTAGCTTATCCTCTTCCATCTCACTTACTAGCTCATCATACTCAGCTTTTTTTATAGCAATAAACTTCTCTGTAATCTCTATTTTCTCTTTGATACCTTTTGGCGTAAGTAGATATTTATATTGGATTTTATTTTCTGAGTTTACAAATCTTTGAGTTTTTATAAGACCTTTATCAATTAAGTTTTTAAGTACATAATTCATTTTTCCCAAGCTATAGCCTATCTCATCTGCTATTGTTCTTTGGCTTGTGACTTTATCTACACTTCTTAGAATCTTTAGTTCTATCTCTTCTTGATTCAAAATCTTAATTCCCCTTTAAAAATTGAGTTTGAAATATACAGTGTTTAATCTTTGAACACTCTTAAAATTTAATCTTAATTTTTTAATTTTTCTTAATATTATACTTATTCAAATACCACTCAATAGTTTTAACTATCCCACTATCAAAGTTTTCATCTGCTTTCCAACCTAACTCTTGTTCTAGTTTTGTAGCATCTATTGCATATCTTCTATCATGCCCTGCTCGGTCTTCTACGAATGTGATTAATTCTTTATAGCTTTTTATATTTGGAACTGAGGATTTATCCTCAGCTTTTTGATTTGCAGGGACTGAAGTCCCTGTTCCAAGTGGTACTTCTTTATCCAATATCTCACAAATTCTATTTACTATTTGAAGATTTGTTCTCTCATTTCTTCCACCAATATTATATGTATCTCCAGTTTTTCCATTATGGAAAACCAGATCTATACCTTTACAATGGTCAAGTACATACAACCAATCTCTTATATTTTTTCCATCCCCATAAATTGGAATTGGATTTCCTAAAAGAGCATTTCTAATAATTGTAGGAATTAATTTTTC
The DNA here is from genome assembly GCF_004214815.1 of Aliarcobacter thereius LMG 24486. NCBI lineage: Bacteria > Pseudomonadati > Campylobacterota > Epsilonproteobacteria > Campylobacterales > Arcobacteraceae > Aliarcobacter > Aliarcobacter thereius. Next base: position 1,011,928 of record NZ_CP035926.1, read on the forward strand.
ATCATGTTGTTTTGGACCATAGTTATTTGAGCAGTTTGTAATAACTGTATTTAATCCATATGTTTCATTATATGCCCTTATTATCATATCACTTGAAGCTTTAGAAGCTGAGTATGGAGAGTTTGGAGCATATGGTGTTTTTTCAGTAAACAGATCATTTGGATCAAGACTAAGTGTTCCATATACTTCATCTGTACTTATATGATGAAATCTACAATCTTTATATTCTTTTTTATAAGTAAATGGTTTCTCCATCCAATATTTATAAGCAACATCAATCAAAGTAAATGTTCCATTTACATTTGTTTGCACAAACACTCCTGGATTTTTAATACTATTATCTACATGAGATTCAGCTGCAAAGTGAATAACACCTTTTATATCATATTCATTAAATATAAATTCAACTAATTCTCTATTACAGATATCACCTTTTATAAATTTATAGCGAGGATTTGTTTCACACTCTTTTAGATTTTCTAAATCTCCTGCATATGTTAAAAGGTCTAGGTTTACAAGATTATAGTTTGGATATTTATCTAAAAAATATGGCACAAAGTTTGAACCTATAAATCCTGCTGTTCCTGTTACAAGTATTGTTTTATTATTATTGTTGAACATTTTATTTTCCTAATTTTTTTATAGTTGGATTATTTATTAAAGATTTCATCTGAGATATTGCCATACTATTTAGCACTAGCAATCTATCAGCTTGTTGGATACCTTGCTTTATAAGTTCTGCATTTACACTTTCCATATTTGAAAGCACGATAAGCTGTTCTACACTTGCATAATCTCTTATATTTCCATCTTGCTTTGGATTATTTTCTCGCCACTCTTTTGCTGTTTGTCCAAATAGTGCAATATTTAATACATCAGCTTCAGTTGCATATACAAATCCATCTTTTGGTTTTGAAAGTATATTTGGTACAAGATGCTCTTTTATAGCATCTGTGTGGATTTTATAATTTATTTTAGAAAGGCTTCTGCTCAAGTTCCATTCTAATGATTTATTTTCTATCTCTTCATTTTTGAGTCTTTGAAACTCTTTGATTAAAAATAGTTTAAATTCAGCACTAATCCAACTAGCAAACTCAAACGCTATATCTTTATGAGCAAAAGTTCCACCATATCTTCCTGATTTACTTATAATTCCTATTGCATTTGTTGTTTCAATCCATTTCACAGGTGACATTGTAAAACTATTAAGACCTGCAGAATTTTTAAACCCGTCGAATTCGACCCCTTTAAAATCTGGATTATTTATTTGTTCCCAAAGCCCTAAAAACTCTATAGTATTTTTATTTCTTAACCAATTTTTCACAACATCTTTAGGTTCATCTACATTTTTTGCTTTTGCAATATCTGTAAGAGATATAAAATCCTCTTTTTCGTGTTGACGAATAGAGATTAAAGTTTCTTGAACAATGAGTTTGTTATTCATCTTCTTTCACCTAATCTTACTAAACAATCGTCCAATCCATCTTTCCAATATGGTATTTCTATATTAAATCTTGATTTTATCTTACTTTTATTTAAAAGTGAGAAATGTGGTCTTTTTGCAGGAGTTGGATACTCAAATGTTTCTATTGGATTTATTTTACAATCTAATTTTGCCATTCTCATAATCTCTTTTGCAAAGTCATACCAAGATAAAACTCCTTCATTTGAATAGTTATAAATTTCTACTTTAGAATTTTCTATTTTAGGAATAATATTTAAAATTGTAAGTGCTAAATCTTTTGCATAAGTTGGAGTTCCTACTTGATCAAATATTACACCTAACTCTTTTTTATCATGTCCTAGTCTTAACATTGTTTTTACAAAATTATTTCCATAGTATGAATAAACCCATGAAGTTCTTATAATAATAGAATTTAATGGATTTATATTTAAGAGTTCAAGATCACCATCAAGTTTTGTTTTACCATAAACTCCTTGTGGATTTGTTTGAAACTCTTCAATATATGGTTTATGGTTTTTCCCATCAAATACATAATCTGTACTTATATGAATTAGTTTTATATTTAACTCTTTAGATACAATTGATAGCTTTTTAACTGCTTTTCTATTTACTAAATCTGCATTATCTATATCACTCTCAGCTTTATCCACTGCTGTATATGCTGCACAATTAATAATCACATTTATATTATTTTCATTACAAAAATTTCTTATATTTTCTTTATTTGTAATATCAAAATCATCTCTTGATGTAAAATAGAAATTATAAGAGTAATTTGTAGAAAGCTCTTTTATTTCACTTCCTACTTGTCCATTTGAACCAGTTACTAAGATATTAAGCATAATAATTTATTCCATATTCAAACAAATCATTTGTTTCATTTAGTTTTGCTTGTTTTGTATCTTTTACAGATAAATTTAACTCTTCTTTTTTTAATATCCAATCTATATTTAAAGCTTCATCATCAAAAGCTATCCCTCTATCACATTCAGGACTATAATAACTATCTACTTTATATGCAAATATTGTGTTATCTTCAAGAACTACAAATCCATGTGCAAAGCCTCTTGGAACTAGAAGTTGTTTTTTATTCTCTGCACTTAAAAGAACTGCAACATATTTCCCAAATGTTGGAGAACCTTTTCTAATATCAACTGCAACATCTAGAACTTTTCCATGAATTACTCTTACAAGTTTTGTTTGTGCATGAGGTGGAAGTTGATAGTGTAATCCTCTTAAAACTCCTTTAGAAGATTTACTTTCATTATCTTGGCAAAAATTTATTTTATATCCTAAAAACTCTTCAAGTTTATTACTCACAAATGTTTCTACAAAATACCCTCTAGAATCTCCATGAACTTTTGGTTCAATAATTACTACATCTGGAATATCTGTTCTTGTAAACTGCATATTATTTCATCTTTTTTGCTTGATTTGCTCTTGATATTAAATATTGACCATATTGATTTTTCTTTAAAGGTTCAGCTAGTTCAAGAAGTTTTTCTTTTGTTATATATCCCATTTCATATGCTATCTCTTCAAGACAAGCTACTTTTAAAGATTGTCTATTTTCAATTGTTTGAATAAATGATGATGCTTCAAGTAAACTTTCATGAGTTCCTGTATCAAGCCAAGCATATCCTCTTCCCATTAGTTCTACTTTTAATCTATTTTCATTTAGATAATCTTGATTTAAAGTAGTGATTTCAAGTTCACCACGATCACTTGGTTTTACATTTTTAGCTTTTTTAACTACATCATTTGGATAAAAATACAATCCTACAACAGCATAATTTGATTTAGGATTTTTTGGTTTCTCTTCAATAGATATTACATCACCATTTTCATTAAACTCTGCAACCCCATATCTTTCAGGATCTTTTACATAATATCCAAATACTGTTGCTTTGTTTTCATCTTTAATATTTTTTATACTTTGAGATAAAAGCTTTGTTAATCCATGACCATAAAATATATTATCACCTAAAACCAAACAAGCATCATCTCCATCTAAAAACTCTTCTCCTAGAATAAATGCTTGTGCTAATCCATCTGGATTTGCTTGAACAACATATTCAAATCTCATTCCAAGTTCACTTCCATCTCCTAAAAGATTTATAAAACTTTGTTGATCTTGTGGTGTTGTTATAATAAGAACTTCTTTAATTCCTGCTAGCATTAAAACGGAAAGTGGATAATATATCATAGGTTTATCATATATTGGAACTAATTATTTACTTACACCTTTTGTGATTGGATAAAGCCTTGTTCCGCTTCCTCCTGCTAATATTATGCCTTTCATTTTACCTTTTCCCCCATGTATTAATCAAAACCTGAATTATATTAGATAATAACTTAAACTTATATCGTTATTTCCCTAATATCAGCAATATTCCTAAATCCTAAATATACTTTTGCAATAAGATTCTTTCTATTTTGTTTTATTTTTTCATCTTCATGATTTACAAAAACTTTCTCAAAAAACTCATCTAGTTTTGGTTTCAAGGCAAATAGTTCATCTATCTCTTCTTCAAAAGATTTAAACTCTTTATCATTTATTTTTATAAATGAATTATATAACTCTCTCTCTTCATCTTGTAAAAAAAGTTTTTCATCTATTTCTAAAGTGTTACAAAGTTCTACATCTTTTACAATATTTGCAACTCTTTTAAATGTTGCACTATACTCTTTGAAACTATCACTTTCAACTATTGGGTTTAGTGCTGTTACTTTTTGATACATTTTATATATATTTGATTCATCACTAGCTAAAACTGCTTTTAGTACACTTGGATTTACATCAAAAATTTTATAAAATCTCTCTTCTATAAAATCATTTAAGACTTTTAAATCTAAGTTTTTATATAAGTTTCCTAAATCTTCAAAAATCTCTTTGTAATCTATATTTAGCTTATGTTCTATTGCAATTTTCACAATTCCAAGTGCTGCTCTTCTTAGAGCAAAAGGATCTTTTGAACCTGTTGGAATTTTTCCAGCAGAAAAAAGTGCCATAAGATTATCTATTTTATTTGACATTGCAACAATACTTGAGAAAATTGTACTTGGAAGTTCACTATTTTCACCACTTGGCAAATATTGCTCTTTTAAAGCCAAAGATATTTTATAATCATATTTCTCTATTTTTGAGTAGTAATATCCCATAAGTCCTTGAAGTTCTGTAAACTCATAAACCATTTCACTCATCAAGTCAGCTTTTGAAAGCATAACTGCTTTTTCTAAAAGCTCTTTTTCATCTATATTTAACTTATCTGCTAAATATGATGCTATTTTTGCTTCTCTTTGGCATTTATCATAAACTGTTCCTAAACCTTCAACGAATAAAAGATTTTTTAATCCATCATTTTTTAAACCATTTTTTATATCATTTTTATAAAAAAACATTGCATCAGCCAATCTTGGTCTTAAAACTTTTTCATTTCCAGCTATTATATATCCAAAATCATCTGTCAAAGCATTTGAAACAACTACAAAATTGTTTAAAAGCTTATTATCTTTATAAACTGCAAAATATCTTTGGTTTTCTTTCATAGAAGTTACTATTACTTCACTTGGAAGCTCCAAAAACTCTTCATCAAATTTTCCTAAAAGTGCCGTTGGATACTCTGTAATCGCTACAACTTCATCTAATAAAGCTAAATCCAACTCCACTTGAATACTATGTTTAGCTTCAATATTTTTGATTTGTTCTAAAATCTTTTTTCTTCTCTCATCTTGATATAAAACAACACCATATTTATCAAGTTTACAAAAATAATCTCCACAATTTGAAAAAGAAAACGGCTCATAACTCTCCATTCTATGTCCAAAAGAGATATTTTCTGATTTTACTCCAAAAAGTTCTCCATCTATAAGCTCATTATCAAGCATCATAGAAAAAAATCTAATAGGTCTTATAAAGCTATCCGTTCTACTTCCCCATCTCATAGATTTTCCAAAATTTAGTGAAGCTATAAACTCATTTACCATATCATTTAAAAGTTCTTTAGAAAAAACTCCTTCAACTCTATTTTTATAATATAAAACTTCGCCTTTTCCAAAATCTTTGAACTCTAAATCTTCTACTTCTACACCACATTTTTTTGCAAATCCATTTGCAGCTGGTGTAAACTTTCCATCTTTAAAAGCAATAGCCTTTGGAGCTCCAATATTCTCAATCTCACTATCTTCTTGCTTTACTTGAAATTCTCTATGCCATAAAACCAATCTTCTTGGAGTATAAAATAGTTCAAAACCACAAAGCAATCTATTTTTTTCTAAAATATCACTCCATTTTTTTTCAATATTTTTTAACTCTTGTAAAAATGGAATAGCTGGTAACTCTTCAACTCCAATCTCTATTAAAAGTGGTTTAAGCATCTTTTTCTTCCTTATTTTGGTTTTCTTTTTTCTCATTCTCTTCTAGTCTATCTGTATGCTTTTTTATCTGTTGTCTATTAAAATTTATCACAAACATTGCAAGCATAAATATAAAAAGAGCTAATATTACAAAATCTAAAATCTCTTTCATATTCTCTCCTTAATAGTTTTTTCATAAATCACACCATCTATCTCAGCTTCTGCAATATCTTCAAACTCTTCATTGCTTGAAATAAGAGCTAAAATTTTACTATCAAAGATATAATTATCTGCTATTTTTTGCAGTTTTCTAGCTAAAATCTTATCACAAACAATATATCTTGCATTTAAGCTATTTGAATATATAGCCTCTTTTACTGATTTTACCTCTACAAAGAAGTTTAAACTTTGTTCAAAAGAGTATTTTAATAACTTCTCATCAAAATTAAAAAATATTTGTGAATTTGCTCTTGTTTTAGAAATATCTTCAATATTATTAACTATATAAAACTCTTCAAAAGGTATTAAACTATCTCCTATTATTTTCATTTTTAAGCCTTTTTATTATTTAAACACTCTTTAGAGCAGAAAAATCTTCCATTACTTAAAATAGCTTCTTTTTGAGAGATAAAAGTTCCACAGCTTGGACATTCAAGCATCTCATCACTAATCATTCTGTCATTTTTATTTGAACTATTTTTATCTCTTGTTTTTTTGAAAAATATTAAATATATTAAGAAAAGTACCACAACTACAAATATTATTTTTAAAATCATTTTTATCCTTTTATGTACAAATAGTTTCTATCACTTCTTGAAACTACTTTATAGTTATTTATTTTTGCATCTTCTAGCTCATTTTCAAGTAAGCTTCCTTTATAAAAAAGATATGAACTACTATCTTGTTTTATATTTTTTGTTAAATCTATTAAAAGTTTTGTGTTTGTTACAGCTCTACTTGTAATTAATTCAACTTTTATATCTTTTACATTTTCTACTCTATTTTGTAAAATTATAAGATTATTAAGTCCTAAACTAGCTTTCACAAAATTCAAAAAAGAAACCCTTTTTGCTCTTGGTTCTATTAAATATGCTTTTATATCTCTTTTTGCAATGGCAATTATAAGCCCAGGATAACCAGCTCCTGTTCCAACATCTGCAAAACTTTCAAAAGCATCTATAAAATTAAGTGGAAATAAAGAATCCATAATATTTTCTTCTATACTCTCTTTATCCAATCTTCCACTAAGATTATGAACTTTACCCCATTTTTGGAGCAATTCTATAAATACTTGAATATCTTTATAAAAACTATCTTCAAGTTTTAAATCATTTTTTCCTAATAAGTTTTTTAAACTCAAATTAGATGCCCCATTTTCTCTTTTTTTGTAGATAAATATAGTTCATTATATTTATTTGCTTTTATAATAGCTGGAATTCTCTCAACTATTTCTATTCCTAAAGATTCTACATATTTTAATTTTGCTGGATTATTTGTAATAAGTTTAAGTTTTTTTAACTCAAGATTCTCAAAAATATATTTAACAACTCTATAATCTCTCTCATCTTCTGCAAATCCTAGTTCAATATTTGCTTCAATAGTATTTCTACCTAAATCTTGTAAAGCATAAGCATTTACTTTATTTAGCAAACCTATATTTCTTCCTTCTTGTCTGTGGTAAATAACTAAGCCACCATTTTTTGCAATAAACTGTAAAGATAGCTCAAGCTGATTTCTACAATCACATTTTAAACTTCCTAAAGTATCTCCTGTAAGGCACTCTGAGTGAATTCTTACATAAGGAGCTTCTATCTCTTTGAAATCTTGGCTCATAATTGCTAAATGCTCTTGATTTCCATCTTTATACGCTTTTATTCTAAACTCTCCATATTTTGTGGGTAAGTTTGCTATATTTGATTCTTCTATACTCATTTGTTTTTAAACCTTAAACTGTTAAAATCGCAAGATTATATCAAAAAGAGGTAAATATTATGTTTAAGCGATTTAGAAGATTAAGATTAAATGATACATTAAGAAATTTAGTACAAGAAACAACATTAAGTAAAAATGATTTTATATATCCACTTTTTGTAAAAGAGGGAAAAGGTATTAAAATAGAAGTTTCATCTATGCCAGGTGTTTTTCAAATGAGTATTGATGAGATTTTAAAAGAGTGTGAATACCTTCAAGAAATAGGATTAAACTCTATTATTCTTTTTGCAATTCCAGAATTAAAAGATTCTGTTGGGAGCGAATGTTTAGATGATGAAAGTATTATTGCAAGAACAATTAAAGCAATAAAACAAAAATTTCCAAATATCTTTATAGTTACTGATTTATGTTTTTGTGAATATACAGATCACGGACATTGTGGAATTCTTGATCCAAAAACACAAAGTGTTCACAATGATAAAACTCTTGAAATATCAGCTCTTCAAGCACTAGTTCATGCAAAAGCAGGAGCTGATATGATTGCACCATCTGGAATGATGGATGGAATTATTACAACTCTTAGAAAAACTTTAGATAAAAACGGTTTTCAAGATTTACCAATTATGGCATATTCAACTAAGTTTGCTAGTGGATATTATGGTCCTTTTAGAGATGTAGCAGAATCAACTCCAAGTTTTGGAGATAGAAGAACTTATCAAATGGATGTTGCAAATAGACTTGAAGCTATAAATGAATCTATTGAAGATGAAAAAGAAGGTGCAGATATACTTATGGTAAAACCAGCTTTAGCATTTTTAGATATTGTAAGAGATATAAGAAATGAAACAAAACTTCCGCTTTGTGTTTATAATGTAAGTGGAGAATATGCTATGGTAAAACATGCTGGAATTGCTGGTTTAATTGATTATAAAAGAGTTGTTATGGAAACTATGATTGCATTTAAAAGAGCTGGTGCAAATATTATTATCTCTTATCATGCTAAAGAAGTTTGTGAGATTTTAAATAGAAATTAATTTAATTAAAAATGAATAACTACCAAAAAGCTATAGAAAACTCAAATATTGTTTCAAAAACAGATATAAATGGAATTATCACTTTTGTAAATGATGAGTTTGTAAAGCTTTTTGAGTATGAAAAAGATGAACTTATAGGCAAAAATCACAATATTATAAGACATCCAGATACTCCAAAAGAGAGTTTTAAAACTCTTTGGGAAACTATTTTAAATAAAAAAGTTCATAAAGCAACTGTAAAAAATCTATCTAAAAGTGGAAAAACAATCTATTTAAATACAACAATTATTCCTATTTTAGATGAATTTGATGAAATTTCTGAGTTTATTGCTATAAGATATGATATTACAAATGAAGTAATGCTTCAAAAAGAGCTTGAAAAAAACCAAAAAATTATATTTTTACAATCAAGGATGGCAAGTCTTGGTCAAATGCTTGCAAATATTGCTCATCAATGGAGACAACCATTAACAGAACTAAATTTAACTCTTTTTAATATCAAAAAAGCTTTTCTTAAAAAAGATGAAAAAGAGTTTGAAAATCTATATCAAAATAGTAAAAGCTTAATTCATGCTATGTCAAATACTATTGAAGATTTTACGAACTTTTTTTCTCCTCAAAAACAAAAAGAGATATTTTTACTAAACTTAAGCATAAAAGAGGCTCTGAAAATTTTATCAAGATTTATAGAAAATGAGAATATATCTATAAAATTTAATTTAAAAAAAGAGCTAGAAATATTTGGAGTAAAAAATGAACTTACTCAAATTTTATTAAACTTTATAAATAACTCTAAAGATGCTTTTATTCAAAAAAAGATTGAAAAAAAAGAGATTTTTATAGAATCTTATAAAAAAGATGATTCTATATTTTTAGAATATAGTGACAATGCAAAAGGATTAGAAAAAGAAAACTTTGATAAAATTTTTGAACCTTATTTTACAACAAAACATCAAAGTAGCGGTACAGGACTTGGACTTTTTATATCTAAAATTATAGTAGAAAATAGTTTTGAAGGAGATATTATGTATGAAAATACAAAAGATGGTCTTAAATTTATTATAAAATTCCCTATAAAAAAATGAAAAATCTAAGAGTTTTAATTGTAGAAGATGAAGGTGATTTAGCAAAACTAATAAGAACTTCAATAAAAGACTATTTTTTTAGAGTCATAATTGCAAATGATGGAAAAACTGGTCTAGAAAAGTATAATAGCTTTAAACCAGATATTGTAATAAGTGATATTACAATGCCTATTTTAGATGGTTTAGAGATGTGTAAAAAAATAAAAGAAGAAAATGATAAAACTTCAATAATAATTTTAAGTGCATATAGTCAGCAAGAAAAACTTCTAAAAGCAATAGATATAGGAATAAATAAATATTTTATAAAACCATTTGATCCAGATGAATTTGTATCTTATTTAAAAGAGTTATCAATAAAAATAAATAAAGATAAAAATATAGAACTAAAAGATGGTTTCATATTCTCAAACTCTACTTTAAATCTATATAAAGATGATATTTTAGTGAAACTAACAAAAAGAGAAAAAGATTTTATAAATCTTTTAGTAAAAAACATAAATTCTCTTGTAAAACTTGAATTAATAAAAGAAAAACTATGGGATGAAAAAAATATAAGTGATGAAAGAGTTAGAACTTTTATAAAAAGATTAAGAGTAAAAACATCAAAAGATTTAATAGAAAATGTATCTTCTAGTGGTTATATGATTTCATAATATATCTAAAAAATAGTTTTACAAAGAGTAATAACTCTTTGTAAAAAACTTCAAGATATTATCTTGAAGTTAAAAGTGTAGTTAAATGTTCACCACTTACTTGGTGGAAGTTTAAGTATTTATAAACATTATCTTTGTTACTTGCATTAATTTTTTGAGCAACAATATCTAAATACTCTTTAACTGTTGGAATTCTTCCTAAAAGTGCTGCAACCGCTGCAACTTCTGCTGAACCTAAATAAACTTTTGAATTTTTACCAAGTCTATTATCAAAGTTTCTTGTCGAAGTTGAGAATACAGTTGAACCTTCTGCAACTTGTGCTTGGTTACCCATACATAATGAGCATCCTGGAATCTCAATTCTTGCACCTGCTGCTGCAAATGCTGCATAGTATCCCTCTTCTGTTAATTGTGCTTCATCCATTTTTGTTGGAGGAGCAACCCATAATTTTGCTTTAGCAACACCCTCACCTTTAAGTACTTCACCTAAAGCTCTAAATAATCCAATATTTGTCATACAAGATCCAACAAATACTTCATCAATATTTTTTGGTCTTGAATCATCAGCTAAAATTTCACCTAAAGTAGCAACATCATCTGGATCGTTTGGACAAGCTAAAATTGGTTCTTTAATCTCATCAAGATTAATTTCAATAGTTGCTAAATATTCAGCATCTGCATCTGGCTCTAATAATTGAGGGTTTTTAATCCACTCTTTCATTTTATCAGCTCTTCTTTGAAGAGTTTTTGCATCTTCATATCCCTCTTCAATCATTTTTTCGATTAAAGCAATATTTGAAGATAAATATTCAATAATTGGCTCTTTGTTTAATTGAACAGAACAAGCTGCAGCACTTCTTTCAGCACTTGCATCAGATAATTCAAATGCTTGTTCAACTTTTAAATCTGGTAAACCTTGAATTTCAATAATTGTTCCAGCAAAAATATTTTTCTTATTTTTCTTAGGAACAGTTAAAAGTCCTTGTTTAATTGCATAATAAGGAATAGCATTTACTAAATCTCTTAGTGTAATTCCTGTTTGCATTGTTCCAGTAAATTTAACTAAAACTGATTCAGGCATAGTTAAAGGCATCATTCCTGTAACACCAGCAAATGCAATAAGTCCTGATCCAGCTGGGAATGAGATACCAATTGGGAATCTTGTATGTGAATCTCCACCAGTTCCTACAGTATCAGGTAAACAAAGTCTATTTAACCATGAGTGAATAACACCATCACCTGGCTTAAGAGTAACTCCACCTCTTGAATTTATAAAATCTGGTAAAGTATGTCTTAGTTTTATATCTGCTGGTTTTGGATAAGCAGCTGTGTGACAAAATGATTGCATAACCATATCAGCACCAAAACTTAATGCTGCAAGTTCTTTAATCTCATCTCTTGTCATTGGTCCTGTTGTATCTTGGCTTCCAACTGTTGTAGCAATTGGCTCAACATACATTCCTGGTTTGATACCTTCAACACCACAAGCTCTTCCTACCATTTTTTGTGCTTGAGTAAATCCTTTTCCATTATCAGCTGGTTGTTCAGGAGCAATAAACATATCAGATGCACCAAGTTTTAATGCTTCTCTAGCTTTTGCAGTTAATCCTTTTCCAATAATTAAAGGGATTCTTCCACCTGCTCTCATCTCATCTGTTAAAGTATTTGGATTTAATTTAAATGTAGAAACAACTTTTCCATCTTTTACAATTTCACCTGCATATGGTTTTAATGTAATTACATCACCAGTTTCAATACTATCAACATTTGCTTCAATAGGTAAACAACCTGAATCCTCTGCTGTGTTAAAGAAAATTGGTGCAATAATTGAACCAATTACAACTCCACCTGTTCTTTTATTTGGAACACCTGGAATATCTCTTCCCATATGCCATTGAACAGAGTTAATACCTGATTTTCTTGATGAACCAGTTCCTACAACATCTCCAACATATGCTAAAGGATGTCCTTTTGCTTTTAATTCAATCATCTTATCAAGTGGTTTTTCCATTCTTGATTGTAACATTGCAGTTGCGTGTAATGGAATATCTGCTCTTGTAAATGCAACAGTTGCAGGAGATAAATCATCTGTATTTGTCTCACCTGGAATTTTATATACAGTTAAAGTAATCTCTTTTTCTAATTCTGGTTTATTTGTAAACCATTCAGCTTTTGCCCAAGACTCAATAACTTCTTTAGCTTTTGCATTTCCTGCATCCATTAAAGTTTTTACATCATTAAATGAGTTATATACTAAGATTGTATTTTTTAATTCTTTTGCTGCAGCATCAGCTATTTCAGCTATTTTAAGAGCTTCAACTAATGGTGGTACGTTAAATCCACCCATCATTGTTCCTAAAATTTCAATAGCTTCAACTTTTGAAATCACTGAACATGAAACTTTACCTTGAACAATATCATTTAAAAAAGCAGCTTTAACATAAGCAGCATCATCAACACCTGGGTTAATTTTATTTTTAAATAGATTTAATGCATACTCTGCATCTTCTACTTTACTAGCTTTTAAAAGCTCAACTAATTCAGCAGTTTGAGCAGCTGTAAGAGCAAGTCCTGGTAATCCACCTTCACTTTCTCTTTGCTTTTCATGTGCTTTATAATCTTGTAATAAACTCATATTATCTCCTATCATTTTTAAGAATTTGGCTAAATTATAGCACAAAGTTATAAATATACTTGTACAATTATTGTATATTCTAATAGATTTTTATTTTTTGTAAATAAAAGTTACACTATTTATACTTATTGTTATTTCGACCTTTATTATTTTCAATAATTTTATATATTTTCAATATGTACAATAACTGTACATATTAAGCAATATTTGTATATACAGCTTGAACATCATCATCATCTTCAAGCTTTTCAATTAGTTTTCCTATATCTTCTTGTTGCTCTTCTGTAAACTCTTGTGGATTATTTGGAATTCTTTTTAATTCTGCCTTTGTAAGTTCAATTCCTAACTCTTCAAATTTATTATTCATATTTCCAAAATCTGTATAGTTTGCATAAGCTAAACAAAGACCTTCTTCTTCTTCAAGTTCTTCAAGTCCTGCATCAATTAGCTCTAGCTCTAATTCATCAAGCTCATATTTACTTGGTTTATTAAATTCAAAAATTGCTTTTCTATCAAAGAAAAATTCTAAAGAACCAGTAGGTACTACTTGCCCTTGTGTTTTATTAAAATACATTTTAATATTTGCAACTGTTCTTGTATTATTATCTGTTGCTGTTTCAACAAAAACTAAAACACCATGTGGACCTTTTCCTTCAAAATTTACTTCTGTAAAATTTGCTGCATCTTTTCCTGTTGCTCTTTTAATTGCTGCATCAATATTTGTTTTTGGCATATTTTCTGCTTTTGCATTTAAAATAGCTGTTCTAAGTGCTGAGTTCATCTCAGGATCTGGAACTCCACTTTTTGCTGCAACTTCAATAGCACGAGCAAGTTTTGGAAATATTCTACTCATATTTCCCCATCTTTTCATTTTTGCTGCTTTTCTATATTCAAAGGCTCTACCCATAGATAACTCCATAAACTATTTAATTTTGGGCAGTATTATAGCAAGTTTGTAATAAAACTATAAAAAAGAGTTTTTAATAAAATTTAAGTTACCATTACTAATGAAAAAAATTATATTTATAACATTATTAATTACAAATATCTTTGCATTTAAACTCAGTCACAAAGAGGTAAAAAATGCAAATTTAGTTCTTGCTACACTTGAATTAGAAAATATTGAAAAACCTAGATTGAGTTTTGGAAAGAATCATTATGATTTTTATATTAATCCATTTAAGAAAAACTCTTACTATGTTTTATTGCCTACTTCATATTATGAAAAACCAAAAAAAGAAAAAGTTATCATTTCTTATATAAAAGATGGAAAAAAGATTTTTAAAACAAAAAGATTGGATATTATAGATGGAAACTACAAAAGCGAAGTTTTAAAAGTAAATCCTTCAAAAATTGATTTAAGTCCTGAAGATAAAATAAGAGTTGAAAAAGAGTTTAAAGAAGCAAAAGAAGTTTATACAAAAAAACATCCAAACTTACTTTTTAAAGATAATTTTATTTTGCCTTTAAATTCAAAAATTACAAGTGATTTTGGTAATAGTAGGATTTTTAACGGTTCTTTGAAATCTTATCATAGTGGAACAGATTTTAGAGCTCCTAATGGAACAGAAATTATTGCAAGTAATAGTGGAATAGTTAGAGTTACAAAAGATAGATTTTATGGTGGGAATACTTTAATAATAGATCATGGTCATGGTATATTTAGTGGATATTTTCATCTTAGTTCTTTTAAAGTAAAAGAGATGGAATATGTTAAAAAAGGTCAAGTAATCGCTTTAAGTGGTAGCACAGGAAGAGTTACAGGTCCTCATTTACACTTTGTTTTTAGAATAAACAATATTCTTGTAGATCCTCTTCAAGCAATGGATATTTTAAACTCTTTAAAAGAATAAATCAAAAGGGTAATTTTTGAAAAGATTTTTATTTATATTTTGCATTTCTAGTTTAATTTTACTAGCAAATGATGAAAAAATACAAGAAAGTTTGAATAACAACAATAACTTAACTCAAGAAGAGATTTTATATGAGAGTAGAAAATATGATCCTTTAAGTGGATATAATAGAGCAATGACCCAATTTAACTATGGTTTTTATTCATATGTTACAAAACCAATTGCTAAAGGTTATGCTTATGTTATGCCAGCACCAGCGAGAGTTGGAATTGATAATTTTTTTACAAATTTACTTTTTCCAGTAAGATTTGTAAATAATTTACTTCAATTAAAATTTAAAAATGCAAGTAAAGAGTTAGGAAGATTTTTAATTAATACTATTTGGGGCTTTGGTGGTTTTATGGATCAAGCTACTCATACAGTTGGAATGGATATTTATAGAGAAAACTTTGGAAGTACACTTGCATATTGGGGTGTTGGAGAAGGAGTTCATATTGTTTTACCATTTTTTGGTCCATCAAATTTAAGAGATGCTTTTGGTTCAATTTTTGATGTAGTATTATCACCAACTCAATACACAGGACACAATACAATTCCATATAAAATACCTCAAAAAATAGATCACGGTTATGCAATAGCAACAACTTATAGTGTAAACCTAGTATCTTTTGATCCTGATTCTTTGGATAAATTAAGTGAAAGAAGAGTAGATTTGTACGAAGTTCTAAAATATTATTATAATCAAAAAAGAGATGAAGAACTTAGAAAAACATTTGAAACGGGGGAATAAAATGAATGTAGCAATATATTGTGGATCAAGTTTTGGAAATAATGAGATTTATAAAACAAAAACTATTGAATTGGCTCAGAAATTAGCCTTAAACAATATAAAAATAGTTTATGGTGGTTCAAAGCAAGGATTGATGGGAATAATTTCAAATGAATCTTTAAAACTAAACAATAGTGTAACAGGTGTTATAACTTATGATTTAGTAAATAAAGAGCTTGAAAATACAGATATTACAAAAATTTACAAAGTAGATAGTATGAAAGAAAGAAAAGCAAAAATGGAAGAGTTAAGTGATGCTTTTATTGCTCTTCCTGGTGCTTATGGTACTTTAGAAGAGATTATTGATGTAATAGCTTCTGCTCAAATTGGGTATCATTCAAAACCTTGTGCTTTTATAAATATTGATGGATATTACAACAAATTAATAGAGTTTTTTTATTCATGTGCAGCAAATGGTTTTATGGATAAGAGATTTATTGATATGTTAATTGTAAGTGATGATATAGATGAAATCATTGAAAAAATAAAAACTTATAAAGCCCCAAAACCTAAATGGGAGAAATAATATATAGATTTACTATTTGTTAATTTTTTATTAAAATAGTATTAATTAAGAGCTATTATAATTTGATTTGTAAGTTAATTAATTTTAACTTTTTCTCCTCCTATAAAAATAAAAGGAAGCCACAATGAGCTTCCTTTTTTTATCTACATATATGTTATAATCTCACTATGTTAGTATCAAATAATTCAACATTAAATATATTTTTAGCCAATAACAGTTCACAATTAAAAGAGTTATTATCTCAAACAAATATTAATAATATCTCAAATATGATTGATTTGGATAGTGAAAATTTTTCATCTTTAAAAGATATATCAAAGCTATTAAAAGAGCTTATAAACTCCATAAAAGATGGTTCTAAATCAAATATAAATTTAGAAAACTTATTTAAAAATAGTGATATTTTTAAAAATTTAGGAACTTTAGCTTCAAATTTATCTCAACTTTTAAAAATGCTTGATGAAAATAAAAATCTTTCTAATCTAAAAATATCATTTGAACCTTTTTTAAAAACTTTAAAAGATATAAATAACTTAAATATAAAAGATATGATAAGCAATAGTGGAATATTTTTAGAAAATAAGCTACTAAATAGTTCAAAATTTAATTTAGATTTTGATTTAAAAGCAAATCTACTAAAAATTCAAGAGTTTTTTATAAATAAAAATGATGCAAATTCAAATGAAAACTTAAAAGTCATAAATAATCTTTTATCACAAATTGAACTAAGCCAAATAGCTTCTATTGCTTTGAACTCAAATTTTATTGTAATTCCTTTTTTATGGGATTTACTAGAAGATGGTTTTATACAGATGAAACAAAAAGAAGAAAATAAGTTTTTTTGCCAAATAAACTTAAATTTAAAAGAGTTTGGGAAATTAGAATTAATGTTGTTTTTATATGAAAAAAATAGACTTGATATTACAATTTATGCTGAAAATAAAGATTCAAAGAGTCTAATAAGAAAAAATATAAGCAAACTAAAAGAAGCTTTTAAGAATATTGATTTAGTTCCAATAAATATTAAAATATTAGATTTGAAAATAAAAAGTGATAATATTTTTAAAAACTTTGAAAATATTGAATCTGAATTTACTTTATCAAATAAGATTAATATTAGGGTTTAATTTGCAAGAAAATAGTAAAATAAAAAAAGCTGTTGCTCTTGAATATGAAAAAGGAGTAGATATTGCTCCAAAAGTTATAGCAAAAGCAAAAGGTGAAGCTGCAAAAAATATTATAAAAATAGCAAATGAAAATCAAATTCCAATAAAAAAAGATGAAGATTTAGTAGAACTTTTAAGTCAAATAGATATAGATAAAGAGATTCCAAGTTCTATGTACAAAGCTGTTGCTGAAGTTTTTGCATTTATTTATGACTTATCAAATGAGAAAAAAGGTAGAGAAAAATGATTTTAAAAAAGATTATTATTGAAGATCAAAAAGAACTTTATAGGCATAAAAACTATCTTTTGAATTTAAATTTAGAATATGATAGTTATAAAAAGATATATTCGAATAGTTCATTTCTTGATTTTAATATTGAATTTGAAATTATAGAATTTCTAAAGAATAATGATTTTACTTATAAAATAGAAGAAGTTATTATAAAAGATTTCAAAAAACAGATAAGTGCTTCTTATTCTAGCTTACAAATTGATACAAATAATATTTTTATTGTTGATAAGAAAACAAATGAAAAGATATATTTATTGAATAAAATAAAAAATAAATTACTAATTATTGATTTGAAAAAAGATATTTTAAAAAGCTATAAAATACCTAGAAATAGCCTTGATAGATTTAATCTTGCACTCTTTACTTTAGAAGTTTTAGCTTCAAATAGTGATGATTTTAAAGATTTATTTAATATCTTTGCAATTTTACAAAACCAAAGTAGCGAGGATTTACTATATCTTGATAAGATTAAAAAATTTAAATATTTTTGTATTGCAAAAATAAATGAAAAACAACAAGATATGTTTTTATGCAACTGCATACCTGATTTTTTTCCTGAAACAAAATTCTATATAAAAGGTGATAGAATTTTCTCAAACTATACAAACTATTTTTTAACTTACGAACAAGAGATAAAAGTTTGGAAATATTTATATAACAACAAGAATCTTGTTGGAGTATATAAAGAACCAACAATTAGTGAACTTTTTATTGGAAGAAAAATATATACTATTGATGGTTTTGGAAATAGTGTAAAAAGAGTAATAAAATTTGCAAAAGAGATAGAAAAAGGATATTTTCAAATTACTTTAACAGATGGAATAAGTAGTGCAAAACTATCTAAAATATTTTCAAAAGATGAATTATTTAAAAGAGTTGTTGAAGCTAGGAATTGATTTTATATAATCTTCTCTTGCCCCAACCTATAAATTGCAAAATCATATTTTATAGGGTCATTTTTATCAAACTCTTTTAATTTTTCTGTTATTTCAAGTGCTGATTTTAAATTATATGTTTTATTTTGTAAAAGTCCAAGCTTCTGAGAAACCTTAAAAGTATGAGTATCAAGTGGTAAAATCAAATCACTTTTTGATATATTTTGCCAAAATCCTAAATCTAAACTATCTTTTCTAACCATCCATCTTAAAAACATATTCCATCTTTTATATGGAGCATTAGTGAGTTTAATTTTCCCTTGTTTATCTCTTTTTAAAGCATTTCCTACTAGAAAATCAAAACCTTGGGAACTATAATTTGCCTTTTCTTTGATTTTTTCTATTAAAAAATCTACTCCTTCTAAAACATTTTTTTCTTTTTTATAAGCTTCTAAAAATAGATTTTCTAAACTATTCTCCAGTTTTAATTTTCTAAATGCTTTAAAGACTTCTACAATATCTTTACTATTTTGAAATCTATAATAGTGTTTATTAAGTCTATTTTCTATCTCCTCTTCACTTTTATCTAATAGTGAAAAATCTAAACTATCTAAAAATTTAACTATTAATTTTGCATTTCCATAAGCAAACAAAGCACAAAGTAAAATAGCATAATCATCTTTTTGTCTTTTAGCTACTAAAAGTGGATCTGGTTTATCATAACTTAGTTCAAATTCACTATTTCTAGAGTTTACTTCAATATCTAAAAGCTCTTTTAATTCTATATCTTTTTTCTGCATTTTTAACCTAAAATTTACTTTTAGATATAATACCAAAAAACAAATTAGGCTAATGATGATAAATATATTAATTACAGGTTGCTCAAGTGGAATTGGACTTGAAACAGCAAAAATATTAAAAAATAATGGAATAAAAGTTTATGCAAGTGCAAGAGATGAAAAAGATGTAAAAATGCTTAAGAATTTAGGTTTTGAAACATTTCAAATTGATGTTAGAAATAAACAAGATATATCTTATGCATTAAATACAATTTTAAAAAATGATTTAAAACTCGATGCAGTTTTTAATAATGCTGGTTTTGGACAACCAGGAGCCATTGAAGATTTAAGTGTTGAAGTTTTAAAAGAGCAACTAGATACAAATCTTCATGGTCTTTTAGAGCTTACAAATCAAGCTATGAAAATATTTAGAACTCAAGGTTATGGAAAGATAATTCAACATAGCTCTGTTTTAGGAATAATATCTTTAAGATTTAGAGGAGCTTATAATATAAGTAAATATGCTATTGAAGGTCTTTGTGATACTTTAAGACTTGAAACATTAAATAGTAATATATTTATAAGTACAATTAATACAGGACCTGTAACTTCAAAGTTTAGAAAAAACTCTTTAAATAATTTTATAAAAAACATAGATATAGAAAATAGTTTTTGGAAAAATACTTATAATAGTGAAATCAAAAAAAGACTTGAAAGTAGTGATGATAAAGGATCTTTTACTCTTCCTCCAAGCAGTGTTGCAAATATTGTTTTAAAAATATTAAAAAGTAAAAAACCAAAACCAAGATATTATATAACAAAAGCTACTTATATCTTAGCTTTTGCAAAAAGAGTTTTAAGTACATCTTGGCTTGATAAGCTTCTTTTTAAGATTTAATCTTTTTTATTAGCTAAATTCTGTAAATAATCACTTATTTGGATTAAACAAAAAGTGATTATAAATATCATAAGTCCAGGGAAGAAGCTTAACCACCAAGCTATATCAATAACACTTCTTCCATCACTTAACAAACTCCCCCAACTCATATTTGGTGGATTAATTCCTAGCCCTAAAAATGACAATCCTGATTCTGCTAATATAGCACCTGCAACTCCAAAAGAGAAAGAAATTAAAAAAATAGGTGCTAATAGTGGAGCAAAATATTTTAAGATTATCTTTTTTTTACTAACATTCGATATTTTTAGAATTTTTATAAATGCCTTATTTGATAAAGCAAAACTTTCACTTCTTATCATTCTTGACATTCCCATCCAGCTTGTAATAGATATAACAACTATTAAAACAAGTAAATTTGCTTCAATGTAGGAAACCAAAGCAAGTAGTAAGAAAAATGTAGGAAAAGTCAAAAATAAATCTATTATAACAGTAATAGTTCTATCAACATTTCCTTTAAAATATCCAGCCGTAATTCCAATAATCAATCCTAAAAAAGAAGAGAAACTAGCTGCCAAAAATCCAATAATCAGTGAAGTTTGTCCACCTTGTAAAATCCTTGCAAAAACATCTCTTCCTAAAATATCTGTTCCGAATATATGCTCAATTGAAGGAGAAAGTAAGATTTTACTTGGATTTAATTCATATGGTGAGATAGTATAAAAAATTGGTAATACAAACATTAATAATGAAATTAATATAAGTATTAACAAAGAAAATTTAAACATTTTTATTCATTGCAACTATAATATGAAAGCGAACTTTTACCAAATTTTCTAGTTTTTTCTAAAGTAAACTTACCTAATTTTTCTGGAATTTCAAGCTTTGATACATGTTCAACTATTATTTTAAATATATTATCAGCTTTAATATCTGAAATCATTCTAAAAGATTTTTCATAAATATCTTCCATTCCATCTCTATAATCAAAAGGTGGATCAACATATAATATTATCTCATCTTTTGAATTTTTCATAAAATCTAAAATAAGTGGAGTTTGAACAAAAGCATTTCCTTGAATTGTTTGACATTTTTCAATATCAATATTTTTACAATTTCTTACTAAAATTGAATAAGATTTTTTATCAAGTTCTATAAAATATGATCTCTTTGCTCCTCTACTTATTGCTTCAAGTCCAATAGAACCACTTCCTGCAAAAGATTCTATAAAAATCTTATCTATAATATCAAATTGTAAAACATTAAATACAGACTCTTTTAAAACAGATTTAGAACTTCTAGTAACTTCTAAACTAGGAAGTTCTAAAACTTTACCTTTGTATGCTCCTGCTATGATTTTTGTACTTGGTTTTTGCTCTTTCATTTTTTACCTTTTTTTTAGCTTATCTAGCATAACTTTCTGCTCTTAGCTCTCTTATTACATTTATTTTAATTTCACCAGGATATTGTACTTTTTCTTCAATCTCTTTGGCTATTTCTGTTGCTAATAAAACTGCTTCATCATCATTTACAAGCTCTGCATTTACAATAACTCTTACTTCTCGTCCAGCATTTATTGCATAAGCATTTGTAACTCCAACTTTACTTGTAGTTATATTTTCAATCTCTTCTACTCTTTTTAAAAAACTCTCTAAAACTTCTCTTCTAGCTCCTGGTCTTGCTGCACTTAAAGCATCAGCTGCACAAACAGCTGCACTTTCAACATTTATTGGCTCTTCATGTCCGTGATGTGCATAAATTGCATTTATAACAGTTTCACACTCTCCATATCTTTTACAAATATCAGCACCCAAATCAACATGACTACCTGGTGCTTCATGAGTTAAAGCTTTCCCAATATCATGCATAATTCCAGCACGACGTGCAAGTATTGCATCTCCACCCATTTGAGCAGCAATTAATCCAGCTAAATGAGAAACTTCTAAAGTATGTGCTAAAGCATTTTGCCCATAAGATGCTCTATATCTTAATCTTCCAACAAGTTTTATAAGTTCTGGATGCATAGATTTTATTCCAAGTTCCATAACAACATCTTCACCCTCTTTTTGAATATTTTTATCAAATTCTGCTTGAACTTTTTTATAAATCTCTTCAATTCTTGCTGGTTGTATTCTTCCATCTTCTAAAAGCTCTTGAATAGTTTTTGTTGCTATTGCTCTTCTATAAAGATTAAAAGATGAAATTGTAATAGTATTTGGTGTATCATCAATAATAATATCAACTCCTAAAAGCATCTCAAGAGTTTTAATATTTCTTCCTTCTTTACCAATAATTTTACCTTTTGTCTCTTCATCATTTAAAGGAATATTATTTATAAGTCGCTCAGCTGCGAATTCACCTGCATATCTTGTAACTGCTTGAGATAAAATATTATTTACTTCTTGTTTTGAATTTTGTTCTGCTATTTTATATTTTCTTCTAAACATAGATGAAATTGTAGCTCTTGAATCCTCTTCTACTTTTTTAAGTAATAACTCTTTTGCCTCTTCTTTTGTAAGACCTGAACCATTTTCTAAGATTTTTATAGCTTCTAGTTTTTTCTGTTCATAAGATCTTTTTTGCTCTTCAATTCCCTCTTTTAGACCTTTTATCTTCCTATTATTATCTTCTATTTGCTCTTTTTCCCTTTTTATTTGTCTTAGCTCACATTCAAGATGTTCATTTAACTCTTGCTCTTTTCTTTCAATCTTTAAAAACATCTGTTCATAATCTTTTTTTGCATTTCTGAACTCTCTATCACACTCTATTTTTGCTCTTATTTGTGCATCTTTTAATGCAACTTCTGCTTCATGCTCTATTATTTTTGCTTTTGCTTTTGCTTGTTCAATAAATACTTCAAATTTTGCTTTATTTATTTTCCTAACTACAAAAATAGTAAGAGCTGAGCTAAATGTTGCAGCCACAACTGCTATTAATATACTCTCCATTTTTATTTCCTAACCTGTAATTATATAATCTGCTTCAATATCGTAATCATCACTTAAAATCTCTTCACTTTTACAAAGAATTAATTGAACAAAAATAGTTGTTGGTTTATAATTTAATCTATAAAAGAATCTGTCATACATACCTTTTCCAAAGCCAATTCTTTTTCCTAATTTATCAATTCCAATGATTGGAACTATTGCTAAATCTATTTTTTTTGTCTTTAAAAAAGAATTTTCTGGCTCTTTTATTCCAAATTTTTTTTGTTTTAAAGGTAACCTATATTTTACAGCTTTAAAACTATCTCCTTGTATAAAAGGCACATAAACATTTTTTTTAGCTTTTCTTAAACTGTTTATTAATGGTTGGACATCAACCTCTAGTTTAAGTGGTATATAGAGCAAAATATTATTAGCTTTTTTCTCTTTTATAACTTTGTTTAAATTATCAATAACTATCTTATTTTTTATATACTTTGATTGAAGTGAAACTTCTTTAAGCCTTTTTAAACATAATTTTCTAAAACTGCTTTTTTGATTTGTTATCATTTAAGCCTCTCTTAGATAGAATAACTACCTAAATAACAATTTTACCTAAAGGAATTAAAATGAAGTTTAAAGCTTTATCTATTTTATTAATTTTTATATCATTATTCTTTACAGCTTGTGAAAAAAAAGAGAAAAATGACAATAAAACAATAGATGAAACTCCTAAATTTGTTAAAAATAATAAATTTACTATGAATACAATTGATAAAGCTCAAATAAATATCTCTATTGAAGATGATAAAATTCTTCTTGAAAACAGTGATAATAAAATAGTTCTATTAAATTTCTTTGCAACTTGGTGTCCTCCTTGTAAAGCTGAAATTCCAAGCCTTGTAAAACTACAAGAAACATACAAAAATGATATTATAGTTGTTGGTTTACTTTTAGAAGATTACAAAACTGATGAAGAGATTTTAAATTTTGCACAAAGTTTTGATATAAATTATACTATTACAAATTCTAGTAGAACTTTTGATTTTGCAAAAGCTTTAGGTGGAATTAAAGCTA
Source organism: Aliarcobacter thereius LMG 24486 (assembly GCF_004214815.1). Lineage (NCBI taxonomy): Bacteria > Pseudomonadati > Campylobacterota > Epsilonproteobacteria > Campylobacterales > Arcobacteraceae > Aliarcobacter > Aliarcobacter thereius. The sequence continues at coordinate 1,036,304 of NZ_CP035926.1, forward strand.
TTCCAACTCTATATATACTTGATAAAGAGGGAAATACTTTTAAGAAAATAACTGGATTAGCACCAGCTGAAATGCTAGATATTGATATAAAAAAACTTTTAGAGAGATAATATATGTTTGGATTTTTAAAAAAAGATAAGAATAAAGAGGAAAATATAGAGAGTCAAAGTTTTTTATCAAAAGCCTTTGATAAAACTTTTTCATCGATTAAAACCGTTGTTCCTCAAAAAAAAGAGAAAATAAGTTTTGATGATATAGAAGAACTTCTAATAGAAGCTGATGTTGAGTATGAAATTATAGAAAAAGCTATGAATGGTTTACCAAATATGATTACAAGAAAAGAGTTAAGACATAGACTTGTAATGCTTTTTGAACATGCTCCAAAAGTTGATTTTGATAAATTTGAAAAACCATTTGTAAGACTGATTATAGGTGTTAATGGAGCTGGGAAAACTACTACTATTGCAAAATTGGCAAATATGTTAAAAAAAGATGGTCAAAGTGTGATTTTAGGTGCTGGTGATACTTTTAGAGCAGCTGCAATAGAACAACTAAGCACTTGGGCAGAAAAGTTAAATATTCCTATTATTAAAACAAAACAAGGTCATGACTCAAGTGCTGTTGCTTTTGATACTATTAGTTCTGCTATTGCTAGAGGTGTTGATAATGTTATTATTGATACAGCAGGAAGATTACAAACTCAAACAAATCTAAATAATGAGTTGAAAAAAATAGTAAAAATTTGTCAAAAAGCATTAAATGATAAAGCATTTTTAAAACTTATGGTTTTAGATGGAACTCAAGGAAACAGTGCAATTGCACAAGCAAAAGCTTTTAATGAGCTTATAGAAATAGATGGGATAATTGTTACAAAACTAGATGGTACAGCAAAAGGTGGTGCTTTATTTTCAATATCAAACCAACTTGAACTTCCAATATTTTATATTGGAGTGGGAGAAAAAGAGAATGATTTAATAGAGTTTTCTCCTGATAACTTTGTTGATGCTTTACTTGATGAGATTTATATAAAGAATACTAAGGAGTAGCTTATGATTAGGAGAAAAAGAAGAAAGGGATTTTTAGAAGATTTTTTGCTTATATTTGGGATTTTAGCTATATCTTTTGCTATTTATTTTTTTGTTTTCTCAAATGATGAAACAAGTGAACCACAAACTACATCAGCAGTTACGAAAGAGAATAGATTTTTAAGCAATCTTTATTCAGAATTAAAAGAGTATTTCTTTAGTAATTTAGAAAAAGATGATAGATTAGAAAAATTTATTTTAAGATCAAAAAATGAGTTAGAAAACGACTCTTCTAGTACTCATCTTAATTATTCTAGAGAGGATTTCTTATCTATAAAAGATGAAGCTCAAAATACAAATCAAAATAAAGAAGAGCTTATCTTAAATGAAGAAAATTTAGATGAAGAAAATAATGATTTTGTAGAAATCCAAAATAAATTTAAAGAAAAAGAGCAAGAAGAGTTAAATATTATTGTTGAAGAGAATGAAGAGAAAAAGAAAGTTTCTTCTAATTATAAAAAGGATGAAAATAGCTTAAATACAAAAAAAGCAAGTGAATTTTTTGCTAATTTTAGGAAAAAAGTATATCAAAATATTAAAAATAATATTCCTGCAAGTAGTCTAGAAAAAGGAAAAGATGTAAATATTAGAGTTACTATCTTAAAAAATGGCGGGTATGAAGAGTTAATATTTGTTGATGGGAGTATTTATAATTATGGAATGATTAAAGACCAAATTGAAGCAATTTTTCCTTTAGAAATTGATAAAAGTATAGAAGAAATATTTCCTAGATATTATAGAATGAAAATAAACTTTTAAGAAATATTACAAATTGTTATATTTCTATCTCTTTTAAAACTCTTTTGATAAAATCCATATATTTTTATAAAAAGGCTAATTATGGCAAAAAAGAAAAACACTCTTTTTGAGTGCCAACATTGTGGTGAACAATCTAGTAAATGGCTTGGAAAATGCCCATCTTGTGACTCTTGGGATAGTTTTATAGAACTTAGTAATGAGCAACAAGAAGTATTAAAGCAAAGTGTTATAGCCTCAAACTCAACTTCAAAAGCAAGACCTATTACTCAAATTGAACATGATGATGTAGTAAGATTTTCATCTTTTAATGATGAATTTGATTTAGTTTTAGGTGGTGGAGTTGTTCCTGGAAGTCTTACTTTAATTGGAGGAAGCCCAGGAGTTGGAAAATCTACTCTACTTCTAAAAGTAGCTGGAAGTATTGCAAAATCAGGTAAAAAAGTTCTTTATGTATCAGGAGAAGAGAGTGCTGGACAGATAAAACTAAGAGCAAATAGACTTGATGCAAATCATGATGAACTATTTTTATTAAGTGAGATAAAACTTGAAGATATTTTAGATGAACTTTTAAGAGATGAGTATGAAGTTTGTGTAATTGACTCCATTCAAACAATATATTCAAGCCATTTAAACTCAGCTCCTGGAAGTGTATCTCAAGTAAGAGAGATAACTTTTGAGCTTATGAGAAAAGCAAAAGAGTCAAATATTGCTATGTTTATTATTGGTCATATCACAAAAGACGGAAGTATTGCAGGTCCTAGAGTTTTAGAGCATATGGTTGATACTGTTTTATATTTTGAAGGAGAAGCAAGTAGAGAAATTAGAATGCTAAGAGGTTTTAAAAATCGTTTTGGAAGCACAAGTGAAATAGGTATTTTTGAAATGACTCAAGAGGGATTAATTAGTGCAAAAGATATAGCATCAAAGTTTTTTGATAAAACAAAATCTCAAAGTGGTTCTAGTTTAACTGTTTCCATGGAAGGTAGTCGAGCAATAATCTTAGAAGTCCAAGCTTTGGTATCTGAGTCAACTTTACCTAATCCAAAAAGAAGTGCAACAGGCTTTGATACAAATAGATTAACTATGCTTCTAGCTCTTTTAGAAAAAAAACTAGACCTTCCTTTTAATCACTATGATGTTTTTATAAATATTAGTGGTGGAATTAAAATAAAAGAAAGTAGTGCTGATTTAGCTGTAATAGCAGCTATTATTAGTTCATTTAGAAATCGCCCTATTTCTAAAGAATCTGTTTTCATAGGCGAAGTTAGTTTAACTGGTGAAATAAAAGATGTTTATTCTATTGATTTAAGATTAAAAGAGGCTCAAGCTCAAGGTATAAAAAAAGCTATCATAGCTCAAAAAACAAATTTAAAACTAGATATTAAAACTTTTGCAGTTGATGAAGTATCAAAAGTAATTGAACTATTCTAATTTATTAAAGTAAGAAGAGTAAAACTCTTCATTACTCTTTATCTAAAATAAATGCTCTATTTTTATAAATTGAGTGAACAAAAGCTAATGCAATAGGAACAATAGCAAAAGTTGTTATAAGCATTGGTGGAAGATGGTAAAAAATTTGTACAAGCATAGATAAAGATAAAAGCCCAATAGACCACATAGCACCATGCTCAAGGTAAATATATTTTGAAACCATCTCTTTTTCAACCATATAAATTGTAAGACTTCTTACAGCCATTGCACCAATTCCAAGTCCAATCATAATAATAACAATATTTTGAGTAATAGCAAAAGCTCCTAAAACACCATCTAAAGAGAAACTCATATCAATTACTTCAAGATATAAAAATGAAATAATTCCACCTGTTGCAACTGTTGCTTTCCCTAAACTATTTGAAGATTTTTCTTGCTCCATTTCATTAGGCTTACTTAGTTCAATAGCTCCTTTTAAAAGTTCTAACAAATAAAAAGCAATAACACCAATAATCATAGGAACTAAAATCTCTAATTTATTAATTTTAACCATTTCATCGCCCATTACAACTTCATTTGGAGCAATATATGTAATAGCAAGCATTAAAAACATTACAAATAAAGCTTTAATATCTCCTACTTTAGATAGCTTTGTAGCAAAATCTTCTATATATTTTACCCAGTGAGTATCTTTTTGTTCATCGAAAATGAATTTTAGAAATAGCATAAGAAGGAACATTCCACCAAATGACATAATTATATGATGAGAACTTTCAATAATTTTTTCATATTTATCAGGATTGTTAATTGCTAAATTAAAAGAATCAATAAATCCCATAGAAGTAGAGAAATATACTATTAAAATAGGGAAAACAAATCTTACTCCAAAAACAGCAATAAGCATTCCCCAAAGTAAAAATCTTCTTCTCCAAACAAGTGCCATTGTTGCAAGAATAGTTGCATTTATAACAGCATTATCAAATGATAAACTCAATTCTAAAACAGATAAAATCAAACCTTGATAAAGTGCAAAAAAACCACCATAAGCAAAAAGTAAAATACATGCAATAAATAATACTACAAAAAAACCATAAAAATATGATAAAATTGATCTTTGACTCAAATTTTTTCCTTAATTTTTTCGCAATTGTACCAAAAAAAAATAAAAAGTTGTTATAGAGCCCTAATTTAATGAATTTTTAAAACTAATAATCTCATCTTTTATTGAAGGAACTCTCATAAAATGTTCTCCAATTAAAAATGCGTCTGCACCAATTTTATGAAGTTTTTTAATTATATTTATATCGCTAACACCTGATTCAGCAACTATAATTTTATCTTTTGGTATTTTTGGAATTAATTTCTCACAAAGTTCCATATCCATTTTAAATGTTTTTAAATCTCTATGATTTATTCCTATGATATTAGCTCCACTATTTAGTGCTTTTTGCAAATCTTCTTCATCATGAATTTCAACAAGAACTTCAAGATTTAATCCTATTGCATATTTATAAAGTTCATTTAATAACTCTTGAGAAAGAGATTTTGCTATAAGTAAAATAAAATCTGCACCATAAACTAATGCTTCAGCAATTTGATATTTAGTCAATATAAAGTCTTTTCTAAGAAGTGGAATATCTGTAACATTTCTAATATTTTTCAAATAGTTTAAATCACCTTTAAAATAGTGTGGTTCTGTCAATACAGATATAGCATTTGCACCATATTTGTTGTACTCTTTAGCTATAAAAATAGGATCAAAATCCTCTTTTATAACTCCCTTACTTGGACTTGCTTTTTTTACTTCAGCTATTATTCTTATAGCTTCATCTTTTGTACTTTTTAAAAAGCTTTTCACATCTTTTGTATAAAAGCTACCTTCTTCTATCACATTCTCTAAATCTTCCAAAGATATTTTTTCTTCTCTTTTCTTTACATCTTCCATTGTTATTTTATTTATTTCATCTAATATCATTTTCTAAACACTCCTTAATCTTATCAAAATGTAATTTTATCTCTTCGTTTTCAAAGCCTATTTGATCAACAATATATTTCATAAAACTATATGCTTCTTTACAATTTTTAACTTTATACTCTCCCCAAGCCAAAGTATCAATATATACTAAATTACTTGGTTCTTGAAGTAAAGCCTCTCTTACAAGTTCTATTCCTCTTTCATAATCAATATCGTGATCAATTAAAAGATATGCTAAATAGTTCAAATAGTATGCTTTGTTATTAGCTTTTAATATATCTTCAAGCATATCAATAACACTATTAATTTTTGTTTGATTTAACTCTTTTTTCTCTAAAGCAAGTTCATAAGTAAGTGTTGCTTTTTGAGATAAAACTATAATACTTTTATTTTTTGAATAAATTTTATTTGCCAAAGACAATGCTTTTTCTTTATCGCCTTTTGTAGTATAAAGTTCAACTAAAACTTCATCTTCAATCTTATTTCTTTCAAAAAATAGTATTGTATTATCTTGATTTTTAAATCTATTAAAAATTAGATTTATTAAAGCATCTCTCTCTATTATAAATCCATTTTTACTATAAAACTCATAAGTATCTTTTAAAAAATCTTCTGTTTTTTTATCATCTTTTAAAATATTTAAAAATGTATATAGTTGAAGAACTAAGTTATAGTTATAGTTTGTATTTTTTAAACTATCTTCTACTCTAAAAATAGCTTCTTCTTTTTTATCAAAATTAAAAAAATCTAAACCAGATAGAGCATGTATTGATGCAACACTGTAACTATTAAAAGTCAATGCTTTTAAATAAGAGTTATATGCATTTTGATACTCTTGTTTTACTAAATATATATTTCCTAAAAGTTCAAAATTTTTTATATTTTTATATTTTTTTGTAAGTTTCAAAGCAATTTTTAATGATTCATCAATATTATTCTCTTTTAATAGTGAAAAACTATAATATCTTAAAAACTCTTCCTCTTCTTTAATATCATAGACAAAATATTTTTCAGTTTTAAAAATAATCTCTTTGTATCTCTCTAGTACTATAAGATTTCCAAAATTTTCAAGAAGATATTTGTACTTATTTGTAGCAAGATATAGTTTAAATAAAATCTCATTTGCTTCAATAAATCTTCCTTCTGTTTGAAGCATATAAGCATTATAAGCAAACACTTCTTCTAAAAAAATATCTTTATGCTCTATCTCTTTAAATCTATTTTTTTGAGCACTCTTTATATCTTTACTTTTTTGTTCACTTATAACTTCTTGATTAAAAAAATCAATTGAACATGATGTAAAAAGAAGTAATATAAAAGGAAAAATTAAAGTTTTTTTATACCAATACACTCTTTTTCTACCTCTTTAAAATTATCTTTAAAATATGACCAAAATGGAAATGTTCTACATTGATGTGGTCTATATTCATAAATACTACACTGTTTTTTTATATTGTCAAAAAAACAACAAGCAAAGTTTCCATCTTGATATTTTACCTCTTTTAAACTATATTTATATGATTCTTTAAAAAGATATTTCTGTCTAAAATCATCTAAAGTCATTTTTAAATGTTTTGCTAAAGCTTCAATTTCAGAAATATTTATCCAAATATAACCACTTTCCCCTGTACAGCACTTACCTCCACAAGATTCACATGCTTTTGGATTAAAAGAGAAAGAGTATCCATCTTTTTTTATTAAATCACTCAAATTTTGCCTTTATACTATAAGTATTTATATCTTTATATATATTTTTTATCTCTTTTTTAAATTTTGAATTCTTTGAAAAAACTACCAATGGAGACATAACTTTTAAAAGAGATTTCGAATTCTTTCTTGCATAAATCATAATCAAACTAGCATCACTTGTTTTTTTAGGATGAACAAATTGTATTGCTTCAATATTTAATTTAAACTCTTTTAGATATAGAATTATCATATCTAGTTGTTTGGCATCATAACAAAAAAATAGTTTACCATCTTTTGTTAAAATTTCTGAACTCTTTTTTATAAAATCAAAAAGTGGCATTGATGAGTTATATCTAGCTATTTTTAAACTCTCATTTTCACTTTTTATTACATTTGAATGATAAAAAGGTGGATTTGATACACAAATATCAAACTCTTTTCTAAAATCTACTTCTAAAAATGAGCCAAAAAACATATTTGATGATATTTTATTTATTTCTGAGTTTTTTTGTGAAAAAAACTGAAAGCTTTTTTGAATCTCAGCTTGGTTTAGTTCCAATTTTTCAAACTTTTTTGCCACTAACAATCCAAGAATTCCACTTCCACTTCCAATATCAAGAAGTTCACCTTTTACATTTTTAAATTTTTCTAAGTTTTTACAAATAAAGTCATATAAGAAATGAGTATCACTATTATAACAATATCCATCAATAGGCTGATAAAGTACCAAAAAAACAATCCTTTGAATTAATTAAGTAAATTATATCTAAACTATTTATAGTTTTACTTTTAATAAAATAAGCTTAGTTTAGATACTATTCACTTAGTAAATTATAAATTTCATAAATTTTAATTATATTTAAATTAAGGAAAAATATGTCAAGTATAGAAGCTCCTTTAAATACCCCTGTATGGGTTGATGAAAGTAGATGTAAAGCTTGTGATAGATGTGTTGCTGTTTGTCCAGCTGGTGTTTTATCTATGAGACAAGAGATACATTCAACACTTGGTGCAATGGCAACAGTTGTACACCCAGAAGCTTGTATTGGTTGTAATGATTGTGAACTTTCATGTCCTGATTTTGCTATTTTTGTTGCTGATAAAAAAGAGTATAAATTTTCTAAATTAACGCCTGAATCAAAAGAAAGACAAGAAAAAATTATAAAAAATTCTTATAAACTATTAGATGAAGATAAAAAGGTTTAAATATGTCAAGAGAACTAATATCAACTGGAAATGAATTAGCAGCATTAGCTGCAATTGACTCAAATTGTCAATTTTTTGGAGGTTATCCTATAACTCCATCTAGTGAAATCATGCATGTATTATCATCAAAGCTACCTGCTATTGGTGGTGCTTGTATGCAAATGGAAGATGAAATTGCAGGAGTTTGTTCTGCTTTAGGTGCTGCTATGAGTGGGAAAAGAGCTTTGACAGCAACTTCAGGTCCTGGAATATCATTAAAAGCTGAAAATATTGGACTTGGTTATATTGCTGAAGTTCCTTTAGTTATTATAAATGTTATGAGAGGTGGTCCATCAACTGGTCTTCCTACAAGAGTTTCTCAAGGTGATATTTTACAAGCAAAGAATCCAACTCACGGAGATGTAAAATCTATTACTTTAATGCCTGGAAATTTAGAAGAGTGTTACACTGAAGTTGTTCGTGCTTTTAATTTAGCAGATAGATTTATGCAACCTATTTTTGTACTACTAGATGAAACTATTGGTCATATGGCTGGAAAAGTATCAATCCCTAGTTTAGATGAAGTGAAAAAGATTCAAATAACTAGAAAAAGATTTGATGGAGATAAAAAAGATTATCTTCCTTATGGTGTAAAAGATGATGAAGCTGCTGTTTTAAATCCTATGTTTGAAGGATATAGATATCACTTTACTGGTCTTCACCATGGACCAACAGGTCATCCAACGGAAGATGCTGTTGTTTGTGATAATTTAATGAAAAGACTATTCAAAAAAGTAGAAGCTCATACAAATGAATTAGAATCAAATGAAGAGTTTATGCTAGATGATGCCGAAATTATGATTATTGCTTATGGTTCAGTATCTTTAGGAGCAAAAGAGGCTATTAGAAGATTGAGAAAAGAAGGAGTTAAAATTGGTATGTTTAGACCAAAAACTCTTTGGCCAAGCCCTGCAAAAAGATTAAATGAACTTGTAAATAAATTTGACAAAATTTTAGTTGCAGAATTAAATATGGGTCAATATTTAGGTGAAATAGAAAGAGTAAGTGGGAAAAAAGAGTTTACAACGCTTTTAAAAGCAAATGGAAGACCAATCTCTCCACTTGAAATTATAGAAAAAGTAAAAGGAATGTAATATGGCTTTTAACTATGATAATTATTTAAGAACAGATAAAATGCCAACACTTTGGTGTTGGGGATGTGGTGATGGAGTTATATTAAAGTCTTTAGTAAGAGCTATTGATAAACTTGGTTGGAATATGGATGATGTTTGTGTTGTTTCTGGAATTGGTTGTTCTGGAAGATTCTCTTCATATATAAACTGTAATACTGTTCATACAACTCATGGAAGAACTTTAGCTTATGCAACTGGAATAAAAATGGCAAATCCAGATAAAAAAGTAATTGTTGTTGGTGGTGATGGTGATGGTCTTGCAATTGGTGGAAATCATACAATTCATGCAGCTAGAAGAAATATAGACTTAACATATATTTTAATAAATAACTTTATTTATGGTCTTACAAACTCTCAAACAAGCCCAACAACTCCAAAAGGAATGTGGACAGCAACGATGGAAAGAGGAAATATAGATCCTAGTTTTGATTCTTGTAAATTAGTTGAAGCAGCAGGAGCTAGTTTTGTGGCAAGAGAAACAATGATTGAGCCAAAAAAACTTGAAAGATCTTTAGTTAAAGCTCTTGAACACAAAGGTTTCTCATATGTTGAAGTGTTTTCAAACTGCCATGTAAACTTAGGTAGAAAAAATAAAATGGCAAGTGCAACTGCAAATTTAGAGTGGATTGACTCAATTTCTATTGCAAAAACAAAATTTGAAATGCTTGAAGAAAATGATAAAGTTGGAAAGTTTGCAACTGGTGTTTTAAAACAAGATGAAAATATGATTGAATACTGTGAAGCTTATGATAAAGTAAAAGATGCTCACAAAAATAAAACTATGGTTGAGTTATAAGGAGTAATTATGTCATCAAATAGAACTTTAATGAGATTTACAGGAGTTGGTGGACAAGGTGTACTTCTAGCTGGTGAAATTTTTGCTATTGCAAAAATAAACAATGGTGGTTTTGGTCTTAAAACAGCAACTTATACATCTCAAGTAAGAGGTGGTCCAACTGTTGTTGATATTACTTTACAAGATGAAGAGATTATTTATCCTTATGCAAATGATGGAGAGATAGATTTTATGCTATCTGTTGCTCAAATATCTTTTGATTTATTTAAAAAAGGTGTAAAAGATGGAGCAACAATAGTTGTAGAACCAAATCTTGTAAGAGCAAGTGATGAAGATAAAAAAAGATGGAATATAGTTGAAATTCCTATTATTACAATTGCAAAAGAAGAAGTTGGAAATGTTATTACTCAATCAATTCTGGCACTTGCAATTGCAAACTACTTTACAGGAGAAACTATTCCAAAAGAGGTTTTAAGAGAAGCAATGCTTTCAAAAATTCCTGCAAAACTTCACGATATGAATAATAAAGCTTATGATTTAGGTTATAAGTATGCTAAAGAAGCAAAAGAAAATAATAAGTAGATTTTAAATCTGCTTATTTACTAAAAAATATCTCACAATATATAGTTTTATAAGACTATTGTAGAAATTCAAATAAAAATAATATTATTTATATAGAAACAGATCTTCTTGATGTAAAAAACCAAAAAAGATATAATGCAAAGATTTCTATCCAATCATTTAGAGATAAAGAAACAAAAAAAATGATTTGGTATTTAAGAGAAGCAAAATAAGAGGAATTTCCCTCTTATTTATCTTTTGTTTGGAACAAAATAATCTTTATTTAGTCCTCTTAAAAGGTCCGATTCTAAAACTTCTTTTGCATTAAAAGTGATATTATCTTTTCTGTCTTCATTGTGAAGTTCAATATAATATTCTGTAAAGGAATGACTCACATTTCCATAGAAAGTTACTTCTTCTCTTTGAAATATTATTGAATTACATCCTTTTCTTTTCGTGTTTAAAGTAATAGCCCATTTGAAACTATTTTCTCCCGACTCACAAGCTTCATAAGCATCTTCTATTGTCATTACTTTTCTTTCTTTATAATGTTTTATTAATTCATCAGGCACAAGAATACTAAAATGAGTGTATCCATTGTTTATTGTTGTAGTAGCTGCTGCACCAAAAGAGTATTTATAATTATTTTTCAAAACTACTCCTCCATTAACTAACCATAGCACTGTAGAATCTTGATCCATAGAAATAAATGCAACTTTTGATTCTTCTTTATAATCAATTATTGTTCCATACTTTGCTGTACATCCAGTTAATAAAAACACAAATAGTACAGTAGCCCCTAATAATTTTAAAAGATTCATTCTTCTTTCCCTTTGTATTAAATTTGACAAGAAGTATAGCATTTATTGATATTTTGTCAATATTTACCATATTGTTCATATGAATAAAAGGTAAATAATTATGGAAAAATTAAATGAATTACAGCAAATGGTTTGAAAGGAAGCTAAAAAATTAGGTAGATTATAAGCCGTGTTCTGTATTTGATAATAATTTATCTAGATATTAAATCACTTTAATATTCATGCGAAGACCAATAAGTGTGAAGCTTAATACCAGGTCTTCTTGCTACAAGTTGGGTTTACATAGCTTAATAGATTGCTCTAAAAACTGGTAGGCTCTTACCCTACCCTTTCACCATCACCAATAAATTGGCTGTCTTCTCTCTGTTGCACTATCCCTTAGATTACTCTAGCCATCCGTTAGATGGAACTTTGCTTCACTGTAGCACGGACTTTCCTCTTGAAATCAAGCTATTATCTATCTACCTAAGTTTTTATTATATCTATTTCCTTATTAAATCATAATTACTTGGAAGAATAAAAATAAAGATATTATCATTTATATCTTCATCATAAATCGTATTTTCTAATCTTATTTCAATATTATTTTCTAATTCATCTTTATACGATATTTTATCTATTTTTTTATTATTTAAAATAATATCATACTCTATATTTTCAATAGTAGTTTTATATAAATTATCTTTTATATGTTTTGCATCATTTAATAATTTTAAAATATCAACTTGATTTTCTAAGTTTGTATAGATAGCTTGTTCGAGTTCTGGTTCATCAATTATTACTATTTTTCCATCTACAAAAACATTTTTTAATATTGGTTCTTTGTAGCTCCATAAAATTTTACCACTATTTTTTATATATAAATAACCTCTATATTCAATCTTTGTTCCATTTGAAGAATCTATTGTTTGTATGAAATTTGCCTGTAAAGTTTTCAAGTTTTTTAACTCATTTACAGAAGCTTGTGAAAAGTTTATGATAAATAGCATAATTATTAAAGTTCTATAAAACATTTTTAACCTTTTTTTATATATAATCTAGCTTTATTATAACAAAAAGGAACTAAATTATATGCTAAATGTTTTTTCAAAAGTTTTTGGTACAAGAAATGATAGAGTTGTAAAAAACTATAAAAAAAGAGCTCTAAATATCTCTAACTTAGAAGAGTCTTTTAAAAAGCTAAGTGATGATGAGTTAAAAAAAGAGTGGGAAAAGTTAAAATCTCTTGTTCAAAACGATGAAAAATCTTTGGATGATATTTTAGAAAATGCTTTTGCCATTATTAGAGAAGCTAGTTATAGAAGCTTAAATATGAGACCATATGATGTACAGCTAATAGGTGCTATGGTTTTAAATCATGGTGATATTGCAGAGATGAAAACAGGAGAAGGAAAAACTCTTGTTGGAGCAATTGCAGTTTGTTTAAATGCACTTTCAGGTCTTGGAGTTCATGTTGTAACTGTAAATGATTATCTAGCACAAAGAGATGCTATGGAATTAAAACCACTATTTGAATTTTTAGGTTTCAAAGTTGGTGCGATTGTTGATAGTATAAAAGATGATGAAGAGAGAAGATTACAATACTCTTTCGATATAACTTATGGTACAAACAGCTCTTTTGGATTTGATTTTTTAAGAGACAATATGGTTTATGACTTAAATGAAAAAGTGCAAAGAGGTCATAATTTTGTAATTGTTGATGAAGTTGACTCAATTTTAATTGATGAAGCTAGAACTCCTTTAATTATTAGTGGTCCAACAAATAATAAAAACCAAAACTATGTAAAAGCAAATGAGATTGCTTTAAAACTTGAGAGAGGAACTCTAACAGAAGCTAAAAGTCCAGCTGAAAAAGCCATTACAACAGGTGATTTTATAGTAGATGAGAAAAACAGAGCTGTTAGTTTAACTGAAGCTGGTCACATAAGAGCAGAAGAGCTTTTTGGTGTTGGAAATTTATACTCTATTGAAAATGCTATGCTTTCTCACTCACTTGATCAAGCATTAAAAGCAAACTATATTTTTGTAAAAGATGTTGATTATGTTGTAAAAGATGATCAAATTATAATTGTTGATGAATTTACAGGAAGATTAAGTGAAGGTAGAAGATTTAGTGAAGGTCTTCATCAAGCTCTTGAAGCTAAAGAGAAAGTTGCTATTCAAGATGAGAGCCAAACTTTAGCAGATACAACTTATCAAAATTATTTTAGAATGTATAAAAAACTTTCAGGAATGACAGGAACAGCACAAACAGAAGCGACTGAATTTGCACAAATTTATAATCTTGATGTTGTTTCTATTCCTACAAATGTTCCAATTAAAAGAATTGATAAAAGCGATTTAATCTACAAAACTGAAAGAGAGAAATTTGAAGCAGTTTGTGAAAAGATAAAATATTATCATGAAAAAGGACAACCTGTTCTTGTGGGAACTGCAAGTATCGAAAAAAGTGAAAAGCTACATACTATTTTAGCTAATAAAAAGATCCCTCATACAGTTTTAAATGCAAAACAACACGAAAAAGAGGGAAAAATTATTGCTGATGCTGGACAAAAAGGTGCAGTTACAATTGCAACAAATATGGCAGGACGTGGAGTTGATATTAAACTTACAGAAGAAATTTTAGCTCTTGGTGGTTTAGCTATTATTGGAACTGAAAGACATGAAAGTAGAAGAATTGACAATCAGTTAAGAGGAAGAAGTGGAAGACAAGGAGATGTTGGAGAATCTCAATTCTATCTATCTTTAGAAGATAATCTTCTAAGAATTTTTGGAAGTGATAAAATTCGTTCTATTATGGAAAGACTTGGTATTAAAGAAGGTGAATTTATAGAATCAAGAATGGTTACAAGAGCTGTTGAAAATGCACAAAAGAAAGTTGAATCTATGCATTTTGAAAGTAGAAAACACCTTTTAGAATATGATGATGTTGCAAATGAACAAAGAAAAGTAATATACAAATTCAGAAATGAACTTTTAAGAGAAGATTATGATATTACAAGTAAAATCACTGAAAATAGAGAAGATTATGTAAACTATATTCTTCAAGAAGCAAATATATTTGAAAATATATCTTCAGAAGATTTTGATTATGATTTTTTACTTGCAAATTTAAAAGAAGACCTTCATATCATTTTAAGTAAAGAAAATATAGAAAGCGAAGATTATATATCTTTAAAATCAAATATGCTTGAAATTTTGAATAAAGTATATAATGAAAAAATGAGTATTGCAGATGAAAAGCAAAGAAGTGAAATAGAAAGAATCTTATATCTTCAAATTTTAGATAAAGCATATAGAGAGCATTTATATGCAATGGATACTTTAAAAACTGGAATTGGACTTAGAGGATACAACCAAAAAGATCCACTTGTTGAGTATAAAAAAGAGTCTTATAATATGTTTGTTGATTTAGTTTCAAACATAAAAATTGAAATAATTAAGATTTTATTTACTATTCAATTACAAAGCAAAGAAGATGCACAAAAAGAGAAAGAAGCAATTGAAAGAATGAAAGCTTCTATGGAAAAAGCAAATAGTAATCAAACTACAAATCTAGCACAAGAAGCAGTTAGAACAAGTGATAAAAAGATTGCTAGAAATGAACCTTGTCCTTGTGGAAGTGGTTTAAAATACAAACAATGTTGTGGGAAAAGTGGTCCTAAAAGAGGATTAGTAGTAGGAAACTAATTTGAATAAAAAACTTATAAACTTTATTGTAAGAAAATATCTTAAATTTGATAAAAAAAATCCATTTATATCAATAAGTGCTATTTTGGCATTTTTTGGTGTTGCTATTGGTGTTATGGTACTTATTTTATCAATGGCAATTATGAATGGAACATCAAAAGAGTTTGAAAAAAAACTTTTTACAATGAATTATCCACTTACAATTTATGGTAAAACCTCAAATGCTGTTGATAAAAATCTATTAATATCTTTACAAAAAGAGTTTAAAGATTTAAAGTTTTCACCATTTATTTCAACACAAGCTATCGTTCAAAGTAGTGATAATATAAGCGGTGGAGTTGTTTTTGGAGTTGATGCAAATTTAGAAAAGGAGATTAATCCTATTTATAAAGATGCATTAAAAGATTTGAATCCCAATAAATATGATTTAATCACAGGTATTGGAATAAAAGATAAGTTATATCTATTTGAAGATAGTAAAGTCACTATGTATTTTACAGAATTAAACGCAGCTGGTTTTTCAATGATGCCAAAAATGAA
Organism: Aliarcobacter thereius LMG 24486; assembly: GCF_004214815.1. Taxonomy (NCBI): domain Bacteria; kingdom Pseudomonadati; phylum Campylobacterota; class Epsilonproteobacteria; order Campylobacterales; family Arcobacteraceae; genus Aliarcobacter; species Aliarcobacter thereius. The sequence goes on from NZ_CP035926.1 coordinate 1,052,029, forward strand.
AAGATTTGAATATATTAGCTCTTTTAGTTCAGGATTAAGTGCTTATGATAAAGCTTATATGTACACATCAATTGAAGCTTTACAAACACTATTAAACAAAGATAAAAATATTTATGATGGTATTCATATTTATTCAAATGATGCTTTTAAAGATATAGAAAAAATAAAGAATTTTTTAGGACATTTTAGTGATGCGGGAGTTGTTGGTTGGTGGCAACAAAATGGTAATTTCTTTGCAGCAATGAAAATGGAAAAAACAGCACTTTTTATAGTTTTAATGCTAATTATACTTGTAGCTTCACTAAATATTATATCTTCTTTATTAATGACTGTTATGAGCAGAAGAAAAGAGATAGCATTACTTTTATCAATGGGTGCTAGTTCTAAAGAGATTAAATCTATTTTCTTAAGAGTTGGAATTTCTATTGGTTTTGGTGGTATTATTTTAGGTATTATTTTGGGATTTATTGGTTATTTCTTACTTAATACTTTTGATATAGTTTCTCTTCCAGCTGATGTTTATGGAAGTGCAAAACTACCTTTGGATTTAGCTATGAGTGATTTTATTTCAATTATTGTTGGAGCTATTATAATAGTATTTTTATCTTCATATTATCCAGCAAAAAAAGCTACAAATATTGATGTTATTGATGTATTAAGAAATGAGTAAAATTACTCTTTCTTAATTTTTTAATTCTCTTCACTACTATTTTTTATAAAGTTATTAAAGATATCAATAGGTGCTGTTATAGTTCTTTTTAATATATTCACAGGAGCACTTAAACTATCTCCTAAAAGATTTGATTCTATTTTTGGATCTTTTATATCTCCACTTACTTTTATTCTACTATCAACTCTTCTATCTTCACCTAATAAAATATAGTTTACAATTGGCAATACATTTACAACATTTGTATATGTTTTCATAAAAATTAGATTTAAATCAGCATATATATTATTGTTATTCAAATTTACATAAGCATTTCCTTCAAGATCCATTCCATTTCCAATTAAGTTTATATCATTTAAGTACAGAACATTCATATTATCACTATATAAAAGTTTAATACTTCCTTTTTCAATCTCATAATGACCAATATCATCTATATTTAAAGCAGCTGGAATAGCAAAAAGAGGATTAATAAGAGCAGGAGAAGTTTGTATGAAAAATAATATATTGTTTATTGTTGATAACTCTTTTACTTTTGTATCTTTTATAAATAGTTGCCCTTTTAGATTTTTCATTGTTCCATTTGCATAGAAATCTAAATAACCACCATCAATTGCCTCTTTATTTGATAAATTATTTACAAATTTGCTACTAGCTTTTGATAAATAAATGTCAAAATATTTTTTATCATTTTCACTATATGTAAATTTTGTTTCATCATCTTCTATATATATAAACTTTCTATTTTCAGTGATATTTGCATTATATTTTGAAGCTCTTAATTTATGTTCATTATTTAATACAACAGTTGTATTTTCACCACTTAAATTTAATTTAATATCCCACTTACTTGATGCTTTTTTTGCTTTATTATCATCTTTTGGAAGAGTATAATAAATCTCATAATCTTTTGTAAATAAAGTATAATTATTTCCATCAATTTTAGCCTTCAAATCGCCATTTTTTGTCTCTATTTTTACTTTATTATTTATATAACTTCCAGTTAAATCAAGATATCTAATCTCTTTATTATCTTTTTTTATTACAACTGGTACTTTTTTAGGAATTCTAGCATTTGCATTAAAGTATATATTTGATTCTTCATCAAAATTTACATCTGCTTCCTTTAATCTAATCTTTGTTCCAAAAAGATCTAAAATAGAGTTATTAAGTTCAACTCTAAGATTTTTAGGAAGTTCTGTCTCTTTTTTTTCTTCACTATTTACAATAGTAACTTCATATTTATCTAAAAATATATTTATTGTATCATCTACTTTTAATTTTAAACTATCGTCTAAAGTTGATATATTCACAATATTATTTTTAATATCTCCATATATATCTAGTGAATTTACTATTTTCCCATCTCTTTTTATAGGAAGTTCAAGCCCACTAACTGTTGCATATAGAGTAATATTATTTTCATCATAAATAATTAGATAAATTTCTCCATCTTTTATAGAATTAGCCTGTAAAAGATTTGAATGTGGATAGATTTTCTTTAAATCTTTTATATAGATATTTAATTTTGTATCATAACTTATATCTATATTTAAATCATCTAAAGAGATAGAAGTACTATTTTGAAAATCCATATTTATCTTACTTTTTTGATTTTTTAGATCTATTATTGAATCATTTCCACTTTTTAAATAAACTCTTTTTATATCTACATTTCCATTTACTTTTAAAGTTGATAAATCAAATTTCATATCTCCATTTGCTTCAATCATATCTTGAAAAATAAAATTCGCATTTTTTATATTTAATTCACTATTGTTTAAAAAAAGTTCTGCTTTTTTAGAATCAAATACAAAATTACCAATTGCTATTGAAGAAGGTTCTATAATAAACTCTCCTTTTGTTTGCATTGCTTTATCACTACTATATGGAATTGTTAAAAAAACTTTAGCTTCTGTTTTTCCTTTAGTTTGTTCAAGTGGAATATCAACTCCATATGAAGATAAAATTTTAATTATATCTTTGTCTAAAGCACTTTTAGTCTCAATATTTATTAAAACTTCTCCTCTTTCACTATCTGAAATTTGATTAATTTTTACAAAACTATTTTTTAACTCTTTATTTTTAAAGAATGCATCTTCTAAATCTATTTTTAAAGAGTTATCTTCAAATTTTATTTTTAACTCTCTTGATTTAATTTTTTCAATATCTTTTTGAAACTCAATCTCTGCATTTTTAATACTTGCATGACCTTCTAGTGAACTTAAATCCAAAGTATAATTATTAAGATCAAATTCTCCATAAAATCCTTCTAATCTCATCTCACCTTTTATATTGTCATATATCCAAGTTTCAGCTATTTCAGGGAGGTTTAGACTCTTTTTTAAAAAGTGTAAATTGTCAAATGTTTCACTACTTATAAAAAATTTCATTAAGTTGTTTTTAAAACCAATATTTGATGATAATATTAAATTCTCATAATATATTTTTCCAATATAATTTATCTCTGAATTAAAATAATCTAACTTTGCTCGTCCAGAAGCTTTTATTTTAAAATCTTTTAAATATAGCTCTTCTATATCTAAAAATATTTGATTATAGTTTCCACTTAACTTTGCATCTATTGATACAAATTTATTTTCTAATTCAATTTTTCCATCTTTTATAAATATTTTAAAATTATTTTCATTTATAGATAGGTTTTTTATATCAATTTCTTCAAATAGTCTTAAAACTTTTGGAAGTATTGTTAAGTCATTTTTTGATGCTTCAACAGAATCTTCTACTTCACTTTGTATATATTTATATTCAATATTGTCAACTCTCAAAATCAACTTTTTATCTAGTTTAATATAGAATTGTGAAATTTTAATACCAAATAAAGAGAAAGAGTCTATTTTGATACCCATAAACAAAAGTATAAACATTAATAAAAATGGAAAAACTATAAATAAGAAGGATGCTCTTTTAATATTTATTAACACTATTAATTTAGTCCTTATTGCGTCAATTTTTTTACTTTATTACCTTACAATGCCTGTTGTTACTTCAAAGGTATTATTTATCCCTAAAGGTAGTACAAAATCTATTGTAACACACTTAAACAAAAACTATTACGAAGTAAATAAGATAGATGAGCTAATTTTAGATAATTTTGGTTTTGTTCAAAGTGGTTGGATTGATATAAAAGTAAACAAACTTACAAAAATGGATTTTTTATTAAAACTTTTAAAATCAAAAGCAGCTTTAAAATCTATAACTTTAATTCCTGGAGAAACAGCTCATTTCTTCCTAAAAAAACTCGCTCTTGAATTCTCTTTAGATGAAAATAAATTAAATAATATTTATGATAAATATGCTTATAAATTAGATGGAAATATATTAGCAGAAACATACTCTTTACCAATAGGTATGAGCGAAGAGCATCTTTTATTTTATCTTTTTTCTCATACTAATAAAAAATATGAAGAGTACTCAAATAAAATATTTGGTTTTTATGATAAAGAGCAATGGTATAAATATGTAACTTTAGCTTCAATTATTCAAAAAGAAGCAGCAACCATAGATGAAATGCCTATTGTTTCAAGTGTTATTTATAATAGATTGAAGAAAAAAATGCCCTTACAAATGGATGGAACTTTAAATTATGGAGCATATTCAAATACAAAAATAACAGCTATGAGAATAAAAGAAGACAATAGTTCATATAATACTTATAAAAATAGAGGAATTCCTAAAAATCCTGTTTGTGCAGTTAGCTTAAATGCAATAAAAGCAGCAATTTTTCCTGTAAAAAGTGATTATTTATATTTTGTAAGAGATAACAATAATGGTCTTCATAAATTTTCATCTTCTTATATTGAACATAAAGGAAATATTAACTCAAATATTGGAGTTATAAAAAATTACTCTAAAATAAATGATAATCCTAGTAAAATTGATGATGAAGCAAAAAATATAATGAAAAATGATATTAGTAAACAAACCGTACCTTCAATAAAAGATTTGTTTAATAATATAAATTAATGTGAATATTTGAAACAATCAAATATTCCATTTATACTAAAAACCCTACTTTCAATAGCTTTAAATCAAAGTATAGATAGAATCTTCCCATATCAAATTTAAATTTATAGGAAGACAAAATGGCACAAATCATTTACACAAAAGTTGATGAAGCACCTGCTTTAGCAACTTACTCTTTTCTACCAATAATCAAAGCTTTCACAAAAAGCTCTGGAATTGAAATGGTACAAAAAGATATATCTTTAGCGGGAAGAATAATATCTACTTTCCCAGAAAATCTAAAAGCTGATCAAAAAATCGGTGATGCTTTAGCTGAACTTGGAGCAATGACTCAAGATCCAAATGCAAATATTATAAAATTACCTAATATTTCTGCTTCAATCCCTCAGTTAAAAGCTGCAATTTCTGAATTACAATCTAAAGGTTATAATGTACCAAATTATGATGAAAGTGAAGAAATAAGTGCTAGATATTCAAAAATTTTAGGAAGTGCAGTTAATCCTGTATTAAGAGAGGGAAATTCAGATAGAAGAGCACCTGGTGCTGTTAAAAACTATGCAAAAAACAATCCTCATAAAATGGGTGAATGGAAAAAAGATTCTAAAACAGATGTTGTTTATATGGATGAAAATGACTTCTTCGGAACAGAACTTTCTACAACTTTAAATAAAGAAGATAATTTCAAAATATCTTTCATAGGAAAAGATGGTAAAGAGACTGTATTAAAAGCTTCTTTACCTTTAGAAAATGGTGAAGTAGTAGATGCTACTAAAATGTCTTCAAAATCTCTTCAAGAGTTTTATCAAAAATCAATTGATGAAGCTAAAAAAAGAGATGTACTGCTATCTTTGCACTTAAAAGCGACAATGATGAAAGTATCAGATCCAATTATGTTTGGATTTGCTGTTAAAGTATATTTCAAAGACTTACTTGCAAAACACAATGATACATTTACAAAAATTGGTGTAAATTTCAACAATGGTTTAGGTGATTTATATTCAAAACTAGATCAAGTAGATGATGCAAAAAGAGCTGAAATTTTAGCTGATATTGATGCTGTTTACTCAACTCAACCAAGACTTGCTATGGTAAACTCTGCAAAAGGTATTACAAACTTACATGTTCCATCTGATGTTATTATTGATGCTTCTATGCCTGCCATGATAAAAGGTGGTGGTAAAATGTGGAATAAAGAGGATAAAGAAGAAGATACTTTAGCAATGATTCCAGATAGATGTTATGCTACAACTTACCAAATTGCAATTGAAGATTGTAAAAAACATGGTGCTCTAGATCCAAAAACTATGGGTTCTGTTCCAAATGTTGGTTTAATGGCTAAAAAAGCTGAAGAGTATGGAAGCCACGATAAAACTTTCCAAGCAAGTGCTGATGGAAAAATTGTTGTAACAAACAAAGCTGGAGAAACTATATTTAGCTTTGATGTTGATAATGGTGATATTTTTAGAATGTGCCAAACAAAAGATGAACCAATTAAAGACTGGGTAAAACTTGCTGTTAATAGAGCAAAATTATCAAATACTCCAGCAGTATTTTGGTTGGATAAAAATAGAGGTCATGATGCACAAATGATTTCTAAAGTTGAAAAATACTTAAAAGATTATGATTTATCAGGTCTTGAAATCTCTATTAAATCTCCTGATGATGCAATGCAATACTCACTTGATAGAATGAGAAAAGGTCTTGATACAATTTCTGTTACAGGAAATGTATTTAGAGATTACAATACTGATTTATTCCCAATTTTAGAGCTTGGAACATCTGCAAAAATGCTTTCTATTGTTCCATTGATGCAAGGTGGTGGATTATTTGAAACTGGTGCTGGAGGAAGTGCACCTAAACACGTACAACAACTTCAAGAAGAGAACTATTTAAGATGGGATTCTTTAGGTGAGTTTATGGCACTGGCTGCTTCATTTGATCACTTAGCTAATACTCAAAACAATAAAAAAGCTGCTATTTTAGCAAAAACTCTAGATGCAGCAACTGGAACATTCTTAATTAATGATAAATCTCCAGCTAGAAAAATAGGAAGTATTGATAATAGAGGAAGTCACTTCTATTTAGCAATGTACTGGGCAGATGAATTAGCAAAACAGGATGAAGATACATCTTTAAAAGCTGAATTTATTCCAATTTCTAAAGCTCTAAATGAAAATGAAACTCAAATTCTAAAAGAGCTTACAGAATGTCAAGGTAAAGTAGCAAACACTGGTGGATACTACTTATTTGATGATGAATTAACTTCAAAAGTTATGAGACCATCTACAACACTAAATAAAATTCTTGCTTAATTTTAAATAGAGAAGTTTTTACTTCTCTATTTATTTCTACTAATACAATATCTCATATAAGAGCTAAAATGATATAATTCTAAACTATTTAAAAGGATTTATTTTGAAAAGAGTTGGAATAATCGGAGTTGGTAATGTTGGTTCTATATTAGCTTATAATTTAGCTTTAAATAACAGTTGTGATGAAATTTTATTAAAAGATATAAGAGAAGATTTCATAAAAGCACTTAGTTTAGACATCACACAAGCTAGTATTTCAAACAATTCAAAAACAGTTACAAAAGCTATTTTAGAAAACGATGTGTTCAAAGATTGTAATATAATAATTATAACAGCTGGAATAGCACGAACTCCATCTATGTCAAGAGAAGATTTAATTATAAAAAATGCAAATATTTTAAAAAATATTCTAAATGATATTATAAAATATAATCAAAATGCAATATATATTATAGTATCAAATCCACTTGATGCAATGGTTTATACAACACTAAAATACTCAAATCTAAAAAATAATCAAGTTTTAGGAATGGCTGGAGAACTAGATAGTGCAAGATTTAAATATTATATAAAAAAAGCTTTAGATTTTAAAGTAAATAATATTGAGGCTAAAGTTATTGGAGCACACTCAAACTTTATGGTTCCACTTGTTTCAAGTATAAGAATCAATGGTAAAAAAGCAAATGATTTCTTGAACAAAGCCCAACTAGAAAAGATTATTGAAAATACAAAAAATGGTGGGGCTAATATTGTAGAACTTTTAAAAACTGGTTCTGCTTATTTTGCTCCTGCAACTGCTTGTTCAAGAATTTGTAATGCAATATTAAATGATACAAAAGAGAAGTTTATTTGTAGTGTAAAACTATCAAATCAGTACTATTTAGAAGATGCAATATTAGGAACATCTATAATTGTGGGTAAATATGGTGTTGAAAAGATAATAGAAGAAAACATATCAGAAAACGAACTTATAGCTCTTAAAAAATCTGCTATATCCATTTCAGAAAGTATAAAAAGTATTGATTTACTCATTAAATAAATCTTATTTGATTAATATCAAGTATATTTAACTTGTTTTAATCTATAATTATTTAATTTCAATTAAAGGGAAAAATATGAAAAAAATAGTTTTATCATGTACAATTTTAGCAGCATCTTTTGCTTTTGCAAATCCTTATGCATCATGTGTTGTGTGCCATGGAGCAAATGGAGAAAAAGTTGCTTTAGGTAAATCAAAAATCATTAAAGATATGAGCAAAGAGGATTTTATTGCTTCTTTAAAAGGTTATCAAGATGGAACTTATGGTGGACCAATGAAAGCTATGATGACAGGTCAAGTAAAAGGTATGAGTGAAGCTACTATGAAAGAATTAGCTGATTTAATCGTAAAATAATTTCAAAGAAGTAGCTAGATATATATTCTAACTACTTCTTCATCATTTTTAATTCAAGTAGAACTTTTTTTAACTCCTCTTTCTCATCTAATAACTGTTTTATAATTAAATCTTTTTCATCATTTATATCTTCAATATTTTTTTGTTCTAAAATTTTACCCAAATGAAAAACAAAAATATTTTTATCTTTTTTATATTCTAGGTTTAAACACTCTAAAACCATTTGTGGTCCAGATTTTTCTAATCCATTAGTTAAAATAATCTTTTCAATTTTTCTCAAATCATAGAAAATATTATCATCGATTATTTTTGGAAAGAACAACTCTTTTTTCCAATATTTTGTTGCTGGTTTTTCTATATTTTTTTCTTTTTTTAAAAAAATATTTTCAAAAAGCTCTTTAGTAATAGATAATTTATACAAGATAGTACCTCTTTTAAAAGCTCTATTATATTGAAATAATTTTATAAATGGTAGAATAGTAATAAAAAAGAGGTTTTCATGTCTAAAAAAAGAGTTAAAATCATACTTATATCTTTATTCTCAATATTCATTTTATATTTTATTTTTAGCGAAAATAAAGCTATAAAAACAGTATTTGAGTTTGAAGATATCGAGCTTCTATCTCTTTCAAAGAAAGCGGATGATAGTAGTTTTGATCAAGAAAAATCTTCAAAAGAGTTTTTAGATAATTATTTTAAAGTATGGAATCAAAATAAATTATCTATTTCAAAAGAAGATGCTATGTGGGGATTCTCTGTAAAAGATGTCACAAGATATTTAGAAAACTTAAATAGTTTTACACCTGATTGGATAGAATATATGTATTTTTATTCTGATTTTGAAAGCTTTAATACAGTTAATAAAAAAGCAATCACAATAAAAAATGCAAACTTAAGAGTATTTCCAACTATTTCACCTCTATTTAAGAACCCTGAAATTCCGGGTGAAGGTTTTCCTTTTGATTACAATCAAAATTCTCTTTTGAAAATAAATACTCCAATCTTTATATCTCATTACTCAAAAGATAAAGCTTGGGCTTACATTGAATCAAGTTATGTTTATGGATGGATTCAAGTTGATTATATAGCTTTTGTAGATGATGAATTTATAAAAGATTTTAGAAATAACAACTATTATATTGCAATAAAAGAGAAATTTGCAATTTACAATCCATTCTTTGTAGAACATATAAAATCAAGTACAATCTTTCCTAAAAAAGATGATAAATTTATTATTGCAAGAAAAGATAAAAATCAAAATGCAAAAATAGATTTTGTAAATATCGAAAAAGAAAATATTACTAATTTCCCTTTAAAAAACAATTTAGAGAATAGAGCAAAAATATTAAAAGAATTTTTAAATGAGCCTTATGGTTGGGGTGGAGCTTTTTTTCATAGAGATTGTTCAAGTTTTACTCAAGATTATTTCTCAATTTTTGCAAAATCATTACCTAGAAACTCAAAAGCACAAACTTCTATTGGAACTTATCATGATATAAGCGATAAATCACTTGAAGATAAAAAGAAATATATTAAAAAATATGCAAAACCTTTTTCAAGTTTAATTTATCTTCCTGGTCATATAGTTCTTTATTTAGGACAATATGAAGGAGAACCAATAATTGCTCATAATCTTTGGAGTATAAAACTAAAAGATAAAAATAATAATGAAAAAAGAAAAATTGTAGGAAAAACTATAATATCCACTTTAGATATAGGAAAAGAACTTGAAGAATACGATGAAGAGAATTCTATTCTAAATAAAGTATCAGGAATCTCTATATTTTAGTAAATAAATCCACTTTTAATCTTCAAAAAGTGGATTTACTATCATTGAATCAAGAACTTGATTCTTAAATTTTATCTCTTCTAGCTGTTTAGCTAAAAAAATGTTCTCTTCATTTAAAGAGATATATTGCGAATATAATCTATTAATATCTTTACTCACATAGTAGATATTATTTTTTACATATATTCTTGGTAAAAAGATAAAAATAGCTGTAAAAAATATAATATAAGCTATAAATAATGAGTTTTTACTATTTAATTTAATCAAATTTAAATAACCTTAATTTTGCACTTCTGCTTCTTGGATTTTGTCTTATCTCTTCATTTGTAGCAATTAATGGTTTCTTTGTAAGTATTTTTCCTAAGGAGTGATTATTTCCACATTCACATCTAAATACATTTTGTGGACAAATACATTTTTGACTCCACTTCTTAAAATAGTTTTTTACAACTCTATCTTCTAAAGAGTGAAATGAGATTATTGCAATTAAACAATCTTCTATCTTACTATTTTCAATAGACTTAAAAAGTGATTCTAAAACACCTATTTCATTATTTACTTCTATTCTTATTGCTTGAAAAATCAGTGTAGCTGGATGAATCTTTCCTTTAGGAAGTTTATTATAAAAAAATTCTGCTAACTCTTTTGAACTATAAAAAGGTCTATTTTTTACAATTAATGAAGCAACTTTTTTATACTCTCTTATCTCTCCATAATCTTTCAAAATCTTTTCTAAATCATATTCTGAATATGTATTGATAACTTGTGCAGCATCTAAACTTTGAGTTTGATTCATTCTCATATCTAGTGTTTCTGAATTAAATGAAAAACCCCTACTTTGCTTATCTAATTGTAAGGAAGATACCCCAATATCGGCTAAAATCCCTTTTATTGGTAATTCTTTATATTTATCAATAATATTTTCAAAGTTACCAAAAGAGAAAGTAACTCTTTGTTCAAACTCTTTTAATCTATTTTTACTAAAATCCAAAGCTTCAAGATCTTGATCATTACAAATTAAATTTACTTTGTCATTTTGTTTTAGTAATCCACTACTATGTCCTGCATAACCTGTTGTACAATCAATTATATATCCATTTTCTACATTTTTAAATGATTCTAAAACTTCATTGTATAAAACTGGAATATGTGGTATTTCTTGCAATATAAGCCTTTTAATTTAAATTGCAATATAATACCAAAAAACAATTTAAGGCATAAATTATATGTTAAATCAAGATACAGTAAAACTTCTATCTGAACTATCTTTATCAATGTTTACAAAAAACTTTTTTGGAATATACCAAGGTGCAATATCTGCAAAATTAGATCAAGAACATTTTATAATAAATTCAAAAGATGCCGTATTTGATAATCTTGATGAAAAATCTTTTTGTACTTTAAATATGAATAAACAAGATTATAGATGGAATATTGCAAGTTATGATGCAATAACACATTCAACGATATATACAAATATTCATGAAGCAAAATATATAGCTTTTGCCATGCCAATATATACAACTGCTTATACTTTAGTTCATGATAATATAGTTTTTGAAGATTACTTAGGAAAAACAATATTTGGAGAAATCTCAATATATAATCCAGGAGATTTAAAAACTTGGAAAAAAAGATCAGCGCTAGAAATTACAAGAGAAATAAAATATACTGACCATAATTTAATGGTAATAAAAGGTGTAGGCACTTATATTTATGATAGAAACATTCATGAACTTGTAAAAAAAATTGCTATTTTAGAAAATTCATGCAGATTACTTAGTATAAAAAGTACATTTTTATAATTAAAACTCTTTAAAAAATTCTACTAGATATATAAATATTAGCTTAAAAATTCTACTTATTTACTCATTTAACTCATTTTTTGAAGATTTTAAGATAAATTATTATGAAAACGTATAGAATTTAGGAAACTTAAAGTTTAACTATAATAAAGTTTTCTCAATTTATTTTATATGAGGAGTTATCCATGAACAAAGCTGAATTTATTGACGCAGTTGCTGCAAAAGCAGGTTTATCTAAAAAAGATGCTAAAGGTGCAGTTGATGCAGTTTTAGAAACAATTACAGAGGCACTAGTAAAAAGAGATTCTGTAAGCTTTATAGGGTTTGGAACATTCTCTACTGCTCCTAGAGCGGCTAGAGTTGCAAAAGTTCCAGGAACAGACAAAACTGTTAATGTACCTGCAACTACTGTTGCTAAATTTAAAGTTGGTAAAGCTTTAAAAGAAGCAGTAGCAAAATAATTTAACTTATTTTAGTACTAAAGAGCCTTATCTTACGATGGGCTCTTTTTTTATTCCCTAAACTATAATGGCTCTGTGGCGGAATTGGTAGACGCGTGCGATTCAAAATCGTATTCCACTGGAGTGCCGGTTCGATTCCGGCCAGGGCTACCATTACTTAATTAATTATATAATCAATTAATCTTTTATTACTTATAATTTGGCTCAATATTTCACTAAATTAAAATTATATTTCTTATTCTCTACTCAAATCTTTATTATCTTATAAGATTAATATATAACTCTCTATTAAAATTAATCTAATAATCTATTTACTTCTTCTTCATCTAAAGTTCTTATTCCTAACTCTATTGCTTTATCATATTTACTTCCAGAATCTTCTCCATAAATCAAGAAATCAGTTTTTTTAGACACACTTGAAGATACTTTAGCTCCTAAGTCCTCAAAAAAACTTTTCATTTCATCCCTACTTTTACTCATAGTTCCAGTTATTACAACTGTCTTTGATTTAAAAGGATTATTCTTAGCTTCTTCTTTTATAATAAATTTGGGTTCTAAAATTTCAAATAACTTTAAAACTATATCCTTATTTACTCTCATAAACTCTAAAAAAGAGTTTGCCATTTGCTCACCTATTCCATCAATGCTTATTAACTCTTCATATTTAGCTTCTACTAAATTTAAAGCAAACTTATTACAAATTGCTTTTGATGCAACTTCTCCAATATGCTCTATCCCTAAAGCTGTTATTACTCTATATAATTCACTATTTTTTGAATTATCAATTGCCCTTAATAAATTATTTATCTTTTTTTCTTTAAATCCTTCAAGATTTTCTAAATCTTCATACCTTAAAGAATATATATCCAAAATATCATAAATCTTTTTTTCACGAACTAAAAGTTCAACTATTTTCTCACCTAAACCATCAATATTCATACAATTTTTACTTGCAAAATATATAATAGAATTTACAACTCTTGAAGAACAATCAAGGTTTTGACATTTAATCATAATATCTTCAACTAAAAGTTCTCTTTGACAATTTGGACAATTAACTGGTTTTATAATATCAATTTGTGTTCCATCTCTTCTCTCAATTAAAACTTTTGTAATTTTTGGAATTACATCTCCACTTCTTATAATAATTATCTCATCATTTATTTTTAAATCTAATCTTTTTATTTCATCAAAATTATGTAATGTAGCTCTTTCAACAATAGCTCCATCAATTTCAACAGCTTCTACTTTAGCAACAGGAGTAACGACTCCTGTTCTACCTACTTGAAGTATAATATCTTTTAATTTTGTAGTTTTTTCAATAGCTGGAAATTTATATGCACATGACCATCTTGGAAATTTTTGTGTATATCCTAAAATATTTTGAATATTTATATCATCTATTTTTATAATCATTCCATCAAGAAGCATAGAGAAGTCATCTCTTTTTGCTAACATCTCTTTATATGTTTCAATTATTTCATTGATATTTTTAACTCTTATTTGCATAGGTGATCTTTCAAAACCTAATGAAAATATATATTCCATCATATCACTAGTTTTTTTAAATTCCAAATTATTTTTTCCAACTCCCCAAACATTAAAAAAGAGTTTTCTTTTTGCTGTAATTTTCGAATCAAGTTGTCTTAAACTACCTGCAGCTGCATTTCTTGGATTAGCAAATGTTTGTTCTTCATTTTTTAGTCTATCTTCATTTATCTTAATAAAATCATCTTTTTTTATTACAATTTCGCCTCTTATTTCAATAAGCGATTTTTCAGAAATCTCTAAAGGTATAGAGTGTATTGTTAAAACATTATGTGTAACATCTTCTCCTACACTACCATCACCTCTTGTAATAGCTTGTTGTAATAATCCATTTTCATAAATAAGATTTAAACTAGCTCCATCAAACTTTGGTTGAATAAAAAAACTAAACTCTCTTTCAACCTTTGAAGCTCTTGTTATCCAATCTTCAAGTTCTCTATTATTAAATATATCTTCTTGACTCCACATACGACTTAAATGTGAAGCTTTTTTAAAGTTATCTAATACATGTCCACCAATTCTGTTATTTGGAGAATTTGGATGTACTAAGCTAGGGTTAGTTTCTTCAAATTTTAAACATTTTCTTGAAAGTTTATCATACTCATCATCACTAGCTATTGGCTCATCATCTACATAATAAGCCTTAGCCCATAAAATTAATTTATTTATATTTATATCATATTCGTTCTTTGTCATAAATCATTTCTTTTACATTTTATTTTCTAGATTATATCATTCTTTGGTAGTTAATTAAATAAAAGAGATTAGGGGAAGTTGTTGGGGTATGGGTATAAAAAAAGCTTAGCTTGCTTTATAAAAAGACATATAAAGAAAGCTAAGCTTTTGTAAAATATAAAATAAATACTCAAGAGTTGGCAGTGACCTACGTTTCCACAGGGGGACCCTGCAGTATTATCGGCGATGAAGTGCTTGACTACCAGGTTCGGAATGGGGTCTGGGTATTTCCACTTCTCTTTAACCACCAACAAATTTGAGTAGTAAAAGCTTATATCAAACTCTTAATACTCAAATCAGATTGAGTTAAATCTAATGCTAAAGTCTTCTTCATATAATATTGTCTAAAACAAACTACTAAGTATACACTTAATAAGATAGTAAAACCAAAGAATTCATAAAAAAAGCCAAACGTTCTATTAGTACTGGTCAGCTAAAGGGCTTACACCCATTACACATCCAGCCTATCAACCAGCTAGTCTTGCTGGGAACTTCAGGGAAAGTTCATCTTAGAGTTGGCTTCGAGCTTAGATGCTTTCAGCTCTTATCACATCCCAACGTGGCTACCCAACGATGCTCTTGGCAGAACAATTGGTACACCAGTGGTTGGTTCATCCCGGTCCTCTCGTACTAGGGACAAATCTCTTCAACTTTCCTACGCCCACGGAAGATAGGGACCGAACTGTCTCACGACGTTCTGAACCCAGCTCGCGTACCGCTTTAAATGGCGAACAGCCATACCCTTGGGACCGACTACAGCCCCAGGATGCGATGAGCCGACATCGAGGTGCCAAACCTCCCCGTCGATGTGAGCTCTTGGGGGAGATCAGCCTGTTATCCCCGGCGTACCTTTTATCCTTTGAGCGATGGCCCTTCCACACAGAACCACCGGATCACTATGACCGACTTTCGTCTCTGTTCGACTTGTAGGTCTCACAGTCAAGCTAGTTTATGCCATTATACTCAACAAGCGATTTCCATCCGCTTTGAACTAACCTTTGTAAGCCTCCGTTACTATTTAGGAGGCGACCGCCCCAGTCAAACTACCCACCAGACATTGTCCTGAATGAGGATAACTCATCGCAGTTAGTAACTCGAATATTCAAGGGTGGTATCTCAAGGATGGCTCCGACTCTACTTGCGTCTAGTCATCATAGCCTCCCACCTATCCTGCACATGAATATCCAAGCTACAGTGTCAAGCTGTAGTAAAGGTGCACGGGGTCTTTCCGTCTTTCCGCGGGTAGGAGGAATTTTCACCTCCACTACAATTTCACTGGATCCCTCTTTGAGACAGCTCCCATCTCGTTACGCCATTCATGCAGGTCAGTATTTAACTGACAAGGAATTTCGCTACCTTAGGACCGTTATAGTTACGGCCGCCGTTTACTCGGGCTTCGATCAAATGCTTCGCTTACGCTGACATCATCAATTAACCTTCGAGCACCGGGCAGGCGTCACACCTTATACATCCACTTACGTGTTAGCAAAGTGCTGTGTTTTTGGTAAACAGTCGGGAGGGACTCTTTGTTGCAACCTCTTTGGCTTTCGAAAGCAAGTTTCTATACCATAGTAGGCACACCTTATACCGAAGATACGGTGCTATTTTGCAGAGTTCCTTAAAGAGGGTTCTTCCACGCGCCTTAGAATACTCATCCCACCCACCTGTGTCGGTTTACGGTACGGGCAACATATAATATACTTAGTGGCTTTTCTTGGCACGACAGTATCATCGATTCTCCATCTCCTCCGAAGAGTGTCAAGAGCCTGTAAGATCTCGGTCTAATGTTAAGCGGATTTTCCTACTTAACAACCTACTTCCTTCGACCCACTATTCCATCAGTGTGCTCGATTAACTCTATGCGTCCCCACATCGCGCTTATATGTTGGTATTGGAATATTAACCAATTTGCCATCGTCTACTCTTTTCAGACTCGACTTAGGACCCGACTAACCCTACGATGACGAGCATCGCGTAGGAAACCTTGGGTTTTCGGCGTTAAGGATTCTCACCTTAATTATCGCTACTCATGCCTGCATGCTCACTTCTATCCGCTCCAGCACTCCTTACCGGTATACCTTCAACGCTGAATAGAACGCTCTCCTACCACTCAATTAAAAATTGAATCTAAAGCTTCGGTGTACATCTTAGCCCCGTTATATTTTCCGCGCAGAATCACTAGACCAGTGAGCTGTTACGCTTTCTTTAAAGGATGGCTGCTTCTAAGCCAACCTCCTGGTTGTCACAGTAACTCCACATCGTTTTCCACTTAGATGTAACTTAGGGACCTTAGCTGTTAGTCTGGGTTGTTCCCCTCTCGACAATGGATTTTATCACCCACCGCCTGACTCCTGTGATTACACATATAGTATTCATAGTTTGATAGGGTTTGGTACCGCGGTAAGCAGCCCTAGCCCATTCAGTGCTCTACCCCTATATGCTACTACACAAGGCTATACCTAAATATATTTCGGAGAGAACCAGCTATCACGAAGTTTGATTGGCCTTTCACCCCTATCCACAAGTCATCCCAAGACTTTTCAACGTCAGCGGGTTCGGTCCTCCACTGGCTCTTACACCAGCTTCAACCTGCTCATGGATAGATCACTTCGTTTCGGGTCTGCAGCATCTGACTATGTCGCCCTATTAAGACTCGCTTTCGCTACGGCTTCGCACTCGGCTTAACCTTGCCAGACACCACAACTCGCAGGCTCATTATGCAAAAGGCAGTCCATCACCCTGATAAATCATAGGGCTCTGAATGATTGTAAGCTAATGGTTTCAGGTTCTATTTCACTCTGCTCGCTGCAGTACTTTTCACCTTTCCCTCACGGTACTTGTTCACTATCGATCTGTAAGTAGTATTTAGGATTGGAGGGTGGTCCCCCCAGCTTCAGTCAAAATATCACGTGTTCCGACCTACTCAGGATACTATTAGTATTATTGAGAATTTTAATTACAGGAGTATCACCTTCTATGCTTTAGCTTTCCAACTAATTCTTCTATTCTCTTTAATTACACATTATAGTCCTACAACCCCCTATACAAGTATAGGGTTTGTCCTAATCCCAGTTCGCTCGCCGCTACTATGGGAATCTCAATTGATTTCTCTTCCTCTGGCTACTGAGATGTTTCACTTCACCAGGTTCGCTCCCCGCAGGGTAATATATATCTCTATATATTGGGTTGCCCCATTCAGAAATCCCCGGATCAAAGCTCTTTGGCAGCTCCCCGAGGCTTATCGCAGCCTAATACGTCTTTCATCGCCTCTTACAGTCAAGGCATCCACCATTAGCCCTTAATAGCTTATTTTTTGCCTATAAATATATATACTTAATATATATTTATAATTTGATAATATTCTTTGGCTACTATCTTATTAAACATACATCTAATAATCTAGTTGTGTTATATCATTATTGATATGAAATTTATTTTTAAACTCAAATATCTCTATTTAAATTTACGAAAAAATTTTAAAGACTTTAACATTATATTTTTAAATATCACTCTAGTTATGAAACCAGATATAAATTCTTAATCTCTCTTAAAAACTTATATCTAATCTCTTTTTCACATATATGGTGGAGAATAGCGGGATCGAACCGCTGACCTCCTGCGTGCAAAGCAGGCGCTCTCCCAGCTGAGCTAATTCCCCAAAAGATTATTTAATGGTGGGCCTATCAGGACTTGAACCTGAGACCTCACGATTATCAGTCGAGCGCTCTAGCCAGCTGAGCTATAGGCCCCTTCACCTACATGTGTTTCTCTAAATAACCTTTATAAACCGAACATATATTGTTAATTGTTTATCTATTAATAAGCAAATATTAATAGTTTTTCTTTGAAAGGAGGTGATCCAACCGCAGGTTCTCCTACGGTTACCTTGTTACGACTTCACCCCAGTCGCCAAATCCACTGTGGAAGGTAGCTACTTTAGCATCCCCGCTTCGAATGAGTTCGACTCCCATGGTGTGACGGGCGGTGAGTACAAGACCCGGGAACGTATTCACCGTAGCATAGCTGATCTACGATTACTAGCGATTCCAACTTCATGTAGTCGAGTTGCAGACTACAATCCGAACTGGGAGATATTTTATAAGATTTGCTCCACATCACTGTATCGCAGCTCACTGTATATCCCATTGTAGCACGTGTGTAGCCCTGGACGTAAGGGCCATGATGACTTGACGTCGTCCTCACCTTCCTCCTACTTGCGTAGGCAGTCTGTTTAGAGTTCTCAGCCAAACTGTTAGCAACTAAACACGAGGGTTGCGCTCGTTGCGGGACTTAACCCAACATCTCACGACACGAGCTGACGACAGCCGTGCAGCACCTGTATATAAGTTTCTGCAAGCAGACACCAATCAATCTCTTGAAAGTTCTTACTATGTCAAGTCCAGGTAAGGTTCTTCGCGTATCGTCGAATTAAACCACATGCTCCACCGCTTGTGCGGGTCCCCGTCTATTCCTTTGAGTTTTAATCTTGCGACCGTACTCCCCAGGCGGTACACTTAATGTGTTAACTGCATTACTGCAAGATCAAGTCTCACAACAACTAGTGTACATCGTTTAGGGCGTGGACTACCAGGGTATCTAATCCTGTTTGCTCCCCACGCTTTCGCATCTCAGCGTCAATAGTGTTCCAGTAGATCGCCTTCGCAATCGGTATTCCTTCTGATCTCTACGGATTTTACCCCTACACCAGAAATTCCATCTACCTCTCCCACATTCTAGATTAACAGTTTTCAAAGCAGTTCTATAGTTAAGCTATAGGATTTCACTTCAAACTTATCAATCCGCCTACATGCTCTTTACGCCCAGTGATTCCGAGTAACGCTTGCACCCCCCGTATTACCGCGGCTGCTGGCACGGAGTTAGCCGGTGCTTATTCATATAATACCGTCATTATCTTCTTATATAAAAGGAGTTTACGCACCGAAATGTGTCATCCTCCACGCGGCGTTGCTGCATCAGACTTCCGTCCATTGTGCAATATTCCCCACTGCTGCCTCCCGTAGGAGTCTGGACCGTGTCTCAGTTCCAGTGTGACTGATCATCCTCTCAAACCAGTTATGCGTCATAGTCTTGGTAGGCCATTACCCCACCAACTAACTGATACAATACAGGCCAATCTCTTACCGATAAATCTTTCCCTAATATACTTCTGCATATTAGGAATATAAGGTATTAGCAGTCGTTTCCAACTGTTATCCCTTAGTAAAAGGCATATTACCTATACATTACTCACCCGTGCGCCACTTAGCTGACAACTATAGCAAGCTATAGCCCGTTCTCGTTCGACTTGCATGTGTTAAGCACGCCGCCAGCGTTCACTCTGAGCCAGGATCAAACTCTCCATAAATTTTTATTTATTGATGTCTGAATCTGACTTTTTTGTTTTTAATTACTTAATTACAAAATTATCACTCAAAAGTTTATAGACAAGTTTCTATCATATTTATATCTCTATAAATACTAACTTGTACAAATTTTTATTTTTTTAACAATTATATATTCGGTTTATAAAGATTACTCTCTAAAAAAAACCTATCAGATTTTAAAGAACTTATTTAACCGCTCTGGTCAAATTGGACGGGAATTATAATAGGAAAATTCTCCTTTGTCAAGAGCTTAACGCTTAATTGAAGCTTAAATTTGAAAATTCGTCCCTCTACCCATAAATATTACCCCTAATTGCCCTTAAATCAAGGACTCTCTAAATGTAATACTTATAAAGTATTTATTTGATAGAATATTAATTCAAATTTACATATGTTTTAGGAGTGATAATAGTTATGAGTTTATCTATATTTAGAGAGTATGATATTAGAGGAGTATTTAATAAAGAATTAAATGAGGATATAGTTAAAAAGATTGGATTTCATTTAGCAAAAAAACTACTAGTAAGAATTCCAAATGCAAAATATATATCTGTTGGTTATGATGCAAGACTTCATTCACCTATTTTAAAAGATTGGTTAAGCTCTGGAATAAACAAAGCTGGAATAAAAGTTTTGGATATGGGTCTTGTACCAACTCCAACAAACTATTTTACAAACTTTTCTAATTCGTATAATGATAAAAATGAAATATTTCAAGCTGATGGTTCTATTATGATCACAGGTTCACATAATCCGCCTGAGTATAATGGATTTAAAATTACTTTAAATAAGGAACCTTTTTTTGGTGAAGATATTTATGCTTTAGGTAGAGATATTTTAAATGATCAATCTTTAATAGAAGATAATTTCAATTCAATTAAAATAGATGCAAAAAAAAGATATATTGACTATATAGTAGAACATTTTAAACATCTAAAACTAGAAAACAAAAAGTTTGTTTTTGATTGTGGAAATGGTGTTGCAGGAGTTGTATTAAGTGATATATTAACAAAATTAAATATTAAACATAAAATATTATTTGAAACTCCTGATGGAAACTTCCCAAATCACCATCCTGATCCAAGTGATGAAAAAAATTTAGAAGATATAAAAAAAGAGCTAGATTCAAATGAGTTTGATTTTGGTTTTGCTTATGATGGCGATGCAGACAGAATAGCATTACTTTCTAAGAAATATAATTTCAAAGGTGATATTCTTGCAATATTTTTCTCTAAATTTATGCAAAATCCTACAATAATTGGTGAAGTAAAATGTTCACAAGTTATGTATGACACAATAAACTCTTATGGTAAAGCTATTATGTATAAAACTGGTCACTCAAATTTAAAAGTAAAAATAAAAGAGACAAATGCAGATTTTGCAGCTGAAGTATCTGGTCATCTATTTTTTAATGATAGGTACTTTGGTTATGATGATGCTATATACGCTACATTTAGAACTCTTGAATTAATTGATAAAGATTTTGATTTTGATAAAGAGTATGAAGACTTACCAAAAGTATATTCAACACCTGAAATTAATATTACAGTAACAGAAGATACAAAGTTTAAAATTATTGAGGATTTAAAACTTGCTTTACAAAATACAGATTCTACTTTTCCAAAAATAAGAGAAATTATAACAATTGATGGAGTAAGAGTTATTTTTGAAAAAGGTTGGGGCTTAGTAAGAGCTAGTAATACAACTCCAAAACTAGTAACAAGATTTGAAGCAGATACAAAAGAGAATGCAAAGATATATGAAGATGCATTAATTAAACTATTTAATGAGATAAAAAACAAGTAAAAGGAAAAACAATATGAAAAACCCAATAAAGAAATGCCTATTCCCAGCTGCTGGTTATGGTACAAGATTTTTACCAGCAACAAAAGCAACACCAAAAGAGATGTTACCAATTTTAACTAAACCTTTAATTCAATATGGGGTTGAAGAAGCTTTATCAGCTGGAATTGAAAATATGGCAATAGTAACTGGTCGTGGTAAAAGAGCAATTGAAGATCACTTTGATATATCTTATGAACTTGAACATCAAATAAAAGGTACAAGTAAAGAGCACTATTTAAATGAAATTAGAAATGTTATTACAAAATGCACTTTCTCTTACACAAGACAAATTGAGATGAAAGGATTAGGTCATGCTATTTTATCTGGTGAAAATCTTATAGGAAATCAACCTTTTGCTGTTTTACTTGCAGATGATTTATGTGATGCACCTGATAATGGTGTTTTATCTCAAATGGTTGAACTTTATAAAAAATATACTTGTTCAATAGTTGCAATAGAAGAAATCCCAAAAGAAGATACAAATAAATATGGAGTAATTGCTGGAAATGAGATTGAACCTGGAATTTTTATGGTAAAAGACATGGTTGAAAAACCAGAACCACAAGATGCACCATCTAATTTAGCAATTATTGGAAGATATATTTTAACTCCTGATATCTTTGATATCTTAAGAGAGACAAAACCAGGCAAAGGTGGAGAGATTCAAATTACAGATGCTCTACTTACTCAAGCAAAAAAAGGAATGGTTTTAGCATTTAAATTTAAAGGTCAAAGATTTGATTGTGGAAGTATTGATGGTTTTGTAAAAGCTACAAACTATTTTTATGATAAATCTATAAAAGATGAGAAAAAAGAGAAGGCGAAGAAATAATGCAAAACACTCTTTATTATCCAAAGGTATCTTTAAAAGATGAAGATATTTTTAATGCAATAAAACAAGAAAGAGATAGCATTGGATATTACTCTTTAGCTTTTTGTGAAACTCAAGAGTTGAAATCAAAACTTGATTCTTTAAATTTTAAACAAAATAAGATTGCTATTATTGGAATTGGTGGAAGTACTTTAGGAACATATGCTATTTATAATTTTCTAAAATACCATAAGCAAAATAATCAAACTTTAAAAAAAGAGATTCTATTTTTTGAAAGTACAGATCCTGTAAATTTAAATGGAACAATTTCACAACTAGATTTAGAAGATACTCTTTTTATAATAATCTCTAAATCTGGAACTACAATTGAGACTATTTCTATTTTTAAGTATCTTAGTTCTATTGTGGATATGAATAAAGATAATCTTTTAGTAATTACAGAATATGATAGTAAATTAAATAGCTTTGCAAAAACAAACAATCTTATTACATTTGAAATACCAAAAAATGTAGGTGGAAGATTTTCTGTTTTATCAAATGTTGGTTTAGTTCCTTTATATTTAGCTGGTTTTGATATTGATGAACTTTTAAGAGGTGCAAGATATATATCTACTTCATTTTTTGAACAAAACTCTTTATATGACACAATTTTAAAAAAAGCAAGAACATATTATGAGTATAAAGATATTTATAATATAAATGCTGTTTTCTCATATTCTCAACTTCTTGAAGGCTTTAATAAATGGTATGTGCAACTTTGGGGAGAAAGCCTTGGTAAAATTGATATAAATAATGCAAACCAAGGTTTAACTCCAATTGGACTTCTTGGTCCTGTTGACCAACACTCTTTTTTACAACTAATTGTAGAAGGTAAAAGAGATAAAAGTGTAACATTTATAAAAATTAAAGATTTTAAAGATGATACGAAAATATCATCAATATCTTTAGAAGCTTTGGAAGAACTTGATTATATAAATAATATTGATTTCAAAGAGCTTATAAATCTTCAAGCAGATGCAACTATTGCTTCAGTTAAAGAGTATCAAAAAGATATTCCTATTGATATTATTGAAATTGAAGAAATAAGCGAATATGAAATAGGTAAACTTCTATTTTATTATGAACTTTTAACATCTGTTGTTGGACAATTCTTAAGAATTGACACTTATAATCAACCAGGAGTTGAAGGTGGTAAAATTATTTTAAAAGAGTTATTAAAATCAAAAAAATAAAGAATAATTTATGGAACATATATTTACAAGTTTAATACCAATTTTCTCTCTAATAATGATTGGTTACTTATTTAAAAAAATAAGTTTCCCTTCAAATGATTTTTGGCCAATGGCTGATAAGCTTACATACTATATTTTAATGCCATCTTTATTAATAATTACTCTTTCAAAAGCTAAATTTGAAGCAAATAGTATAACTTTAATTTTTGTTTCACTTCTTGCTATTTTATTAACAATGATATCTCTTATGATTTTTAATAAAATAAGTTCTACATCAAATAGCTCTTTTACTTCAATAGTTCAAGGTGGAATAAGATTTAATACTTATGTGTTTTTAGCTTTAAGTGGCTCTATATTTGGAAAAGATGGTTTAGTTTTGGCAGCAATTATAATAACTTTTGCAATACCTTTTTTAAATGTTTTATCTATTTCTACTTTTGCTTTATATTCACAAAACAATAAAATTGATTTTGTGTATTTAGTAAAATCTATTTTCAAAAATCCTTTGATAATATCTTGTATTATTGGAGCAGGAATAAACTTTGTAGGCGTTTCTCTTCCTATTAGTATAGAAAACTTATTAAAAATTTTAAGTAGTGCAGCTCTTCCTTTAGGTCTTTTATCAATAGGTTATACATTAGTTTTAAAAGATATAACAAGTGCAAAAAAAGATTTGACTATAACTATGTTTGCAAAATTTATAGTTTTACCTTTATTTATGTTTTTTCTAGCAAAAGCTTTTCATTTAGATGAAATAATGATATCTATTTTAGTTCTATTTGCAATTATGCCAACAGCACCAAGTGCATTTATACTTGCAAGGCAACTTGGAGGAGATTTATCTTTAATGACAACTATTATTACAGTGCAAACAATAATATCTGCACTTTTTTTAATAGTTTTTTTAAACTACTTTAACTAAATAATAGAAGATTTTAAAACAACTTCTATTATTAGTTTTACTGCTAAAATTGTTAATAATATTTTTAAAATTATTGAAAATCTTTTTCCATCAATTAAATTTCTAGCTTTTGTTCCCACATAACTTCCTAAAACTGCTCCACAAATCATAGAGATAATTATCCAAATATAATCAAAAAAGACAAAGCCAAAATATATAAAAACTAAAACTTTAAGGAAATGAGTTAAACTCATAAGTAAAGCACCTGTTGCAACAACTTTATCTTTATCTTTAAAATCTTTTAATAAAAGTGTCATTGTAAGTGGTCCTGTTGCTCCCACAACCATAGAAAGTCCTGTTTGGAAAAATCCAGCAATATAATAGTTTTCATATCTTTTTATCTTTTCATTAAATTTTTGACTCCATAATGAAAGCAAAATATAAATACCAATAAATAAAGGAACATATTCTAAAGAGATTAGAGTTAAAATTCCAGCAAAAAATGATATTCCAACAAAAGAACCTATTAAGAACTTTGGAACAACACTATATTCTATATCTTTTCTTCCAAAAAAAGCACGACTTAAATTACTTGAAACTTGAGTAAGTCCATGCACAGGTATTAGTGCATTTGTTGGTAAAAATGAAGGTAAAATGGCTATAAGCATCATTCCACCACCAATTCCAACAATAGCAGCAACAACAGATGTAAAAAAAGTAAGAAAACCTAAAAATAACTCTTCCAAAACTAATCCTAATTAAAAAATTATAGAAAAATACCCAATAATAGCTTTATTATACAAATCAAGATAAAATATATCCTTTAATTAAAAGGAAAAACAAATGAGAATATTTTTAATACTTACTATATTTTTATCAAATTTTTTACTAGCAAACTACAATTACACTGGTCAAAATAGTGGAAAAATTGATATGCATGGAAAGAAAAATAATAGTTTTATAGAAGGTTCAAACTCTTTTGGAAATAAAAACCTAAATAATATTGGAATAGCAAAACCAAAGAATCCAGAAGAACCAAAAAAACCAAATAGTTTAATAGATGAAAAAAAGGATAATAAAAAATGAAAAAAACTTATAAATTTATATCATGGAATGTAAATGGAATAAGAGCTGTTGATAAAAAAGATGCTCTAAAATGGATAGATGATGATAATATTGATATTTTAGGAGTACAAGAGACAAAATCACAAATAGATCAAATTCCAAAATCAATATTTACAAAAGAGTTTAACTTCAAATTAGCTAGTCAATCTGCTATAAAAGGCAGAAGTGGAACTGCACTTTTTAGTGATATTGAACCATTTTTTGAATCAACTTGTCAAAAAATAGATATTTTAGACGAAGGAAGAATAAACGAAATTCATTTTAATATAAAAGATAAAAAGATTGCATATTTTAATATATATTTTCCAAATGGACAAAGCAATGAAGATAGATTAAATTATAAAATGGAATTTTATGATAGATTTTTAGAATATTGCAAAGAGCTTAGAAATGATGGTTTTTCTATAATTGTTTGTGGTGATGTAAATACAGCTCACGAGCCAATAGATTTAGCAAGACCAAAAGCAAATGAAAACACAAGTGGATTTTTACAAATGGAAAGAGATTGGATAAGTAAATTTATAGATGAAGGTTTTTTAGATACTTTTAGACTTATAAATGGTGATTTAAAAGATAAATACTCTTGGTGGAGTTATAGAGCAAATGCAAGAGAAAATAATGTTGGCTGGAGAATTGATTACTTTTTTGTAAGTAAAGATTTAGAAACTTTTGTAAAAGATGCTTATATTATGGATGATATTTTTGGAAGTGATCACTGCCCTGTTGCCTTAACAATGGAGTTCTAAAATTTATAAAAGAAGTAAAATTTATTTATACTTCTTTTAGTGTTTTAAAACTATTTATTAATCCTGCTAATACTACAAATAAAAGTCCTACAAAATATATCATTAATATTGCTTCATCAAAAACTATTACTAAAAAAAATGCTGATAAAATTGGTATTAAAAATGTAAATGGTGCCACTTTTGAAGCATCAAAAATCTGAAGTCCTTTTATCCAAAATAGATATGAAATTCCATTTATAAAAACTCCATTTACTAAAATAGCAATCCAATCTTTTGATTCCGGGATTACAAAACTTGAGAAAGTTTGCATTGTAAAAAATGAATATATTGTTGCACTAAGAAAATAAATCATAACTGCATTTACAGCATCAATTCTTACTTTTTTACTTAAAACTGAAAAAAGAGCAAAACAAAAAGCAGATAACAAAACTACAAGCAATACATCAATATTTTCAAAATTCAGATTTGAAATATCTCCTTTACTTATAACTAAAAAAACTCCTATAAAACCGAAAGTTACAGCGAAAAGCTTTCTTTTTGTAAACTTCTCTTTTAAAATAAACAAAGATAAAACAACTATAAATATTGGCCAAGTATATTGAATAACCAAAACTTCAATAGAATTTGCACTATGGTAACCAAAATATAAAAGAAGGTAAAACATAAAATCTAAAAAACCTAAAGCAAATAAAACAAAAAAAATCTTTTTTGTGTAGCTTAAAATCTCTTTTAAATTTTTATTTACAAGTGCTACAAATAATAAAGATAAAAAAGAGAATAAAGATGAATAAAACATATATTGATAATGATCCAAATTTGATTGAGCTAATTTTACAAAAATCCCAAGTAAAGACCAAAGAAAAATACATAAAGCTATATATATGACTCCTAGTTTTGTTTGTGAAATAATCATTTTAAACTAAGCCCTACTCTTTGTTTTTCCAAATCTATACTCAATACTTTTAAGTTTTCTAAATTTTGATTTATACTTAAAACCTCACTTGGATGAGATAACCTTTTTTGTGAAATTTGTGAAATATGTAAAAGAGCATCATTTTTTAATCCAATATCTACAAATGCACCAAAATCTGTAATATTTCTTACAATTCCACTCAAGATAAATCCCTCTTTTAAATCATTTATATCTAAAATATCATTTGCAAACTTTATTTGATTAAACTCCAATCTTACATCATATCCAGGTTTTAAAAGTTCATTTACTATATCTTTTACTTTTATACTTGTTGTATTTAAATCATTTGCCACTTCTTCAAAATCTTTAATTTCTTCAATTTTGTAATCTTTTTGAAGTTTTAAGCTTATTTCATAATCTTCTGGATGAATTGCTGTATTATCTAAAATAGTATCTCCATCTTTTATTCTTAAAAAACCCACGCTTTGTTCATAAGATTTTGTTCCAAGTCCTTTTACTTTAAGAAGTTGTGATTTTGTTTTAAAGTTCTTAATCTTTTCTCTATATTCAACTATATTTTGTGCAAGTTTTTCACTAATTCCTGATACAAAAGATAGAAGTTTATATGAAGCTGAGTTTAAATCCACACCAACTTTATTTACTAAATCTATTGTAGTATTCTCTAATTTTTTTGCTAACTCTTTTTGATTTACATCATGTTGATACTGCCCAATTCCTAATGATTTAGGATCGATTTTTACAAGTGCAGCCATTGGGTCACGAAGTCTTTGAGCAATAGAAATTGCACCTCTTATTGTAACATCAATATTTGGATACTCTTGCGAAGCTATTTTTGAAGCTGAATATACACTAGCTCCTATTTCACTAACTATTGCATAAGATATATCTAGTTTTTCTTCTTTTATTAAATTATCAATAAATATTGCTGCTTCTCTTGAAGCTGTTCCATTTCCTATTGCAATTGCTGTAATTTTATATTTATTTATAACTTCCAAAATAATTTTTTTTGAGTTTATAAAATCCTCTCTTGGTTTTGTAGGATATATAATTCCACTATCCAAATATAGTCCATTTTCATCAATTACAGCCAGTTTACAACCTGTTTTATATCCAGGATCAACTCCTAAAATAACTTGATTAACCAAAGGTGCTGTTTGTAAAAGCTCTTTTAAATTCTTACCAAAAAGTTCAATAGCTTCACTCTCTGCTCTTTGTTTCAAATCAGATATTGCCTCTTTTTTCAAAGAAGGAAGTAATAGCCTTTTTAATCCATCTTTATATGCATCAAAGACAAACTCACTTGAATTTTGTGCAAAGCTTGGTATTTTGTATTTTTTTATATTTTCTAAAATATTCTTTTCATCTATTTCTATTTTTATCTTTAATTCATTTTCATTTACAGCTCTTAAAATAGCTAAAATTCTATGAGATTTTATATATCTTAATTTTTCATTTGTATTTTCAAAAGAGCTATAAAGTCCATCTTTTTTGAACTCTTTTCCAGCACTTATTTCTAAACTTGCCCAATTGTTTATAGAATTTCTTATTATCTCTTTTGACTTTACATCATCAGCATATCTTTGTGCAATTATATCTTTTGCACCATTTATAACATCATCTTCTGTTAGTACATCTTTATTTAAAAACTGTTTTGCTTTATTAAAACACTCATCTTTTGTATATTTCATACTTTGTATAATATTTGCCATTGGTTCAAGTCCATTTTCAATAGCTTTTAAAGTTCTTGAAGATTTTTTCTCTTTAAATACTGAATATATATCTTCTAAATTTGTCAAAGTTTCAGATAATTCTATATCTTTTAAAGTTTTCTCATCTAAAAAACCTCTTTCTTTTAAAATATCTTTTATCTCTTCTTTTCTATTTAAAAGTTTTTTTGAATACTCATAAATATCTTCAAATTTTCTAAGCTGTTCATCTGTTGCACTATTTGTATAATCTTTTCTATATCTTGCAATAAAAGGGATAGTACATCCATCTTCAAGTAGTTTTATTATATTTTCTATAATAGTTTTTTCTAGTTTTGTTTTTTCTTCTAATATTTTAATTAAGTTCATTATATCTTCTTCTTAGTTTTTTGAAATTGTAGATGATAATTGTGAATAAAGAGCTTATGTTAGTTTAAATATGGTGCAGATGGAGGGATTTGAACCCTCACAGCTGTTGCCACTACCACCTCAAGATAGCGTGTCTACCGTTCCACCACATCTGCTTTAAGAAAATTAAGATTGTGATTATATCTATTTTTTCTTAAAGCTTATTTATATATATTTATAATCATTTTTATATTCAACATAGTGCAAAGCATGTTCTTTAAGACCTTTTACTTCATCATCACTTAATTCTCTTACAACTTTAGCAGGACTTCCCATAATTAAACTTTTAGGTGGAAAAACTTTTCCATAAGTTACAAGTGAATTTGCTCCAACAATACTTCCTTCTCCTATAACTGCATTATCTAAAATAGTGGCTCCCATTCCTATTAAGCAATTATCTTCTATTTTACAACCATGAAGTATAACTTTATGCCCTACTGTAACATTTTCTCCAATAATTGTTTTAGAATCTTTATCTGTGTGAATACATGATAAATCTTGAATATTTGAATTTTTACCTATTATAACTTCATTTACATCTGCTCTAATAACACAACCAAACCATACAGAAACATCTTCTGCAAGTTTAACTCTTCCTATTACATCAGCACTTGGTGCAATCCAAGCTTTTGTATGAATTTCTGGATAAAACTCTTTATAATTTAGTATCATATCTTCTCCTTTTTGTTATTAACAAATTTTAAGAGATGATTTTAATAAAAGTAAGTAGCAAATAAGTTGCAATTCTAGGAAAATTCCTAGAATATACATTTTTATGTAGTATTATTTCTGTTTTTTACCTGCAATAACAAGTCTTAATGCATTTAGTCTAATAAACCCTTCTGCATCTTTTTGATTATATACTTCATCTTTTTCAAATGTAGAATAAGCATCATCATATAGTGATTTGCTAGATTCTCTTCCTACAACCATTATATTTCCTTTGTAAAGTTTTAATTTTACTTTACCTTCTACATTCTTTTGTGTTGCATCAATAGATGCTTGTAACATCTCTCTTTCTGGACTGAACCAATATCCTTGATAGATAAGTTTTGCATATTTTGGCATTAATTCATCTTTTAAATGTGCAGCTTCTCTATCTAAAGTCAATGATTCAATAGCTCTGTGAGCTTTTAGCATAATTGTTCCACCTGGAGTTTCATAACAACCTCTTGCCTTCATACCAACATATCTATTTTCAACAATATCTACTCTTCCAATACCATGTTTATTTCCAAGTTCATTTAAAGCTAAAAGTAAATTTGCTGGAGATAATTTTTCACCATTTAGTGCAATTGGATCTCCATTTTTATACTCTATTTCAATATATTCAGCCTTATTTGGAGCATTTTCAGGACTTGTTGTCCAAAGCCACATTGATTCTTCAGGTTCATTTGCAGGATTTTCTAAATGTAAACCTTCATAAGAGATATGTAAAAGATTGGCATCCATTGAATATGGGCTTATTTTTGGATTTCCATTTTCATCAACATGTTTTTGAGAAATTTCTATTCCATTTTTTCTAGCATATTCAAGTAAGCTCTCTCTTGAGTTTAATTCCCACTCTCTCCAAGGTGCAATAACTTTTAAATCTGGATTTAAAGCCAAAGCTCCAAGCTCAAATCTTACTTGGTCATTTCCTTTTCCTGTTGCTCCATGAGATACAGCTTGTGCACCTTTCTCATTTGCAATTTCAACAAGTTTTTTTGCAATTAATGGTCTAGCTATTGATGTTCCTAAAAGATACTCTCCCTCATAAATAGCATTTGCTCTAAACATTGGGAAAACATAATCTTTTACAAACTCTTCTTTTAAATCTAAAATATATACATTTTCAGGTTTTATTCCACAAGCTATTGCTTTTTTTCTAGCTGGTTCAACCTCTTCACCTTGTCCTAAATCAGCTGTAAATGTAATAACTTCAGCACTATATTCATCTTGAAGCCATTTTAAAATAATAGATGTATCAAGTCCACCACTATATGCAAGTACTACTTTTTTTATATCTTTTTTGCTCATAATCTTTCCTAATTTTGGTAAATATTGGTGCGGATAATACCAAAGTTTTACTATAAAACCATTTAAACAAATTTAATTTTATTTTGTTATAATCTTGCCTATGAGAATAGATAAATTTTTAAATAGTGTAAATATCACAAAAAGAAGAGCAATAGCTGAAGATATGTTGGAGCATAAAGTTGTTTTTTTAAATAATATTGCAGTTAAAAAAGCTAAAGAGGTAAAAGTTGGAGATATTATAGAGATAAAATATCTTGAAAATAGTGAAAAATTCAAGATTTTACAAATCCCAACAACAAAATCAACACCAAAATCAAAAATAGATGAATATGTACAAAGGATAAATTAGTATGTTTTTAGAAACAAAAGCAAAATTTGATGAGATTTTCCAAAATAAATTACAATCTGAAGATATAAGAGAGTATTTTTTAGAGTTATACAATAGAGGAGAAACTGCTTCTGAATTTGCAGGAGCTGCAAGTTCTATGAGAGATTATCTAATTCCACTTCCAATAGATGAAGAGTTAAGAAAAAAATCTATTGATATTGTTGGAACTGGTGGAGATAAAAGTTATAGTTTTAATATATCAACAACAGTTTCAATTCTTTTAGCTTCAGCTGGGTGCTATGTAGCAAAACATGGAAATAGAAGTGTTACAAGTAAAAGTGGAAGTGCTGATATGCTAGAAGCTTTGGGTATAAATTTAAATATTAGTTTAGAAAATAGTGCAAAAATGTTAAAAGATACTGGTTTTGCTTTTATGTTTGCAGCTAATCATCATCCAGCTATGAAATATATAACTCCTGTTAGAAAAACTATTGATCATAGAACAATTATGAATATAATTGGTCCACTTTGTAGTCCAGCTGGAGTTGAAAAGATAGTTTTAGGTGTATATAGTAAAGAGTTTATCAATAAAATAGCAAGTGCTCTTGATATGCTTGATTGCAAAAGAGCTATGGTTGTAGCTTCAAAAGATGGTATGGATGAGATTTCAATATCTGATATTACATATGCAAGTACTTTAAATAATGGTAAGCTAAATGAATTTGAGATAAACCCTGAAAACTATGGTTTAAAATTAGCTTCAAAAGATGATATTGTAGGAGAAGGTCCAAAAGAGAATGCTCTAATTACAAAAAATATTTTAGAAGGAAAAGAATTTGGGGCTAAACTTGATATTGTTTTACTAAATGCTGCTGCTGCTCTTTTTGTTGATGAAAAAGCAAGAGATATAAAAGAAGGTATAGAAATAGCAAGAGATGCAATTTCTAGTGGAAAATCAAAGAAAAAACTAGAAGAGATAATATCATTTTCAAAAAGGCTAAACTCTTGAAAATAAAAGAGTTTTTACTAAAAGAAGATGAAATATTAGATTTAATAGATTACTTAAAATCTATTCTAGAAAATCAAGATAAAATTATTCTTTTAAAAGGTGATTTAGCAAGTGGAAAAACAACTCTTGTAAGAAACTTTGTAAAATCTTTAGATATAGAAGATTATGTAAACTCCCCTACTTTTTCACTTCAAGTAGTTTATTCAGACAATATTTTTCACTATGATTTATATAATAAAACTTTACAAGATTTTATAGCCTTAGGAATGCTTGAAGAGTTTGAAAAAGATGGTTTACATTTTATAGAGTGGGCAGATGAAAGTTTAGAAAATATTTTAAGTGATTATGGATTTTCATTTTTAAAAATAGAGATTGAAAAAAAAGATAATAAAAGGTTGTATAAAGTTTATGAATAATCTAAGAATAGAAAATATCAAAAAAAATATTAAAAAAACACAAATACTACACGGAATAAGTCTTGAAGTAAATACAGGTGAAATAGTTGGTCTTTTAGGACCAAATGGTGCTGGAAAAACAACAACTTTTTATACAGTTTGTGGTCTTGTAAAACCAAGTAGTGGAAATGTTTTTTTCGACAATGAAGATATAACAGCTCTTCCTCTTCATAAAAGAGCATTAAAAGGAATTGGTTATTTACCTCAAGAGTCATCAATTTTTAAAGAGTTAAGTGTTGAAGACAATCTTTTATTGGCAGCTGAAATTGCTTATAAAGATAAAGAGACTCAAGAAAAAAGAGTAGAAGAACTTTTACAACTACTAAATATTGAACCAATTAGACAAAGAAAAGGTGTATCTTTATCAGGTGGAGAAAGAAGAAGAACTGAAATAGCAAGAGCTTTGGTTTCAAATCCAAAATTTCTTTTACTAGATGAACCATTTGCAGGAGTTGATCCAATAGCTGTAAAAGATATTCAAGATTTAGTAAAAGAGCTAACTTCTTTTAATATTGGAGTTTTAATAACAGACCATAATGTAAGAGAAACTCTACAAATTTGTGATAGAGCTTATGTTATGAAAAGTGGTGCTTTACTTGCAAGTGGAACTTCTGAAGAGATAAAAAATGATCAAAGAGTAAAAGAGCACTATTTAGGCGAAGATTTTAGATTTAGTTAATATTAGGAGAAAACATGGCATATATTTTATCATCACTTATAGCTATTGCAGCAGCAATTATTATTTTTCTTACAAAATATGATGCAGACGATAGTACATTTTTAACAAAATTAGAGTTAGCAGAAAAAAGTTTTAAAATAATAAATGATAATTATACTCCTTTGTATAATGACTTTACAACAATGAATTTTGCAACACTTTATGCAAATGACAATTTACCAGCAAATATAAGTGCAGTTGGAAATAATGCAAATATTGTTTCAAGTAATGGTGCTTCTTATGGAAGTGTTGAAAAAGATATAAAAGCAAATATCTTAAAAGCTTTTCAAGAAGAAAATAAAACTGAAATAGATAAATACACTACAACAATACTTATTTTACCAAATCAAAGAGATATAAGATATCAGCTTCTTCCTATTGTTTCAGGAGATAAAAGCAGACAAGGTTTAGATATAACAGCTTCTTCAGGAACTGGTTATAAAATTATTGTAGATTTTAGTTTAGATAAAACACTTTTAAATAAATCTGCTTTTACTGAAAATAGATATAAAGAGATATGCCAAAATGAGCTTTTTGGGGATTTCTTTGCAGATTACTCTTCTATAAACCAAAATTTTAACTTAGTTTTAGGTGGATCGAAAAGTGATGGAAAAATCGCTTGTATAGTATATAAATAATTTGATTTTTTCTTTTAAAATAATTTTTTTATTATTTAATTTAATTAAAATATAAGAATAAATTCTTTATAATTCCACCAAATAGTTTAAAAACTATAATTTAAAATTATGAGGGGTTTATTATGCCACAATTGATAGCTATGATTATTATTGTTGTTGGAGCTATGATTTATATGTTCCAAACATTTGGTGGAACTGGAGATAAAATTACAGGTGTTGCTCAAAAAACAAGTGTTATTACTGAGATTAACAATATAAAAAGTGGATTACAATTTGCAGCAAGAGATGGAGTTATTCTATCTGCTATTGATGCAACTGCAACTCAAGGTGTAGATTATGCTTTAAATCTTCAAGATTTAGCAAAAATGGCTTATTTTGCAGACCAAATAAATGGACAACTTGCTGACCCAAATAATAAACAACCTAATGTTTATAATGCTATATCTTTTGGTGGTGGAGTTATTACAGAAGCTAATTTAATAGATTCAAAAGGTGCTATGGAACTTTCACTTGTAAAAGTTAAAGATAAAACACCTGGTATATTTGTTGATTTAAGTAAAGGTTCTTTAAAAGATAATGCTGGTTTTTTAGAGAATCAACTAGCAAATGATTTAAAAGCGATTGCATTTATTGATAGAGGAGCTACTAGTGATACTGCTGGAGCTGTTGCATTAACTGCTGATGATAAAAAAGCAATTGGTGAGGCATTTGCTAACAAAATACCTGGTAAAACAGCAACAGATGCAGACAAAAATAAAGATGGAAAATTCATAATATATTTTGGTGATTTTTCTTCAGCTGAATCTGTAAAAGAAAAACTTAATTAAGTTTATTTAAAAATATTTAAAGGGTTTTCCCCTTTAAATATTAAAATTAAAGCAAAGTTTTATATCTAAAATTTTGCTTTGCTTTTACCACAATATAGGGAGTAGCTTTGTTTAGTAATATCTTTATAAAATCAGCCTTTATAATAGCCACGATTTTTACTATATCTAGCTTATACCATGCACTAAACACTTCAAGACAGGTAAGACATATTCAAGAAAACTATGAAATAGTAAGTAAAGCAAAAGAAGAATATATAAAAACATATAATATTGAAGATATAAACGATATCAAAAGAGAAGATATTATAACTTTCTTACCAAATGGAAACTATGAGAAATCTATGCTTTTAAATAGAGATAATGATAAAAACCTATCAAACAATAGCTTTATAGATAAAGATGTAAATATTGATATAAGTAAAGAAGAGAGATTAAAAATATTTGCTCTTAAAGCAAAAATATCAAAAGAGGAGTTTGTTTCAGATGGAGAAAATTATAAAATAACTCTTGGTAAAGAAGCAACCAGCAATTATGATATACAAAAAGATTATAAAAAAGCTCTACAAAATGCAAGAACTTTTTTATACTCTTTAATTATGAAAGATATTATGGATAGTTCAAAAGATATAAACAATAATGAAATAAAAGCAACTATAAAAGATTTTAAAGATAATAAAGTAATAGATTTTATACCAAATTATGAAAAAACTAAAGATAGTGAGAAACAAACACTAAAAGATAATTTTATTTTATTATTAAAAGATAGTTTAAACTCTTATTCAAGTGGTTATGAAGCAAGAGTTTATAAAGTATTAGAGGAGAATTTATGATAAAAAATATTACTATTTTTATGTTTTTAACAACTCTTCTATATAGCAATAGTTTTGATGATATTCAAAGAAAAGGTAAAGAAGTTAAGAAAATCGTAGAAGCTGAAGAACGATTTATAAATGCTTTTGAAAATAATATCTTACAAAACTTTAAAATTGTAGATGCAAATTATATAAATAGTAGTGGATTAATTCCAGCAGATATAAATATATCTGGTTTAAATAATAAAGAGTTATATTTTAATTCTAATTTAAATAAAGATTTTAAAGATGATAGTTTTTTAAATGAACTATATAAAAGCAATACTTTTAGACAAAGAAGCTATTTTAATGATGATAAGATATATTTTAATATAGAAAATTCTCTAGCAAAACTACTTTATACTCTTATGATTTATAAAAAAACCGATGAAATAAAAGTTTGTCCAAGTAGTTTTTCATCAAAAATTGATATTTGTACTTTCGAGAATAGTATTTATGTTGATATTAAAAAATATGGGAATTTATTTGAAGATTCTAGTTCAGAAAAAAAACCAAGTGAATTTTTACTAGCATTTAACCTAAATTCATATGAAAAAGGTCCAATTATTGTAGATAAAATTGATGAAGATGAGCCAATTTTAAACTTTTTTTCAAATGGAACTCATTTTTTTGATAAAGATGGAATAAAATTTGTAAAAGTTGGCGATGAAGGTGCTAAAGATAAAAAATTTGTTAATCTAACAAATGAGGAGTAGTTTTGAGATATTTAGTTTTTATTATATTTATACTAAATTTAAATCTATTTGCAATAGATAATAAAACTATTTTAGCTCTTTCAAATATTATAGAAAGAGAAGAAGAGATTGCAAAAAACTATGAAAAATATATTTTAAATGAATACAAGCTTCCTACTATGGAAGATTTAATCAAAGAAGATATAGAAAATAGTGATTCTTACTATTTAGGCAGTAATTTTTCAAGAAAAAATATCTTTGGCAAAAGCTTGTCTTTTTATGATACAAATGCTAGATTAAATAGCTCTTTTGATGAAAATAAATTTTCAAATGAGTATTTAAAACTATATTATAAAAGAGATTTATATAGAGATAGAACTTCTGTTTATGAAGAAAATGGAAAACTAAAATATGTTCAAATAGTTTTAAAAACTAAAGAAGCTCAAAATATATTTAAAATATTAAGTTCTGGAAATGAGATAGTAAAAGTAGAAAAGTATGCTGATTGTAAGACAAATAAATATTGTATAAATCCAAGTGATAATATAAAAACAATTAGAAAATATACAGCAAGTGATGCTTACTTGATATACAATATAAAAGATTTGGAAAAAGGAAATATATATATTAGTAAAAAAATAAACAATCCACCTTTAAAACAGAATGACCCAATTTATATTGAAATGGAGTTTAATAAATTAAATATTGGCACTATTATTTTTTCTGATAGTAAGAAATATATAAAACTTGATAATGGTATTTATGGAGTTGAATGATGTTTAAATATATTTTTATTTCACTAAGTTTTATCTCTATTTTATTTTCTAATAGTTCAAAAGAGTCAATTATAAATGATGTTAAAATTTTAATCACAAAAGAAGAGAGATTGGCTTTAACTATAAATAGATATATTTTAGAAAATCTAAAACCACCAATTACAAGTGATTCTAAAATAAATTATGAAGATGAAGAGTTTAAAAAGCTTTTGGGAAATAGTTTTGAAATTTTCAAAAATCCTATAACAAATAAAAATCTACAAATTGAGTATTTAAAAAATGGAAGATTTGTGATAAATTCAATGATAAATGAAGATTCTAAATACAATGATAAAAATAAGTTTGCTTATAATTTCTATATAGATCCAAATTATAGAGTAAATACTCAAGCACCTTTAACTAATAACGAAGATGATATGAGCAAAGGAACTTTTATAAAATATAATAATCTCCAAAAAAGAATTATGGATTTATATTTAAAAGGTGAAAGAATTCAAAAAAGTTCTGAATGTAAAAGCAATGGTTATTTTTGGCAATTAGTAAACAATGATTTAATATATAAATATTGCAACAACTTAAATAAAACTATTACTGTTTATCAAAAATATCCTTTATATCTTGAAGATGCAAAACAAAGAGATTATCTAAAAGCTGAAATTGGAGATAAGATATATACAAAAGATGGTTTATGGGGAGAGTTCTTTTTTGGTGTTGATAATGATGGTTGGAGTAATGTAAGTAGAAGAAATGATAAAAAAAATAGTGATATGTGTCTTGAAGAGAGAATTTTAAACTATATTCCTGAATCAAAAGATTTACTTATAAGAAAAGATGGTGGATGTATGTTGGCAAATGGTGATATATTTTGCTGGGGAGATAATAGTTTTAAAAAAGCTGGAATTGAAAATCATGGACAATTGGATAAAAATATAAATCCTGATTATGTAAATATTCCAATAATGCTTAAATCAGATTTAGAAAA
The DNA here is from genome assembly GCF_004214815.1 of Aliarcobacter thereius LMG 24486. NCBI lineage: Bacteria > Pseudomonadati > Campylobacterota > Epsilonproteobacteria > Campylobacterales > Arcobacteraceae > Aliarcobacter > Aliarcobacter thereius. Next base: position 1,091,141 of record NZ_CP035926.1, read on the forward strand.
CTTAGGCGATATAAAAGTAAAAGATAAAAAGTGGTACAACTCTCCATATAGAGTAAAGTTCGAAAAAATGGCTATGAATAGCAAGATGGTTTGTGGAATTTCTCCTATATTTGAAACAAATTTTACTTTAAATGAAGATGAACTTGAAGATGAAATTTGTGGAAATATATCAAAACCAAAACAAGATACAAATGATAAAGATAAAAAGATAGTAAAATCTGCTGGGAACTTATATTGCAATGGAGATATAAATAGAAGTGAATTTTTAATAGAAAATGAAACAACAGCAGAATCTATACTTAGAAAGAATATTGAATTTGATTTAAATAAAAATGATTTAAATCAAAATAAAGATGCAATATTTCTAAAAGATATTGCAATGATTGAAGATGCAATTTTACTTTTAAGTGATAAAGGTGATTTATTTACTATTGGTACAAATACAAATGGAGTTTTAGGAATTAATAGTGATGATTTCAACTTTTATAGTAAAAAGGCAAAAATAAATATTGATAATCTAGCAAAAGTTAAATTTGTATCAATAGCTGCAACAAGAGATAAAAATATTTTTGCTGCTATTGATGAAAGTGACAATTTTTATATTTGGGGAGAAACTTTTAAAGGTAACTTTACAAAACCAACAATTATTTCAAGCTCAATAAAACTATCTGAAAACTATCTTTTACCACAATCAGAAACTTTTGTAGTAAGAGATAATAAAGGAAGATTTTACTACTTAAATGAAGAGAATAACTTGATTTTAATTCCAACAAAAACTGATGAAAAAATGACTTCAGCAACAGTTTATAAAGCAGGAAACAGTTGGAAAATAGCTTATGTGAACAATGAAGGTGTTTTAGTATCTAAAGAGAGCAATTCAGTTGCACTTTCTTGTAAAAATAAAGATGCTAGTTCTTGTACAGGAGTTGATAAAACTATTTTTGAAGACTCTTTAAATAGCTTAAATGAGCCTTCTATTGCAGTTGGTAATAAATATTATGCTTGGTTTAAAAATCTTAGTTATTTTAGTCCAAATGTATTCAAAAATAAAAAAGAGAATTTTGAAAATAGAGTTTTAAACTCTTGGAAAGGTGATTTTCATAATGGAAGATTAAATTCTCAAAATATTGTTTCTCCATTTTTAGGGATTTTTGGAAAAAATCATAATAATCCAAATCTAAATATCTCTATTTTAGATGGTTCTCAAAGCATAAGCAAGAACTACTCTTTTGTAGATGCAAAAAACAGTAGAACAAACATAAAAATCAAAATATATGAACTTGGAATTTGGAATAATAGTGATTTTAATATATATATAAATGATAATAAAGTTTTATCACAAGATTTTAATAATAGTTCAAATTCTGAACAAATCTCTTATGATAGTAGTCATACTATGAATTTAAAAGAGCATATTATTGATATAAAAACTCAATTTGATGAGAATGGAAATCTAAAATTAGGCTTTGGAGCTGTATTAAATAGTGATGCCAAAAATCAAGGTTTTGGTATAGCTTCGATTGAGTTTAATTATGAAAAAGATTCATCTGAACCATTTTTATGTACAATTACAGGTGTAAAAGGATTGGATCAAATGTATTGTTGGGGAAATACAGGAAGAAGTTTACCAATAATAAATACAGGACTTTATGATATAAATAAAATTTCATCTGTTAATAGATTGTTTGTAACTCCAAAAGAAGATTTTGAAAAGCAGATGGCTTTTGATAAATTCAATAAAGATGGAAGCTTGTTTTTACAATATCCAACATATATAAATAGTTTCGACTATCCATTTAAATTTAAATAAGGAAGAAAATGAAAAAAAATATCCTAATATCAATTGGTCTATCTTTTTTATTATTTCAAGGATGTACTCCAAAGAGTTATCATAATGAAATGTTAGAAAAGCAAAAAGAGGCATTAAATAAAGATGATTTTAATCAAATTAAAGACTCTTATTCTGAATCATTGATTGATACAAAAACTGTAAAACAAAAATATGTATCTATTTTAGAAGATAAATCTCTAAGCGATGTTTTAAAAGAGCTAGAAAATATTGATGGAAAAATATATTTTTTAAAATCTAGCGATATTTTAATTCCTAAAAGTAGATTAAAGATTAAAAACTTTAATGATTTAAACAACTATTTAAATGCTGTTTTAGATAAAACATTGGTTTTAGAAAAGAGTTCATCTTTAAATTTAGTATCAATTTTAAGTACAAGTGAAAGTAAAAAATTATCTATAAATAATAAGAAATTTAATTTAGATGGTCAATTAAGTGTTGAAGAGTTACTTAAATTAATCACAAAAACAACTTCTTATCAAGTAAATATTGGATCATATATTGAAAATAGAAATGATTTTCAAAATAGTATTATTACTATTAAATCTAATATCTTAAAAGATGCTCTAAATCAACTTGCAAGTGCAAAAAATGTTTATGTAGATATTGATTATGAAAAAGAGTCTATAAATATAAGTAGATATAAAGATGTTGTAATTGAGCTTAATATTCCACTTCTTGATATGAGTTCATCTAGTAAAACATCAAATCAAGAAAATACAGGCGAAAGTAAAATTGAGAATAAACAACAAATAGTTTTATATGAAGAGCTTGATAAAATGCTAAAAAACATAATATCAAATGACAAAATATCAACTTATCATATAGATAAAGCAAGTGGTTTAGTATTTTTAAAATCTACAAAAAATATTGAAAGTGCTGTAAGAACTCTTGCAAAAGCTTATGAAGCAAGTTTTGCAAAAGAAGCAATAATTGAGTTTGAAAGAATAGAACTAATTTTAAATAAAGATAGAAAATTTGGAATTCTAGGTGCAAATTTTGCAAGTATAGATGGAGGTAGAGGAACAGGTGCAAATATAGGAAATATTGTTCCTGAAATGACAAGTGATATAGCTATTAATAGTATTACTAGAAATCTTCAAGTATTAGCTCAATCAAACAATAATATAGGAAGAGTTTTAAATTATAGTAAAAATATGTTAATTCTTAAAAATAATCTTCCAACAGTTCAAGCAATTACAGAAAATACTGATTATGTAGAGAAGATTGAAGTAACAATAGACACAGATACAAAAGTAAGAACTTCTGATGTTACAGTTAATACAATTAAAGAAGGTACAAGCATAACAGCTCTTGCAAAAATATCAAGAGATAAGATATTTCTAAATATTAATCCAAGTATAAAAAAACTTCTTGCTCTTGATGAAAAAACAATAGATGGAAGTACAATTCAACTTCCAAAATATAATGACCAAGGTTATAATGTATCAAAAGAGATTAGACTTGGAGAGACTTCAATTGTTGGATCTATTATTGTTCATGATGATGCAAAAGAGTATCAAGGAATTATACCAATAGATGGTTTTGCAGTTGGTGGTAGCGATTCTAAATCTTATATAAGAAGAGAAATTGTTTATGTTGTAACTCTAAGAGAAATTAAAGGATTTTAAGAAAAATGACACTATTTAAAGATCCATATGAGATGTTTTTACTAGATTATCTTGTAACAAAACTTGAAACTGGTTCAAATACAAGAAGAGCTTTAGTTTTATATAGCGATCAAATCACAAAAAAGACTAGATTTAAAAAAAGACTTCTTGCAGCAATAAAAGATCTTGAAAGTGGAAAACAAAGGCTTGAAGAAGTACTTTTTAAACACAAATTCTTAAATACTTTTCAATATAGTATTATTGCAAATAGTACAAGTACAGTTGAAGGTTTAAAACTTGTTTTATCTTTTACAAAAGGTAATCCAAATTTAATTGCAAGAATGATAAATCCTATATTTATACCTCTATCAATAATTATTGGTTCTTTTTATAGTTTGATTTTATATATGGAGTATTTGGATAAAGATATAATTTATCTTAAAAAACTAAACCCTGATGTAGAGCAGTTTTTAGGAATTCCAAGTTATTTTACATATCCATTTGCATATAGTGGTCTTGCAATTTCTATATTTATCACTATTTTTATTTTTGTTTTTTATATGTATAGTGAAAAGTATAAACCTTCTTGGATTTATAAAATATTCAAAACTCAAGCTTATAGTGATGGAAGATATATGTTTAGAATATTAAATGGTATGTTAAGTGCTGGAATATCTTTTCATAAAACATCTGCTATTTTAGCAAATGAGTATTTTAAATTAGGTCTAAGACCTTTTTTCAAAAGCCTAAGTATTATGATTGAAAAAAACAAAAAACTATATGTAATGTTTGAAAAATACAATTTTCCACCATTAATAACTGCTGAAATAAAACTAGCTGAACTTAGTAAATCAAATTTCCCAGAGCTTACAAAAGCACTATATTTAACTTGCGATACTATGTTTGAGAAAAACATAGATTATGTTGTTTTACAATGGAAATTTTTATTTTGGCTATTAGCTATGCTTGTAACTGTTGTAATTGGTTCTGATATTATAAATTTAGTTATTAGTACATTTACATTTAAAACACTATATCAATAAAGAGAGGAAAAATGTTAAAAAAATTCTCATTAAGAAAATATAAAATAAAAAAAACAAAGTTTAGCTCTTTAAAAAATATATTTGATTTTAAGAAATTTAAAAAATTAAAAGAGTTTAATCTAGAAGATTTTATTAAAAAAAACAAAGAAAAAGTTGAAAATATTTTAAATAATGATGAAAATAACCAAGCTAATCTTCAATCAATAATTGAAAATATGATTAAAGATAAATACAATTTAAAAGGTGGATTTTCTGATTTAATTGTAAATGAAGAGAAATATGCAAACTTTGTAAAGAATATGGGTTATGAATATTTTGATAGCTATAAAGAGTTGCAAAAACACTATATTGATACAACTGGTTTTTTAGATGATAAGAAACAAGAACTGTGTTCATCTATGTATATGATAACTCTTGAAGATATAAAAAATAAAAATAAAGTTATTGGAATAAGAGATGTTGTAAATTTAGATTTTGAAGTTTTAAGTAAATTTTACTTTACAAAAATCATAGTTTTAGGTGAAGGTGTTTTATCTGCAATTTTTGGAGAAGATAGAGAGATTATATTTAGTCAAAAAGCTGATACAGAAAGTGATGAAGAGATTGATAAATATTTTGAAAAGCTAATGGGTCAAGCTATTTTACTTGGTGCTAGTGATATTCACATTCAAAAAACATCAAGAAGTGCTTTTTTATGGTTTAGAATTGATGGTATAAAAGTAGATATGGGTTCTATGCCAATTCCTATTGCTAAAACTTTAAAAAGAAGACTTGTTACAATGGCTGATCAAGAGGATTCAGATTTTGAATCTATTAATGGTGTTATTAGTTATGAGTATGCAAAGAAACCTATTAAATTTAGAATTGGTTTAATAAACTCAAAACAAAATTTCTCTTTGGTTATGAGGATGATTGGTGGTAAAGGTGTTGTTTCTCATGATTTAGGTGGATTAAACTATCCAAAAGAGACAATAGATATTCTAAACAATCTTACAAAATATGCAAATGGAATGATATTAATAACAGGTCAAGTTGGAAGTGGTAAAACTCACTTAATGTATGCCCTACTTCAAAAACTTGCAAAACAACAACAATATGTTGTAACTATTGAAGATCCTGTTGAATATGTTGATGAATCTTTCTTCCAAATTGATTTATCTGAATTCTCAACAGCTAGTGAAGAGTTTAAATATGGTTATCCTGAAGCTGTTGTTGATATTTTAAGACAAGATTCAAATATTATATTAATTGGGGAAACAAGAGAACCACAAACAGCTTCACAACTTGTAAATGCTTCAAACTTAGGACAACTTGTATTTTCTACAATGCATACAAACTCTGCTCCTGCAACAGTTTCAAGGATGACAAGTTCACTTGGAATAAATGAAGGAGATGTTGTAGATAACTTAAGAGGAATAGTATCTCAAAGATTAGTTAGAAAGCTATGTACTAGTTGTTGTGTTCCAGATGGAAAAGGTGGAAATAAAAAAGTTGGTTGTGAGCATTGTGCAAATAGTGGATTTAAAGGTAGGGTTCCAATTGCAGAAGTTGTAAGATTTAAAATTGGTTCTGGTGGAGATTTTGAAAATCCTGCTGAATATATGACTGTTGAAAAAGCAACTATGTCTCAATATTATGCTGGTTTCATAACATATGAAGATGCACAAGCTATTGTAAGAGGAGAAGAAGTATGGTACGACTAGCAATAACTGATTTTTCTTCACAAGAAGAGAGTGAACATTTTTATTTAGATAATGATCTTGAGAATTCAAAAAGATTATTTACTTATAACTCTTTCAAAAAAAATGAAGTATATGTTTCAAAAAACAGTGTATATGATTTCTACTCTTTAAATTTATTATCAAAAGAGTATTTAGATGGAAATGAATTTTTAATATATATTGCAGATGAAGAGTTTGTATTACTTTTTAATCATAAAACAATATATAGTGTAAAATTAAATTTAAACTTTATAACAGATGATATTATAAAGTCAATTCTTATGACAAATCATATAACAATGCTTAGTAGTGGTGGAAAGATAAATAAAATAAACTATATTATTGATTCAAAATTTAGAGCTGCTATTGAAGTTTTACTTCAAGAAAATATAAAAAATGATATTAAAGAGATAATATGTTTTAAACTAGGAGATTCAAAAGATTTAGTAGAAAATTTAAATGAGCTTGATACAACAAATAGTTTTTACTCAAAGATATCTATTCTTTTTATATTAGCTTTTGCAATTTTTTACGGTATGTTTTTTGGACTCAATGATTTAAAAGAAGATTATCTGACACATCCTAGTTTGGAACCTATAAAACAAGAGTTAGAATTTGAAAATAGATTTATAACTAGACAAGATAAAACTTTGATTAATGTTCAAAAAGAGTATGATGATTTAATTTCATGTATTTCAAATAAAGAAGATATAAAATGATTAGTTTTAGCAGAAAAAAAGTAAAAAATATTACAAAGATTTCGATTATTGTTTTGGCTATATATTCATCTATTTTTTTCCTATACTCTGGTTTTGAATATTATCAAACTATGCAAGAAAAAAATGAATTATTAAAAGAATTAGATATAAAAAAGCTACAAACAGAGCAAATAAAAGATAATATAAAAGATATTGATAATAAAAAATCTCAACTAAAAGCAAGATTTTTAAATAAAGAAGAGTTAGATAAAAAACTAAAATCTGTATTTAAAAACTACTCTTTGGCTGATTATAGATTAAGTCTTGTAGATAGTAAAATGATTTGTGTAGATAGATTTATGCTAATAGTTAATTTGGATGCTAGTTCAAAAGAGGGAATACAAGCTGGAGAAAGAATACTTGGATATTTAGGTAAAGTCCAAAGAAAAAAGGGTTTTGATACTCTTTATTTTGTTGATTATATTCAAAAAGCGAGGTAATAATTTTGAAAAAAGTATCTATTTTTATTTTAATAATATCTTTAAATTTGTTTGCAAATAGTAGTATTGAATCACTAAATGAGAAGAAAATAGAAAAACTTATTCAAAAAGAAGAACAACTAGCTATTGCTTATAGAAAATATCTTGTAGTAGAAGCAAAAAAAGCCACAAGAATTGAAGATTTGAAAGATTATTTAGTGGATGGATTTGATTTTATAAACCCTTTTGGAATAAAAATGAATTTAGATTTTGAAAATGGACAAATAGTAAGTTTCAAACCAAGAAATGAGACTATTTTAAATAGTATGATTCTTCACTATTATTCAAATAAAAATAGAAATAATACTTTAGCTCCATTAGATACAAAAAATAATGTAATTATAGAGTTAAATAATATTGAAAATTTTATTCAAAACAACTCTTCTAAAATAGTTAAATATAATCAAAATAGAGAATCTAGTAAATTTAGAGTTAAATTAAATAAAGAAGATGAAGAGAACAAAAAAACAAATGATAATCTTTTAAATAATGTATCTCTTGAATATTTTGGAAGTGATGGAAAATCAAAATATTCATATAGTCCTCTTTTTGGAATAACTTTTGCTTCTGGAATTAGCTTCCAAGATGATAATTTACAAGTAACAAAAGAGGTAAAAGATTTAAATATTCCTTCTGAATTTATGACTCTTGGAGTATCTGTTTTCGATTGTGTTTATGGAGATGTAAATAAAACTGAGTGTAGAACTGTAAAAGAGTCAATAGCTATTGGTCCAAATAACTTTGTAAGAGTGAATCCAGATGAAGTAAATGTAGGAAAAACTGTAATTCAGTTTTATAGAAGAGCTGGTGGAATGTTAGTAAATGGAGATATATATGCTTGGGGAAACAATGGTAAAGGAATTACAGGAATAGAAGGTAATAAAAGTTTTACAGGAAAAGTAAAAACCAATTCTGAACCTGTAATAAATGCTATTATGCCTTTAAGAGCAAAATTATATACAAATATAAATGATGTAAGTTCAAATGAAAATAATAAATATTATGTACAAAACTATTTTAATTCACCAAAAAGACCAAAATTTATTGATTTTTTTATTTCTGTTTATCATGGTGCTTGTGGAATTAGCACAAAAGGTGAACTTTATTGTAATGGAACAACAGGAGGAAGTAGTAGTTCTTGGTATAGTGACTTAGATGGAGTTAATAGACAAGGAGAGTTACTTTATAGAAGTAATCGTTTTGATGGAAGTACTGAAAGCAAAAGATTAAAAAAAGTTTTTGCAAATAATCAAATATGGCATTTTTTAAGCGAAGATGGAAAAGTTTATAGATGGGGAACACCTTCAAGTGGATTTGCAGGAAATGATTCCTTCTACAAGTCATTTAGTAATTATTCATCTATTGATAATCTTTCAAATATAGATGATATTACATATATTTTGACTATTGGTTTTAGGAGAATTGGTGCAATAGATAAAAATGGCGATATTTTCATTTGGGGTGCTGAAGGTGTAAATGGTAATAGTTGTACTAGAAATTTTAATGGTAAATCTTATAATTTTTGTTCTGCTCAAAAGGTTGTAAGTGGAAATTCAAATATGAGTAATATCCCAAAATTTGTATCATTAAGAGGTGGAGTTGATGCCTTTATAGCTCAAGATGTAAATGGTGATTTTTATAAAATCAAACAAGGCAATAATACAAATGATAAAATAGAATTAGAATCAATAAAAGAGAAAATAAAGTCTTATAATGACACAAATTCTATTAGAAAATATGATCCAAAAAAAGATAATAGAATTATTTCAGCAGATATAGCAAGAACAATAGATGATTTAAATAATCCTTCAAGATTTAGTTCGGGTGTTGTTTGGGTAAATGAACACAATGAACTAAAAGGTGATATATTTTTTAATAATACTCACAAAAATGATAAACACTTTAATGAATCTATAAAAAAAATAAAATGGACACAAGTAAAGGTAATTCAAGAGGAAAATGGTATTTGTGGAATAGATGTAAATCATCAGATGTATTGTTGGGGAATTCAAGCTTATTATAGAAATTCAAGTGGAAGCACTAGCTGGGGAAATACTTATATGATCCCAGTTTTTAATACAAATTTATATGATTTAAATAAAGATTTTTTAGTTCTTGAAGGAGCAAGTGATTATCTTACAGCTATATCATCAGGAGAATGGGTAGATAATGTAAAAGGTGCAGATGGTGGTAAAGAGCACAAAGATGCCTTTTTTATGAAATACCCAACATATATTGGAGGTTTTAACTATGAATACGAATTTAAATAAATCAATAGGAAGAGGAAAAAAATAGAGATGAAAAGATTTAAATTATTAGCTTTTTTACTACTTTTTGTAGTAAATATTTTCGCAAATGAGACTACAAAAGATGAAAATACTCAAAATAAACAAGAAGAGATAGATAAACTTGATATGCTTGATAAGCAATCAAAAGATTTTTATATGGCAGTTACTGGTTTAGAAAAAGAGTATTTAGAAGAGCAATTAAATAAAACAAAAGAGCAAAATGAAAAAGATGGTTTAAATAAACAAAAAAATACAAATGCTCAAGGTATATTCATAACTAAAGAAGAACAAGAAAAAAATCTTTTCAATCATCAAAATGAACTTGCTAGAATTACAACTGATTTTACAAGAACAAAAAAACTAAAAGACCTAAAAATCAAAGGTATGTACAACTTCAATGATACATCTTATGTTGTTTTACTTTTAGATGATGAGTCATTAAGAGCAAAACAGACAACAGAACTTAGTGGAAATATTGAAGGAAGATATATTTTAGGAGATAAAATCCTAGGTCATAAAATAGTAAATATAAACACTAGAACAAAAAGTGTTGAATTATTTAAAGATTTAGATAAAAGCGTCGGTTATACAGTTTATTTAAGTAATTATGGAATAACTTTAAGTAATCTTGAAAAGATAGATAAAAATCATCCTAGATATTTTCAGATTACAGGTGAAAAAGAGATTAAAAAAGTAGTATCAGTAGCAAAAGATAAAGAGTTAGAAAAAGTAAAAAAGAATGAAGAAAAAACTCCAATAAAAGAAATAATAGAGAAGAAATCTCAAAACATAGCTAAAAAAGAGAGTCTAAAATGTTATAAAGTAAATAAAAATAGATTAAATGTAAGATCTAACTCAAATTTAAAATCTAGAGTTCTTAAAATCTTAGAACAAGGTGATATTGTAAAAGTATCATTTGAAAAAAAGCCTTGGGTAAATCTTGATACTATTTATTATAAAGATAGTAAAAGAGAAATAAAGGTTAAAAATCAAAACAATTGGATACAAAATTTGAATAATAATCTTGTTCCAACAAAGTGTAAATAGGAATAAATTTGGAAAATATTAATTTTAAAGAGCTAGTAGATAATAAAATAGTAAATTCTTTAGATAAGATTATGAAATTAAAAAGTGATTTTACCTATTTATTCAATATTGATAATATTTTTTCAAATGAAGCTGGTGGAAAATCTAGATTAAATAGAGATTTATTTAATCAATATAATCAAAAAATTCAAACAGATATTTCTGATTTAAGAAAAATATTTGTTGAATCAAATATGCTTTGTTTTGATGAATTTAAATCTATTTTATCAAATCTAAATCTTTTTGATAGTTTAAAATTAAATGAGTTTTTTATAGATGATAAAATATTAATAAATGATTTATCTTCTCATCTTAGTGATATAAAAATACCAAATAAGAAAATTGATGAGATTATAAGTTCTATACAAGAAACAATTGATTTAAAAAATAAATTAAATAATCTTGAGTTCTATTTAAATATTTTTGATACTTCAAGCTTAAATAAAAATTTAGATAAATATACTCCTGAAGAGCTTATAAATAGCTCTTTAATATTTGAAACTATAAACTCTTATGCACTTTTATATGAACAATTAATAAAATTTGAAGAAGAGATTTTAAGTTATATAGAAGAGAATTCTTCAAATTCTAATCATATTTTTAAAAATATTGAAAAACTTTTAGAAGTATTAAATAAAAGAGCTGATACTTACTATTATCTTGACAATAGATATAAAATATCTCTTGATTATGATTTAAATTTTGATACAAAAAAAGATATTAATCTAGAATCTTCTATTATTGAGAATATAATTTTTAATCTTATAGAACAATCTTGTTTAGATACTATAAAAAAAGATATTAAAAAAGGTAAAATCCAAAAACAGATTCAAATATCTTTCAATTTAAGAAAAGATTTATTAGAAGTAGTTATTTCTAATAATGGTTTTGAAGTAGGAAATATAGATGATATTGTTGTTTTAAATAGTGAAAATAAACTTATAATTGATACAATAAACCTATTAAATATATTTAATCAAGAACTTTTTATTGAATCGAAAGAGAATGAAGGAATGAGCTATAATTTTAGTTTAAATTTAAACTAATTTATAGCTCCAAAAGTTAAGAAAGTTCACTCATTTTCTCTTCAAACTCTTGATTTATATTTTCAATTTTTTGCATAAGTTCCAAAATAGAGTTTTCAACTTTAGTTTTATCAACTCCAAATAAAGATGAAGCTTCTTTTTCAAGCTCTTCAATTTTTGCTTTTAAAGGTTTTAAATCTTGACTCTTTTTAGCTACTAATTCAGCTCTTAATCTTTTACTCTCTTTTTTATTTATTTTTGGTTTATCTTTATTCTCTTTAGTTTTATTATCTGTTTTTGTAGGTTTCTTATCATCAATATCATCACCCCAACCTATTTTCTCTAAAAACTCATCATAAGTTCCATTAAAATAATCTGCTCCATCATTTGTAAATACAATTAATCTATCACAAACAGCTCTTAAAAGTTCTTCACTGTGAGTTACTATAATACTTGAACCTGAAAACTCTTTTATAGCATTTGTAAGTGCTTCTATTGATTCAATATCAAGGTGATTTGTAGGTTCATCAAGGAAAAGAAGGTTTACATCTTTTGCCATAATTTTTCCAAGCATTACTCTTGATTTTTCTCCACCTGAAAGTAGTGAGATTTTTTTCTTTGCATTATCTCCACTAAACATCATAATTCCACATATATTTCTTATAACAGATTCTGGAATTTTGTTATTTACACTTTGTATCTCTTCAATAATTGTATTGTTTTGATTTAAATGATTTATATTTGTTTGCCCAAAATGCCCAAAAACTGTACTTGGATGAAAATTCACATCTCCACTAAGAGTTTTTAACTCTTCAGCAATCACATTTAAAAGTGTTGATTTTCCTTTACCATTTTTTCCTATAATTCCAAGAGTTTCTCCACGACTAAGAGCAAAAGTAATATCTTTAAACAGTAAATTATCTTTTTCATATCCAAAACTTACATCTTTTACTTCAAGCAGATATTTTGCACTTGTATCTTTATAGTTGAAATCAAATTTTAAATCTTTTTCAAAAACCAAATCATCCATAATTTCCATTTTTTCTAATATTTTTACTTTTGATTGTGCTAAATTTGCAGTTGCAGCCCTTGCTTTATTTTTTGCAATAAACTCTTCAAGATCTTTTATCTTTTTCTCTTGAGCAATCTTTTGTTTTTCATAATGCTCTTCATTTGAAGCTAATTGTTCAAAAAACTTTTCTGTACTTCCAGCAATTATAAATGCATTTTTTCTTACAATTCCCATTGTATGAGTACAAACACTATTCATAAAATCTCTATCGTGAGTAATAAGTATAACTTCTCCATCAAAAGATTTTAAAAACTCTCTAAGCCATCTAATTGAAAGAATATCAAGATAGTTTGTAGGTTCATCAAGAAGTAGCATATTTGGTTCTGTTAAAAGAAGTTTTGCAAGATTTATTCTTATTTGGTAACCACCTGAAAAACTCTTTGGCTCTTTTTGTAAATCTTCTTCACTAAATCCAAGTCCAAATAGTATCTTTTCTGCTTTATAAATATTATATTTATCATCTTCACTCAAAGCTAAAGCTGTTTCATCTAAAAGTGTTTTCTCTGTAAAATCAAAATATTGTTTTAGTGCACCTATTTTATAATTTTTTGGTGTTGATATCTCTCCACTATCAGCTTGTTCTTCACCTAAAATAAGTTTAAAAAGTGTTGATTTTCCAGTACCATTTCTTCCTACAAGCCCTACTTTATCACCTTTATTTAATCTTAGATTTAAATCTTGATATAGGGTTTGTGTTGGGTAGGTTTTCTGAATATTTATTAGTTCTATCATTGTTTCTCTTTAGTTTTTTAGAATTTTAGGGCAAAAGTATATTATATTAAGAGTTATATTTTCATAAATTATTCAAAATCAAGTATCAAAGTAGCAAAAAGCTACTTTAACAACTCTTTTTCACAAATACTCTCATCTTTATTTGGAATTATATGTCTTAAAACTTTTGAATATTTCCCTACATACTCAATTTGTGGAAATTTATTTGCAATTTTTAACATAATTTCATTTTCTCTTAAAAGATCTAGTTCCATTGGAGTTCCATCTATCCAAGCACAATTTGTAAGTAATTCATCTATATTTTCAAGATTTAAATTTTTAATTTTTTTACTATATTTTGCATATAGTTTTAAATATGCACTCTCAACACTCTTTGGTTTTTCATCTTCAAAGATAAATACAACTCTAAAATCATCTGCTTCAAGACCACTATTTATTGGTAAAGATGATAAAGTTGAAACTACTTGAAGATTTTTATGCTTCTCTTTTTCATCATAAAATGGCTTATATGCTTCTATACAAAACCCTAGAAAACCATCTGTTATAGTATAAATTCCTTCACTTTGAAAACAATCAACATTTTGTCCATTTTGCTTTAATGCTGCTAAAAAAACAGATGCACTTTTCTCATTTTCATCCCAGTTTATATAAGGAAAAGTAGCATCTAAAGTAAGATTAGGATTTAAAACTCCTCTAGTTATTCTTGCAATTCCAAAAGCCAAAGGTTTTCTATACCATTTTTCATTTTTTATGCTCTCTACAAGATTATCAAAGTCCTCTTTTGTCTTAATCATTTTATCTCCTTTTAATTTCAAGATTGTACATAATTTTTAATAAATAGTGTCCATATCAATAGTAGCATTTGGGCTATTTATGGTATGAAGTGCATTTAAGAGTGCTTTTGTATTTTTTGATCTTAAAACTATCTCATATCTATACTTATTTGCAATTCTAAAAACTCCACATTCTCCAAACCCTACAATTTCAAGCTCTTTGATTGTTTTAAATATTTCAATATATCCTCTTAACTCTTCTTGAACTTTAATACCATTTTTATGAGCAAAAATAACTCTTGCAAGTTTCACAAAAGGTGGATAAAGCTCTTTTCTAAATTCAAGTTCATCTTTTAAAAACTCTAAATAGTTGCTTTTTTCTAAATAATACTTAAAAAACTCTTCATTTTTTGTCTCAATTACAACTTCACCAAAACCATTTCTTCCACTTCTTCCAGAGATTTGAATAAGAAGACTTAAGGCATTTTCTCTTGCTTTATATGAATTCATATTTAATAAACTATCAATTCCTAAAACAACTGCTAGTTTAACATTATGATAATCATGACCTTTTGAAAGCATTTGTGTTCCAACTAAGATATCAATTTTATTTTTATTAAACTCTTCAAGTGTTTTTTTCAAAGCACTTTCTGTTTTTATACTATCTTTATCAAATCTTTTTATAATATTATTTGGAAAACACTCTTTTAAAAGTTCTTCAATCTCAGCAGTTCCAACTCTATGATTTTTTATAATTCCACTATTACAAGATGGACAAGTTTCAGGTATTTTCTGAGCAAATCCACAATAATGGCACTTTAAAGCCAAATCATTTCTATGTAAACTCATAGAAACACTACAAAATGGGCACTCAACACTTTTTCCACAATCTGAACAAATCTGGTGCTTAAAGTTTGCTCTTGTAGGCAAAAAAACTATAACTTGATTTTTATTTTCAAGATTTTTTGATATTTTTTCAAGTGAACTAGAAGAGATTTTTAAACTAGAATTTTCATATATATAATCTTTTTTTGTTTCATAAAAAGTTTTGTCCAAAATAAAATATGGAATTTTATCAAAGCTATTTATAGATGGTGTTGCACTTCCTAAAATCAGTCTAATATCAAACTTTTTTGCTATAAATATAGCTAAATCTTTTGCACTATATCTAGGAGTACTATCACTTTTATAAGAGTCATCATGCTCTTCATCTACAACAATTAATCCCAAATTATTAAAAGGTAAAAAAAGAGCAGATCTTGCACCTGCAATTAACTTTATCTCTCCTTTTTGTAACTTTTCTAAAATATCTGCTCTTTTTTTTGGTGTAACTTTTGAGTGCCATATTGCAACACTATTTCCAAAAACTTCTTCAAGTCTTTTTTGCATTTGTGGAGTTAAAGAGATTTCAGGCATCAATAATACAGCCTCTTTATTCTGTTTTAAAATCTCTTTTATAGTTTTAATATATATTTCTGTTTTTCCAGCACCTGTTCTTGCAAATAAAAGTGCCTGTTTTTTACTATCTAAAAAAGTTTTTGCCTTCTCTTGATAGTCTGATAGTTTTATCTCTTTTTTGAACTCTATTTTAGAATTTTTATGCTCAAATTCTTTATTAAAAGATTGAAACAAAGATATACTTTGCCCAAATGAACAAACATAATATTTACTTATAAATAGAGCTATTTCCATCATAAATGAATCAAAGTTTCTATTTGTATTTACTAATATATCACTACATTTAAAATCTGGTTTATCTACCTCTTTTACAACAACTGCTTCAACACTATTTTTTATTTTTGCTAAAGCTACTTCAACAATATTTCCAATTTCAAGTTCTAGTTCACTTTGATATGTTAAGTTTTTTAAAGGGGATTTTAAAATAGCAAGTTCATAATATTTCAATCTAAATTCTCACATATCTCTTTTTGACTAATACATTCAAAAAAACCATCATTTAATGAAAACTTATACTCTTGTGTTTTTGTAAAGAAAATATAATCTTTGTTTCCAATCTTTGCCCAAGAACCACTTTGTTTTTCTACTGTTGTTGTAGATTTTATATCTTTTTTTAAAATATTTGAAAAGAGTTTTTCATTTTTTATATTTACTCTTGCACTATCAAGTTGGTTTAAATCTATACTATTTTGTAATAAATTATTTTTTGCTCTATTTTGTGATAAAGCAGAATTTATAAGTGCAAAATCAACTTTTAATTGACTTTTTTCTCCAAAATTTATAAATTGAATCATCTTTGGAGAGAAAAATGCAAAAACTACTGCTAGGATTATTATTACAATTAAAACTTCTAATAGAGAAAAAGCTTTTATTTTAATATCCTATAAGTTTATTTGATATCTCTAAAAGTTCTTCTTCTAATCTTCTTTTTAACTCTTTATTATGTTGTAATGCTGTGATATAAGCTTTTATAAGTACTTTTGTATCATTGTTTTTTGTTAAATCAAAATTGTTTTTAAACTCTTCTTGCATCTCTTCATCTAAAGTAAAAGTATATGCCATATTATTTATATGAACTGTTATCTCTTTATGATTGCTCATTTAACTTCTCCTTTTTCAAAAGAGTATCTATTTTTAAAATCATATCTTGGTTGTTTCTTTCTAGTTTATCATTTTCATTTACTAGCTCTTTTATTTTTTCTTCCAAAGCAAATTTTTCAGCTTTTAGATTTTTATAATCCAAAAGAAGTTTATCAACTTGTTTGCTTATTGTTTCTACTATTTTCATTTTATGAAATCATCTCTTGGCTATAATTATCATTTATATAAACTTTTGCAACTTCATTTAATACTGCAACAGATTTTCCCCAAGCAGAGAAATCTTGCATATCTTTTTCAGAAATTTCAAAATATTGTGCTATTTTTTCTATTAAAACTTGTTCATTTATATTAAATACTTTATCTATATGAACAAGTATCATTAGCTCTAAAATAACAATTTTTCTACTTCTTATACTCTTGAAATTTCTTAAAATAGCTTCTAAATCACATTTTGATACATCAAAAGAGTCAATATTTTCAACTCCCATTTCTAAGCAATAATCTAAGATAATATCTTCTTCATCTTTTCCAAAATTATTATCAGCTCTAGCTAAATAGTGAGCCAGTTGTAAAAAGGCGAATTTTTCTCTTGCTTCTAGTTTCATTAATAACATAATTTACATTCCTATTTTTTTAATCAATCTGTATTATATTATAATTTCTCTTTATTTGAAAATCTATATTTTAATATAATAATTTTAAACTCTTAACTTTCCTGCTAAATATCCACTTGAAAAAGACCATTGAAGATTGTATCCACCACAAGGTCCATCTATATCTACAATTTCTCCACAAAAATATAATCCATTTAAAACTTTACTTTGCATTGTTTTTGAATCAATCTCTTTTAAACTTATTCCACCTCTTGTAATCATAGCTTGTCTAAAACCATCGTGCCCAATAATTGTAAATGGTGTCCAAGCTAAAGTTTTCACAAGTTTTTCTCTTTTGATTCCATCAATTTGTTTAAATCTTAAACTATTTTTAATTTCACAAATATTTAAAATCTCATTTGCAACTGAATTTGCCAAAAGTTTTTCTAAATTTTGTAAAATATTATCTTCAGGATTTTTAGCTATTTCATCTTTTAAAGTTTTATAAATTTCATCTTCATTTCTTCCTTTTAAAAAACTAATCAACAAAGGAACTTCATCATATTTTTCTAAAATAGGAGTAATTTCTCTTGCAAAATCTAAAATCACAGGTCCTCTTAATCCATCTTTTGTGAAAATTAAATCTCCTATTAGTTTAAGATTCTTATACTTTTTTATATCAACTTTTAAAATAGCTTTTGCAATTGTATCAGCTTTGCAAGATGCAAAGTTTTTCTCTTTTGTAAAAAGTGGCATCATAGCTGGATGTGTTTTTGTAACACTATGTCCTAAAGATTCTGCAAAAATATATCCATCTCCTGTTGCACCTAAAGTTGGATAACCTTTTCCTCCACATGCAAGAATAATATTTTTTGATTTAATTATTTCAATATCTGTATTTATAAAAAAAATTTCTTCTTCTTTTTTTATACTTTTTATTTTTATTGAAGTTTTTACTTCAACTTTTACTCTAACCAACTCACTATTTAGTGCTTCTAAAATAAGAGTTGAACTGTGATTTATAGGGAATATCCTAAATCCATCTCTTGCAATAGTTTCTACTCCAATTGAAGCAAAAAAACCAAGCAAATCATCTCTTGAAAATGTATCTAAAGCATCTTTTATAAATCTTCCACTTTTTCCAAACTTCTCACAAAATTCATCTTTTTCAAGAGTATTTGTAAGATTACATTTTCCTCCACCTGTTGCTTTTAGTTTTAGTGCAATTTGTGGCATTTTTTCTAAAAGTAGAACTCTTTTTCCATCATTTGCAGCACTTATACTTGCCATTATTCCAGATGGTCCTGCACCAACTACTATTAAATCATATATCATTTTATAAAATATGTATTGAAGATATCTGCTAAGATATAAAGCACTAAAAGTGCAAAAATTATATTTCTGTAACTCATAAAAGTATTTTAACTAAGTAATCTAAAATGTTTTATTTAAGAAATATCTATTAATATTAATTTATCAATTCAACTAATAAAAACTAAAAACTTAAATTTACCATCTTCATTTACTTATAGAAACTCATTAATAATTAATTTTAATAGTAATTATCATTAATATAATATTAAGATTATGATAGTAATATTCATCTCTAATTTTAAAGGAGTTTATATGAAAAAATTTGTTTATAGCATGATGCTATCATCAGCAGTAGTTTTAGGTGCAAATGCTCATGAAATCTGGCTAGAGCTAGATCAAAATAAAAAAGAAGCAAAATTATATTTTGGTCATTATGCAGAAAATGAAAAAGAGAGTGGTAAAGACTTTGAAAGAATTCAAGAAGGTATTGCTTATCCTAAAGAGTTTGTAAAAAGTACAAAAAGAAATGACAATAACATAACATATTCTTTAACAAAAAACAGTGATATTGTTGTAGTTCAAGAAGGAGAACCAAGATTAAGTAAAGCTACAAATATTACTACAAAAAGAGTAATTTATTCAAAAGCTGGTATTTCAAGCAAAAAAGCTATTACAAAATTTGATATTGTAGCTGTTGATGCTAATAAAAATATTTTTAAACTAGTTTTAGATGGTAAAGCATTGGCAAAAAAGGAGATAAATGTAATCTCTCCATCATCTTGGACAAAAAAATTTATGACAGATGATAAAGGTGAATTTACAATAAACACTCCTTGGAAAGGTGGATATTTAATCCAAGCAAAATATGAGGATGATACAAAAGGCGAATCAAATGGTAAAGCTTTTGATAAAACTGTTCATTTCTTAACTCTTAACTTAAATATAGACAAAGGTTTAGATTGGAAAAACTAATTAGTTTTAAGTAAAAGAGATTTTTCTCTTTTACTTTATAAAATCAAAATTCGTATTTTATAGATGTTAAAAACTTCTTATCTGTTTTCTCTTTTTCTGTTTGATTTACATAATCTATTTTATAAGATAGTCCCAAAGATAACTTATCAATAATCTCAATATTTATCTCTGTTTCACTTGTGATAAAGTATCTCTCTTTTACTTTTAATGATTTTAAATAGCTAATCATCTGTTTAAACTCAATATCATCTTTTATCTTATATTTATAGTTTAATTCACTTCTTGAAGCAAAATACTCCTCTTGTTCTTTATCTTTAAATTTATCAATAGAGTAGTCAAAACCACTTTGAATATCTAAAAGATGTCTATCTGTATTTATAAACTTATATCCAACTCCTGGACCAATATTTAATCTTGAATCATAATCAGAAAACTCATCTTTTACAAAATTTGTTCCTAAATATATATAAAATTTTTCACCTAGCATAAGATCATATTTTAATTCGGCATCATATTTATTTGCTGATTTTTCATTATTATCTTTGCTTCTTAAGATAGAAGCTTTTGCTTTTATTTCAGCTTTGTTTATCTTTTTATTTGTCTCAATTTTTCCTGAAAGAGAGCTTGTATTTGTGTTACCACTTGTTTCTATGAAAGAGAGTTCTAGTTTTGTTGTAAGATTTTCTGCATATAAGGAGTTGATAAAAATTGTTATAAATAACAACTTTTTATAATTACTCACTGGCATCAAGCCTCAAAACTTGTCTTTTATTTGCTCTTTTTAATTCAACTTGTATAAACTCTTTTTCATATTTTTTAAATTTCTTCAAAAATGGCGGTACTTTTCTTCCATCAACTGCCATAACATCTTCTAATATTGTATTTACCAAAATTTCCTCTTCATAATCACGGCTTAAGTATTCAAATAGATACTCTGCAACTCTATCAAGCGAGATTTTAAATGTACTTTCACTTCTTTTGTAAATCCATTTTGAAAAAGCAAAAAAACCATCAAAAACCTTGCCATCTTTGAATAATAGTTTAGATGTTTTTATAAAATTCCCACTATTGTAAACTATATCCCAAAATCTTGCAAAGCGTTTCATATCTTGCATTAAATCAAAATTTATCAAATTATTTTTTAAAATATCATAAGGCGGATTTGGATTATATACCATTCCATGCAGTTCATCATGCCTATTTAAGGTCGTTCCAGAAAGTTTTTTTAATATTCCAATTTGTATTTCTCCAGAACTTAAAGTGTACAATAAATCAAGATTTTCTCTAAAACTCTCAATAGTTTCACTAGGAAGTCCTACAATCAAATCTATATGCATATGAGCTTTTGTCTCTTGGCTTAGGAATTTTAGATTATCTTTTATTTTTTCAATTCTAAGATTTCTATTTATATTTTTTGCAACATCTAAGTTTAGAGTTTGTATTCCTACTTCAAGCTGTAAACTCCCAGCTTTAAACTGTTTTAATCTCTCCCTTAACTCAAGAGGAAAATTATCAGGAATTACTTCAAAGTGTAAAAAATAGTCCTCATCTTTTGCCAAAAAATAGTCCAAAATAGCTTTTGCAAAAGATATTTTAAGATTAAAAGTTCTATCTATAAACTTATAATTTCTTGCTCCCCTATTCCAAAGCTTATCAATCTCATTTAAAAAAACATCAATAGGCAAATATCTCATTGATGAATCAATACTAGAAAGACAAAACTCACAAGTAAATGGACATCCTCGGCTACTTTCTATATAAATATGTCTATTTTGTATATCAAAATCTGTATAATAATCATAAGGCAAAGCAATTTTGTCAAACTCAACAGGTTTTGCACTTATTATTTTATCCTTTGGTCTAATTCCACCTAAAATATTTTTACATAAGTTATAAACACTTACTTCACCCTCTCCAAACATAAAATAATCTGCTTTTTCAAAATCAACTCTATGTGGTAAATGGCTAATTTCTGGACCACCCAAAGCAACTATTGTTTGTGGGCTTATTAGTTTTATATATTTTACGAGTTCTGCTACATCATTTGCATTCCAAATATATGTTGAGATTAATACAATTTTTGGTTTATATGCCAAAATCTCTTCAACCAAAGTTTGATTTTGACTATTTATTACAAACTCCAATATCTTTGCTTCATCTTTTAGCTCTTTTAAGTTTGCAAATAGATATCGTAAAGATAGACTTGAGTGCGAAAATCTTGAGTTTAGTGTTGTTAATATTATTTTCTTTTCTATATTCAATTTAAATACTCTCTTAATTCATTTTCCAACTGATCTTTTAAATTTTTTGGAGATATTATTTTTATATTTGGTAACCATTTTTTAACAAGAGGTAATATTTCCATACTATTTGTAACTTTAAAACTCAAAATCAAATCTTCTTTATTTTCTACTATTTTTTGTGAAGATAGAAACTTCTTATTTATAAAAAATCTTTTAATTTTATTATCTACTTTTAAAACTACCTCAAATGGCTCTTTTTTATAGTTTGAAAATAGTGTTTGAAAATTCTTTAAAAAATCTTCTGCTTCATAATCTTTTTTAAAACTATTTGGATATAAAATAATTTTATCCAAAAAGCTTAATCTTAAAAATTTAAAACCATTATTTATATCTTCATTTGTCAAAATAGCTAAATAGAAATTTCCTTCAGCAAATACTATTTTTAAAATCTTTGCTTGTTCATAAATATATTTTTTATCACTTGTGTACTCTATTTTTGTATATCTTCTATTTTTTATTGCATCTTTAATATCAAACAACAAATCTTTTTTTTGTGTAAATTGTTCAAATGGATTTTGCTTTATCATATAAACTTGAGAATACTTTTTCTCCATCTTTTGAAGTATAGTTTTATCTTTTTCATCTAAATTTCTTGAAAAATCAAAATCAAGTAAAGAGTATAAATCTACAAAATTTTCTAGCTCTTTTTTATTGAAATTTAAAATATTTGTCTCTAATATTGAATTTGAAATAAAACTATAATATTCACTATCTTTTATAAGATTTTCTTCAAAAATTTCAATTATATCTTCAATATATCTTTGAGCTGTTCTAATACTTAAATCATATTTTGAAGAGAAAACTTTAAGAGAGATCTTTTTTCCCTCTAAAAGCTCTTTTAAAAGTTGTAGTTGAAGTATTGATTTTTTTGTTTGCAAGTTTTTACCTCTTTTTTAAAAGTTTGTATTATACCTATTTGAGACTAAATTATGTAAATAGCCATTTAAAAAGTAACTCAATCAATATTGAAATTGTCATAGAGAAAATTGGTTCAAACTCTTCTGTTTTGTATGAAGATATAATAAATGCAAGAGGAATTGTTTGAATATAAACTATTTTGAAATAGTGTTTTCTTACAAAATCATAAAAAAACTTTGATAAAAGCTTCATCTCTAAACGAACAACTATATAAATATAAAACCAAATACAAAAAGTTTGACAAATTTGTCGTTTTATCTTTTTATTTGTCAGTTATTATTATTTTTTTAATTAGTCAAACTTTTGTTTGACTAATTTTAATATCTATATTTAAGTGAAAATCCAACTCTGTTTAAATCATAATCAACTAAACCTTCGAAATCCATATCATATTTTCTATAATCAGCTGCTACTGCCCAATGCTCAGCAAAGTTATATTGAATCCCAGCACCATAACCTAAACCAGCAGCATTTGATTCACCATTGTCAAATCCTTGTCCACCGTAACCAATAGCAGCATAAAGATCAAGTTTTCTATCAAAAAAAGAATAACCAGCTCTTGCTTCTGCTGATAATCCTGTCATTAATATAGATTTAGTCTCTCCACCTGAAGTGAAATCCATACTACCAAATGTAACTGAAGCATCAACTCCAAGTAAAATATTTGAATCAAAATATTTTGTAGCACCAAAAGTAAATCCATACTCTGTAAATTTATCTCCATTTTCCAATTTTACATCTGAATTCACTGCTGTAATACCAAAGTGTGCAACTGAATTTGCACTTAAAGAACCTGCAAAAAGCATAGATGCTAAAGCTACTTTTGTAATTATTTTCATATTTTTTCCTTTTTGTGTTTAATTTTTTTGTAAAGAATTATATTTTATTTTCTTGACAAAATTTGTCGTTTTATATTTATTTAATATAATTTAATGTTGCTGCAAAATAGTAATATCTTTCATCTATTTGAAACTTAATATCTACATTTGCAATCTCTTTATAACCACCCTCTTTACAATCTTCTATAGCACTATCTCTTACATATCTAAAAAATTCACCATATGCATCTGTAAATGATTTTATCTGCATTTTGTTTTTTGAATCATAGTATGCAATAGGCTTTGAAGCACTATAAGCATTGTAGTTCACAACTTTTGGTACTTCATTTGTTCCAAGTAATTTTATAGGATTTTGGTTTGGTTCTCCAAAATTTAAAACTTCACAATCTGCAAACAAAGTTGTAGATAGTGTTGTTGTAAGTAGTAGTGTTGAGATAATTTTTTTCATATTTTTCCTTTTGTGTGTTTTATTTTATTAATTTAAATCCCTATTATTTAAAAAGAGTTATCATCTTCTTGTCTTCTTCTTTCTTCTTCCATCATATACCATATCCAATAATCATCATCAGAATCATCACTGTTTCCAGAAATTATATTTGATATTATTCTGTAAACAACAAATATAGCAAAGCATATAAAACTACCTATTATAAGTATTTCCATCTTTTTACCTTTTTATTTCTTTTTATCTTTAAGTGCTGGATCTTTAAGATCTTTATATGTTTTTGCATCAAGCTTTTTTGCATCCATTTTTTTTATAACAATATCTTCAAATAATCTACAAGCACCATAAGAAGTCATCATTGAAAAATATGAATTTTTGCTTGTTGTTATTTCTATAATATCTCCTGCATCTGTAAAGAATTCATCTTCTTTATATGCTTCACCCTCATTAAGCATATTCATAATCTCTCTTTTTGCTGAGAAATCTGTTTTTAAACATTTTTTATTACCATAATTATAGTGATACTCTAAATTAGTACTATATACTTTATTACTTGCAAATAATAGATTTGAACTTCCTATTAAAACGAGTGATAAGATAATTGATTTTTTCATTTTTTCTCCCTTTTAATTTGGAAGAATTCTAATATATCTTTTTGACAGAAACTGTCGTTAAATTTATTTTATATAATTTTACCTCAAGAAAAAAATTAATTCTTAGTTTCGAAATTAGACTTTAGTCAAATCTTTATTTTAATTTCACCACCTGCTTTATTGATAGAATAGCTTAGAAGGAAATATTGCAAAGCAAGTATTGATAAAAATTCCATTTCTATAAATCCCCTCTTCTGAGTCCTAAAAATAGAATAAGCTTTAGCTTTTCGTAATTTTTAGTGATGACTGAATTTGCCAAAGGCAAAAATAATCGGGTCATTGTTATTGAATAGTCTTAAAGGTTGCAGATTATTTCGCGAAAAGCGTCTTAATCCCCTTAAATCGGGTCATTGTTATTGAATTTATAGACACAATCTATAATAAGCTTTTTGAAATAGGTCTTAATCCCCTTAAATCGGGTCATTGTTATTGAATATATAAACTTTGGCTCATATGCTAACAACGAGGATGGTCTTAATCCCCTTAAATCGGGTCATTGTTATTGAATAACTTTATGATAGTTGGTAACGACATTTGGCTTCAAGTCTTAATCCCCTTAAATCGGGTCATTGTTATTGAATGTGGTTGGAAGAGATATTTGGCTTCAAGCCAAAGTTAAAGTCTTAATCCCCTTAAATCGGGTCATTGTTATTGAATCAGTTTGTGAAATGTTAGATATAATTTGGTTATTATCGTCTTAATCCCCTTAAATCGGGTCATTGTTATTGAATCTTCTAAATGATACTCAGTATGTCGTAGAAATCTACGAAGTCTTAATCCCCTTAAATCGGGTCATTGTTATTGAATTTATTAACGCATCTTCGACATCAAAAAATTTTTTTGATACATTGTCTTAATCCCCTTAAATCGGGTCATTGTTATTGAATCTAGAGAAGAGACAATAAGGCTTGAAGAAAAATTTGAGTCTTAATCCCCTTAAATCGGGTCATTGTTATTGAATTTTTTCTCAAATATAATTAACGAGGATGCTTACGAGCAAAGTCTTAATCCCCTTAAATCGGGTCATTGTTATTGAATAAGTTTGATAGAAAAACTTTTGAGGCAAAGTTCAGAACGTCTTAATCCCCTTAAATCGGGTCATTGTTATTGAATGTATTAGAGCAAATAGCTAAAATTAATTTAAGCATGTCTTAATCCCCTTAAATCGGGTCATTGTTATTGAATAGAATTGGGAAGAACAGATTGCATTGCCCCTGATACAAAGTCTTAATCCCCTTAAATCGGGTCATTGTTATTGAATGTATGCAACAACTTGCATATCAAAAAGGATTCTTCGTCTTAATCCCCTTAAATCGGGTCATTGTTATTGAATCCACAAAAACATAGGATAAATTCTATAAAAGTAGTCTTAATCCCCTTAAATCGGGTCATTGTTATTGAATAAGCAAATAGCTTACGCATTATCTTTTTCATAGTTGTCTTAATCCCCTTAAATCGGGTCATTGTTATTGAATTCAAAAAGTGTTAAAGATGAGGATTTATTCTCTTGTCTTAATCCCCTTAAATCGGGTCATTGTTATTGAATAAGATTTATATCTTCTTTTAAAACTGCTGGATGAAGTCTTAATCCCCTTAAATCGGGTCATTGTTATTGAATAGAACTAAAAGAAATAAAAGAGGATTTATATCTTGTCTTAATCCCCTTAAATCGGGTCATTGTTATTGAATCGTAAAAGAAGCAAACTTCTTTTATGGAACAGATGTGTCTTAATCCCCTTAAATCGGGTCATTGTTATTGAATTTTCTGGCTTCCCTATATCTTCTGAGATTGTGGAGGGAAATGTCTTAATCCCCTTAAATCGGGTCATTGTTATTGAATTTGATTGGAAATTAGCTCCTGAGAGCGAAGGGACATGTCTTAATCCCCTTAAATCGGGTCATTGTTATTGAATTTAAAAGGAAACCACTGTTCTGTGGTTGTTCCTTTTGTCTTAATCCCCTTAAATCGGGTCATTGTTATTGAATGGAGCAAACCTAGCAAACGGTTTGCAGGCTGTGTTCAAAGTCTTAATCCCCTTAAATCGGGTCATTGTTATTGAATTGGTTTAGAAAATTTAGGGTCTCTAAAAAGAGAGTCTTAATCCCCTTAAATCGGGTCATTGTTATTGAATGAAAGCAGTTATGGTTTTCCATTTTATTCATGGAAAAAGTCTTAATCCCCTTAAATCGGGTCATTGTTATTGAATGACATACAAACGAAAAGTTTTTTAGCCTATATGTAGGTCTTAATCCCCTTAAATCGGGTCATTGTTATTGAATCCTATGTCTCAAAGAGTTGAATCATGAAGATTCAAGTCTTAATGAAAGTGGGTGATTTTAGTGCCAGGCATTAAACTCAAAGAGTTGAATCATGAAGATTCAAGTCTTAATCCCCTTAAATCGGGTCATTGTTATTGAATTTGTACTTTGTGCAACCCTAATATTTTAAATAAAATCCAACGTCTTAATCCCCTTAAATCGGGTCATTGTTATTGAATTACCTGTAATAGTTGGGGCTTTTTTGGGAACAGAATATTGTCTTAATCCCCTTAAATCGGGTCATTGTTATTGAATTGATAGAAGCAACTTTGCTAGTTATAATAGCATAGATGTCTTAATCCCCTTAAATCGGGTCATTGTTATTGAATTTCCTATATCCCTGTTAATGTTAAAATCTGTTTATTTAAAGTCTTAATCCCCTTAAATCGGGTCATTGTTATTGAATAGCCATTAAATCCATTTTTCACAGCTAAAATAGTATTTAATCTTTACTTAAAATTACTATATACTCATAATGTATCAAAAAAGTTCGCAAATATATACCATTTTTAAAAAAGCAACTCTAGTGTTTTGACAATAAATTGTTAAAAAACTCGATTTTATGGACTTTTTCTTATAAAAAAAGTTCGCAAACCAAAAGATAAAAAACTCAAAAATAGAGATTTTCTATTTTTTAGCTTTATTTAAGTTTCAGAAGTACCATAAAATGGCATTTTAAATCTTAAACAAAACTAAAAGCTCGCAAACCTATATATTAACTTTTATAAAACATAGGTTTGCGAACTTTTTATCTTGAAGTTT
Organism: Aliarcobacter thereius LMG 24486; assembly: GCF_004214815.1. NCBI lineage: Bacteria > Pseudomonadati > Campylobacterota > Epsilonproteobacteria > Campylobacterales > Arcobacteraceae > Aliarcobacter > Aliarcobacter thereius. The sequence goes on from NZ_CP035926.1 coordinate 1,119,254, forward strand.
AGCTTAAAAGCCCTTAAATCAGTCAAAAAAAGTTCGCAAACTATTTTTTATATAAAATACTCTTTTTTTTCAAAAATTTCCTCCCTATTACAAAGCTCAAAAGATTTTGGAATACAACTCTCACAAAGATGATATAGTCGTAAACTATCTGATTTTTTGTCTATTATTTCTTCTAAAGTTTTAACTAATTTATTAAATTTTGTTTTATTTAATTCACACTCAAAAACTGAATAATTTACTCTATATCCAAAGGCTTCTAATTCATCTGAAACTTTTTTTCTTCGTTTATTATTTTCTATATCATAAGTTATTAAATATTTCATTTTTTTCTTTCTTATTAAAATTAAAATAGATTTTAAAATTTTCCTATAAATGGTTTATATGGAATTTTATTATCATCTATTGTTTTAGCTAGGCTATAACATTGTATTTGAATGATATTTTCTACTTTTATAGACTCTTTTTTCCACATAGTATAACTTCCTAATTTCTCTTTTATATTTTTAGATATTAATTGTCTGGAAGCTTTTGTAAGAAGTCCATCTTTATCTAGCTTTATTTCTATATCTTTGTTTAACATGGAGATTATTGTTCTATCTACAATAAAAGTTCTAAACTCTTCTATCATATCAAATGTAAGAGTTGGTTTATTTACATCTATTGAGTGAAGAAAAGAGATATTTAGACTAAGTCCTGCATGAACTAAATAGTGCTGAACTTTACCATATAGTATTGCATATGCATAATTTAAAGAGCTATTTACAATATCTTTTGCTCCATAAGTAACTCTTTTTTCAAAAGGTATTTGAATAATTGCTCTTAAACTTTGCCAATATATAGCCGATATTGATCCTTCATATCCCATAAGCTCTTGAACTGTTTTTGAATGTTTTATTTTTAAATTTACTATTCTTTCAATTTTAATGATATTATCAGTCAATATTTTATGATATTTATTTAAGTATTTTATATAATTTAATTGATTTTTTGCTTTTCCAAAAATAAACTGTTTTGCTAATTCTATTTGAAAATCTGTATTTAAAATTTTTGATTGTTTATTTATATTTTGAGCAACAGCTGTTTTATTAGTAATTAAAGAGGCATAAGAGATTGAATCACGATTTATAAAATCTATTGTGATTTTATTTTGTGTACATCTTTTTATAATGTTAGTAGATAAAAGTATTCCTTCTCCTTCTAAAATAATCCTATTTACTTTGTCAATGGCAAAACTATTTTGAATTTTTCCATACTCTTTTACAACAAACTTGTTTTTTGAGATACCTAGGAACAAGCCTTGTTGAGCTATATGTATAGTAGAATCATTTGCAAATTTTTTTGCATAAGTATTCTTTTTTTTATCTACTAAAGTTTTTGTCTCTTTATATGATTTATTTGCTAGATATTGTTCAAAGGCTTTTGCTATTATTAAATCTATTTTGTCTTTTATCTCTACATCATCAAATAATAGATCTAATTTAAGATGTTCTAAAAAGATCCTAAATTGTTTTTTAGTAATAATAATCTTATTTTCTTTATTTATATATACTTTATGTGAAGTTGATTCTATAACTGCATCTTTTAATAGTTGATGTTGAGTAGAATTTGGTATTATAATTTTCAAATAGTAGTTTTTTAAAGTATATAGATAAATATTTAACTCTTCTATAAACTCTTTTAAAGTTGTTCTTCTTTTTGACATCTGTATTATATTTGAGATAGTTTTTTGAAGTCGTTCATTATCTACAAATCTATTTTTACCTACAAACTCCACTCCTAAAAAACTAAATCCATCTTTTATATGAGAGATATATGTTTTATCTAAATTCAAAGACAAATCAATACTTTTTAAAAACAATTCAAGCTGTTCTTGATACTCTATAGCTTTTTTTTCATCTTCTGTAAGTATTACAAAATCATCTGCAAACCTTACAAAAGCTATATTTTGTTTCTCTAAAAATCTATCCATAAGATCTAAATATATATTTGATAATAATGGGGATAAAATATCTCCTTGATGAACTCCTAAATTATGCTCTATAAAATCATGTTTTTTAAATGATCCTGTTTGTATAAAAAGTGCAATCAATCTAATAATTCTTTTATCTTCAATTTGTCTTTCTAATATTTTTAATAGTTTTTCATGATTTATATTTTCAAAAAAATCTTTTATATCTGTTTTTAAAATCCAATGATTTTTTTCTTGAATCAAATTCACAACTCTATTTACAGCTTTTAATGTAGATTTTCCTTTTCTATAAGCATATGATTTATCACTAAATGTATTATCAAAATAGTCGTTTAAAGATATGTATAAAGTTTTTTGAATAATCTTATCTTTCAAACTACTCAATGCTATTGGTCTTTTTTTAGAGCTGTTTTCTTTTTCAATTTCTATTTTTTTGAGTGGTTCTGGAGAGTATTTATTATTAAAAATAAGTTCTATAATATTTTGAAGATTTTTTGTAAGTTCTTTATTAAATTCTTCATATGAAACTTCATCTATTCCCTTTGTAGTTGAAGAAATTTGTAAATATGAAGATTTTAAATTCTCTTTTGTAAATATCTCTTCTAAATGTTTAATAAACATAATCCTTTTTTTTCCTACTATATACTTTTTTACTAGGTTTGATTCTAGTTGTTGGTTTAAAACCCCAAACAATTCTTGTTTTTATTTCATTTGTTTTTATTGTTAAAGTTGTTTTCATAGATAATTCCTTTTTATTTTTGAGGATTATATATGAAATTCTTGACAATATATGTCGTTTTATCTTTTATTTATAACTTGAGTTTCATATTTAAATATAAGATTTTTTACTTCTTTATTTATATCTTGAAAAGATTTGACAGAGTTTGCATGTGCTAGATCATTTCTTTTATTGTTTATTTCTTGTAGCAATGTTTTTATATTTAAATTTTTATGTGTATTCTGAAGTAATTTATATTCATTTTGATTTATTATATATCTATTAACTTGTTTATTATCTTCATAGTTTTTATATAAATTCTTTAATAAATTTCCCAAATGATATATATAACTATCTTTTTTTGTTTTTTTAAAATCCTCTTCTAGTTTTTTATAAATATCTCTATTTTTTGTTTGAATATCATAAATAATATATAAAACTGTACTTTCATATAAAAGAGATAGACTTAGAAGAATATAGTTTTTTTCAAATAGATCTTTTGATAAATTATAATAGAACTCATACATTTTATTTTCATCAAATTTCATAAGCCTTTCTATAACTTTTTTTAGTTTTTTAGATTGAGTTTTAATTGAAATATCTTCTATTTTGTCCAACTCATCTATTAGTTTTTTTGAAGTTTTAAAAAGATTTCCAACATTTAATGCCATTAAATCATTTGAAAAGTCATTTAACTCTTTTAAAAGCTTTTCATAATCTTTTGATTTTATATGACTTGCAACGGTGTAGTTTTTTTCAAATGTTGTAAGTACAAAAGAGATATTTGCTAGGTCTAGATATTTTTTCAAATCTATTATCTCATACTCTTTAAACTTTTTTATCTCTTTTGCAAAAAGTATTTTAGATATTTTAGAGGTATCTTGGAAATTTTGGATTATTAAATCTACAATCATCAAAATAGGTAAGTGTCTAAAACCGTGTGAAACATCTACTATTACCTCATCATAAAAGCTTATAGATTCATTAATGATTTTAAAAACATCTTCAAAATTCTTATCATCTTCTATAAAGCAAGATTCTTTAAAATTATTAAAAGACAAAGCCTCTTTTTTTAAAACTTTAATATTTTCTTCTTTTGCCTCTTTTGTAAAAATGGGAACTATATCAAAGTTTTTTGAATACTCTTTTATAAGAAGAGGGAAAGTACTAAAATCCTCTTTTATTAGTTCTTTTCTATCCTCATAATAGTAATTTGCTTTTTCATGTCGGTCATCTCCACCAATTAATCCTAAAATAGTAATAACAGCTTTTGTTTTTTCTATCTTATTTTGTGAATTTAATTTTTTAACAATTTTTAATCCCATTTTTACCCTTTAGTCTCTATATACTATTTTTTAATTTTTCTTCTAATTCTTTACCTAAAAATCTTCCTATTTGTGCATCTTTGAAGAAGTTTTTTTGCTCTTTCCCTAAAGTTGAATAAAGTTCTTTAACAATCTCTACAATCTCATTTTTTTGATTATCATCTATGTTTTTAAGTTTCTCTAAAATAGTCTTTACTCTTTTTCCATCTTTTGCTTTTTTCAAATCATCTAAGCTTATATTTGAACTTGATGATTTTGAAGATTTTGAAAAGTTTTCAAGCTCTTTTTGTACTATTGCAATATCTTTAAAATATGGATAATTTGAGATAAAGTCTTCTAAGGCTTTTTGCATAAACTTACTTTCAAGTTTTTTTATAGAAAGCCATTTTTCATTGGCTTCTTTTTGCCTTTTTTCTTCTTTTTCTTGCTTCTCTTTATCTTCTAGTTTAGATATTGCTTGATCTATCTTGCCTATTTTTTCTAGTTCGTTTGGATATTTCTCTATAAATTTTTTTAGTGTATCAATATTTGTTGAAGATATTACAATATTCCAATCTTTTTCAAGTTGTGCTTTTTGTTTCTCAGTCTCTTTTATTTGCTCTATTTTTAATCTATCTTCTTCAAAAATTTTGTTTACAAGCTCTTTATCTTCACTTTTTAGTTTTGTTTCTAAAGTTTTTATTTTAATACCATCTAGCTTACTATATTGCTTCAAACTTTCTATAGCATTTTTAACTTTTGCAAAATTTTCAAGTTCCATATGCTCTAATTTTGAATTTCCTTTATTATCCTGTTCACTTGCCATTGTTAAAAGTTCTTTTATCTCATCTTTTTCAGACCAATTTTCTATTTGACTTGAGATATTTAATTCAAACTCTCTTAAATATTCATCTATGTTTTCAAAATTATCTAAGTCCAAAGATATTTTCCCATATCCTAAAGATTTTGCCATACCGATATTGTGATAACAATCTTTTGAATTATGAAAAGTTAATGCCGATAAAATAGCTCCTAACTCTAATTTTTTAATATTATGATATTTTAATTTACCCTTAAAAACAACTCCTCTATCAAGGGGTTTAAAATTAGTTCCTATATTTTCATTTCCAGTATCTTTTGTTGATTTAACTCCATTTTTATGAATTGGATATCTTTTTCTTCCTGATATTTTAAAATCTCCATCCATATAAGTTGAATATTTGTCATCTCTATTTTGTCTTATATAGTTTGGATAGTATGAAGCTCTTGGAGTCCCTAAAACTTCAGTTCTATTATTAAGCTCTTTTATGTTTTCAACTGCTTTAAAATGACTAAAAATAACTCTACCTTTTAAAGCAAGATTTTTTCTTTTATTTATATAACCAAAGATAGCTTGAGTCAAATCTAAATTATCTTCATAATGGATATTTTCTATACCATCTTTTACACTAAAATTATAAAAGAGTTTATATAAATATGATAAACCAAAGTGTTCAACTCTTTTTTGTTCATTTATTTGAAAAAATACTGGTACTTTTTCTCCATTTTCTAATTTTTCTTTCCAGTATGTCCAATCTGGAGACTCTTTTGGTTCTGTTTTTCTTTTATCAAAATAAGCAAATTTGAATTTTTCCATAAGTTTTTTTGAAACTTCAAGCTCTCCTTTAGGTGCAAAAAACAGAAATTCAAAGCCTTTTCCATCACCCATTTTTCCTGTATTTTCTCTTGGTGTTGGTTGTCCTGTTAAAACTAAAGTGGCTTTATTTTTACCATTTTTATCATATTTATAAAACTCCCTTTTATCGTATTTTTTATTTGTTTCAGAAAAATATTTTTCCGATAGAGTTATCTCATGGAATTTATCTCCAACTAATTTATACTTATACTTAGCTGTTTTTTGATTTCCATCATTAGCTTTGAATATATTATCTGATTTTGAAAAATATTTTGAAAATTCAACTTTTAAAGCATAATCTATTTGATTATGATGAATTCTTCCAGGAACTCCACAATCTTCTATGATATATCCACTATCTACTTTTTTTAACCAACCACAATATGTTGTATTGTTTTGCTGACTCATCTCTGTCATATAAAAATTATTAGATTTTGATAAATCCCTTACAGCATATGTATTATCATCAAATACTTCTTCTCTTAGTTTAGAAAAACTCATAATCTCTAAAACATTTCTTACCATTCCTTTTATAGATGAACTAGGAATATAGTATTGTCCATTGTGATTACAAAACTGCTCTTCATCTTTACTATCTTTTATAAATATAGGACTTTTTGCAGTAATAGTTATATCTATCTCTCCGCTTTCACCATCTTTAAATGGTGCATCATGGCTTACAAGATCTGCCCAATATGGAGTATAAACTTCTTTGTTTAATGGTACAAAGTTATATGGTGCTGTTATCATTTGTTTTCTCCTTTTTCAAATCCAGAGAAGAGCTGAATTGTTGGTTTTAATACTTTCAAACCTTCACAAAGTTCATCTTCCTCTTCTTCCCATATTTGTGCTATATTTGCTTTTAGATTAATCTTTTCTTCATTTGATTTTGCTACAAAACTCTCATAAGTGATATTTTCATAACTTGAGATTTTTTCATCTATTACTACAAAGCTTCCATCTATTTGCCTAATCATTATACTTCTATCTCCATCGAATAAACAAGCTTCTAATATAAAGTTTTTACCACTATGCAAACTATCCCAAGATGGTAAAGTTTGTTTTGTAGAAAAAATATCATCTAGTTTTTTATCTGACATTTGAATATATCCTACAAACTCATCTTTTAGTTCTTCATAAAACTTTTGTAACTCTTCTAATGTTTTCATATTTCTACTCCATTTTTTAAGACTTTCCCACTAAAAACACCATGCCCTTTTGTAGTGGCTCCACCTAGACTTAACATACCTGTTGTAATATCTTTTAAAGCTTTTTCAAAAGCTTCTATGCTTATTTTGTCTTCTACTTTATTGTTTAGTAAAATTTCTAAAATAAACTCTTCTTTACTAGCTACTGTTTTTTCTTGAAACAGTGCACTATCTATTGCACCACCTGTAAATCTATCAATACTTACATGCTCAAAAACTTTATTGTCTCTTTCCTTAGTTTGATTTAAATAAATATCTGAAATAAGTATATTTCCTTTGAAGCCATCTATTTCTTTATCTTTTTTTGCTCCAAAAATAGCTTCTACTATTTCTACTGGTTTTTTAGTCTCATCTTCATTTTCTATAAAAAAATCGTTTGATAAATTATAGTGATATGTTGTTCTATGTGAAATTGCACCTTTTACACTACTAGCTGGGATTAAAACTCTATTTTCGCTAAGTTTTTCGTTTTTATAATCAACAACTTTTTCAAAAACAGGAGTCATATCAGCTTCATCATCTCCAAATCCACTTCCAAACATAAAGAAATCATCAGGAATTAAGCTTAGTTGATATTTTGTATAGTTCTTATCTTCATACTCTTCTATCTTTAGCTCTTTTTCTAATTTTTCATTTAAACTACTTGAAAAGTTGATATACTTGTCACTATTTATTTCAAATTCATCCCAAAAAATGGATTTAATCTCTATTTGTCCAAAACCTTTTGTACTTCCAGAACCTATTCTAAAACTATTTTTATATAGCTCTTTTAAAATATTTTTAAAATTCTCTTCGTCTTTATCATCTTCTTTTATCATCTCAATAGAAAATTTAAATCTACTACCTTTATAAACTACCTCTTCATCAAATTTATGATTTTTCTTTGTAACACCTTTATCATTCATAGCATTATGTTCACGAATTGGTAAAACAATAAAATTTTGTAAAAACTCTGATTTTTGTGATTCTAAAAGTAAAGTTTCATTTACTTCAAGCTTTTCATTCAAAAGTAGTGCATTTGAAATAATTATTTTTGAACCCAAATCTCCTGTTCCAAAAAACTTATTTGCCAAAACTTCATCAAACTCTTTTCTTAAAACTCCAGCCAAAGAAGTTCCTAAAATCATAGGTAAGCCATTCCAATCTTTTTGTATAGGACTATCTAAAGTATAGCTATTTCCATTTGAACCGATTTTTAAAGCTGTTTTTGCTTCTATTACTATATGTGCTATAAATCTATTTTTCATCTTTTGTTCCTTTTGATTTTGGCATTAACATTGATAATATTTTTATAAACTCAATACTCTCTTTATCTAAAGTTTCAAAAAATAGCTTTTCTACACTCTCCCACTGTTTTTTTGAAGTTCCCTTTGTAATAAACTCTTTAATCTTATCTTTATAGCTATTACTATTTTGATGAAACTGAACTATCATTCTTATTTGTCCCCATTGAGAGTTTGAAATTTTTTCAAACTTTTTCAAATTTTCATCTATAAAATTTTGAACTTTTTCTCCAACACTTAAGTTTGATTTTTTTTCTATTTGTCTCTCTTTTAGAAAACTTAGTAAAGTTTCATCTTCTTTATCTTCATATTTTTTAATGTTTTCATATATAAAATCTTTTTTTACTAAACTAAATTCATTTTCATTTAAGACAAATTTTGGATTTATTAAAATATCCCCATATCCTTCATTTAGATATAATCCAACTCCATTTTTTATAGTTTTTATATCATCTTTTGAAAAGCTTTTTATAGCTATTACACTTCCTTTTTCTAAAATTAGTCTTGTGTAATCAAAGCTTTCTCTTTTTTTATTAAAGTAGTTTACTCTTGAAGTTCTTATTTGAGTTTTTTCCCAATCTATCTCTCCAGAGCTTAGTCCTAAATTTTCTATAGTAGGATTAAATGTTGGCATATTATTTTTATTTAAAAGTGCCATTGATGAGTTAAGATATAAATATGTAATCTCTTTTATGTTTAAATCTTCTATGTTTTCATCTTTTCTATCTATCTTTTCTATTAAAACTTTTCCATATTGTGCTGTTTTTGATTTACCTAGATATTTTTCACCTAAGATAAAGTTTATGATTTTATCTTCAATATCTTTTGTAACATCATCTTCAAATTTTATAGAAAATTTCCAAACTGCACCCTCTTTTATAGCTCTGTGTCCAAACATAGTAGTGTCTTGTGATTTTCTATTTTTACTATCATATGCTGATTTTTGCGAATAGTTATAATCTATGTGGAAATAGTCTAATTCTTTTGTAATATATCCTGTTCTTAGCTGTTTATATTGCTTGTCTAGTACATCTTGTTTTTCATAATCTATAAAATGGTTGTTTTTTATCTCTTTTTTTTCAAAGTCTAGTTTTGGAGCAAAAAAACAAAAAGGAACTTTGTACGTAATTTGATTATCAAATAGTGGAATAGCTTCCATGAATCTGACTTTTTTGCTATGAAAAACATCTATTGGATTTTCAAAACTATCATAGTTTTTTGCCAAAATTCCCAAAATTGAAGAGCCTGTTATATAATCTAAACTATCTATTTTACCTTCACTATTTGAACTTTTATTTAAGACTATATCTGTTAAAAAAGTGAGTTTAAAGTTTTGTTCTCTCATTTTACATCTCCTAAAATTTCAATTTTACATCTTCCTAATCCTCTATTTCTATTTAACCCTACTTTTTTTATCTGCTTTAGAGAATTTTTCATATCTTCTTCAAATTCACTTGGGATATTTTCTATTTTTCCATATAAAGAAATAGGTATTACAACCTCTATCTCTCTTAAACTACCATCTTCTGCTATACCATTTTTTCCTATTTTAGTAGAGGCTATCTCTTTATATAGCTCATTTTGAAGATTGTTTTTTACTATCTCTTCATTTGTTTTACTTTCAAGTGTTGCATTTCCAAAATAACAAACTCCAGAATTCACCCCTTCATTTCCAAAACAGATATTTACAAAAGCTTGATTACTTAATTCTTCAGCAATTTCTCTTAAAAGTCCTTTCATAGTTTTTGCAGGAACAAAAGGAAGATTATTTTTGTCTTTTACAACCATACTATCAAACTTTGCACCAGCACTAAGACCACTACTTAAATGCCAAAAATCTAAAAATGTAATCTTATATATCATCTTTATTTCCTTTTAATATTTTTTCTATTTGCAAAATATCATATATTGGAGATTTATCTACTCCATCTTTTTGTACTATTAACTTTTCTAAACTTAAACCACTATATAATTTTGATAGATTTTCACTCCTCCATTTTTTATCTTCTGCCATTTTTACAACTCTTTTTAGTTCAGATTCTGCCAATTTTTTGTCAAAACTAAGTGTACTTAGCCAATCTCTTAATTTTCCTTTTGGAGAGTTCTCTTTTTTTAACTCTTTTACTATCTCTTGTAGTATTTTAATATTTGGTTTATTCTCTATACCTTGTAAATAGTATGCTCCAAAATCCATTCTAATATCTCCAATATTTAGCTCATCTTCAATAAACTTTGAAAAGCTATCTACATTTGAACTTTGGATATTATGAAACATAAGTGAAGATGGTGGAAGTTTTGAATTAACAGCTTTTGAATCTTTTTTAGCATATGAACATAAATCTTCTGCTAATTTTATAGCATAGTGAAATGGGTATTTTGAGTTACAAAAAGTAATTCCAGCACAAGCTGTTAAATCATAATCTTTATATATTTTTTTTGTTTTATTTTCGAACTCTTCTAAAAACTTTATAGTAAAATCAAGTGCAGATGAAGCATCACAAATAACAGCTAAATCATCTCCATCTAGGATTACTTTTCTTATTTTTAAAACATCTTTTTCATTTTTTACTACACACTCTTTTGCTACATTATAAGCTTCTTTTGTAGCATTATCTAATTTTTCTGAAAATTCAACCATTTCCTTTTCATTTAACTCTTTTACAATATTCCCTAAACCATTTCCATCTATATGAATAATTGCTACTTTATTATCTTTATTTGCCAGTTTTTCTATATCATAGATATTGTTTTCTTGTTTTGCTTCTTTAGATTTCTTATACTTTTCAAAAGCTTCATCTTTTAAAAATGATGCCTGATCAAACTCTTTATTTACAAGTGGCAAGGCTGTTTTTGGATTTAGCTTTAAGATACTTAAATTTAAATCAAGAGGTATTGAAGCTTTGTTTCTTTGAATTTTTAATCTTTTTTCTAACTTGCTTGAAGACTTTTTATAGTCATTTTCAATTTTTACAACTGCTTGAGAAACTGTAATTCCATATGCATCTAGCATGATTTTTTGTGGAAGATATTTTACTATTTTTTCTAAATCTTCTTTATTTTTAATTTTTAATCTAATATTTCCTGCTGCATTTAATATTAAAGTTGGTTTATCTTTTAATCCATCAAATTCTTCTATAATCTTTTCAAAGTTTTTTACAATCTTACTCGCACCTATTATCTCTTTTAGTTTATTTGTCTTAAATATAAACTCTTGAATACCTTGAACCGACGCTCCATATAAATATTCACTCATCTATTTTACTCCTTGTATAGTTATTTTTCCTAAACCAAAAACAGTCTGTTTCCCAACTCCTATAAGTTCACCTAATTTTAAAAGTTCATAACTTCTCTCATCTAAATCAGAAATCCACATCTCTCCCATTATTCCTCCAAATTGCATTGAACTATTTTGAATATTGCTAAACCTTTTTAAATCATTAAAAAAAATATCTTTTGATTTTATTTTATATTTTGGCTTGAAAGATAATCTTTTAAACTCTTTATTTTGTAAAGCTAAACTTCTTTGATAAATAGAGTTTAAAATAGAATCCAATTCAATATTTTCATCACTTACAAATTTATTATCTTTTTTAATTCTAAGTGGAGTATCAAATCTTAATATAATCTCTTTTTTGTATTTTGAAGTTTTAAACTCTTTTTGCTTTGCTACAATTTTGTTTAATTTACCATTTCTACAAATCTCTTTTTTATTTAAAAAGATATCAAAATCATAGAATTTTTGATTGTTTCTACCTAATCCTACATTTGTAAACATCTCATGAAAAGCAGTAATACAATCAAAAATATAGTTCTCATCATCTTCAAAAAGATAAAATGAAAACTCATAAACATTAAGTCCCAAACGAATATCAAATCTATATTTGTGAGTAGTGTTTTTTTGCTCGAAAAATATATTAAATAGTTCACTATTTATATTTTTAAGTGCATAGCCAAAAGCACCACGAAGTTGTGAACCCACAAAATATGGTGGTTTATCACTACTATTTATTTTAATTGTTAGTTTTGTATAGTTCATCTTTAAACTGTTCCAACTCTTTTTCTCTTATTTCAATCACTAATTTATTTGACTTATTATTTTGAACACTTGTAAGTCTATTTAAATACTCTATTGTTCCCATAAATTCAATGTGATATTGTTTGCTCATATCTTTTCTAAAAACTCCTAGAACACCTTGAACTTCACTTCTTGTGCACTCTTTTCTTAATATTGGGATTGGCAATTTTATATCATTAAAATAGATTTCTATTTTATTCATTCTTTTTTTCAATCGATATGTATTAAAAATCATTAATAACATAGTAAAAAAAGTAAACCAAACTGTAGCATCCGTAATTAATTTAAATATATAATCAAACATTTTTTTCCTTATTTTTTAATTTTCTACTCATATTTTCTAAACATTTGATGTTTAAATATTGATTTTTTTATAAGTTTCCCTCCTTCTTCAAACTCTTGGACAACTCTACTTGTAGTTGAATACACTGGATTTAGATATAAACTTTTTGCAAAATTTACCAAAATATATGTAACTCCAAAATCACCTTGAATTAAAACCAAATCATCTTTTTTCGCATTTTCTTTTAAAAACTCTTTAATTGGTTTTATATAGTTATCTAAGTTTTCTAAATCATTTGGAACATTACTAAAAATTTCTTGTAAGTTTTGTGGAAGATTGATAAAATTATCTATATCAAAATGTTTTTCTGCATCTTTTTTTTGCTCTTCTGTAAGCTGATGCGAAAAAAATAAAAACATATTTTTCATATTGTTATTTCCCCTATAATTTTAAGCAATATTATAATAATAATTTGACAAAAGATGTCGTTTTAAAAAAATATTTTTTTGTTATTTTTGGCAATAATGATATCTATTTTATTCTTAATATTATCCCTATATTTTGAGTCTTATTTGTAATCATAAGTTAGTATATAGTTTACTTCACTATAATTTTCTAAAAAAATTTAAGGCTTATATATGTTTAGAACGAAATTTTCTCAATTTAGAACTATATCTATTGTTGAAGGAATATCTTATTTGGTACTTGTTTTTTTTGCAATGCCTATGAAATATTATTTTGATGAACCAATGACTACAAAAATATTTGGAATGATTCACGGAATATTTTTTATAATTTTTTGTATTGCTTTATATGGAGCTATGAAGAAGTATAAATGGAATTTTATTTTCTCTTTGAAGTTATTTATCTACTCTTTAATTCCATTTCTATTTATTTTAATAGAAAAAGAGATTATGAAAAAAAAAGAGAGTATCTAAATACTCCTCTTTTTTCTCTATCTTAATTGAAAACTATCGTTTACAAAAACACCTTTTTCTTTTAACTCTATTTTAAATAGATTATATTTTTTATCTTCTGTTTCAATTATTCTTATTTCATCATTTCTATTAAAATTACCATTATTTATAGCATTTTGTACAGACTCTTTATCTACTTTAATCTCAAAATATAATTTATCAAAAAGATTATTAGGAGTTGAAAAATTCATCTCTGCTAGATTTGGACTAACTAAAATATCACCATCTATTCCTAGTTCTTTAAATATATTTAAATTTTCTAAGATAAAATCTTTTGAACTAGCTTTTATATTTATATTACTTTTTGCTTCTGAAATAGCTTGTAAAAGTATTTGTCCTTTTTCAAAGAAATTATACATATCAATATTCATAGTTGCATAAGCATTTAGAAAATCTTTATACTCTTGAAATGGAAATTGATTTAAATCAATATTTAAATTAATATTATTTAGCTCTGTTTTTAGCTCTTCTTCTGCATAATAATTTACTCTATTTAAACTAAATTTATCAAATGAGATATTAGTTTTACTAGCTAAAAGGTTTTCTAAAGTTTTTGAATAAGAGTCAAGATTTAACTTATTTAATTCAAAATCAAATCTCTCTGCAAAAAAGTTTATTTTTTCTACGCTAAATTTAGATATCATCTCTTTTTTGCTATTTTCTTCATAATAAACTTTTATCTTCTCAAGTTTTAAATTCAATCCTTCTTCTGGTACATTAAACTCATATAAATCAATATTTGTACTATTTTTTGTACCATATAAACCTTTTAGAACAATTTGAAAATCTTCATTTGAAAGATCAATATCTTTAAATTTATAATTTAATTTTTCATCAATATTAAAATGAATATCTCTATTTTCTAGCATATCTACAAGAATTTGTACTTTTTGTTGATCTCTTGCATTTTCTATCTCTTCCATTAAAGAGCTTGAAAGCTTTGTTAAATATAAATTTAAATCAACTCCAGAACTTATTAAATTAACACTAAAATCATAGTCATAAACCATACCTTCAAAAATATCCATTAATGTATATTCATCAATTGACTCAACAACTCTTTGTAAATCTTCTCTTTGTTCTTCATATTCTTGAAGAGAAACAATATAATTTAAAGCTTCTTTAGAGTTAGTAATTTCTAATTTACCATCAGCTTTAACACTAAAAATAGAAAATCTTTCATTGTAGCTTATATTAAAACCACTACTTCTTATCTCTTCTATTTTTGCCTCTATTTTACTATTTACACTTTTTTTAAGTGCAAAACAACTTGCAGCTAAAATAGCTACAACAACAATCAATGATATGATTATTTTTTTATTCATTTTTCGCCTTTTTTTTAATTTAATTTGGTCTATACACTTTTATATTTGTATATCCTGCTTCATCTTTTAAGTATTGTCCATGTAACTGGCTAAGCACCCCTTTATCACAATATAAAAGATAAGTTTTTTCTTTATCTAATTTTTTAAACTCCTTTTTTAAACTATAAAATGGTATTTTTAAAACTTCACAATCAAGTTTTATAATATCATCACTTTGTCTTATATCAATTACAATATCATTTTTTAAAAGATTATTTACAACTTCCAAAGTTCCAACTTCACAAACATCATCTAAAACTTCATCAATACTTTTTAATTTCATATTTTTAACAGCTTCATCTAAAACAGAATAATCAAATGCTCTTGCTTCTTTTTCTACTCTATCAAAACTTCCAGCTGTTACTGGATTTTGAGAGATAACTCCACAATATTCAGGCATAGCTTCTGCAAACTTTTTTGTTCCAATTTTTGTTGCTATATCCATAATCTCTGGTTTACTCATAAAAGCTAATGGTCTTAAAATCAAAGTTTCACTAGCATCATCTATTAATCTTAAGTTTCTTAAAGTTTGACTTGAAACCTGTGCTACACTTTCACCTGTAATTATTGCATCTATTTTTAATTCACTTGCAACTTTTTGTGCTGCTTGTATCATCAATCTTTTTAACATAACTCCCATGTACGAAGGACTTACATCTTTAAATATCTGTTCTACAACATTTTCAAATGAAATTGTAATAAAATTTAATTTATGTGAACTAGAGAATTTATTCCATAAATACCAAGCAACTTGTTTAACTCCAATTTCGTGAGCAGTTCCACCTAAATTAAAAAATATAAAGTGTGTTTTTAATCCTCTTTTCATTGATAAGTATGAAGCCACTGTTGAATCAAATCCACCAGACATTAAAGATAGTATTTCTCCTTGTGTTCCCAAAGGAAAACCACCCATTCCATAATATTTTTTTGTAATAATATTTAATTTACTATGTTCAAGTTCCAGATTAATTGTAATATCTGCATTTCTTAAATCAACTCCATTACTTGGATTATTTGCTAAGATATACCCACCAACAGTTTGTTCAATATTTGTTGATTTAAAATCTTGAGTTCCAACTCTTTTTGCTCTTACAACAAATGTTTTATCTTTTATTAAATGCCCCATATATTTATTTACTTCAACTTTTATATAATCTAAAGTATGCATATTATCTATCTGTATTGCTTCTAAAACTTGTTCTATTCCTGAAGTGCAAAGTAGTTTTTCTCTTAAAATATCTACAAATTCTAAAGGGCAAACTAGCTCTATTTTGTCAAAAAACTTTTTTAAAACTATCTGTTTTGATATATCATCTGATATTTTTGTAAGATTTACAAAAAGCTGATTTATCATCTGTTTTTTTGCTCTATCCCCTTTTATCATAATCTCTGTAAAAAATTTTATTATAAATTTTTGTGTTTTTATACTCTTTTCATCCATATTTCTTATCCACTATTTTTTTTAAGTTTCGATTATAACATTTTTTGAGATAATATGGGTTTTACATTAAAAATTTAAGGTTAAAAATGGATATAGATAGTATTGATTCACTGCAAGAACTTGCAAAAGAGTTAAAAGATGAAAAAAACAAAAATGTTTACCAAATCTTTGATGATTATGCATTAAAACATAAACTTGATAGTGAGGTGCTAGAACAAAAACTTTCAAAAGAGCATGATTGTTTTAGATGTGATAGCTGTGAAAGGTTTTTTACTTATGAAGAGTATTCATTCTTTGATGAAGAGTGTATTTACTGCTTTGATAGTGATGATGAAGATGAGGAGTTTTAATCCTAATCTTCATCAAATAATGATTCTAATTCATCTTTAATAATTAGGGAATCAATTGCTCTTGATTTTACATTTAAATATATAGATTCTCCAAAACAACTAACTTCTACCCCATTTTGTGTTTTTTCAAAAATCACTTCACCAGCACCTTGTATTATATAATCTCTAAACAATCTTTGTGCAACTCTTTTATATGTAAATTTTTTAGGAAAAATTATAAATTTTGATGAAGTTATAATATATTTTGACTCTTGCATAAAACTATCAAGCAAAGCCTCTCTTTTTAACTCATTTGTTTTTCCTTGTATTAAATCACACTTCAAATCTTCGTGTAAAAGACAAATTTTATTTCCATTTATTTTAATAAAACCAAACTCATTTGGTTTTACTCTATCTTTATAAAATCTTTTAAAAAGCTCAATATGATCAAAAGAGTTTGAGAAAACTACTAAACTTTTATTAGTTCTTGCAAATTTCGCAAAATTGGTAACCATTAAAATTCCTTATAAAATAATAAAACAAATAGCTGCAATTATTGTTGGAATAAGTGCACCTAAAAATAGATATCTTGGATCTATTGAACCATCTTGAAAATGACTTTTTAAAATAGCTGCACCTGCTGGATTTGGTGCATTTGCAATAACTGTAAGTCCACCACCTGCAACTGCTCCTGCAACTATATAATATTTGAAATCATCACTTAAGCCTTCTACGATTGAAGCAAGATAAGTAATAGCTGCATTATCTGTAAATGCTCCTAAAGTAATAGCTCCAACAAATGCTTCTGCATTACTCATATTTGAAATTATATCTTTTAGCCACCACTCTTGTTGTCCACCTAAAATTACAAGTCCTCCAAGGAAAAATGCAACTAAAAGCCCTTCTCTTAACATTAATCTATCTTGATACTCTTGGTAAGCATAAGTAACTCCTAAAAATAGAAGAAATATACTTAAGAAAAACGCTGGATAATGTCCAAAATAGATTACTAAAAAAAGAAATACAAAGTGTGTAATTACAATTGCTTTTGGTATTTTCTCTTTTTCACTAACGGTTGTTCTTATATTTATATTTGATAACTCTTTATAAAATACAATTATTATTAAACTTGTATTTATAACTATTGCAATCATAGCTTTCCATCCAAAAGTTGTAAGCATAAAAGTACTACTCCAATCCCAAGTACCAGCAACCATCAAAATTGGAGGAGCAGCAAAATTTGTCAAAGTTCCACCAACAGATATATTTATAAATAAAGCACCTAATGTTAAATATTTTAGTTTATTTGATATTCCTTGTGAAAAAAGTTTATCACTTAAAATAAGTGCAGCAAGAGTCATTGCAGCTGGTTCTGTGATTAGTGAACCCAAAAGTGGAACAACACACATAACAACAAAGTAAAACCCAGTTGCTCCTTTTCTTGGTAACATATTTGAAAGTTTTTTTACAAGCCAAACAACTGAATGTAAAATTGGTCTTGTTGCTGCAATTACCATAATTACAAAAACAAACATTGTTTCTACATAGTTTCTACTATTTACATAATCCATAGTTTTTGTTTTTCCCATAAAAGCAAACATAAAAATAACTAAAATCATGGCCCAAATTCCAAAAACCACTTCAATCTCTCCTAAAAGATGAAATAGTCCTGAATGCCTTTCACTTCTATGTGCTAAATGTTCAAAATATTTAACTGAAAATATATGTATTATTGCTAATGCAAATATTATAGCAGCAATAATTTGCAGTGTTGTTGGTTGCATTCTCTTTCCTAACTCTTAAATTTGTCCGATTTTATTTAAAATTTATTAATAGTTTTTTAACCAATTAATTATTTTATAAAATCTTTACCTCTATTGGCAGTTTTTCTTTTAATATATCAAACTCTTCTTTTGTAAGCTCTATTTTTACTTTTACACTCATAAGAAACTCTTGAGAAACGATATTTATCTTTGCTTCTTTTAATATATATTCAAGTTGTGATAAAAAACTATACTCACACTCTAATATTTTATTTATTAATTTTTTATAAAGCTCAAACTCTGATACTTTTATAACTTCATTTACACTATTGCTATAAGCTCTTACAAGTCCACCAGTTCCTAGTTTTATTCCACCAAAATATCTTACAATAATAGCTGCACTATTTATAATATTTGCTCCAGCTAAAACAGCCAAAGATGGTCTTCCACTTGTTCCTCTTGGTTCTCCATCATCACTACAATTTTCTACAATTTGATCAAATTCATTTAAAAATCTATAAGCATATACATGATGAACAGCTTTTGGGTGTTCAGCTTTTAATCTTTGCATTGTTTTGTCAAAATCTTTATATGGTACTAAAAAAGCTAAAAATTTTGATTTTTTTTCATCTAGTGTTGCTGTAAACTCTTTTTGAACAAATTTCAATTATAATTCTCCTTATGAGATTAGATTTATACCTTACAAAACATTTTAATATTCAAAGTAGAAATAAAGCACTTGAACTAATAAAGTCAAATAAAGTAAAAATTGATGACAAAATTGTATCAAAAGCTTCATTTCTAGTTGATGAAAGTATGAAAATTGAACTTTTAGAAGAAGATTTTTATGTAAGTAGAGCTGCTTATAAACTAAAATATTTTTTAGAAGATTTAAAAGATGATAAATTTGATTTAAAAGATAAAGTAGCTTTAGATATAGGAAGTAGCACAGGTGGATTTACACAAATTTTATTAGAAAATAATATAAAAAAGGTTTTTTGTGTAGATGTTGGAAGTAATCAACTTCACGAAAGAGTGAAAAAAAGTGAAAAAATAGAATTTTTTGAAAATTGTGACATTAGAGATTTTAAAAGTGAAATATATTTTGATATTGTGACTTGTGATGTCTCTTTTATATCAATTTTAAATATAATTGATGCTATAAATAGCCTAAAATTTCAAAAAATAATAATTCTTTTTAAACCACAATTTGAAGTTGGAACAGGTGTTAAAAGAGATAAAAAAGGTGTTGTAAAAGATGAAAAAGCCAAAAAACTTGCAAGAGATAGATTTTTGGCAAAAACTTTAGAACTAAATTGGATATTAGAGAAAAACAGTATTAGCAAACTTGAAGGAAAAGATGGAAACAGTGAAGAGTTTTTCTACTTTTGTAGAAAATAAAATTGATAAAAATAGTATAAAATCAATAGCTATTGGTGGTTTTGATGGAATGCATTTAGCTCATCAAAAACTTTTTTCAAATTTAGATGAAAATGGAGCAATAATTTGTATTGAAACAGGTCATGCATCTTTAACTCCAAAATTTTATAGACAAGAGTATTCAAAATATCCAATATTTTTTTATGATTTAGATAAAATAAAAGGCTTAGATGGAGTTGAGTTTATAAATCTTCTTAAGTTTGAATTTCCTAATTTAGAAAAAATTGTTGTAGGTTTTGATTTTGCTTTTGGTAAAGATAGATCTTGCAACACTAATGATTTAAAAAATCATTTTAAAGGCAATGTTGTTATTATTGATGAAGTTTGTTTAGATGATTCTGCTATTCATTCAAGATATATTCGAGAGTTTTTATTAAGTGGCAATATAAAATTGGCAAACAAATTTCTTGGAAAAAATTATAAAATATATGGAAAGCATATAAAAGGTCAGGGTTTAGGTAAAAAAGAGTTCGTAGCAACTATAAATCTTGAAGTAATTGATTTTTTACTTCCTAAAAGTGGAGTTTATATCACAAAAACAAGTTTTGATAATAAAACTTATCCATCTGTGAGTTTTTTAGGACATAGAAATAGTACAGATAATGTTTTTGCTATAGAAACTCATATTTTGGATGAAGATATAGAAGTAATTGTTGAAAATGTAGCAATAGAATTTATAGAAAAGATAAGAGATAATAAAAAATTTAACTCTTTTTTAGAGTTAAAAGATGAAATAATTTGTGATGTAAACTTTGCAAAAAAATATTTTTATGAAAAGTTGGATAAAATAAAGAATGACTGATAAAGTATTTAATAAAAAAATAAAAAAACAATTTGAGTTTGATGAAGAAGTTGCAAGTGTTTTTGATGATATGTTAGAAAGATCAATCCCTTATTACAAAGAGATGCAAAGGCTAAGTATTGCTTTGGCTAATAATTTTCTAAAAGATGATGCAAAGATTGTGGATTTAGGTTGTTCAACTGCTTCAACTTTAATAGAACTTGCAAAATCTAGTAAAGAGATAAATAATCTAAATCTTTTTGGAGTTGATAGTTCTGAAGCTATGCTTGATTTTGCTTCAAAAAAAGCAAATGCATATGGAGTTGAAATAAATTTTATTTGTGATGATATTTTTAATGTAGATTTTTCAAACTCAAATGTAATTTTTGCAAATTATACTTTGCAGTTTATAAGACCACTTTTAAGAGAAAAACTTATATCAAAGATTTTTGATAGTTTAGAAAAAGGTGGAGTTTTTATATTTTGTGAAAAAATTTTAGCAGAATCAAATTTGCTAAATAAACAACTAATAGATGAGTATTATAATTATAAAAAAAACCAAGGTTATAGTGAGTTTGAGATATCTCAAAAAAGAGAAGCTTTGGAAAATGTTTTAATTCCATATACTCAAAAAGAGAATGAAAAAATGATAAAAGAAGCTGGTTTTTCTCATTGTGAAATGGTTTTCAAATGGGTAAACTTTGCTTTGTTTATAGCTATTAAATAAAGGATTAAATTATGTTAGAAATTGGAAAAGTAGCACCAGATTTTTGTGCTTTTAATCAAGATGACACAGAAATATGTTTAAGAGACATAAAAGGAAATTGGATAGTTTTATACTTTTATCCAAAAGATATGACACCAGGTTGTACAACACAAGCTTGTGATTTTTCATCAAATTTATATCTATTTGATTCATTAAAAGCAAGTATAATTGGAGTAAGTGCTGATAGTAGCGAAAGACATAGAAAATTTATAGAGAAATATGATTTATCTATATCTTTACTAGCAGATGAAGATAAAAAAATGTGTCAAGATTATGGTGTTTGGCAACTTAAGAAATTTATGGGAAAAGAATTTATGGGAATAGTTAGAACTACTTTTATAATTAACCCAAAAGGTGAAATTGCTCATATCTGGGATAAAGTAAGTGTAAGAAAAAAAGTTAAAAAAGATGGAAAGCAAATAGAAATTTTGCATGTAGATGAAGTAAAAAATAAACTAGAAGAGTTGCAAAGTGTTTATAAATAGATTTAAATTTTTAGCAATATTTTGCTTTTTTGTACCATTTTTTACTTTTGCAAATAGTAATTTTGAAACTATAAATGTAGATATTACAAATATTGAAAAAAATAGAAGTAAAATTGATATTGCAAACCTTAAAATTGGTCAAACAGGTATAGTAATTCATACATATGATGATAAATTTAGCACAATTGTATCAAATGTAAAAGTTATCAGCTCTGATGATTTTGGAAGTGTTGTAGAGTTTTTTGCCTTTGATGATTTAAAGCAAGATGCAATTGCTACAACAAAGAGAAAAGTTGAAATAAATGATAAATTAATTTTAAATTATCTTTATCAAAACTCTC
Source organism: Aliarcobacter thereius LMG 24486 (assembly GCF_004214815.1). Taxonomy (NCBI): domain Bacteria; kingdom Pseudomonadati; phylum Campylobacterota; class Epsilonproteobacteria; order Campylobacterales; family Arcobacteraceae; genus Aliarcobacter; species Aliarcobacter thereius. The sequence goes on from NZ_CP035926.1 coordinate 1,141,456, forward strand.
TTTTGATTGCTCCAAATTTTGAAAGTTTTGATGATATTTCAAAAAAATTTCCTAATTTCAACTTTATTCATCCTGATATTCTAGGTGCAAAACTTAAATTCACGAACTCTTTATATCCTACAAAAAAAGAGATTCAAGATTTTACAATTGAACAAAATTTAGGTACTATTTTTATTGTAGTTTTGGATAATCTTTATATTTTAGATAGCAAAACTTTTTCAATTTTAGATAAATTTGATTATTTACAAAAAGATGATTTAGAAAAGAAATTACCTTTTTTTACAAGAGTTGAAGAGATAAAAGATAGTTTTATAAGCTTCTCTTCTTGGTTTAAGAAAAAAGATGATTATGATTCACACTATATTAAAATTTTAGGAATAAAAAAATGATAGAAAAAAAACATTTAGATTATATTGCTTCTATTGTTACAGATGAAAATATTAAAACAGATAAAGCTCATCTAATAGCTTTTTGTTATGACGCTACAAGAAGTAGATTTGAGCCAGATGCTATTGTTTTTCCAAGAAATGAAGAAGATATAAGCAAGATTTTAAAATACTGTAATGAACACAAAATTGTAATAGTTCCAAGAGGAGCTGGAAGTGGATTTACAGGTGGTGCACTACCTTCAAATGGTGGAATAATATTAAGCTTAGAAAGACATATGAATAAACTACTTGAAATTGATATGCAAAATATGGTTGGAGTTGTTCAACCTGGACTTATAAATATGCAGTTTCAAAAAGCAGTAGAAGAAGTTGGATTATTTTATCCTCCAGATCCAGCAAGTGAAGAGTATTCAACTCTTGGTGGAAATGTAAGTGAAAATGCTGGTGGAATGAGAGCTGCTAAATATGGTATTACAAAAGATTATGTTGTTGCATTAAGAGCTGTTTTACCAAATGGAGATATTATTGTTGCTGGTAAAAAAACAATAAAAGATGTTGCTGGATACAATGTTGCTGGAATTTTAATAGCAAGTGAAGGTACATTAGCTGTAATTACAGAAATTACATTAAAATTAATTCCTAAACCAAAATACAAAAAAACATATATGGGTGTTTTCCCAAATGTAAATACAGCAATGACAGCAGTTTTTAAATCACTTGCAAGTGGTGCAAATCCTGTGGCTATGGAGTTTTTAGATGCTCTTGTAATAAAAGCTTTAAAACAAAAATTTCCTCAAGTAAACTTACCTGAAAATGCTGGTGGAATATTAATTGGTGATGTAGATGCTTCAAGCCAAGCTGAAATAGAAGATCAATTAAATATTTTAAAAGAGTCATTTAAACAGAATGGTTCAATAGATTTTATTGTTGCAAAAGATGAAGAAGAAGGTAAAAAACTATGGTTTGCTAGAAGAAATGCAAGTCCAGCAACTATGGTTTATGGAACAAAAAAACTAAATGAAGATATTAGTGTTCCAAGAAGTAAGTTGCCAGAAGCACTAGACGAAATTTATAAAATTGGAGATAAATATGGTTTCCAAGTTCCTTGTTTTGGACATGCTGGAGATGGAAATATTCACGTAAATGTCATGGTAAAAGATAAAACAAACGAAAAAGAGATGGCTGATGGACACAAAGCTATTGAAGAAATTTTTCAATTAGTTGTTGATATGGGAGGAACTTTAAGTGGAGAACACGGAATTGGATTATCAAAAGCTCCTTTTATGAATATTGCTTTTACAGATGCTGAGATGAATCTATTTAGAAGTATTAAAAAGGCCTTTGACCCAAATAATATTTTAAATCCATTTAAAATGGGTCTTTAATATTGATATATAGTAAAAAAACATTTATAAAAAAGATTATTGCAGGAGTTAATTCATTTTTTAATGATGACACAACATATTTTGCAGCTAGTCTTAGTTTTTTTACTATCTTCTCTATTTTACCTATCATTGCTCTTGCTATTGCTATAGTTTCAAATATCCCTGAATTCAACTCATATATTGATACATTTACAAACTTTTTATTAAATTTTTTAAATCCAACTCACTCTGCTGAGATTGTTGAAACTCTAAAAAAATATATTTCAAATTCAGGAGAACTTGGAACTATTGGGATTTTATATATGCTTTTTGTATATATAATGTTTTTCAAAGATTATGACTATATTGTAAATAAAATACATAAAACAAAAAGAAGAGCTATTTATAAATCATTTTTTATATACTCAATCTTTTTTATAGTTTTTCCAACTGTTTTTATGTTTTTTAATATTTTTATATCATTAAATGATGGAAATGAGTTTAAAAAACTTATTCTATTTTTATTTACTTGGCTTATGTTTTTCTCTCTTTTCAAACTTAGTGTAAATAAAAAGATATCTTTAAAGGCATCTGCTATTTCATCTTTTATAACTCTAGCAACTCTTTCAATAACGAAAAATCTATTTGTATATTATGTAATTTATAATAAAACTTATACAACTATCTATGGCTCTTTAGCAACCTTGCTTTTTACATTTTTTTGGATTTATATATCTTGGATTATATATTTATATGGAATTAAAATGTGTCATAGAATAAATACTTTTTATTAATCTAAAAGATTATAAAGTTTATCCCTCAAAGGCAATAAAATATCTTTATATGACTTCTTATCTTGATTTGAAATAACTTGATTGCAATTTACACAAAGTAATGCCAAGTTTTCAACATTATACCCACCACCAAGCTCTATATCTTTTATAAATGTTGTGTAAGCTTGATTTAGTTTTTCAATACTATTTCCACATCTATTACAAATCTGTTTATCTCTTAGAAATATAATCTCTTTTCTTCTTAAAAAATCAATAGGTTTTTTTTGGCTTGGTAAAGAGTTTACTGCATAATCACTCCATAATATCTCTTTTTTTACCTCTTTTTGAGTAGTTTTTATATATTCAAAATTTACAAACTGCTTTATTGATTCTTCTATTATTATTGATTTCATAAGTTTAATATCTTCTGTTTTATCAATATCCTTACATGCTGAACAATCAAACTTCATATAAGGATGCTCTCTTTTTAAATGAACATCAACAAGACCAATAAATGCACCTAAATTTTTTAAAGATTTTTCATCTAATTTATCTTTATTACTAAAAAGTTCTTTAAAAAAATTCAACATATTTACTCCTTATGTCGAGATATATCAGCACCTATTTTTTGTAATTTTCCTTCTAAATCTTCATATCCTCTATCAAGATGATAAATTCTATGTATATTTGTTTCCCCTTTTGTAACAAGTGCAGCTAATACAAGTGCTGATGATGCTCTTAAATCCGTTGCCATAACATCAGTTCCACTCAATCCTCCACTTTTACCATTTATTGTAGCAATATTCCCATTTAATTGAATATCAGCTCCCATTCTTAAAAGTTCACTAACATGCATAAATCTATTTTCAAATAGTCTTTCATCAATTGTACTTGTTCCTTCTGCTTGAGTTGCAAGTGCCATAAATTGTGCTTGCATATCTGTTGGAAAACCTGGATATTCTGTTGTAATAATATTCACTGGTAAGATTTTTGATGTTGGAAAAATTGTTAATTCATCTTCTTTTATCTCAATCTCAAAATTCATCTCTTCAAGTTTTGAAATAACAGCTTCGATATGAGCTGGAATAATATTTTTAATAGTCAATTTTTGATTTGTAATAGCTGCTGCACACATATATGTTCCAGCTTCTATTCTATCTGGTATTACAGAAAACTCCTTTATATCTAAAAGCTTTCCTCCTGTTCCCTCTATTACTATTTTTGAGCTCCCTATTCCTTCAATCTTCACACCAGCACTTTGAATTACTTCGCAAAGTTGTACTATTTCAGGCTCTTTTGCTGCATTTATTATTGTAGTTATTCCACTTGCTAAAGCAGCTGCCATAACTGTATTTTCTGTACCACCAACAGTTACTTTATCAAAAACAATTTTTGCACCTTTTAATCCATTTGGTGCACTTGCTTTTATATAACCTTGACAAATTTCTATTTCTGCACCTAAAGCTTCCATAGCTTTTAAATGTAAATCAACTGGTCTTTGCCCAATAGCACAACCACCTGGAAGTGAAACTTCACAATGACCAAATCTAGCAAGAAGTGGTCCTAAAACTAAAATAGATGCTCTCATAGTTTTTACAATATCATAAGTTGCTTTTGTATTATTTATAGTGCTTGTATCTATTTTCACACAATAGCTATTTTTTTCAAAACTTCCACCTAACATTTTTATAAGTTTCAAAAAAGTATTAATATCTGCAACATTTGGAAGATTATTTATAATAGTTTCATTTTTTGCCAAAATTGTACTAGCAATTAAAGGCAATGCTGCATTTTTTGCTCCTGAAATTGATATTTCACCACTTAATTCTTTGTTTCCAATAATTTTTAAATAATCCATAAATTTCCTAACTAACTTTTACTAAAATAACAACTATTTTATCTAAAACTTACTTTAAATTACTATTTTGATATACTTTTGGATTATAAATATTAATTAATAAGGATTTTATTTTTGGAAGAAAATGTAAAAAAAGGTGTACAATATATGCTTATTGCATCTTTTTTATTTGCACTAATGGGAATTGCAGCAAAAGAGCTTAGTGACCATTTAAGCACAATTGAAATAGTTTTTTTTAGGAATGTTTTTGGAGTTTTTATCATACTTTTTTCTATTTACAAATCTCCTTTAAATCAGATTGGTGGAAAGTTTTGGCTACTTATTTTTAGAGGAACTGTTGGTTTTGCAGCTTTACTTTTCTTTTTTTATAATATTGCAAATATTCCTTTGGGAGAAGCTATGACTTTTTCAAAAACTTCTACAATTTTCACTGCTTTATTGGCTTACTTTTTTTTAAAAGAGCATATAGGATTTAAAGGCTGGATTGGAGTATTTATAGGATTTATTGGTATTTTGTTTATTGCTGAATTTGATGGAAGCACACTTAAAAAAACCGATTATTTAGGTATTTTATCAGGAGTTGGAGCAGCACTTGCATATACTTCAATAAGAGAGCTAAGAAAATTTTATGATGGAAGAGCAATAGTTTTATCATTTATGGCAGTTGGTACAATATTTCCACTTATTTTTATGATAATTAGTGAGTTCTACTCAAATCCTAATTTAGATTTTATGTTAGGAAAATTTATTATGCCAAATCCAGATGAGTGGATTATAATAATTTTACTTGGACTATTTTCAACTTATGCACAAATTTATATGACAAAAGCATATGCTAGTGCAAAAGCTGGAATTGTAGGAACAGTTTCATATAGTAATATAATCTTTTCAATCTTTTTAGGATTATTAATGGGTGATGCTTTTCCATCTTTTATAGTACTTTTTGGTATAATCTTGATTATTCTTAGTGGATTAATGGTAAGTAAAAAATAGATTAGTTCAAGGCTTTGTTCTCAAAGCCATTTAGATTTTGCTACTTTTAGGATTTTTTATAAATTTCAATAAAAAGTAGTTTCACACAATATGGTTCCTTTTATTTAATTGGAACCAATTAAATAAAAGGAAGATATATTATGCTAACAGTTATGACAGGACCTTGTGTTTTAGAAGATATGGATACAGTTTTAAAGATTGCAGAGAAGTTAAGACCTTTGAGTGAAGATAAAAGAGTTGATTTTTATTTTAAAGCTAGTTTTGACAAAGCAAATAGAACAAGCCTAAGCTCATTTCGAGGTCCAGGGCTTGATGAAGGTTTAAAAATATTTGAAAAAATCAAAAAAGAGTTTGGGTACAAAGTAGTTACAGATATTCACGAATCATATCAAGCAGCTCCTGCTGGAGAGATTATGGATATTTTACAAATTCCTGCTTTTTTATGTAGACAAACCGATTTACTTGTAGCTGCTGCTAAAACTCCTGCAAAAATAAATATAAAAAAAGGTCAATTTTTAGCAGCTGATGCTATGAAACATCCTGTTGAAAAAGTATTAAACACAAGAGGAGTAAATGAAGTAAGTTATGAAAGCAGTAAAGAAGCTGGTGTTTGGCTTTGTGAAAGAGGAAATACTTTTGGATATGGTGCTTTGGTTGTAGATATGAGAAACTTACTACTTCTTAAACAATATGCTCCTGTGATTTTTGATGCAACACATAGTGTTCAAATTCCAAGCACTGGTGGAACAACTGGGGGAAATAGCTCTTTTGTACCATATATGGCAAGAGCGGCTGCTAGTGTTGGAGTTGATGGATTTTTCTTTGAAACGCATATTGACCCAAAAGTTGCAAAAAGTGATGGTCCAAATATGCTTCATATTGATCAACTTTATAAAACAATGAATGAAATTTTTGCTATTAAAGAGGCTTTAGGAAACTAAAGCTTCTTTACAATCTACTCTCAAATCCCCATTTGATATAATATTGATTTTGCCGTTAATTTATCCATCTTAGTTTTAATCTACTCTCAAATCCCCATTTGATATAATAAATTTTTAATATTTGAATAAATTGAAGCGTTTTAATCTACTCTCAAATCCCCATTTGATATAATTGATAATTCTAGTATTTGACTCATATCCTAGTTTTAATCTACTCTCAAATCCCCATTTGATATAATATTTTTACACTTGTATACATTGCATTTAGTGTTTTAATCTACTCTCAAATCCCCATTTGATATAATGTATATAAGCTGTTATAACTGCACTCGTACGTTTTAATCTACTCTCAAATCCCCATTTGATATAATTGACTTGAAATATATGAGCTAAAGAATAAAGTTTTAATCTACTCTCAAATCCCCATTTGATATAATTTCAGCATATCCATAGTTAGATGGCAACCAGTTTTAATCTACTCTCAAATCCCCATTTGATATAATACTATAAGTGAATTATCAAGATAAAACTCTGTTTTAATCTACTCTCAAATCCCCATTTGATATAATAGATTGATGATACAATAGAACTACAAACAGGTTTTAATCTACTCTCAAATCCCCATTTGATATAATAAATGGATTGATTTTTCAGGATTAGTTTCTGTTTTAATCTACTCTCAAATCCCCATTTGATATAATTTATTTGCTCTACATCTTCAATTTTATAATGTTTTAATCTACTCTCAAATCCCCATTTGATATAATAATCCAAGGTACGAAGATGATATTGTCTATGTTTTAATCTACTCTCAAATCCCCATTTGATATAATAGCGAGTCGGGTTTCCAATATAACTATGAGTTTTAATCTACTCTCAAATCCCCATTTGATATAATATTTTTCAAGATTTATAATTTCTCCATCTAGTTTTAATCTACTCTCAAATCCCCATTTGATATAATTCGGTCTTATTGGTTCGCCTATATAGTAAGTTTTAATCTACTCTCAAATCCCCATTTGATATAATAATTAGCCGTGAAATTCACAAATAAACAAGTTTTAATCTACTCTCAAATCCCCATTTGATATAATTTCTTGAAGTAATTATTTCAACTGCTCCTGGTTTTAATCTACTCTCAAATCCCCATTTGATATAATACAGTTACTAATATTCCTTTTTTAACCAAGTTTTAATCTACTCTCAAATCCCCATTTGATATAATTTAGTCTGGGTTGTTCCCCTCTCGACAATGGTTTTAATCTACTCTCAAATCCCCATTTGATATAATTTAATATCTGCTCCACTATGAACAGGCTCTGTTTTAATCTACTCTCAAATCCCCATTTGATATAATAGTTTTGTAAAAAATGGATATATGAGTCATGTTTTAATCTACTCTCAAATCCCCATTTGATATAATTCTTCTGTACTAACTAATTCTAAAAACTCTGTTTTAATCTACTCTCAAATCCCCATTTGATATAATAGATGGGGAATTGGAGTTGAATTATATAATGTTTTAATCTACTCTCAAATCCCCATTTGATATAATTGGTCTCTAGGTGGGTTATAAACTAGGTATGTTTTAATCTACTCTCAAATCCCCATTTGATATAATCGTATTCTTTTTCTGTTCCATCATCTTCATGTTTTAATCTACTCTCAAATCCCCATTTGATATAATTAAGCTCTTGACCTTGTCGCACATCATCTAGTTTTAATCTACTCTCAAATCCCCATTTGATATAATAAAGGTGAAAAGCATTATAAAACCAAAAGTGTTTTAATCTACTCTCAAATCCCCATTTGATATAATACTCTTTAATCTTAGTGCATCTTGAACAGAGTTTTAATCTACTCTCAAATCCCCATTTGATATAATAGAGTAGGCAAAAACCCTGTAATACAGGGTTTTATAAAGTTTTTACACTAAAAAATAAGCACTGTTTGAGTCTGTTTTTCTACTTTTTTTTCAGGTTTTTTGCGATAATTTTCTATAATAATCATATTTTTATATTGTGCTTCTGTTACTTTTAATACTCTTATTGAACCTTTTGTTGGTGCAATTTCTTTGATTTTTCTCTCATATTTTTGTGCTGTTTCTAAACTGTTACAAAATCTCACATAAATAGAGAATTGAAACATTATAAACCCCATCTCTAGAAGTTTTTTTCTAAATTTTGTATATTTTTTAATATCACCTTTTGTATCTGTTGGCATATCAAACATTGCAAAGAGTACCATTTTTCTATACCTACTTATCTCTTCTTTTTTTTGCTTTTTCATAATCTAAAAAGCTTTAAATCTTCAACTTTACCCAAACATATACTTTGATAGTTTGCAACTATTTGTTTCATGCAATATGATATTTGAACTCGTTGATTATCATATATTACTATCTCATCTAAAAGTTTTAAAAGTTCAACTTTTATAGCACTTGTTAGTTCTGTATCTTTGTTTATCTTTCTTTTTACAAAAAGGTCTATTATTGGTCTAAATGGTTCTATTAAATCATCTGCAAGATTAAAAGCATTTAGTTCACTACTATGATGTATTCCAAAAGCTGGATTTAATCCATAGGCTATTAAATACCTGCAAATAGAACTTCTAAAAACTGTATATCCAAAATTTAAAGCTGAATTTCTTCCATCTAATAAACTATTTCTTGAAAAATCACTATCAAAAAGTTCTTTAAAATAGTATGCAGCTGCTACTGCTTCTATATGCTCTTTATCATTTGATTTTACTCTTGGAAGTAAACTATCAAGATAATTCTCTTTTATACTAAATATTTTTAAAACTTTTGATTGGTTTTCTACTTTTGAGTAAACTATCTTTTGCCAAATTTGATTTAGTTTTGGTTTACTTAAAAGAACTTGTGCTTTTTGTATTTTTGTTGTTCGGCTATTTTTATTTATTCCTAATAAAATTGAACTAGGCATAAATTTTTCATCACAAAATATCACACTAATATCTGATTTTGAAAGCTGAGCTAAAAGGGCTGTTGTAATAGTTGTATGATAATTTTCTACTAAAATGGTATCTATATCATCTAGACAAGCTGTATTTTCACTATCTTCTGTTTTTATTTTGATTAAATTGTTTGTGTAGCTTAAGTAGGCTTTATTTTTTATATAGAGTTTTTGAAAAGACATTTTATAAACTCCTAAAAAAGAGTTTATAAAATTTTTGCGGGACTAAATCGTCCCTTGTTTTAATCAGACTATCAAATCCCCATTTGATATGGAGAAATTTTAGCTTAGTTTTTCTTAAACTCTTCATAAGAAATCTCCCCAAAGAAATTTATTTTTACTAGTTTTACAATAGTAGTTTCATTTATTGTAACCTTTTTTGTAGAAATTTTTTCTTCTTTTCCTTTTTTATTAACTTTTGTTACAGACTTTAAATTTATAAATTCTAAAACTACTGTATGATTTGTTGCAGTAACATCTCCACCACCATTAAAAACAAAATACTCTTTTGTACGATTTTTTAAATCACTTACCTCTAAAATATCATTTTTTGAAATAGTAATTTTATCTTCAAAGTTTTTTATAAGTGATACTTTTTTTTCATTTATTTTTGGCAATATATTGCTTTTAATAGATGAAAAATAGTTTAGTCCAATTACTTGCCCTTTTTCTGTGTTGTATAAATCTACACTTAGAGTATTGTCATTTAGTTTTGCTACAAATGGAGTTTTACTCTCTTTTAAACTTTCATAAACTTCTTTATCAAGCCTTTGTACTCTATTATTTTGTTTTTTATCTGTTATTATTATACTATCAGCTTTTGTTACAGAGTTTGTTTTTAATTTTAGACTTCTTACTATTTGTTTTTTGGCATCTTTTGTTAAAAAATAACAAGGCGTTTCCATCTCTTTTAAAAGTTCTTTTTGATTTATTTTAAGAGTTTCTATTTTTTCTTTTATTGCTAAACTCTCTTGCATATCAATAGCTTTTTTATCTCTCGGAAGCTTATTTTCCTCTTGTTTTATCTCATCTTTTATTACATTTATTCTAGCTCTTGTTTCCAATAATCTTTTTTCATAATCTTCTAAAGCTTTTTTTATATTATTTTGTTTTGGAAATTCTAGTCTATTTTTTATAGTTTCAAATATTTTTTTTACTTCATCATCTTTTAAATCTTTTCCAAAATTATTTAGTAATAAATTTTTATTTATATCTATTTTATCTATTTGAGCAAAGTTATTTAATTCTTCATCCCAAATAAGTTTAATATTTCCATCTTTGAACCCTCTTATATTTTCTCTTTTTTTCATAAAAGGACAAATATATAATTCATTTTTTTCATATTTTTCAACTTTATCTTTTACAAATTCAAATAAAGATTTACCATCTTTTGAAATAGGGAATCTTGTTTTTAATTTTTCTAAAATAGCTTTTGTTTTAAAATGATTCTCTTTTTGTTTGAAAAAATCATTTAAAGCTTTTTTTGAAGAGTTGTTTAAAAGTGATATTACAATAGCATCTATTGTATGATGATAGTTTGTTTGTCTATCTTTTTTACCATCTTCATTTGTAGGCTGTGCTTCGTGTATTCCCCAAAGTTTTTTTAGTTCACTTATTGCTTTTCCTGTAACTCTTATTACTTTATCATTTGATTCACCCTTTCCATGTTCATTTTGTTTTGGAAATAAATAGTGTTCAAGATAATTTGCAACAATTTTAGTAGCACTTCTAGTATCATTTAAAAATCTATCTTCTAATTTTTCATCATTATAAATTTTTTCAATATTCGATTCATCAATCAACCAATTTTTTTTGTCTTTGCTTATTATGTATTCATTTACACGACCTTGAAAATTTTCCCACTCTCCAATAGATTTTAAGAATAAAACTGGATTTTGATTTGATTTGTTTTGATTAAATTTTTTTAGAACTAAAATCTTATTTTTATAGCTATCTATCCAAATTTTACTTCTTGGAATAAAATGCTCTATTTCTGTAATATTTTCATCCAAGGCATCTTCTAAAGTTAAATTTTCTCCACTATAAAGACATCTTGATTTTTGTTCTTTTAAAAGTCTTGCTCTTAAAATATTTTTTGAACTAATCTCTTTATTCATACTTTCAAGTAATTTTTCTGCTTCTTTTTTATCTTTATTGCTCTGTTCTTGTGATTTTTTAATTTTTTCTTCATCTTTTTTTGAGTTTAACTCTCTTGCTGTTTCAATAACAATCTTATCTATTTTTCCATATCTTTTTATTAATTCATTTATTAATCTTCTTAAAATAGATATTACTCTTTTTACATTAGGACTAACAAGTGGTTGATAAAATAGCTCTTGAGGATTAAAATTTGGAATTTTATTTTTGAGAAATTTAATATCTTCATTATTTGGATTTAATGGTGGAAGATAATCATAAGCTTTAATATTTGTATATTTTTTAAAATATCCAAGTTCTGTGAGACTATCTTGATAGCTAATACCTTTTATCATCTTTTCTAAAATTTCATTTATAAACTTTAATGAAAAAGAGATATAAGAACTAGAATTCTTGTTTATGTTTGCAATTTTTTCTATTTGTTCATTTGTTAATATTTTTTCTTTATCTATTTTTATAATCTCTGTTATAATTTGTTCTTTACTTACATAGTAGTGTAAAACTTCAAGTAATTTTGAATAAAAATCTTCATTTTTTACAATCATTTCATAGCTAATTATTTCTAAAATAGCTTTATATGTTGTTATATCCTGAACTGTATCATCTTGTTTATCTGAAGTTTTTATCTCTAAATCTTTAAGTCCTGCATTTTTAAATATATTTTTTGTAGTAATTTTTTGAACATTTGGAGTTTCTAGCCAAAATTTTATAGTAGTTTCAATATCTTCTTTTAAAAGAGAAACAAATTCACCTGTTTCTTTATTTATTATCAAATTTCCTAAAATAGAGTTTTCGATTCTTTGTCTTAAAATAAATTCAATAGCTTTTATATGTGCATTTACAACTCTTTTTTGTTTATTCTCGTGATATAAATTATAAAAACTACAATAACCAACCATATCCTCAACACTTTTTAAATCTCTTTGCTCAAATACTCCTAAAGAATTTTCATTTACACCATTTAGAAGCTTATCTTTAAACTTTTCAAAAGTTTCTAAATCTTTAAATAACTCTTTGTTGTTTTTTTGACTATCACAAAGTTTTTCTAACTCTTCTTGCCAAAGTTTTCTATCTAATGAGTTATTGTAATTGTCTTTTTTATTTCTTATAGCAACATTTATAAAACCATCTTTTTCTAAATTCTCTTTTTTTGCTGTTAAAACTTTTGATGGTAAAACAAAGTTACTATTTTTATAAATATTTTTATTGTTTTGTATTGCACTATTTATCTTTTCGCTCTCTTTTGCTTCTTTATCATCATCTTGTGTAGCAAAAAGATTTGTGTATCCTCTTCTTGAAACTATTGTATAAAGAGAAAAAGTAAATTCTTCTTTTGTTAATTTTTTACCTTTTACGGCTTCTTCTCTTATAGTATATGGTTCTTTACAAAGTTTAGTAAGATTATTAAAATACTCTATAGGATTCTTTATTATTTCTTTTGTAGCTAAATTAAAACTTACTAACAGCTTTCTAGTGTTCTCTTTTCTTCTACTCGTTCTTTCGTTTCTTCTTCTACCACTTCTAAAATTTCTTCTATCTTCAGCATTCATATACTCACTAAAAATTATACTATTTGAAGATAGTTCATTAAAAATTACAATTCCATCCTTTTCTTCTATTTCGTTTAATGCAAAACCTATGCTATTTGTTCCTAAATCCAAACCTAAAACTTTTTCCATGTTCCTTGCCTTTGTAAAATTTTAAATATCTTTAAGTTTACAATATTAAAACTTATTTGTAATTTTAATCCTAAATAAATCTCAAACTAACTATTAAGCCCTTTTTTTGTATAATAACCCTTATTTTAAATAAGATTTGGAGAACAATATGAGAATAATAGAGGGAGCTTTAAGGCTAAGAGGAAACGAAAAAGTAGCAATAATAAATGGAAGATTTAACCATATAATAACTGATAGATTAGTAGAAGGTGCAAAAGATGCCTTTGTAAGACACGGTGGTATTGCTTCAAATTTAGATTTAATCTTAGTTCCAGGAGCATTTGAGATTCCTTTTGCTCTTGAAAAAGCACTTGCAAGTGGAAAATACGATGCTATTTGTTGTGTTGGTGCAGTTATAAGAGGTGCGACACCTCATTTTGATTATATTAGTGCAGAAGCTACAAAAGGTATTGCAACAGTTGCTTTAAAATATGGAAAACCTGTTTCAAATGGTGTTTTAACAACAGATACAATAGAACAAGCAATAGAAAGAGCTGGTTCAAAAGTTGGAAACAAAGGTGCTGAAGCAATGGTTACAATCATTGAAATGCTAGATTTATATAGCGAAATGGAAAAATAATTTGGCAACAAGAACACAAGCAAGAGAGTCAGTAATTGGTCTTCTATATGCATATGATTTAGGTAATGAAGAGATTGTAAAATTTGTTGATGATATTTTAGAAGAAAAAAAGATTAGAAATAAACAAAAAGAGTTTGCATTAAACCTTTTTAATGGAACTATAAGAAATATAGCTACAATTGATGAAGAGATTATAAAATATCTTACTCAAGGTACTTTGGAAGATGTAGGAAGTGTTGAAAAATCTATTTTAAGACTTGCTATTAATGAAATTTTATTTGAGAATCTATCAAAAGCAATTGTTATAAATGAAGCAATAGAACTTGCAAAGAAACTTGCAAGTGATGGTGCACCAAAGTTTATAAATGCGATTTTAGACCAAATAAAAAAGAGTTAAGATGAGTAATAATATGAAACTTTGTGTATCTTTGGATTTAGAAAGTTCTAGTGAAAATCTAGCTTTAGTTGAAAAAATAAAAGATTTTGATGTATGGATTAAAGTTGGTTTTAGAACTTATTTAAGAGATGGTAAAAAGTTTTTAGAAGATATAAAAGCAATAAATCCAAACTTTAAAATTTTTCTTGATTTAAAATTATATGATATTCCAAATACAATGGCAGATGCTGCAGAAGACATTTCTAAATTTGGTTTAGTTGATATGTTTAATGTTCATGCAAGTGCTGGTTTTGAAGCTATGCAAACAGTTATGAATAGAATCAAAGATATCCCAAATAGACCTTTAGTTTTAGCAGTTACTGCTCTTACTTCATTCGATAATGAAAGTTTTAAAAAAATCTATGGAGAAAATATTGATTTAAAAGCAAGAGAGTTTGCTAAAACAACTTTTGAGGCTGGTCTTGATGGTGTTGTTTGCTCTGCTTTTGAAAGTTTAGACATTAAAAACAATACTTCAAAAGAGTTTATAACTCTTTGTCCAGGTATTCGTCCTTTTGGAGAAGATAGTGGCGATCAAAAAAGAGTTGCTGATATAAATTTTTCAAAAGAAAACTTGGTTGATTTTATTGTTGTAGGAAGACCTATTTATAAAAATGATTTTCCTCAAAATATTGTTAAGAAAATTATAGATAATTTATAGAATTTTAAATATAAATGCTTAACTCAAGGCTTTCTTAAGCCTTATTTAAGGCTTAAGAAACTATAATTTCCGTCCAATTTAACTGGTAACTAACTAATTGTAAACGGACAGTTGGGTGAGTGGCTGAAACCACCTCCCTGCTAAGGAGACGTACTGGCAACGGTACCGAGGGTTCAAATCCCTCACTGTCCGCCACTTGTGGGTCGTTAGCTCAGCTGGTTAGAGCACTCGGCTCATAACCGAGTGGTCGAAGGTTCGAGTCCTTCACGACCCACCACGATTTTATCGAGCTTCTTGCTTGATTTAAGCTTTCATTTTTTTATATCTTTATACCCCATTTCTACCCATATAATATTTTATGTTTACAATATATTTATTAGCTCTTCTGTATTTCTTTATTTTACATAATAGTATTTACTTATTTAGCAGGGTAAAAAGTGCCATTTTATGGTGGCTACAGAGTTCTATCTGCAACTTTTTTATAAGATAATGCAACTTTTTTATAAGCTTTTTTACTCCAAATGCAACTTTTTTATAAGATAATGCAACTTTTTTATAAGCTAAATTGAGTCAAATATTTTCTTATCTAGCTCTTTGTTTATCTCTTGTAGATCACTATCAAAATTTAAAGTGCCTTGTAGATATTTTTGATAAAGCTTTTGTTCATATTTCAAACGATCTTTTATATTTTTAGTTCTAGTAAGGATTCTTTTTATTTGCACTTGAGCTATTTGTCTATGCTTAGTAGAACTTTGAAGATTTTTTTTCTTTAAATCTGTAAAATCTTTTTTTATTCTCTCGCTATTTTTAGTTATAGTGATTACTAAGCTTTTAACAGCTCTATTTACTTTAATCTCTTCATATTCAAAGTAGATATCAGATTTTTCTTTTAATTCGTTTTTAGCCACTTCTAAAACTTTCTCTTTAAAACGATTATAAATTTTATAACTTTTTTGTATCTCAAATTTTTTCTTCTTGTAGTTATAAACACTTGTAAACTTTTCTAATAACTCATCTAAATTTATTTCAATAATCCTAAATTTTGAGTTTTTATAAGTATCGTAAAGACTAATATTGTACTCTATCCACTCATAAAATTTAAGCGTATAAACACTCTCAAATTTGTTATATTGCTCTAGCTTGAGCTTTGTAAAATTGTTTTTAAGTTGTAAATAGTGTGGCTTTAAAGAGCTATGAAAACTAAACTCTAAAATATCATTTGCTTTATCAAGTCTAAAATGACTTAAAAAAGTGGTGTACTCTTCTACTTTTTCACTATTTTCTAAGCAAATTATTGTTGTAAGAAGTTGTTTTAAACTCTCACTTAACCATTTTAAATTAGTTCTCTCAATTTCTAAAAAGTTTAGAAGAGTTGGAACTCTTATACTATAAGTAAAAAAGTCATCATCATAAACATTTATAAGACTACTTAAAAATGCTAAAAATCTAGATTGAATTAAAGTAATATTATATTTACTATTTATTAGATTGTTTGATTTGTATATCAAATCTTTACTCTCTTTTTCGCTTATATACACTATTTCCATTTTAAAATCTTATATCTCTACATAGTTTTTACTTCATTTGAAACTATAAAATCAGCAATAGAAGATTTTGGATACAAAATCCTTCTTTTACCTAGTATTAAATAAGAGGGTCCAAAGCCCTCCCTTCTCCACGCTTCTAACTGAGCTTTTGTAATATTTAAATATTTTTCTAACTCTCTTGTATTTAACCAAGTTTTATTTTTTGTTTCAAGCTCGTCAAGCTCTTTTAAAATTTGTTGTTTTATCTCTTCAATATTCATTTTTATTTCTCCTTTTTTATTAATTTATGCAAGTAAATGTAAGTTTATGTAACATTTGATATACTAATCATTGATTATTTTGTTTTAACAATGTGATTTAAAAGAACAAATAGGTACATAACTTAGGCTAAAATGTCCTATTGATAAAATAATAGGCTATTATATCTTATTCTATGCTTAAAATGTCTTATTAAATATCGATAAAGGTTTTTAATGGAAATTAATTATATTTTTGAAAAATTATTTAACTATTTTAATGTCTCAACCATAAGAGAATTAAGCGAAAAAATAAATATAAGTGAATCAACAATTTCAAAATGGAAACAAAGAAATTCAATAAATGCAATAAAAAAGAAATGCCGTGAACTTGGTATTTATAATCAAATATTTGGAGATAGTTATATTTCTTTTTCTCAAAATGGAGCAAATTCAACTCAAATTAAAACTCAAAATAATCAAAAAGATGTATTTAATAGCAGTTCTATAAATAAAAATATAAATATAAATATTGATGATGAGTTCTTACCTTTATTTCAAGCTTTATCAAGTGTAGCAATTGCATTAAATAAAAAAGAGCAGCTAAAAGAAAAACTTAAAGATTTAATATCAAAGTTACCTATTTTATGAGTAAAGAAAAATATACTCAAAATGGACCCAATTCAACTCAGATTAGAACTCAAAACAATAATTATTACAGCTATAATACTTTTAATAAGCCTTTAAAAAACTTTAAAGAACAAATACCTGTAATAAAAATATATTTTATAAATAAAGAAAATTTAATAAATCATACTGCCTTATTGATTTCATTTTTATTATTAATAGCTTATTTTTATACTTTTTTAGGATCTATACTAACTATTTTTATTACAATTATTTCATCTTTTATATATTATCTTTTATATAAAAAAGCAAAAAATAATAATTCAGGATATTTAGAAATCAAAGATAAATCAATAATAGTTAATTTTGATAAAAAATGTGAAAATATTGAACTAAAATTTACAGAAATTAGATCTTTTTTACTAGAAAAAACTATGTATGGTTATCAATTTTTCATATATTTAGAAGATGCTATAAAACCTAAAACTCAATTTAAAACTACTGATATTCATACTGCTTTAGCGATAGAAGAATTATTAAAGTATAAAATTATGGAAAGTATTGAAAAATAATAAAAACTTAAATATTTTCTCTATTCAAACTATAAATAAGAGTATTTAAATTTTAATTTAGATATCATTTTAGGTACTATATAAGGGAAATGCATCATATGAAAAAAGAATTTACACAAAAAGTAGTATATATTTTAACTGAGTCATTTTTACCAGTTATATTTTGGTTTGGCTTATTTGGTATATTTATAATATCAATAGATGAGTCTACTATGAATGGTATAAGAGATTTTCAAATTCCTAATTATATAGATACTTTATTAAAAAATAACATTCTAGAGTTTGTTGCTGTTATTTATATTTTGTATGTTGTAAAAGACTTCAAAGACTCAAAAAATAACGTTTAAATTTTATAATTTTAATGTAAAATATAAATAAAAAAGCTTCTGTAAGTTTTGTATTTTCATCACACAATTTTAATAAATCATTATTATCAAAGACATTTAGGTCATTTTTGAGTTCATTGAATTTATCAATAGTTCTATTTGCTAAATCATTTTTTAATTGTTTTAACTTTAAATGTAGAAAACTACACCTCAAAAAAGTACAAATATAAAATTTTGAACGGTCTAATTTTTTATGCTTGAAATAATTAAAATACCACTCAACTATTAATTTTTATGAGTTTATAATTTCATTTAATTTATTCCAAACACTTTAAGCATTACATACTTTGAAACACTAAGAGATGAGAGTTTTGCTTTTTTTGTAATTTCATCTTTTTGCTCTTTTGTAAGATATATTACAATTTGTTCTTGTTTTAGTTCATCTTTCTGTAGTTTTGGTCTACCTTTTGGGTTTAAAACTTTTTTAGTTTGACCTCTACCAGAGTTTACAAATTCATCTAACTCATTTACACTATTTTGAGTATTTTTATCTTCTACAAAAGCGAAAGACTTTTTTTCATTTTTCTTAAATATTGATTCTTTCATTTTACAACCTTTATTCTATTTGTAATATACAATTATATTAATATTAATTTATTAGTAAATAAATACTAATTAACTATTTACATATTCAACTAATTCATCAAAGAAACTATTAAAATCTTGATAAGCTTTTGATTTTTCATCAAGGAATTCTAAAATACCTAAACCATTAGAAAAAGAGTTTTTATATGCTTCTCTTTCATAAATTACACTTTCACAAAGTTTTATATCTTCAAGATTTTTATCTTTTATATATTGTTTTAAATCTTCTATCTTTTTATTTAAAAATGGATTTGGACTAGCTTTTGAAATAGTAATAAGTGCTTTAGCATTTGGATTAAAAGCTTTAGCTTGATTAAATAGATTTATCATTTTATTTAAAACAGCAATATCTAAATCACTTGGAAGTGTTGGAATAATTACTAAATCACTAATTGCTAAAGCTTGTCTCATCTCTTCACTATCTCTTCCTCCTGTATCAATCACAATAGAAGAGTATTTATTTTGTAAACTTTTTACTTCTTTACCTAAACTACTTCCAAATTTAGAAACAGTATTAAAAATAAGATCAATATTTTCATTAGCTCTAATGTTTGTAAATACTTCAATACTTCTTTGAGGATCTGCATCAATCAGTAAAGTATCTTCTTTTAAGAGTCCAAGTTTTACTGCAATGTTTAAAGCAATTGTAGTTTTTCCACTACCACCTTTTTCATTACAAACTGAAATTATCATTTTAATTCCTTAATATTTTAATATTAAATTATATATAAAATGATATTAATTTACTATTAGATTAATAGTTATTTATTAGTAGATTTATACTATAATAATCGTACATATGTTATCTACTTACGCTACTAGTACTTAAGCCTTTCATCAATAATCCATAAACAATATCAGCTAATCCTTCTCTAACTTTGTCTTTACTTAGAACTTGAGTTGCCATATTTTGATGAACATCTAAACTCTCAATAACTGCATCATTTAAAGCTATTTCAAAACCACCAAGCATTGCTTGTTCTTTTGTGTTATTAATAACTTGTTGAACTACCTTGTCATTTTCTTTCATCTTATTTGATATTGTTCTGGCATAACCTAAAACATCATCTTGTGTAAAATCACCCTCAAATAATGAGTTCATTTTCTCTACAACTTTTGATAAAAACTCTTTTTCTGGATCTCTTGCAACGGCTGTTCCCTGCTCTCCACCATTTTTTAGTTCTTCTTCACCTTCAAGCTTTATAGATACTTCTTTTTGTTTATGTAGCTTATAGTGTGTTAGTTCTATTTGTGAAATATCAATATCATTTTTACTAATTTCAAGTGTTTTTAGATTTGGAATTAACCCTTTTACAAATGCCCATAATTTTTCTAATTCAACATCATCATAATCAACAATTTGAGATAAGAACTCATATAATCTTGTAAAAGTCACTAAATCTTTTTTAAATAAATCTAAAGTTGCTTTTGTCTCATTTTCATCTTTTAACTCTAATTCTAAATTATGAATACCTCTTTCATCTTTGTTATCTTTAGCTATTTGCAGTGCTTCTTGCAAATAAGCTATTTGTTTTACACTTTCAAGGTATTTTGTTTTAAATTTATCAACAGCAGGTTTTAAAGCACTACTCATCGCAGCTTGTGTACCTTTTGGGTTAAAAAATGCTTGAGCATAGTTTTCTACATTACTATTTGTAAAAATAGTATTTGATTCAATTTTAGCTTGCAAAGTATATATATGATTTGGATCTGTTACATCATCAATACTTGTTGATTTATAATATGGTTCAAATGCAGCTTTTATATCTTCAATTTCATTTACAAAATCAATTACAAATGTTTGATCTTTTCCTGCATAAGTTCTATTTAGTCTTGATAGTGTTTGAACGCAATCAACACCACCTAGTTTTTTATCTACATACATAGCACAAAGTTTTGGTTGATCAAACCCTGTTTGAAATTTATTTGCTACAATCATCACTTGATACTCATTTGTATCAAATGCTTTTCGCATATCTCTACCTTTTAAATTAGGATTTGTATTAGATTCTGTGTACTCTTTTTCAATACCTTCAAAATCATCTTTTACAGTTCCTGAAAAAGCAACCATAGCTTGTATATTTTCTAAATTATTTTGTTTTATATATTTATCAAAAGCATCTTTATATCTAATTGCACTTTGTCTACTTGAAGTTACAACCATAGCTTTTGCTTGATTATCTAGCAAATGAGCAACTTTGTGTCTAAAATGTTCTATTATAATCTCTGTTTTTTGAGCAATATTATGAGGATGAATATTCATCCATTTAGATATTTTTATTTTAGCTTTTTTACTCTCTACTTCTTCATCTTTGTTTTTATTTGCATGTTCTAGTTTATAGTACATTTTATAAGTTGTATAACCTTTAAGTACATCTAAAATAAACCCTTCTTCAATAGCTTGTCTCATTGTATATAAATGAAATGCTTTTGGTTTATTATCTGTTGAAGGTGCTTTTGTACAATCTGGTAATACTCCAAACATTTCAAGAGTTTTTGGTTTTGGAGTGGCTGTAAATGCAAAGAAACTAAGGTTTTTATTATTTCCTTTTGCCTCTAGAGATGCTGTTATTACATCTTCTGCACTAAGCTCAACACCCTCCTCTATTTGTTCAGAGTTTAAAACCTCTTTTAATTTTTTAGCTGTGCTTCCACTTTGACTTGAATGTGCTTCATCTGCGATAATTGCATATTTATTATCTTTTAAAGTTGTTGTTTGTTGAATTGCGTCTAATACAAATGGAAAAGTTTGTATAGTTGTAATAATTATTTTTGCACCTCTTTCAAGGGCATTTGTTAGTTGAATAGATTTTGATTCATTTGAACCTTCCCTACTAATTCCTACAACTACTCCATCTTTATGCTCAAAGCTTGAAATTGTCTCTTGTAATTGATTATCTAAAACTGTTCTATCAGTAATTACTATAACAGAGTTAAAAACAGGTTCACCAATACTATTATGTAAAGATGATAGCTGATGAGAAAGCCAAGCAATTGAGTTTGATTTTCCACTTCCTGCACTATGTTGAATTAGATAATTTTTACCAGCTCCATTTATTTTACAATCATATAGAAGTTTACTAACAACATTTAACTGATGATATCTTGGAAAAATCATAGTTTCACTTTTATAAATTCTACCTTTAAAATCCTCTTTATCTTTTACTTCAAGATGAATATATCTAGCAATAATATTTAATAAAGTCTCTTTTTGTAATATCTCTTCCCAAAGGTATGAAGTAGCAAATCCATTTGGATTATGTTCATTTCCAGCACTTCCATCGGCTTTTCCTTTATTAAAAGGTAAAAAGAAAGTTTTTACTCCATCAAGTTTTGTAGTCATATAAACTTCATCACAACTAACAGCAAAATGAACTAAACATCTTTTTTTAAACTCTAAAAGGGGTTCACCTTTTGGGAGTCTATCTGTTTTATATTGCTTAATTGCATCATGAACATTTTGAGTGAAATCTGTTTTAAGTTCAAGTGTAGCAAGTGGAATACCATTTAAAAATAGAACTAAATCTATAGAGCTTTTATCTTCTTTTGAGTAATAGACTTGTCTTACAACTCTAAGTATATTTGCATCATATCTTTTTTGTAAATCAGGATTATCAAGTTCAGGTTTAAACTGACAAAGTTTAAATTTTGAGCCTATATATTTTATCTCTCTTCTTAAAAAATATAAACTTCCTTCTTTATCAAGTTCTTTTGCTACATAATTAGCTAAAACTTCATCAGTTTTTACACCTTCTCTTTTAGCCATCTTTTCATAAGCATCACTTTGAGTATTTTTTATATATGATATTAAATCTTCTGTATATAAAGCTAATTTCTTATCATATCCACTACTCGTACCTTCTATCCAATCTTTAGAAGTTAGATATTCTACTATTTCAGTTTCAAACTTTGATTCTTTGTGTTTATCATGTATGCTCATTTTATTTCCCCTTCTAAATATAGTATTTTAATCATTTAATCCCCCTAGCTTACTTAATTAATACCCCTAGCTCGAGCTTGTAATCCCCCTAGCTTTATAAACTATTTTTGTTTATATCAAAAACAGCTTTAAGTTGCATTTACAAATTATATCGATATAATAACAACCTAACAAACGCCAAACCTCTGTTCGGAAGTATTGCACTGCCGTTTTACGTTTGGTTTTTTTATAACATTCCTTTTAAAATAAATCTCTTTATATTTTCATATTCACTATTTTCCATCTTTATATTTAACATTTTAGAATCATTTGCAACAAAATAATCTTCTTTAAAATTATCAAACAATCTATTTATTTCTTTTTCTTTAAACATTTCAATACTAGTAAAGTTATCTATTCTATCTAACATAAAATATAAAAATAAATATACATCTATAAATTTATGATTATTGATTTCTTTACTAATCTTATTGAAATGACTAGTTCTATTTATACTTCTATAACTTCTATTAAAAACTCTTTCCCCATGTGCTGCTCTATTTCTTATTTCAGCTAAACGATCTAAATATGGTTCAAAATCTATATTTGTATTTGTTACTCTAAATTTAGCTGCAACTTTTTGCAAAATATCAAAATTTTCTATTTTTAAATGCTTGATTATTTTATTTATTGTTCCTAAAGTTGAACTTTCAACTAGATAATGAAAAGGTGGATAATTTATATCACTATGGGTTTTCATCAAGGTTTGATTATTTAAAAAAGATTGATAATTGACTGTATAATCATATTTATTTTTATAGTAAAGCCCATAATGAAGATACGTTTCAGATAAATTTGAATTAAATTCAATATTTTTCCAGTTATTAACAGCACCTTTATTTAATGAGAATTTTTCAATTTCGTTATTTTGTAATATTTTTATAGGTTTATAATTATCTTGGATTAAATAAAAAAATGGATTGTTTTTTTGTGGATGGTTTGCTGGTAATGTTTTTATTTGCTTGTAACAAAGTTCAACTAATATAGTTTTTAGTTTTGTTTCAATACTCAAAGTTAAATCCATAACAACTCGTATTAAATATTTATCAAAAAAATAGACTATCAAAACATCATCAATATAGTAATCATTCATATTGTTTTTAAATGCTCTAACATACCCTTTAAATTTAAAAAGTCCAATATTTGAAACTAACTCTTCTATTTCAATATTACTAAAATAATTGCTTTTTTTTAATCCATCAACATAAATTTGTTGAATATAATTTTTTATACTTCCAATTTTATGAGTATATTTACTCATTCAAATTCCCTAACATCAATTTTACCTGTAACAGCCGCACTTATAAGAGCTGTTCTTTTTTCTTTTAATAGTTCTATTGATTTATTTGATTTTTCTATTAAAGCATCTATTTTTGAGGTTTTTTCATCAAGATAATTTGCAATTTGTTGTTGTTCTTCAATTACTGGAAACCAAATCAAACAATTTTTCAAAATTGCTTGGGTAATACTAAATACTTTAACACCTTTTATAGATAATTGAATCTGAGTTCTAAAAATATTTGAATCAAATATATAAGCAAAAAATCTTGAATTATAATTGTTGATTAATCTTGCTATTACGGTATGATATCCTGCAAAAATTTTACTATCTCCAACAACATGCGTAAAATTACCAGAACCTTTAACATCTTCTGATGTATCAGCAAAAACAAAATCACCTTCACTTAAAAGTGATCTTTTAGAAGTTATTAAATATTCTTTATCTACATATTTTAAACTATCTTTATTTGCATTAACTTGAAATCCATATTTAGAATGAATTTCACCATAATTAACACAAGGGATTCCATCTTCATCAATCAAATTTGCTTTTGTAATATTTAACCCAGTAGAAAAAGAAAATAGAAATCTTAACTTACTAACTTCCCAATGCTCAGGAATCTCGCCCAACCACTCAACTCCACTATCTTTCATAGGTACATTTGGATTTATACCTTTTGTAACTGCATGAGATATAACTGCTTGTCGTTTCTCTTTTAGTAGTTCTATTTGTTTTGTTTGTTTTTCTATCAAAGTATCAATTTTAGCTGTTGCTTTATCTAAAAAATTTGCTATTTGTTGTTGTTCTCGTAAATTTGGTAGCAGTAATTTTAATTCATTTAATTTTTCAAGTCTAAGATTAATTCTAGTAAATCCATTTCCTTGAATACTTAGTAATTTTCTATAAATATTTCCAGAAAGTAAATAATTTAAGAATTTTGGATTAATTAATTTATTAGTTAGCCTAAAACCTTTACAAAAACTATTTAAATATGTATCTTTTAAATCTTCTTCTAATAATGAAGCTTTACCTAAATCATCATAATTTTCAGAACTCATTAAAAAAAATAAATCATTAGCTTTTACTCTATTTTGCTCTTCTTTTTCATCAACAATTACATAACCTAAATTATCAGATTTTATAAAAGTATTATTAGCTATATTTGTAAATGGTATGAATCTTTTACTTTTTAAATTTTCTTCATCTCCAAAGTCTTTTCCTGCTTTTCCTGATAAGCCACCATAGGTATAACCTATAAATTTCAATCTACTTTCATTCCAGTCACTTGGAATCTCGCCCAACCATTCAACCCCACTATCTTTGTAGCTAGGATACTTCTTATACTTCATGAAGTATCTCCAAAATCTCTTTTGTAAGTGTTTCTAACTCTTCATCTATTACAGCTAGTTCTCTTGGTGGTACATACTCATAAAAGTGTCTATTAAATGGTATTTCATATCCTACAATTCCAACTAAACCATCTTTAGCATCTGTTTTAGTTTCATCAATCCAAGCTAGTGGCACATGTGGGATTACCTCTCTTTGGAAGTATTCATTTATATCTTGATTTAATGGTACATTTTCATAATCTCTTAAATCAGGATTTGCTACAAGTTTACCTTTTGAATCTTTAACAAGTTCTGCTTCTTCATCATGTTCGCTTAGGTGTTTTTGTAAAAGTTTTAGATTTGATGCTGTTAATTTTGAAGTAACTTTTTTTGAAATCTCTTTTTCAAATAGTTTTTGACTAGGTATTTTTTCATCCATAGTTTTTAAAGCTTCAAAAATCTCTTTTTGAGTTTCTGCATCTATCTTCTCAAATGCACTATCATTTTTTAGAGCTTCTATTTTAATTTCATCTTTTGTAAAATAGCTTAACTGTAATGGTCTTTCAACTGTGATTCTTCTATATCCAAAATCTCTTGTATTAAATATCTTTGACTCTTTTGAGCTTATAAAATCACCATATGTTCTTACAATCTCGTCAATTTGAATATCATTTAGCTGTTTTCTTTTACTTCCAAGGGATTTTCTCATAGCTTCACCCATAGAAGAAGCATTGATTAGTTGCACTTTATTTTTTCTATGTTCTTCTTTATGATTTGATAAAATCCAAATATATGTAGAAATTCCAGTATTAAAGAACATATCTGTTGGCATTGCAATAATAGCTTCTAGTAAGTCATTTTCTAAAATATATCTTCTAATTTCACTCTCACCACTTCCAGCACCACCTGTAAATAGAGGTGAACCATTTAGAATAATACCAATTCTGCTTCCACCTTCTTCTTTTGGATTCATTTTTGAAATAAGGTGAAGTAAAAATAGAAGTGAACCATCACTAACTCTTGGAAGTCCTGCTCCAAATCTTCCTGCATAACCTTTTTGAGTATGTTCATCTGTAACTATTTTTTGAACTTTTTTCCACTCTACCCCAAAAGGAGGATTTGAAAGCATATAATCAAACTTTTTATTTGCTAGTTGATCATCACTTAGAGTGTTTCCATGTTTTATATTTGAAACATCTTGACCTTTAATCATCATATCAGCTTTACAAATAGCGTATGATTCAGGATTTAACTCTTGCCCAAAAGTAACTAATGTAGCATTTGGATTTAATTCATAGATATATTCACTTCCACTACTTAAAAATCCTCCTGTTCCTGCTGTTGGATCGTATAAGCTTCTTACAACTGCATTTTTTGTTAGAACTTCATCATCTAAAGCAAAAACTAAAGATGTAGTAAGTCTTACAATATCTCTTGGTGTAAAGTGTTCTCCAGCTGTCTCATTTGATGCTTCAGCAAACTTTCTAATAAGCTCTTCAAACATTAACCCCATTTCATGATTTGATACTTTTTCAGGGCTTAAATCAAAGCTAGAGAATTTCTCAACAATCATATATAAAAGATTGTTTTCATTTAATTTATCAAGTTGCTTATCAAACTCATACTTTTCAAAAACTTCTCTTGCATTTGCACTAAAGCTTGTAATATAGCTTTCAAGATTTTCTCTTATGTTGTTAGAATCTGCCATAAGCTTTGATAGAGTATATTTTGAGATATTGTAAAAGCTATTGTTTGATTTTCTAACTAAAAATTGCTCTAATGGTACATTTAGACTTTTTCTAGCTTCATACTCTTCTAAAACAGCATCTCTTGTGGGTTCAAGTACACATTCTAATCTTCTTAAAAGAGTAAACGGAAGAATAATCTTTCCATAATCTGATTGTTTATAATCTCCTCTTAAAAGGTCTGCTGTACTCCATATTAATGCTGAAATGCTCATATTGTTCCTATATTGTGTATTTATGTAAGTTTTTATTTTAGCTAGTTGAAGGTTAAATTTTGATTCAGCCTAATATTTCATTTTTTTATTCTACCCTCCCAAATAATGTACTATAAACTAAAAATCATTTTTTAGGAGATAAAGTTAAAGCCATAAAAATAGAAGATTGAAAGTAAAAATAAATTACTCGTTCTATGGAGAAAAGTTAAATATAAAAGAATTAAGATTTCATATAATTATGATACTATTATAAATTAAAATGAGGAACTATACAAATGAACATATTTAATACTTTATTTATTTTAACCTTAATATTGTTTTTTAATGCTTGCAGTAGTAATACATCTAATTCAGTAAAAAAAGAAACAGAAAAGTTTTTTGGTGTTTCTCTTGAAGAGCCTTTTAATGAAGAAGGTTTTACATTAACTAGAATTGAAAATGATGAAAAATATTATGAAAAAAATATTTCTTATGAAAATTTAGTAAGAGTATGGCTGTTTACTAATAAAGAAAACAAAGTTCAACGAATAACAGCAGTCAGTAAAGAATTAAATCAGTTTGAAGACCCATATAGTTTAGCAAGTCCTTTATTACAAATAATAAGCCAAAAATATGGGCAACCAACTTGTGTTCAAAATTCTATTCCTTTTTTTGGAAAAGTAGGAGAATCTTGTGTTATTTATTATAAAGAAAAATACAAAATTGAATTAAAAGTATCTAACTTAATGAACCAAGGTAGTTTTTTTCTTATTATTGAAAATATAGATAAAAATGGAGAACTTTAAAATAAGTTGATTATGAATTAATTTAATATGTACTTATTATAAAAATAATCAAAGGGAGTGTTAAAAATTCTACGTCAATTTGATAAATTATTCTTAATTTTAATTCACCCCAAATAATGTTCAGTAATACTAGCTCTAAAATGTTTCATCTCCCAACTAACACCTTGTAATGCTTGTTCATAGCTGTAGTTATGTTTTTGATACTCTCTTACTCTATTTTGAGCAAATGTCCATCTAAATCCATGTGTTCCATGATGAGTTTGATTTAGTTTTATGCAAGTAGATTTTATATCATTTACATAATCTTGGTATTTGATTTTAAATACTTTTGTATGATTATCTATGAAGTAGTTTTCTAGTTCTTTATAAGTTTTAGTAGATATTAATATATCCCCTACTTTTCCACCTTTCTCTTTTGTTTCAATTACACCAACACTATTATTTGTAATATCATCAATTTTCATACCTCTTAGTTGTTCTTCTTTAATTAGTGTTACACCTTCAGCTCTAGCACCACCTTCTAGTTGAATTGAAGCTGCAAGTTTATGTTTAGGGTTTTGTAGATTATCAATAATTAGTTGTGGGTTTGAGTAAACTCTATTGTTATAATTATTTGCAACTAGGTTTAAATCTTTTGCATTACATAGAAGATATTGTCTAATATTAAAATCATAAGTTATAGGATTAGTTTCATATTTTAGTTTTGAGTAACGATTTAGTGCAAACTCTAGTTTACCTAAAGCAGATATTATTTTTTCTAAGTATTGTTT
The DNA here is from genome assembly GCF_004214815.1 of Aliarcobacter thereius LMG 24486. NCBI lineage: Bacteria > Pseudomonadati > Campylobacterota > Epsilonproteobacteria > Campylobacterales > Arcobacteraceae > Aliarcobacter > Aliarcobacter thereius. Next base: position 1,170,358 of record NZ_CP035926.1, read on the forward strand.
TGAGGGATAATATTCTATTTTATATTCAACATATGCTTTTATATGATCTTCATTTATTAGTTCAAAGTTTTTTAGTTTAAAGTGTTCTAATAAATAGTTAAAGAGGTTATTCCAGATATTTCTGTAGCTTTTCATAGTGTTAAACGAGCTAACACAGTTATAGTGAATATGGTTAGGATCAATTCTATTATGTTTTTTTGCACCTTCAAAGAAGATTGTTTTTGTTAATTCTGCACTTTGATAATATACACTTCCTCGCATTTTTATTTATCCTTTTTAAAAGGTATTCATAATTTCTGTTTTTGTTTGTTTTCCTATCTCTAAATCATAGGTTTGTGTTAAGTCCATCTATTTTTATTTTTACTTGTAAAAACATCAAATCAAGATTAGCATTTGCAATATAGCTGCTAATATCACTTCAAAAGAGCTTTTCTCTCTTACTACTTAAACAAATAAGTAGCTAAACAGTTTTATAAAGGCTGTGAACTTTACATATAACAAAATATGCTTCATAGTTTTTAGATAGTCTAGTTATAAAAGATTCTAGTAAACTTTAAATATCTAGCTTGGCTTTAGATCATTGTTCCAACTCAATGCTTGTGAATACAAGTTAATTTTTAATAAGAAAATTATGATGAAATTATAGTTGATATTTTGTAAAATGCAGTTGCTATTAGTTTATATTTTATAGTTGCAAATTTATTTGCCACTGTTTCCTTATTTTTATAAAACTATCTCAAAGCATTACTATTTAAAGCTTTTAAAGAAATAATTTACAATATATAAAAGCTTTGATTTTACAATCAAATTTACAAGATTTTACAGTTGAGTTTACAGAGATTTTTAATTAGTTTATAGAAATTTTATTGTTTTTTGATGATGTTTTTTAGATTGTCTGAATGAAGATTTATAGAATTATCAATATTGTTTTGCATAGACTATCTGGAAACTAATTTTTAACAATATTTTATTGTTTTAGGTTGGTTTGCTAGATTTAGCAAGATTTTTTATTTTTTTTATTTAGTTTATTTATAATTAAAGCAAGACATAACAAGATTATTGGGGGAAGGAATAATCCCAAAGCTGAACTTAACAACATTATCTCTCCTTTCTTAATAAGTCTTGTATGTACTTGAACATACTTGCAATAATTATACCATATATTCCAAGGAACCAAATTGTTTCAGCATTAGATGTTAAAATATCTGTTTCTGATAGCTTTGGATTTAGCCCTAATTCTGTAGCAAAAACTACTGATAGAGCAACAAGGAATATTGTTATAACTCCTGCAGAAGCTCCTATCATTATAGATCATAAGAAAATTAAATATTCTTTAAAGGCTCTACTGATAAGAACTTTTTTTATTTTTTTTCTAACTTTATTGCTAAAAATAACAATATATAAAAAGAAAAAAAATGTATATGTTAAATATACCATAAACACCTCCTTTGATGTTAGTTTGTTTCCTTAGAAACAATTTTTAAATAACTAACACAAAAAAGGATTTATTATAATTATAGTAGTGTAAGTACTAGCACATAAAAATCATTTTTTGTGCTAGTTAAAAACTTGCCTTAATGTTACAAAGCTAGTTGGAATTAATATTTAGAAATATTTGTCTTGACTTTTAGTGGCATTATAAGATATATTTTAAATAAATTCCCATTTTCTATAATCTATAAAATTATAAATAATCAGATAATGATAATATCTGTTATGCATAATAGTAGAAAACCTAACTATTGGCAAGATAGAGTTGAATTATAAGTTTTTAATTAACATAATAAGAAGATAAAAATGATAGAAAAAATAAATCAAAAAAATTTAGAGTTTCAAGAAGCTTTATCTAATCAAAATCATAAAAAAGCTTTAGAAGTAAGAGATGAATATCTAAATCTTACTCAAACACAATCTCATATAAAACATAATTATTTAAGAGAATTAATATACTTCTTAGAAGAATCAAACAATTTAGAACTTTTAATTAAATATTATGACAGTGATACAATTCCCGAAAACCAAAAACATTTTTTAGCATATAAAATTGCTAAATTATATATTCCAATAGATTATGAAAAAGCTTTGGAATATTCAAAAGATGATGAAATCAAATATCTAGTAGCAAAAGAGATAGCAAAAAAAGATTTTACCAAAGCACAAGTTTTAATAGATGAGATAGATAATTTATCTTTTTATTATGCTTACTTAGTTTTTACTTTGATATATAAAAATTTTGATAAAGATGAGATAGAAGAGCTAATAAAAGATTTAGATATAGCAAAAGAACAAATAAAAATAAGAAAAGATACTTATGTAGAGAGTTTATTGAAAATAGCATTTGAGTCATTTGAAAAATATCCAGATATTTTACAAAATATTTTAGATAGATTTAAAAATAGTTTAGAAGTTCCTAGTGATATTTTAGACTTACAAGTTTTAATAGCTGTAAAAAAATCAAAAGATGATTTTACAAATATTCCTAAATACATAGAAGAAATAGATGATTTAGATTTTATAAAAGCTAAAGTAATACTTCAAATAGTAGATTTTTATAAAGATGATATAGATAAAGTAATAGAATCTATTTTTATATCAATAGATAAATTTTATAATGATGCTATAAAATATGAAACTATTTATAATATCCAAAAAGTAACAAATAAAAATTATTCGCAAGAATTAAAAGAGTTATCAAAAAACATAAATTTAGATGATGATAGTATAAGTTTTGATAATGAAATATGGTTTGGGTTTTTAGTGGAGAAGTTAAATGGATAATACAATAGCAAAACTTTTAGATTTATTTAAACATATATCTAGAGATATAATGATTTATGCAATATCAGGATTTGTTGTAATAGTGAATTTTTTTATAATAGATAAGTTCTATTTGGGTGGTATATATTTTGGATTAATTGACAAATTAGAATATATATCTTTAATTATTTTTATTTTATCTTATGTAATAGGACATGTAATTATGAGTTTAATGCAAATAGTAGATTTTATTGAGCCTTGTATATATAAGTTATTTAAATTAAAAAATATTAATTTTAAAGATGAAGTGAAAATATTTAAAAAAAATCAAAATACTTATGATTATTTTATAGAAAGACAAAATCAATTAACTTATTTTAGATGGACTTTATCAGGAGCTTTTTTTATTTTAACACTAATAAATAGTTGGTATAAATATATCGAAAAGGTGGATATTTCTTTGTACTTTATTTTTATACCACTATTAATAGCAATATTTTTATTAATTTTGCATTATAGAACTGAAAAAGAATATATAAGAAAAATAAAATTATTGATAGACTCATAAAAAGTGGATTTCGTAAAAATTAAATATAAAAAAGGGGAATAAATGTTTTGTAAAGAATGTGGAACAGAAAATTTAGATATTGAAGTTGAGTGCAAAAAATGTAAAATAATAATAAACTCAAATCTTCCACTAGATGGAACTGAAAGAGTTATGATAATTGGGTTTTTTGTTGGATTAGCTGCAACAATATTTTTTGGAATTATTCCAATAATAATATGTTTAGGACTTATTTATATAATTAAAAAAGATAAAAGTATAAAATCTTTAGAAACTGCAAAAAAAGTTTTTTTAGGTTATTTAGTGATTTTAGGATTAATATTAAGTATCATTGTTTTGAAAGAACGAGCTACCTTTTATGAATCTACAAAAGAATACTATGATAAATATCAAAAAACTAATGATATGTACTATTTGAGAGAGTATGATAGATATAAACAACAATCGCCTATATTTTTAGCAACTGGATTAATAGTTGTTCCATTAGGAACTTATTTGATTTATTTTATATCAAATATTTTATTTTTTAATATCTTGAAAAGACATTCACAATGGATTTCATCTTATGGGCTATTTACTGACTATAAAGGTGAAAAATCTTTTATCGAGAAAACAACTGAAAAAATACAAACCATAAAAAAAGAACCATTAAATACAACTGATGAACTTCTAAAATGGGCTGAACTTAAAGAAAAAGGTTTAATAACAGATGAAGAGTTTCAAAAAGCTAAAGAAAAAATATTAGAAGGCAAATTATAATGATTTGTGAAAAATGTGATAAACAGATAGATGATGATGCAAAGTTTTGTTCTTTTTGTGGATATAAAATAGAAAAAAAGAGTGAAGAAGTAGAGATTCATAAATCAGAAGAAAATATTTCTAATAATATTGAAAAAGATTTGTTGTCTAAAGACAAAGAGTTAGAAATTAATACAAATTCAAAGTTAAAAAGTATTGTTTTTAGGATAATTGCTATTATTCTAGCCTATTTTGGATTTGTAGCAGTAAAAGTTGCACTAGTTCCTAAAGGTATATCCTTTGGAGAAACTACACTAACAAGTATGTTTGTTTTTCTTGCAATTTATAAAATAGTAGTTGGCTATTCTTTAAAAATAAAATCTTCAAAGAATATGGGAATTTGGTTTGTGATAATATCTATATTTTTAGTATTTATTTCTGTAAGATATGAGATTAAAGGAAATGATACATTTATTGCAGATGAGTTAAGTTATTTAAAAATTACAACTCCTAAAAAATTAGATGAAAATACAACTCTTTTAAGTGTAAATATAGATGGAATGAATGTTGAGTTTATATATTATATAGACAATGTAAATATAGATAATATGACAAAAGAAGTAAAAAATAATTTTGAGAAAACTGTAAAAACAGAACTTTGTAAAGAACAACTTTTTATTGAAGTAATGAACCATAATTATAATCTTAATATGAAATATTTGGATAAAAGTTATCAAATTATTGGTGAAGTTGAATTATCTAAAAATATATGTAAATAAAACATGAAAAAACTAAAATATATATTTTTTACAATACTAGCTATTTTTATATTTAGAAATAGCTAGTATTGACTTTTAGTGGCATTATAACATTTGTTAGATAAAATATGATGCAGAAAGTAGTTATAACCATTGGTTAGAAAAATTAGGTAAGAAATAAGGATAAAAATTGAAAAGACTATTAATTATATCAATTATACCTTTATTTGCTTTTTCAAAAAGTGTTTATAAAGGTACTTATGTTTGTAATGAAAAACAGCAAGTTACTATAGATAATAATAATTTGTATATTGGTAACAGTACATTTAATTATCAACAGACTAATAATAACTCAGATATTTTTATAAATGAAAATAAAAAAGATGCAGCAATTTTCTTTAAATCTCCAAGTGGTAATTTTACATTAAATATTTGGGATATGAATGAAATTATAAATAAAACTATGAGAAACCCATATGTGGGTAGTTGTTCAGAAATTAGATAAAGAATAATTATGAAATATATAGCAATTCTAATTTTTTTATTTGTAAATTTAAATGCCTCAATGGTTTTTTCTTGTTTCACAGAATTTATTATTCATGAAGGAAAAAGATATAGTCCTCCAGATAATATGAAAAAGTTTATGATAAGATTTAGTGATGATAAAAATATTTTAGTTTTTAAAACTCAAAATGGACAATCTCACTATAATTATAAAAGTTTTATACCCCCTACAGAAAATATAAAATCTATTGGTGTAAGTTATGAAAATGAAGGGAAATTTTTAGATATTTTTAATGATAATTACTTATATTTTGGATTTATAGATTCCGGATTAATGTTAAAAGCTAAATGTCCTTCAATGAATTTAAATATAAAAGTAATAGGAAAAAATTCAATAGGACAGACTATATATGGCTTTTAATAATCATTTAAAAGTAATTATTACATTAATATTGATTTCAATACCTTTATTCGCTAAAACATATTCAAAAGAAGATTGGAAAATATATAAAGGTTGTAAAGATAAGGTATATAATAAAATTGATAATATTTATGATAAAAAAGTCTGTAAATACATGTTAGATGATAAAGTCAATTTGAAAACATATGGTGCTAAAAAAATGTATAACTATTATGTTGAAAAATTATATTATTTTAAATGAATGAAGAAATTTTTACTTTAAAAGAGATGATTGGAGTTTTATTTACTAAAAAGGTAATGTTTTTTGAAAAATATAAAATTATATAAATTATTAAATATGAACGAATAATTATAAATTTATTAAAATATTTGTTTAAAATATATTCATTAAAGAGAAAGGAATATGAAAAATTTTTTTTATTTTTAGCACTAATAGTATCATCTATTTATGGTGAATCTAGAAAGATATTAAGGAATATCTATAAAGATAATCAAATAACTTTTTATTGTGGTTGTAAGTACGACCCATTGCATATATCGGAGCTACCTGACAGTGATGCTGGAGTTATACCGGACACTTTTGCAATGAGATTTTCTAGGGTGTAATTATAACATATTGTGTTCGGTAGAATTAATTTTCTTCAAATTTTTGATTTAAATTTGAGTATTTTGGTCTTAAAGAATCACCTTCAATTTCAATTCTATGAGATGAGTGTACTACTCTATCAAGTATTGCATCTGCAACAGTATTATTTTGCAAATATCCATACCAATCTTTAACTGGAGGTAGTGTTCAATATTCTGTGTCAGCATTAGATAATTCCTAAAATTATATCATAAATTTAAACTATCATCAAGCCGTCCTTCAAAGTGGATGGCTAGTTGAGACAGAGTTAAAATTCATTTGATATTTTCAATAAATCTTTGTCGATTATAAACATTTTTATATATTCAAATATTTTTTCATTTGCTTGTTTTCTTGATACAAATTTTTCATGATGAATTAATTCAGTTTTTAGAGAATGAAAAAAAACTTTCTGCAACAGCATTCTCAAAGAGAGTGCAAACACAAGTTCCTAGTAATCTCCTTTTTTACACATACTTTGAACTATTCCATATTTTTCTAAATATTTTATCTAAAAAGAATAATATGTCTATTTTTTACTCATTAGTACTTATATTTAACACAATATTATTTCTCTATCATTTATTTTTTAACCCTAACCAAAGCTGAACTCCAAACATTTTTATCTAATATATCTATTAATTTTGAGAAATTATCATTAGAGCTATTATCAACTGTTTTATCACTTATAATATCAAATGTTGGAAATTGTAATTTATCTTTATGCCAAATTACTATATACAAATCCTTTGTATCATCTTTACCATTTGTAGATGCAACTAACTCTAAATTTTCATCTAAAAACTGTGGTATTTTAATAGTTTTACCAAAATTATTTGGAATATTATCTACCATTAAAACAACTTCACCTTCATTATAAAGATTAAAGAAGCTTACATATCCACCCATTTTATTTGATTTTAAAGAGAGATAAAAAGCTTCATTATGTTTAAGGTTTGTTTTACTCGGCTTTAAGTTTAAATCTACATTTTGTTGTTCTACAAATAGTGCATCAATATTATCTTCACTCCATACCATAGATATGCCATTATTCTCTATAAAAAAGATATTATTGTTTTTATATAGTTTTAAATCTAAATCACAAGAAGCTAGTTTTTTTAAGTTTTCACCAAATGGTGTTTTATTTAAAAAAGATATTTTATTTGTACATAGTTTTTTATTACCAATTTTTTCAATAAACTTAACTCCAAATGGTCTTGTATCATATTTAACAGCAGCATAGTATCTATCTTTTATCTGTTCTGTTTTGATTACTTCAACACCAGCTAAAACTGTATTGCTTACACTTTTTATACTACTTTTTGCACTATGAGAGAAGTCATCATTTGACTCTTTTGTATCAATTTTTAGTTCTGATTTAATCTCTGATTGAATATAGCTAGAAATATCAGCTTTTGCTAAAGTTATTGCTTCTTCATAACTTTTTCCTACTCCATAACCAATTATCTCATAATCTTTTGAAGGAATTTTATAAAACCAAGTTGCATTTGCATTTACAAATGAAGCTAGTAATAAAACCATAAATATATTTTTAAAACTCAAGATTTATTTTTCCCTCTTTTGTTGGTTCTTGTTGATAAACATCTCCCATATTCCAAGATACATCTTTTACTTTTGTGTAAACTTTACTATATAGTAAATCTAAATCTAATTTATCTTCTTTTGCCATAGTTTCAACTAAATAGTAACTAAATAGCCTATGAGGTTTTTGGGGGTGTGCATTACTAAACTGATTATTTGTACCAGCTGTTAAAACTGTCATTTTATTTTGATTAAAATCTATTTTTTTTGTTCTAAAAAGTCCAGCAGCTACACCTTTATAGTTTGCTATATTATCTGTTTTACCACTAAAACAAGAATCCACAAATGCAACAACTTGTGAGGCATTACTATTTGATAATTTATAATATATATTTCTAGCTTTTAAGTTATCCTCTTTTGTAACATAATCAACTATTTTATCTTTTGGAAGCAAGTATGCTTCTCCTGATTTTGGGTCAGGAATACCATGACCTGAGTAATAGAAGTATACACTGTCACCTTGTTTTACATTTTTTAAAAATCTATCTAAATGATCATTTAAAGCTGTTGTTGTTGCTTTGCTATCTATATATACATAACTATTTCTTTGGCTAATACCCAATCTTTTTTGCATAGCTTGTGTAAATATCTCAGCAGAGTTTTTCGCATATAAAACACTATCTGTTTCATCATAATTCTCAACTGCAAAAACAAATAACCACTTTTTATTATCAATTGGTGCTTGTTTCATTTTTGCTACCATTGAAGCTAAATCATCTTTTCTATCACCTTTAAACTCAATTATTTTTGTTTCATATCTATCTATTAAGTTTGGGTTTTGAGGAATACTTTCAAGTTTTTTATCACTAAGAGCAACTTTAACAACTTCTGGTTTAAATGATTTATCTGTTAAAGTAGCACTATATGTACTAAATACTCCACCAAAGATATTGATTTCTTTTACATATAGTTCACCAGAGGCATTAAAACTAAAAATTATAGAGTGGTTTGACATATTTGGATTTTCAAAAAGTTTTTTAGCACTATTTGGATCTATTTTAAAACTAATATTTTGTTTAAAATCACTTCTTGCTCCATAAACCTCACCATGAGCAGTTTGTGTTTCTGCATCATAAGTGAGTGATTTTAAAAGAGGTTTCCCAAAAAGAGTATTAATATACTCTTGCATAAGTTCTAATCGCATATTTTCAACATTTGCTCTTCTTTCTTCTAACTTTTTATTTCTAAGCTCAACATCTTTTCTATATTTATCTTGTAACTGTTCAATCTCTTTCTCTCTTTTTGCTCTTGTGTTTTCAACTCTTTGTTCAAACTCTTTTTTTGTTTCAAATTGACTCTTTACTAAATCTTCTTGTGGTGGTAAAGTTGGAGTTGGAACTAAAGGAAGTGTTAGATAATCATCTAAAGATTTTTGAACTATATTTGAGATATCTTTAAAATTATATTTATTATTGTAAATTTTTTTAAAATTAAAAATTTTTATTGTTTCATCATCACTTCCAGAGACTATATAGTTATTATCATTACTTATTGCTACAGAATATGTAGTGCTATAATAATTATAGCCTCTAAAAGTTTTTAAAAGTTTTCCACTATTTACATCCCAAAGTTTAACTGTATTATTCCGATCTCCAGAAACTACATATCTACTGTCGTTACTTATTGCAACAGAATTAACTTTATATGAATATCCACTAAATGTTTTTAAAAGTTTTCCACTATTTACATCCCAAAGTTTAATAGTACTATCACCACTTCCAGAGACTATATACTTATTATCACTACTTATAACAACTGAATTAACCCTTTCTAAATGTCCACTAAAAGTTTTTAAAAGTTTCCCACTATTTACATCCCAAAGTTTAATAGTATAATCCCCACTTCCAGAGACTATATACTTATCATCTCTACTTATAGCAACTGAATCAATACGGTTTGAATGTCCACTAAATGTTTTTAAAAGCTTTCCACTTTTTATTTCCCAAAGTTTAATAGTACTATCATAACCTCCAGTAGAGACTATATATCTACTATCACTACTTATAGCAACTGAATTAACCCTACCTAAATGTCCACTAAAAGTTTTTAAAAGTTTCCCACTATTTACATCCCAAAGTTTAATAGTATAATCCCCACTTCCAGAGACTATATACTTATTATCTCTACTTATAGCAACAGATTCAACACTTTCTGAATGTCCATAAAAAGTTTTTAAAAGTTTCCCACTATTTACATCCCAAAGTTTAACTGTATTATCCCGACTTCCAGAAACTATATATCTATTATCACTACTTATAACAACAGAATAAACACTATTTGAATGACCATTTAAAGTTTTATAGAAATCTGAATTGCCATTCCATTTAATATCAAAATTTGATAATTTTTCTTCATTTTTTATTTCTGGCTTTGGCTCAATTATTTCTGGCTTTGGCTCAATTATTTCTGGCTTTGGCTCAATTATTTCTGGCTTTGGCTCAGTTGTAGAACATCCAATAAATAAAAATATAATAGATATTATTAGTAATATTTTTTTCAAAAGCTTTCTCCTAGTCCATTTTTAATCGTAGATTTTAGCAAATTGTTCTTAAATTTGTTTGAAATATTCAATTTTTATCTTTTCCATTATTTCTCTTTTATTAAAATTATTTTATATTTGTAATTTTAAAGTAAAACCCAAAGCTATTAACTCTTTTCCTTGTTAGAGGTTTATCAAAAATATCTAGTTTTTTAGATAGTTTTTCTATTTTTTTAATGTCTTTTTGCTCTAAATTATTTTCTATTAAAATCAAAGTTTATCTCTTGTTCTATTATCAATCCTTGATATTATTTTATTAGATTGACACGGAATTTCTAACACTCCCTTTTTTATTTATTTTATTAATTTTAACATTGTGGATTCAAATTTCATTAATATTTTTTTAAATAAAAGATTAAATTAGACAAAATTTTGAGAATTATAGTATTTAAGGTTTTTAAGCACCTGAGTTAGACCTGTTGCTATTTTGTCTATTATTAGGGGGGAATAGAAAATAAACTAACTCAAGTAAAATTATTATAATATTTTAATCTTAATCTATTTTTATTTTATATATGGATTAAAGTTACCTTGAATTTTAGCGACCCTTTTATTTTTTTCAATTTCCCATTCACTTATTGGGTCTTGTTTATTCCAAGCTTCCATTAGTTTTCTTTCTTGGTTTGAAAGTTTTATATTATATTTATCGCTCATATAAAGATAAATCCTAGCAATATCACCTCTTATCTCTTTTCTTGGGTATGCTCTTCTATCTTTAAAGTTTACTTCAAACTCACAGTTACCATACATTCCTTTTTTTGGTAAATCAGCACCATATCTATAATTACTTCTATCTGCATTTACTTCACCAATAGCAGGAACTAAGTTATGCATATCAGCTTCCATTTGATTAAATAGTTTATCTTTGCTACAAGCTTTTCTTCCACCCTCTTTCCAACAAGGTAAATGTCTTCCAAAGTTTTCAGCAGGAAATACATGCTCCCACTCTACTCTTTTTGCTCTAACATTTTCATTACCTTTTTTTGTGAAAGCATTTCTGGGAGTATAATATCTATCATTTTGAATAATTAAAGTAACTTCTTTATTTTTAACTCTAGTTATCTCATAAGGGTTAGAGCAATAAAAGCTTACTTTATTATCATGATATATCTGTTTTAATAGTATCTTTTTTGATTTACTAAAATTATTAGCAAATAGTGAAATTGAAATAGTTATAAGTAGTATTATAATTTTATTCATATTTGATTTTACCTTGTGAAATATAGTTTAATTTATTTAATATTTTGTATAGTGTACTAAATTAATTTTAAACTAAAAGGATATTGATGAAAAAAGTAATTCAAATTCTAATAATTTGTGTATCAATTATACTCTTAGGTTGTACAAATAAAAATCAATCAGTTAAAAATAGTAATGTAAATAGTAGTAAAATAAATACTGAGTTATACTATTTTGGAAATAAAAGTGATTATATTAAAAAACTTACATTTTTTTATGGTTTAAATAAACAAATTGTTTTTTACATAGATAAATTTCCATATAAACAAGAGTTTGATTTATGTAAAAATAGTAATAGTTCATGTAAAAGCTACTTCTATTTAAAAGAAGAAAAATCAAGTACAACAATATATCTTCCAAAAGTTAGTATTACTTTTCCAGATAGAAGTAAATTTGATACATATGGCACATTTTTAACAAATGGAATGAATATTATTGAAAGAATAAAACCTATTAAAATTTTAATAGAATAAAAATTATAAATATTTTTGAGCGATTTTTCTTATAAAATTGAAAATTGTATAATGTTGTTTGTTGGTTTTTTACTAAAAAATAGCCAATTAATTCTGACTACTTTATAAAATCTATTCAATGAAAAATTAAACTGCTAAGATTTTATTCTGAAGTCTTTCAATGTCTGCTAGTGTAGTTTTATGAACACTTCTATCTCTATTCTTTAGAGATATTTTTGCAGCTAGATATTTATCAGATGCAGTATAAGTTTTAATAGCTTGATAATTTGAAGAATTCTTAAATTCAGATACTTTTTTTAATATATCTGGTTTAATATTTTGTTTTAAATAATCTTCTAAACTCATAAAATTTCTCCTGCCAATAAAATATAAAATTGTTTTTCATCTACATCTTCGTGAATTATATCATTTTCTCTATCAAAAATATTTAAAATGATAGCATCTTGAAAAATAGATTTAATAAGTAATGTTGTATCGAATGAATTTTTAAAACTACTTTTGACAACATCTAAAGGAACTTTCCTTTTTGTAATTGATTCTCTTTGTTTAGCAAATTCAAAACTTTTTTGAATATCTCTAAAAATATAGTTTATTTCAACTACATAACCTTTGTCTAAAAGTCTTTGAATATTACTTTGAGCAATAGTAGCTTCAGCAAAATTTGAATCTAATATAAAAGAATAACCTTTTTTAGTTGCTCTATCAAATAACCAATTTACACCTTTTGAAGCTGGTTTTTGATAATCACTTGAATTTGTGCCATTATATCCAATAGGTGAGAAGAACTCTCTAATATAATCAATATCCATGTGTAATAAAAAAGGTTCTTTCTCTTTTCTACTTATTGCATATTCTGTTTTACCTGCTCCGCTTGCACCTGCTGTAAAAATTGCAGTTTTTATATCGTGGACTTCATAACCACATAAATATTTTTCTAAAAAATCTTTTTTGTTTTCTTTTAAATATTTTAAAGCCTGATCTTCTGTTTTATTCATAATTTAAATCTTTACCTTTTATTGATTGATTTAATTATAATGTTTTATTATAAAATTTAAAATTATAGATTCTAGTAAGGTTGGCAAGATAATATCTATATTTTTAGAATTTATTTGAAAATATTTTTTAAAGCTATCTAAATCATAAGTAGTTGCTTATGTTTAAATAGTTTTAAAATGGTATTTTTAGTTCTATAAATTCATTACATTTTTTATTAAATTAAGATATATTTTCCAAGATTTTTATAAATTATGCACTTCAAGTACTTAAAAATCATACTTTTTCTGATAAAATGCAAAATTATATTTTAATATGGAGATTTTAAATGAATAAAAATGAATTTATTGATGCAGTTGCAGAAAAAAGTGGTTTAACAAAAAAAGACTCAAAAGCTGCTGTTGATGCTGTATTGGAAACTATTACAGAAGCTTTAGTTAAAAAAGATTCGGTTGCATTTGTTGGATTTGGAACATTCTTAGTAGGACAAAGAGCTGCTAGAGTTGCACAAGTTCCAGGAACTGGAAAAACTGTAAATGTACCTGCTACAACTGTTGCTAAATTTAAAGTTGGAAAAGCTTTAAAAGAAGCAGTTGCTAGTTCTAAATAATTAGATAATTAAATCTATTTAGCCACTTCAGAGATGAAGTGGTTTTAATTATTAAACAAGCCCAACTTTACCAACAACTTTACCTAAGATTTGAATAGTATCAAGTTCACTTTTTTGTATTATTTCACTATTATAGTTTTTGTTATCACTTATTAACTCTATTGAACCATCAATTTTTAAAGATACTCTTTTTACAAACAATCCTATATTTGTAGATACTATAAATATTCCACCTTTTGAGATATCTGTATTATCTTTATCAAATAAAATTATCTCTTTATCATTTAGTGTTGGCTCCATTGAATCACCAGTTACATTTAAAGCAATAATAGATTCAGTTTTACTAGAGTTTGATTTATATAAAGAGTTTAATATATTTTTATCAATATTTAGATACTCAAAATTCTCATCATAATTAAATCCCCCTCCTCCAGCACTTGCATTTATATTTATAAAGTGTTTTACTCTTATATATTTTTCTGTTTGTTCTTCTAGTGATTTTGGAAGTTGATCAAATAAAACCCAATTAATAGAAATTTTTCTTTTTGCACAAAACTTTGCAATTTGTTCATAAGGAATAGAATTTTTCTTTTTCATAATAGATAATGACTCTTTAGATATATTTAAAGAAGCTGCTACATCTTTATCAAATACTTTTTTATTATCTAATTCATTTGATAATATATCTTTTAATTTATCAATAATCTCATTAATATGCATATCTTACCTTTTTAGTTAAATATTATTTAACTTTTTAATTCATCTGTGCAATTATAATTATAATTTCTTTAATTAATATTATTATGGAATTAAATATGAAGATACATTTAGATTTAGATTGTTACTTTGTAAGTGCAGAAAGAACTAGATACCCTTTTCTAAAAGGAAAGAATGTTGTTGTTGCAAAAAGTAGTGATAAAAAAATATTTTCAAATGAGAAAAAGCAAAGTGTTTTATTAGGTGATACAGGAGCCTTTAATAGTGTTTTAGAGTTTAAAAACTCTTATGACACTAATAATATATTAAAAGCATGGAGAGATGAGTTTTTAGATGAAAATGGTGAAATTCATGGAATAGTAATTGCAAAAAGTTATGAATGTAAACCTTATGGCATAAAAACAGGCACACCCTTAAGAGAAGCTATACACATGTGTCCAAACTTAATTATAATTCCTAGTGATCATCTGTTTTATCAACAACTTTCTCAAAAGCTAAAAACCTATTTAGAGTTTAAAATACCAGTACTTGAACAATACTCAATTGATGAGTTCTTTGGAGATTTAAATGGTTGGGTTAAAAATAATGATACATTAGAATTTATCAAAGATCTAAGAGATGATATAAAAGATAAATTTGATTTACCAATTACAATTGCAGGAAGTAAAAGTAAATGGATAGCAAAACTCTTAACTGATTGTGTAAAACCATTTGGAGTAATTGCTTTAGAGCAAGAAAAAGTATATGAATATACAAATCATATTAGTGTAAATGATTTTCCAGGTATTGGAAGAGCAATTAGTAAAAAGTTAGCTGATTATAGAGTTAAAACATTAGGAGAATTAAGAGCTAGACCAAATTTATTATACTTATATGGTAAAACAGGAGTTGAATTATATGAAAGAATTTGTGGAACTGATAACGACAAAGTAATACCATATAATGATAGAAGAGGTATTGGAATTAGTAGAAACTTTAAAGCCACTATAGACAGAAATGAAATATATAGAAGAGTAATGATACTTGCTAGATATCTTAGTTATACAATTTCAAAACTAAAATTAAATCCAACAACATTTTATTTTAAAATAAGATATGAGTATGGAGTTAAAAACCATCAATCAATTAGTGAGAATAGACTATTTAATGAAAAGTTTTTAATAGATTTAGCACTAAAAATGTTTCAAAAACTAGATACTAGAAAAAACTATAAAATACACTATCTAGCAATTAGTGCATCAAACTTTGCAACAAACCATAATATAAAAACCTTCTCAGTAATAGAGTATGAAAAAGATCTAAAATATAAAGCACTAAATGAAAAGCTAATAAAGATAAGAGACAAATATGGTGTTGATATAGTTAGGTATGCAAGGGAGAATCAGGTGTGAGTTTGTTTGTCATAGCATCAATTGGGATATTTAATGAATCATTGATAAAATTTACAATAAGTAAAAGACAATAACCACTTAAATACAAAGATAAAATTTGACAAATGTGTACACCAAAATAGTTTTGTCAATTTGACAAATGTGTACAGGTTAAGCTTTTTGTCAAATCTTAAAAATATTATGGAAGATTTAAAAGTTTTTGTTAATTCTGCACTTTGGTAATATACACTTCCTCTCATATTACTTACTCCTTTTTTAAAAGGTATTCATAATTTGTTTTGAGTATATTTTTTGTTTATGTTTTTTTTAAGTACAGGTCTATATAAAAAGGCTTGAATATGTTAAAAAACTAATGAGACTTTTTATCTTTTTTACTTTTTAAATATTCATTATGTCCAAGGGTATATGTTATTCCTATAAAAGCAATAATCCCTAATATTATAAAAATTTCCATATATTATCCTTTTTTGAATATCTCTAATTAATACAAAATTATATCAAAATTTATTTAATACCATAATTTCTATTTTTTTGTTTTCCTATCTCTAAATCATAGGTTTGTGTTAAGTCCATCTATTTTTATTTTTACTTGTAAAAACATCAAATCAAGATTAGCATTTGCAATGTAGCTGCTAATATCACTTCAAAAGAGCTTTTCTCTCTTACTACTTAAACAAATAAGTAGCTAAACAGTTTTATAAAGACTGTGAACTTTACATATAACAAAATATGCTTCATAGTTTTTAATTAGTCTAGTTATAAAAGATTCTAGTAAACTTTAAATATCTAGCTTGGCTTTAGATCATTGTTCCAACTCAATGCTTGTGAATACAAGTTAATTTTTAATAAGAAAATTATGATGAAATTATAGTTGATATTTTGTAAAATGCAGTTGCTATTAGTTTATATTTTATAGTTGCAAATTTATTTGCCACTGTTTCCTTATTTTTATAAAACTATCTCAAAGCATTACTATTTAAAGCTTTTAAAGAAATAATTTACAATATATAAAAGCTTTGATTTTACAATCAAATTTACAAGATTTTACAGTTTAGTTTACAGAGATTTAATAGAATCAAAGTATAAAACTGATTAAACTAACAATATTTTATAGTATTATTATGCCATTTATGGCATAATAATCAAAAGGATTTGATATGACTAGATTAGAATTAATACAAAAAATTGAACATAGAAAAAAACAAATTAATATCAGTATAGAAAATCTCGCAAGATTGAGTCATTTAGGAGTTAGAACTGTAAATAGATTTTTTGCAGGTGAAGATGTAAAACTTAGTACTATAGAGAAAATTACAAACTTACTAGGTCTTGATTTTGCAGGAAATGAAGTAGTACCACTAAAAGAGTTAGAAAAACAAAGAGCAAAAGAAAAAGCTATATTTATGGCTTCTTTAGTTCAAAGCACATCAGCTTTAGAAGTTCAAGGACTTGAAACTGACTCTTTAAATAAAATAATTGATAAATTTGAAAAAGAGTTTTTACAAGGGCAATATAAAAATAGATTGTGGGTTGCATAAATGATTGATAGCACAAAACCTATAGATGATGCAACACCACTTAATGATACATCTGGATTTAAGTTACCACTCCAAACTTCCTAAAAATAAATCTTATACATTAAAAGAGATTTATATAAAAGAAGCTGAAAATATTGCAGATGCAACAATTAAGTATTTGTCTGCAATTCCAACAAAAAAAGAAGCTCCTTTTACATACGTTTGGTTTTTAAAACTTCATACTGAGATGTTTGGAAATGTTTGGGATTGGGCAGGAAAGCCAAGACAAATAGAACTGTCAATTGGAATAAAAGCATATCTTGTTCCAATGGAATTAAAAAAACTAAGTGATGATTTTTTATTTTGGGATAAAAATAAATCTTTTGATGTATATGAAATAGCTTCAAGATTGCATCATAGAGCAGTTCAAATTCATCCTTTTCAAAATGGAAATGGCAGATGGAGTAGGATGCTTACAAATATCTATCTTAGACAAAAAGGTTTAATGCCTGTAAAATGGCAAGAAGATTTACTTGCAAGTGAAAATCCAAAAAGAAGTGAATATATTCAAGCTTTGAAAAAAGCTGATAATAGAGATTATACTGGTTTAATCGAGATGCATAAAATTACATATTAATTTTATAAAATAATCTTGCTATTTTTTATTTAATATTTTAAAAACTTGCCAAAATCAAATATCACTTGTATAATTCTTTAAAAATTACACAAGGATATAAAAATGAAAATTGGATATTTAACTATTATGATTTTTACAAATCTTTTAGCTGTTGGTATATTTCATGCTGATTATGAAAATGCTCAAACTGATGCACTAATTATTCTTTTTACTGGAATGGCATCTATATTTGTTATTTGGAAACAAGATCATCCAATTATTAAAAAAATAGTTGATGATTTCTTTTAAATAATTAAAATATTTAAACTTCTATTTTATACAACAATCATTTATATCATCTTCAAAATCTATCCAAGATTTTAGTTCTTCATCTTTTTCATAAATCTCATCCAATAAAACTTTATGAATAAATTTTTCAATTTCATTTCTATACCAATCATATGGTTTTGGATTTTTAACTAAAGTATTTATTCCCTCATCATTATCTTTTTCATAAAATAGATCTTTTGATTGTATATTTCTATAAAGATGCTCTGTATTTGATGTTATATGGTTTTTTAAATAATCATTTACGAATTTTTTAGGAGTAATAAATTCTTTTTCTAAAACATAATAAATATCAAATAAATCTCTATACTTTTTTCTATTCCAAAAAGCCATTGTTTTCATATAGATAAGAGTTTCAAGAGAAGAAACTTTTAAGTCACTATTTTCATAATATGTAAATTTGTCATTTTTCCAAATTTCTTCTTCAAATAAATTAAATGGAGGTGTAAAAAATTCAACTTTTACACCACTTAACAAAAATTTCATATAGCTATAATTTATATCTGCACCATCATTTGAAACATAATCTTCCATTGTTTTATCATGTTCTATTATTGTTCCACCATATTTAAAAATCATATTACTAATCTCTTTTGGAGATAAATTTAAAGTTGCAAAATCTAAATCCTCAGATAATCTATGATTTATTCTATAACTTAAAGCTGTTCCACCAACAAATCTAATATCAAAGTTTTTAAATAAATCATCATTACAAA
Organism: Aliarcobacter thereius LMG 24486; assembly: GCF_004214815.1. Lineage (NCBI taxonomy): Bacteria > Pseudomonadati > Campylobacterota > Epsilonproteobacteria > Campylobacterales > Arcobacteraceae > Aliarcobacter > Aliarcobacter thereius. Next base: position 1,189,487 of record NZ_CP035926.1, read on the forward strand.
TAATCTCTAAAACTTCTTTTGTTTTTTCTAGCATCTATATTTTCCTTATATATTTTAAATGAGTATTAAATGATTTTAAAAGTTTGATATCCTTTTGTTTAATGATATAAGGCTTTAATCTATCTTCTCCAAAATATTTAATAAGAAGCATTAATCTCTTATCATTCCATGATGATAAAACAATATTTATAAAATTTGGTATGTCATATATATGACCATTTTCTACACTATAAAATAGCTCTTCTCCAAAAATCTTTTTATCTAAAACAATCTGTTTTTGAGATACTTCAATAATTGGTTTTATTAAATCATTTTGTAAATATTTTTCATCTGTTTTTTTACTTGTTCTTTGTTTTTGCTCATCAAATTCAAAACTATTTAAAAACTTTAGAAATTGATCATCTTTATTTAGTTTAATTAATATTTTCAGATAATTTTCAAAAGATATTTTTCCACTTTGCTCAAAAGTTTTATAAGTTGCATATTTTATATCAACAAAATCGGCAAACTCTTCTTGAGTTAAGTCTAAAGCAATTCTTTCTGCTCTTATTTTTACTTTTGATAAAGCAATCAATTTGTCTAAATTTTTATTTAGCATATACATACCTTAAGTATTTATTTTAATTGATACTATTATATCAATTGATATATGAAATTGCAAATATATTATACTAATTGATATTATTATATCATTTATACTTAATAGATATATTTTTTTAAATAAACTTAATTGAAGAAAAGTTTTTACACTCTTTTTGGTGTTTAGCATAAATAGTAAAAAGAGCAACAGTAGGCAACAAAAAATCCTCCAGAATTAACTGGAAACTAAATCAACAACAATATATTATTTGATTAGTTTGCTAATGGTTTAGCAGGATTTTTATTTATTCGTAGATTTTATTTTAAAATGTTGATTTGTGTTTCGCTTTTTAGCTGAAAACAATGCTACTCCAAGTAATCCAATTACCAAAGGCAATGCAATAATTGCTCCTGTAATGAAAGTTGTCATAGATTTTCCTTTTTGATTTTATTTTATTTTCTCTTTTATGTATCTAAACAATGTTGATATGATTATACCATATATTCCAAGGAACCAAATTGTTTCAGCATTTAATACTATCGTATCTCAGGCAACAGTTAATAATTTTAATAATATATTTATACTCTTTATGATTTTAAATTATTTTTTAAAGATCTATCATGTTTCTTTTTTTTATTTTTTATTTTTTTCTTTTATGCTCAGGTATATTATTCCAAATAGGGCCAATACCATTGGCGAAAAAAGAAATACTCCATCTAATATTAAGCTTTTCATTTTTTATCCTTTTTCTTTGGAGCTTTCATAAAGATATTCATTAATATTGGAATTAAAGCTACAATTGTAGTAAATGTTCCTAATGCTATTAGTCCTTGAGTTTCATTAACCATTTTATCTTCCTTTATATGATCTTATTCTTTTAATTCTTAGATATTTTTTATATCTTTTAAATTCTCGTTTAAATTTATCATTTATGTCAATTGCTAGAAGTATTAACATAATCAACCACAATACAAAAGCTATATCTATTTGTCCATCATTTATTCCAAAATATATATTTGTTGCAATATAGATAGCTAAAATATAAATATATAATTTAAATGAATTTGCAAAATTATATAAACAAATAAATAAAAATTTATCTAATCTATTTATTGGTAACATTTTTAATCCTTTATTTCACATATTGTAACTGGAATATTAGTTGAACCTTTAAAAAAACTATTTTTATCTACACTCCAGTTATCAGCTTTTGAGACATCAATTTTTAAAGAACCTATATTACAAATAAGCTCTTTATTGTTATTAAAGTCATCTATTAAATTAGCTCTTTCATTTAGATGAAAATATAAAACTATAAATGGTAATGAAAATACAACTAATATTATAAAAAATTGTGTTCTTATTTTACTTGATAGATATTCATATTTTTTTAATCTTTTTTCATTCATGGTTATTCTTCTTTCTTAGTTATATCATCTTTACTATCTGATTTTAAAAAGCTATTAGGGCTTTTATCAATTATTTTTACTCCAATAGCTAATAACACTACCCAAAATCCAATATATAAAAGTCCATTATTAAAATCAAAATATTCATATTCATTATTAAAGAAAAGTGCATAAACCATAACAAATAAAAGTGAACCTAATAAAACTAAAATAGATATTACAAAAAGAAGTTCACCTAGTTGAGAAATATATTTATTCATACTCTTATAAAAATTACACATAGCTATTTTCCTTTTTTATTTTATTCTACAATGATAAATTGTAAATATATTTACACCATTAGTTATTTGATAAGTTCTTTTTTTATCAAATTCATAACCTAGTTCTTTTGAAACAATATTGTTCTTGCATATTAATTCTTGATTATTTTTAAATGCGTCTTCAATCTTTTTTTTATCAGATTTATTATCATAGTATAACCACCATATAAATAGTAGGAATATTGCACCAACAGCAAAAATCCACATATATGAGAAAAACAGTTCTTTCTCTTTTTTACAATCAATTTCTGTTTCCATTTTGTCTCCTTATATTATCTAAAATAGATATTATTTTATATATTATATTCTATTAAGGATAATATGTCAAGAAATATAACCTATAATAGATAAATTTATGATACAATTAAAACTATATTAGATAATAAATAGGATAATTTATGACAAAAGAAGAGTTTTGTAAAAGATTAAAGGATATTAATCTTACACAAAAAGAGTTTTCAGAGATAACTCATGTTCCTTACTCTACACTAAACAATTGGGGATTTCATGATATACAAGTTCCAAAATGGGTAGGACCATTTATAGAACATTATGAAAAAGCAAAGAAGTATGATGCAATTAAGAAGATGATATTAGATTCAAAGGAAGTTTTATAAGGAGGACTATTATGGGAACTATTTTGACTAGCTTGATGTTGGGCGGGATTATTTGGGTTGCTATTTACATTGTTAGTTTCATTTGGCATAGTAGTATGAACCTTATTAGAAGAATCTTTAAGTAAAGCTTTATCTTTAGAATTACCAAACATTTTATTATAAGCTAAGTACCATTAGCATAATAATAATTATTCATTAGATAATTTGACAAATGTGTACAGGTATAAATAAAGAAACTCCCATTTTTAAGTGTTGAAATTTTTTTTGACTTGACAAATGTGTACAGGTGAATAGTTTGATCTGTCAACACTTTATAGGACAAAAAATTTATAATTTAACTAACCATTTCAAAACGTAACATTTTATCTTCAAATTCACTTGGAGACATATATCCATTTGATGAATGTAATCTTTGTCTATTGTAAAAAATCTCTATATATTCAAATATTTTTTCATTTGCTTGTGAGCGTGTTAAAAACTTTTCATGATGAATTAATTCAGTTTTTAGAGAATGAAAAAAACTCTCTGCAACTGCATTATCCCAGCAATCTCCTTTTCTACTCATACTTTGAACTATCCCATATTTTTCTAAAAGATTTTTATGTTCATAAGAGGCATACTGACTTCCTCTATCAGTATGATAAATTAGTCCTTTAGAAGGATTTCTTCTTTTTAATGCCATTAATAGTGCATCATTAACAAGTGAAGTTTTTAAACTATAATTCATAGACCATCCAACAACTTTTCTTGAGTAAATATCGATTACAACAGCCAAATATAACCATCCCTCATTTGTTGGAATATATGTAATGTCTCCAACATAAACTTTATCTATTTGTGAGCTATAAAAATCTCTATTTAGATGATTTGGTGCAATTGGTAGAGTATGATTTGATGTTGTTGTAATTACTTTAAATCTTCGTTTCATTTTTACTTTTAGATTTAAATATTTCAGAGTTCTTTGAAGTTTCCTTCTTGAAACTATAAGACCATATCTTTGTTTTAAAACCTCTTTCAATCTTCTTGTTCCATAAGTTGCTCTTGCTTGTTCAAAAATGTTTTTTACAAGTTCATTTAGCTCTTTATCAATTTTATTTACAATACAACCTTTGTCAATCCAGTTGTAGTAACAACTTCTACTAACTTTAAATAGTTTACACATAAGTTGTACATTAAAACTCTTTGAGTGTTCTTTTATCCATGCATACTTTACAGAGTTTCTTTTGCAAAGTATGCTGCTGCCTTTTTTAATATCTCTTTTTCTTGTTTTAAAATTGCAAGTTCTTTTTTTAGTCTTTTATTCTCTTGCTCTAGAGTCTCATTTTTTAAATCATTTACAGGTAGTAAATTATTTTTAGCTTTGTACTCATTTACCCATAAAGCTAAAGTTCCTTTATTTAGTCCTAAATCTCTTGCTATACTTGAAATTGATCTATCACTATTATCAATACAAAACTTTATTGTTGATTCTCTAAACTCTTGTGAGTAATTACTTTTTCTCATTTTTATTCTCCGATTTCACTAATTTTAACATAGTTATTTTCTATGTCCTATTTAGTGTAGCCAGATCAATCACCTTAATATACATACATTATGTACTACTATTATCATCTAAATATCGACAATAAACATACATAAAAAGCATATCATAAACTAAAAGTTTATTTAAGAAGCATCTCTATTTCCAATGTTTTTTATAGTAATATCTATAAAAATGCCTTATTTAAGGTGATTTTGATATACGACACTTTTAGTGCATGTTATTTGTTGATTTTTAGGGTGTTTTATATATAATGTATGTTCAATAAAGAGTTGTATGCAGATGAGAATATGAACTAATAGGAGCAATTAATGACACCATCAGAGTTTTACAAACAAAGAAGACCTGAATTATTCTCAGACTCAAAAATAATTACTCAAACCACATTACCAAGAGAAGTATTAGCTTATGAACTAAGTAAAATTTCTACTAATCAGAAACAAGACGAATTTGAAACGCTATGTAGACGTTTAGCCGAAAAATATATTTCACCAAATTTAATTCCTCAAGTTGGTCCTACCGGTGGAGGAGATGGTAAAACAGACTCAGAAACTTATCCAGTATCTGAAACTATATCCAATAGGTGGTTTACTCCTGAAAATGGTTGGGATAAAGATGAAAACTGGGCTTTTGCAATTAGTGCTAAGGAAGAATGGAAAGGAAAAGCAAAGGGTGATGTGATAAAGATTGTTGAAACTAATCGAGGATATACTCGTGTTTACTTTATGTCAAATCAATTAATCTCAAGTAAAAAGAAAAAAGATGCACAAGATGAATTTATTAAAGAATTTGAAATAGATGTAGTTATTCTTGATGGTGAGTGGATTTTAGAAAAAATATATAACAACAATTTAATTGATTTAGTCGTTGACTCTTTAAACTTATCTTCTATTTATAAAAATAAAGAAACCAAATTAGGTAGCAATGATACGAGAAGACTAGAGGAACTTGAAGCACTAGAAGAAAATATTAATAATCCAAATAGATACTCTGAATATGATTTTCAATTAACAGAAGATGCTATAAGAAGTGCAATATTATCAAGGATGTTAGAAAAACCTAGAGATGAAATTGAAGGTAAGTTTGATAGAGCATTACGATTTTGTAATAAATTAAAAAATAAAAGACAGTTAATGAGAATATATTATCAGAAAGCATGGACTTATATGAATTGGTATGATGACTATGCTTTGTTTGTAGAAAATTTTAATAACTATAAATCTTTTATTTCAAAAGAATCAAATTTATCTGAAATTGAAGATTATTGTACTTTATTCACATCATTATATAGTTTGAAAAGGTTAGAAAAAAAAGAACTTGAAAATTTAAATATTAATTTAGAACTTGAAGAAAAAAAAATAACTAAATTATTAGAAAATATTGTTAGTGATTCTAACAGACCAACATCCTCATTATTTGCTAAAACACAGTTGCTATTTTTTAAATTATTACAACAAAAAACGGATATATCTCAAATTTTCAATGAGTTATCAACAATTATTGAACAAAGCAAAAGTCATTTAGACTATCCTTTTGATTCAACACGTAAAATTATAGAAGAGATATTTAGTGAAATATTTTTCGATAATGATGAATTTGATAATTTAATTGATGTATTAGCTTCAATATCATCTGAAAGAAATTCAGAATTAGAAGCTGGACAAATATTTTTAAGAAGAGCAACAAAAAAACTTCAATCAGAAAATTATAAAGACAGTATTATATATTTTGGTAAGTCAATAAAAAAATTAGCAAAAGAAGAAACTCAAAATGAAATGTATTTTGCATTAATTGGATTAGCTATTGCATATAAAAATTTAGGTTTAATTTGGGCTTCTAATAATTGCTATATAACGGCATGTAATTTTTCATTTAAACTATCTGATGAGAAAGGTACTATTTCAGAGAAAACATATAGAGCAGTAAAAGAAATTTTAACAAATGAACTTTTTATAGGAAGAATACCTTATCTTTTAACTTGGCATGAAATGTTTTTAATTTTTCAAAGAACTTTAACAATAGATGAAAATAAAGATGAAATTGCATTCGATTCTTTATGTGATGGTACATTTGCGGTTAGACTAATTCATACTAAAAGTACTACTAATGATGAATTGAAATATCTACCCGATATGCTTGCAAGACAAGAATTATGGTTATCTCAAGACACAGCTTTGTATAAACAAGGATATATAGAAATATGTATGCAAGAACGTGAAGATATTAAAAAAGAAAAAGAACTTGATGAATATTATAAAATGGTGGCAAATCAACCTTTTGTAGAACAAATATTATATGATACAAATTATATGTCAGAAGATAAGTTATCTTTATATTCTAATATGTTAGGTTGCCAATTTCAAATTAATTTTTCTAAAGATATTGAAATGCTTTTAGTATCAGAAACTTTACTTGCTTATCTTGAAAGCTTTGTTGGAACTTCTTTATCAAATATTCATGCACATAGAGAAAAAATCATAATTAATGTTTTAGATAATACAGAGAGCACTGATATATATTTCATATATAATAAGGACACTTATGAATATAACTTTTATATCAAAAATTTCAATACACAAGAAAAGGAACATAGTTTAGTTTGGAATAAAATGATTGAATTTACTGTTGATATTTTATTGAAGAATTTTATAGTAAATGATGCAGAAAATCATTTTAAAAAACTTTTTGAAAAAGATGAAGTTCACGAACGATTAGCTCTTATCTTTGGGCATAGAAATAGTGTTTTAAATATTTTAGGAGATAATCCAAAACTATTTTTAGATGATTGGATTACTTACTATAAACCAAAACAATATACTATGAAGTGGAAAGAACCTATTTCATTCGTATATGAAAAAGTACAAGATGAAAATCATCAAAAATATACAAAAGAAGATATAGAAAAAATTAGTCATAATAAAATTAAAACACATACTATTATCAATATGGCATTATGGGATAAAGCTAAATGGAAAGGGTTTGGTTTTACATTTGATTCTCAAAATGGAATGGGCGTATTTTTAGCATTTGAGAATGCTAATAATGCAAAAAAAATATTTGATGAATGGATAAACAAAGTTGGAACTGTTGATAAAGAAGAACTTATAAGTATTACAATTATCAAAGGAATAAATAAAGAACATCCATATTGGTACAAAGTTGCTGTAAGTATAAATGAAAAAGTAATACAAGTATCTACAACTGATAAATTTTTTCAAATCCCATCAAGATTTCTTCAAATGACTCCAAAAACTCCTGAAAATTTAAATAACTTAATTTATGGATTTAAAAGCTTCAAAAAATATAGCCTCTTTCCTGCTTCAATGGATGGGAGTGGTAGAGTTGATCCTTTTTTTGATAAAGGGATATTAAAAACATCATTGAAAATAAAAGATGCTTGGGAAATTGGAGAAAATGATTTAGAAAGAGCTGTTATTCAAAAGGATGACAATCCTATTATTCCAGATGAACATAAGGATAATGCTCCAATTTTAGTTATATTAAAAGCAAATAGATGAAAGATACAACAAAACCTAGCACCGAACAGAAAACTGTCGGTGAAGTCAGTCGTTATACAAAAAGGAATTAAAATATTGAAAATAATACAGAAGAGATAAAAACGCTTGAAACAGAAATTAAGGAGTTTGCTAATTCTCAACCATATTGGGCAAAATATCTGTGTTCTGAAGTCTTAGCAGGCAATGAAATTACAGATACTATTATTGATACTTCGTATTCTTATTTGCTTGAAAAATTAGATCTTAAAGAAGAAACCTACAAACCAGAACTTTTCATTTCCTACAACCCTAATGCCTCTGATGATTTTAAAGAAAATTTAACCTTTGTATCTCTGACAAATGTTGAAGGAGTTAATGCACTTACTGAAAATCAAACCATTGAATTAACACCAAACCTTACTATAATTTATGGAGGTAATGGTGCAGGAAAGTCTGGGTATGTTCGACTTTTGAAAAATGTTTTTTATTCGAAAGATAAAGAAGATATTCTTCCAAATATCAATATTAAATCAGGGCACAAACCAACTACTGCAACATTTAATTTTTCTTCAGATAGAACTGACATTTCACTAAGATATCCTGGTGATATTGGAAATGGTATATTTAATCAATTTGCCATTTTTGATGGAGACATTGGTAAAAAGCACCTTAGCGTAAGAAATAATTTTCATTTCCGTCCTGCTGGTTTACAGTTATTCAATGAATTAAACTCCGCTTTAGAAAAGTTAAACGCAAAGTTACTCAGTGATATTCAAACAAAAAGTATTGCAAATCCGTATGTAGATGATGATATTTTTCAGGGAGAATCTGAAATCAAAACTTTTCTAACTCAGCTTTCGCATAATTCAAAGTTGGAAGAATTAAGAGCTCACTTGCCTTATACTGATGAGGAAAAAGCAAAAAAAACTCAATTGGATAAAGAATATGATGACTTAAAAGTTGCCCTCGCTCAAAAAGATAAATCACTCAAAGAATTAAAAAACATAAAAACGCAATTAGTGGATCGAAAAAAGAATTTAGAAACACAAAATTTATGGTTTACTCAAACACAGTTAGGCAAGGTAATATCAGCTATCATTAATTGCAAAATAAAAGAAGACACTGCTCAAAAAGAAGGCGTTGAAAAATTCAAAACTGATAAAGTTCAAAATGTCGGTTCTACTGAATGGAAACAATTCATACAAGCGGCTGAAACTTTTGCCTCAACCCAAGGTGAAAATGAGTATCCCAAAATTGGAGACAACTGCTTATTATGCCATCAATCAATCAGCGATGATATACCTAAAAATCTGATAAACAGTTATTGGGCATATATAAAAAGTGTGGCTGAACAAGAAGCCAAAACAGCGAACGAGAAGCTTATCGAAATGGAATGACCCCAAGATGGTAGACACTTTTTTATTCAGTTAACACCTTGGGTTGAGTAACACTATCATTGTATCTTTTCTCAAATTCATTTGGATTTATAAAATCTAAAAAACTATGTCTTCTTTTTGAGTTATAAAACATTTCTATATATTCAAATATTTTATCTTTTTAGGAATTAATTAATCTAATATATTGTCTTAATATTTAGTGGCATTATAGAATATAGTATAGAGAATATTAATAATTTAACTATTGAAAATAATGCAAAAGAGGTTGAATAATGTCATTAAATGAAGAGCTAAGATACAAATATGCTTTAGATATAACTAGGGCTTTTAGTAGTGAAGAACACATAAAAAAGTTTCTTAATTTTTTTATGGATGAAGCTACCTCATTTGCTAATGAAATTGACAAGAATGGCAATCAAATTCCATATCCAATTATATATAGTGACAAGGGTTTTGTGTATCAAACTGATTACAATTTCTTAATACATTGTATTGCTAAATATTTTGCTTCTATTAATGTTAGCATTGATATTTATTTAAGCATTTTAAACATATTTGGTATTAGAACTGGCAAGAATGATAAGAATGTTTTTAAGCAAAGAAGAAGAGCATATTTAATCTTTTTATTGGAGTATGTTACTGGATTATTTAGTTGTAACAATCAGAATAATAAGACTACTTCTATTCAAAATTCTACTGCTATTTTATATGAATTTAAAGGAAATTATTTTCAATATAAAGTAATTTCTATGCTTGGTACTTTTAACACTACTAGTAATTTATTTGGTATTCCTTTGTATATTGGAGAAGAAAAATGGGTTGCTTTTAGAGAAAGATTTAAGCATAATTTTGATGAAAATAATATGAAACAAGTAGCTTTTTTACAGAGAAACATTGATACTTTTTTGAAAGAAAATGATGTTAAAAAGTTCAACTATTTTGTAATTAATACTGTACAAATTAAAGAATCTAATAGGTATATTAAGTACGATGAAATTTCAAGAATTAATTATCTTGAAGACTTAATTCGTATTGATATTCAAAAAATAGCAACTCAAGAACATAGTGAAGATGATGAAGATTAATTTGCCTATATATATATTTAATAATATATATAGCAAAACAAGGCTTTTTTACTCTTTTTGCTTGAATAAGCAGTATCTATTTTCGCCTATATATATATTTAATATATTAATAGTCTTTTTTCATCAGATGGAAAGACTTAGAGTATTTTTTACTATATATATATTTAATACTATTAGTAGTAGAAAATTTGATTTTTTTAAAAGAAGAACTTATGAGTAATTTAGAATATTTGTTGTATTTAATTTTACTATCAATTTCGATTGTTTTTTTAGTAATTGTTTATTTTTACAATAAGCGACACGCAAAACCAAAACATATCAGAAAAAACAAAGAACATGTTTTTTTAAAAGAAAACAAAGAAGTTATTTATAAACGAAATGAAATGTTTGATTGGGATGTTTATAAAGATGAAGTAAATCTCAATGAGTTAAAATTTCTAGGATTAGATATTTGGGAAGAACAGGGAAGAGCAATTAAAAGATTAAAAGAATTAAAAAAGAGTTTGAAGAAAATAAATATATTCATTTAAATGTTATAGAGATGCTTTTTTTATTAGAAGATTCATCTGATCAAATATCAATAAGCGAGAATGGAAATTATTATGTTCATTCGTTTGGAATTAAAACTTTGTTAGAAAAAGTTTACGATGTTCAAACAAAGAAAAAAGTTGAGCAAATAAAAGCTAATTTAATTAATTTAAATAAAGAGATTGAGATAGATGCAAAGAGATTATTTTTTATTATGAAAAATGCTAAAAATTTTGGACTAGATAGAATTTCAGATAACTCAATATTCTTTCAATTTTTAACAAGAAAAAATGAAAAGATTGTTATTGATTTAGAAGCCGAAGAGAATATAATTAAAGATAATAAAATTAAAGTTACTCTTAAAGAATTTAAAGAAGATGATGAAATAGAATCTAAAAGAGCTTTGGGAATAAGCAGTCCAGAAGAAAGAGATTTAACAAATACTTTTAGAGAAATGACAGAAGAATTTAAAAGAGAAAACAAAGTAACTAATCTTGAAGGTGGTGTAACTGAAATAATTTATTCCAATGGACTTCAATTAAAAAAGAAAGGTCCGTGGGAAATTATTGATGTAAAAACAAAAGAAGATATAGAGAAAGCAAAAGAAGAATCAGTAAAAGCTGAAAATAAAAAAGAAACAAATATTTTTTCTTTAATATGCTAAATCATCAAAATAAGCTCATTAACGAGCTTAAAACAATAACCATACCTTAGCATTAAGTTATCCAGTTTCGTTCGTTTTAGAGTATTTAAATGCGTTTAAAACACTATTTAATATTAATATTTTTATAAATTAATAATGTAAGCATTTATAATATTGATTTTTTGAGATTCTAAAAAAGTAGGAGTATTTGAATAACAAACAAAAAAACCCATAGGGAAATGTTATTCATACCCCTATTCAGGTGTTGTTTTTATTTTGTAGTTTTTGTAAACTCTTCTTTGCTGTAGCTTCTTATTAATAAGAAAACTAAAATAGCACCTGTTAGCATTATGGCACTTAGGATATATTCAATCATTTTCAGCCTCCAATTTGTTTAGTGTTTTTTGAACTTTTATATGTAAGTAAATTATACAATAAACTAAAGCAAATAAAAATAAGCCTATAGATATTTGTAGCAAGATACTATTCATTATCAAAGTTCCATTTACTATCCAACTAATTATGGCTGCAATTACAGCAACTAGCCCACCAATAAGAAATTTATTCAGTTAATTAAAATAACAATTTAGAGAAAATTAAAAACTTGCCAAAATGAAATATCTACTATATAATTTTATATCAAGAATTAACACAAAGGATAAACTATGAAAATTGATTTCTTAAGAATCTTAGCATTTATAAATATTACTCTAATTTTTATACTAGCTATATATTTAGAAGGATTAAAAAATACTCTTTTTGGACTATTAATTATTGGAACTGTTGTTGTATTTTTAATTTGGAAAAAAGAAGATTATAGAGTAAAGAAATTTATAAATAATTTCTTTTAATTTTAGACCGTTAAATATTTACCTTTTTTTTATTGAGATAATATTTTACTAGCTATTAAATAATTGATTATGTGTACCTATTCTTGTTAATTTTAAATAACCATCTTCTATTATATAAATTAAAAGCATATCACCACTAATATGACACTCTCTAAAGCCAAGATAATTTCCAACAAGTTCATGATCTAAAGCTTCTGATGGTAGTTTCTTATTTTCCAATAATAAACTAACAAACTTTATATATTTTTCATAGTGTTTATCAGACAGCTTTGTTTTACCATAATCTTTTATAAACTGTTTTGTTCTAAATAGTTTATACATATTTTATAAATCTTTTAAAGTGATTTCTTCACCCTTAAACTCTTTAGCTTCTTGCATAGCTTTTAGAGTATCTTTATTTGGAATTTTTACCTCAAATGGAATACCATTATTAAGTTTTACCATATTTAAAAACATCACTATTGCTTGAGATGTACTAAGTCCTAACTTTTTAAAAATAGCTTCTGCTTCTTGTTTTAAATCACTATCAACTCTAGCTCTAACTGTTGAATCCATCATTTTTAAATCCTTTTTGTTTATTGTAGCCTATTTGTGCTACAAAGTCAATATATAATAAATTTTTTTATTATAATCCTAAATTAATAACTGCTTCTCTTCCACTATCAGGAGCTAGTTTTGCATATCTCATAGTCATTTTTATATCTTTATGGTTCATTAGTTTTTGAATAGTAAATATTGGTGTTCCATTAATAGCTAAGTGACTTGCGAATGTGTGTCTTAATGTATGGATTACAACTTTGTTTTTTCTATCACTATTATCAATGCCTTCATTAAAAAGTTCATCTAAAATTGCTCTTAATCTCTTTTCTGGATTAGTTGTAAAGATTTTATCATTTAAAGATAAATTTGCTGTTCTAAGCTCTAGCAAATGCTTTAAATCATCTGTTAAAAATGACTTATAGGTTGAATTGTTTTTAAAATCCTTTAAAGTAATAAGATTATGAGCAAAATCTATATCTTTTTTATGTATATTCAAAATAGTTGCAAGTCTAGCTCCAGTATTTAAAGCCAATTTAAAAAATAAATAAATGATATTATCTTCTTTTGTTTCATTATATAAAATTTGTATCTCATCTTTTGTTAAAAATCTCTCTCTTGCATTATCTATATTACAAGTAGTAATATATTTTGTGAAATCATTTTTCAGTAAATCATTTTTCAAAGAGTATTTACCAATTGTTTTTAAAATATTTAATATGTTATTGATTGTTTTCGGAGCTAAAGGCTTTTTAGTATTAATTGTAATCTTTTGTTCTAAAAAATGTTTAAAATTTTCAATATCTTTTTTTGATAACAAATCAATATCGAATGTTTTAAAGTAAGGTAATATATGCACCTTATAATGATTTAGAGTAGAGCCACTAATATTTTTCTCTTTAAAGTAAGCATCAGCTAAAGTTTCTATCAATATTTTTTGTTTCTTTTTTCTAGCTGCTATTACGGGTGCCTCTTCTCCATTTCTTTGTTTTGTTAAAATCTCATTTCTTTTTTGATTACAATATGTTTCCCTAATACCTTCACTATATTTACCAATCTTTATCCATATCTTTTTATTATTTTCATCTTTGTATGTGATATAATAAACTTTATCAGTTTTATCATTAGTAATAATTTCCCTAAAATATATTCCAGTTAATCTTGTTTTAGTCATTCTTTTTTCTACCCTATTTATACCCTTGTAATATTTTTAACAGTTTATAACAATGTCTATTAATGTTTATTAAAATTTATGAATTATTTAAAAATGCTTATTTTAAGGCTTTTCAAGGCTTATTTATGTTTAAATTGTTTTTTAAAGGTTTACTATGAAATATGTTGAAATCGGCTCATAACCGAGTGGTCGAAGGTTCGAGTCCTTCACGACCCACCACTTTTCAATTCAATACAATCCAAAAAAGACTAAAAACCACTATAAAATCGAACTTCTAAAGATTACTTTAATCTAGCACTATCTATAATAATTCATATAAATACAACTATAATGTAGGGGTAAAATAAAAAACCCTATTTTTACAAAAAGATACCCCCAAGATTTTCTTTACAAGGACTACTATATGGCTGTTATTATTGTACTTAAAGATATTCAAACAAAACAAGCAAAACCTAAAGCAAAAAACTATTCTTTAAATGATGGTGGAGGTCTTAGGATAAAAATTGCTTCTAATGGAAATAAAATTTGAGAATTTTATTATAAATTTAATGGTAGAAGAAAAGAAACTACTTTTAAAAGTTATCCAATATTACTTTATATAGTGCAAGATTTTAAATATCTATTTAAAATCATTATAAGCTATTAATATTTTAACAGATACATTTATGCGCTTTTATGTACAATACAAAATTATAAAAAAAGGCAAAAAGTGATTAATATAAAACTAGAATTAAAAAATTTAATTGAAAAGACTATGATTCCAGAATCAAAAGATTTTATAGAAGAATTAAATGATTTAATAAATAACAACAAAGCTACAAAAGATGATGTAGAAGCAAAAAAAGAGATGCTAGTATTTTTATCTGAACTTGAAACTATACTAAGTGCTATAAATAAAGATGATATAACAGATGAAGAAGCAGCAGATATTTATGAAAAAATCATACATATGCTTGAATATCATTCTGAAGATTAAATTATTAGGTATTATGATATTTTGGCGACCCCAGAAAGATTCGAACTTTCGTCATCAAGAGGAAATTTTGAAGTCTTATATATCCATTTATTTACAATTCTGATTAATTAAACCATCTTATAAGGGTTTTAAGGTTTTATATTAATATTCATTTTATATATTTACAGATATTTACACGAATATTTGACACCTTAAAGGATACCTTTGGCAATACCAAAAACTACGAAAACTATTTATCCTGGAATAGGATATTATCAAGATAACTTTAAAGGTAAAGTATTTGTTGCAACCTTTACGATAAATTCTAAAAAATATAGAAAAATTATTGGTTATGAAAATGATCAATTCAAAACAAATGCAAAAATTGCATTTTTGAAAAAAGAAGAGTTAAAAAGTGATATTATAAATAACAACTATATAAAAAAAGATTTAACTTTTAAAGAACTATTTAAAATATATATAGAACATTTAGAAAATTCTAGATCAGTAGTTAGTAGAACAATTTTAGCAAAGAAAAGTAATTATAATGCTCATTTCAAATCTATATTTGATAATTTATTTATTAATAATATTCAATCTTTTCAAATTCAAAATCTAGTTAATACTTTATTAAAATCAAAAGCTCCTAAAACTGTTGATAATTTATTAGCTGACTTATCTGCAATTTTTAAATATGCAATGAAGAATAAATATATAACTAATAATCCAGTTTTATTAGTTGATAAACCAAAATATGACAATTTAAGAGATTATCCATTAAACATAGATGAATCAAAAAGGTTATTTAGAGCTATTATAGATTTTAAAGAACCATTATACAAAGAGATATTTACATTTTTACTTCATGGTAGAAGAAAAGATGAAGTTCTTAGTTTAACTTGGGATATGATTGATTTAGAAAAAAGAGTTTATTACATAGGGTTTGAAATAAATAAAGCTAAAAAAAATATGAGTTATGAGATTACAGATGAACTTTATGAAATTTTAGCAAATAAAGAAGATAAAGCTGGTTATGTTTTTAAATCTTTAGTTACTGGAGATAAAGTTAAAAATCTAAGATGGGCTTGGAAAAGAATATTGGAAGCTGCTGAAATTACAAAACCTATAAGAATACATGATTTAAGACATTTAATTGGTGAAATATCTTTAAATGAAACAGATAATAGTATGGAAGTAGTTGCTGCTATTTTAGGACATAGTTCTACTCGCCCTACTCGTAGATATGCAAAAGTTCAACAAAAAGTAGCAGCTCAAGGATTAAAAAAGGTTTTTGATACTTTGAAGTAATTTTTTATATTTTAATATTATCTGTTTTATATAATAAGAGTAAAGTTATTTATTTTCTATATATTTTTTTGCAACTTTGATACATAATCCAGATTTTGAACTTGCATCTATTATATTTTCACCATCATTAATAAGTCTTAATAAAACTAATTTCTTAATTCTTATACTAATATTTGTTATTGACATTAATCTTCTCCTTTATAATTTTATTTTAGAGCATAGTTTAATATTTATAATCTATGCTCATTTTATTATTAGATTACTCTAACATTCTTTGCTTGAGGACCTTTTTCATTTTTACCAATTTCAAAAGATACTCTTTGTCTTTCATCTAAAGATGATCTTCCATAACTTGATGAATTAATTTCACTATGATGAACAAAAAACTCATTGCTTTCATTTTCTAATTGGATAAATCCAAAACCTTTTTCATTATTGAACCATTTTACGATTCCAATATTTTGATTTGCCATGTGCAATCCTTATTTATTTATTTGCTCTAAATTAAAGCTATGAATAAAGTGTAATGTGGAGTTATATGTTACTATTTAAGTTAGTTAGTATTAATTTTTGTAGATATCAATAAAAGCAAACGAAAGATGTGATTAAACTCAAAATCATCTTTAACACATACACTATATCTGAAAAAATAAATAATTGCAAATTCACTATTATATTAATTGATATAATAACTTAAAGATTGAAAAAGGTTTTTGATACTTTGACACAATATTATAAATTAAATAAATGTTTATTTATATCATTTAATTCTTTGCTTCTCTATTTTTTCAATCTTCTCTTTTGTAGTTAAAAGTAAAAGTTTTTCTAGCTCTTCAAGTCTTCCAAATGTTCTCATTACTTTAATGAAATTTATCATTGAGATACTTCCTTTTTGTTCATAGTTAGAATATGTTGAAGCAGAACTTAATTCTGCTTCTTTTGCAAAATCACTCTGTTTTTTATTTTGAGAAAGTCTCAATTGCTTTGCTCTAAGAGCTAATACCATTGCTATTTCTTCATCTGTAAGAGTTCCAAAAGCACTATTTATATTAAGATTGTTTTTAAGTTTTTTCTTAACCTTTGTTTGTAAATCTTGAAGTTTTTTTAATAAATCACTACTCATTATAGTACTCCTTGTAATGTTCTTTTATTTGTGTTTTCTAAAATTTGTTTTTGTTTTAAAGATGCAACTTCATAATCTTTAAGTAGTTGTGGAAGTTCATTATCTCTTAGGTTTTTCATTTTTTCTAAAGAACTTGCAACAAACTCTAAATCAATTGAAAATTCTGTAGCTAATGTAGTAATATCTTCGATATTAATTTTTGATAAAGCTTTACCATATAAAGATAATTGATGCTCTACAGTTTGTTTTTCTCCTTTGGCAAATGTTAAATCATAAGCTGGTGTAGCTTTATATTTAAAATCACTATCACACATAAAAGAGAAGTTTCTACTATGGTCATCTTGATTTACAAACATATAATTAAAAAGCATTTGTAAAAACAACTGTTTTAGACTTCCTATCGCTCCTAATTTTACTGCTGTTCTAAGTAAATCTTCATATCCTACTGTTCTTGGGATATTATAATCTAAGTGAAGTAATCCAGCAAATGAATGAACATGATATCTTTTTCCATTTGGTTCTATATCAAATCTTTTTGTTACAAAATGATGTTTATCATCAGTTTGAACTAAATAACAATCTGACATATCTATACCACTTTTTTTAGCAATTAAATGATAAATATATTCTACTTTTGAGTATGTTGATTTATTCTCATCATCATTTGATGTATCATCATACTTTATAATTGCGTGCATAAAACCTTCACTTAATTGTTTTGTACGATCTCCTAAAAAAACCTCTTTTGTATCAAGATTTATTGCTCCAACTGCTTTACTTCTTGCACCACCTACAAATGAATGTGCACTTATCAAAAAAGCATCTTGTAAAGAGTGATAATCTCTTCCTTTTTTTAATTCCTTAGCTTTCTCAAACATGCTTTTTAATTCTAAAGTTTCTATAAAGCCATTTGATTTTTCCATTACAGGTTCGTATGTAATTGCTCCCAGTCCCCTATTCCCAATAAACAGTAATTTATCACTTACTGTTGGATAAATATTCTTATTTTGTAAAAAGAAATTGTTTAATATTTCATTACCAAAATGTCCTGGTAAAGAATCACTAATGAATCCAGCAACTCTTTCAAGATGTACTAAATGTGTTGTATCTATCTCTTTTTGATTAGAACTTAGCATTAAAGGACTTACTTTATGACATAAATCATCAATTTGTTTGAGATATACTCTATCTCCATCTTGATACATATCTGCTATATGTTTATCGAATATATATATTGAAATTTTCTGCATTTTTTAATCCTAATTCATACTAGTTTGTAATTATAGCATAATATTTAGTCTAATTACAGATATATATGTCTAAAATATTTTGCTAATAAATTATAATCATAATTAATAACTACTTCTAGTCAACTATTTAGATAATTTTAAAACTTTTTTATAATATAGTTTTGTGAATTGTAACGAAAACAGACATTCATAAAATATTTATATTTAAAATTAAATTCTATCTTTAATATTGTAACTGTTACTTTTATATGAAACTTTGTATTTGTTACTCTGTATTTGTAGCAAAAGTATTTTTCTATCTATCTTCATATAATGCTTTCAACTGCTAAGTAGTATAAATTTTTTATACCACCCAATATAAAATTTTTATACTTCTTTTTTTTATTTCTAAATTCCTCTAAGATTTCGTTTATATAGTACGATATAAAAGGAAATGAATGAAAAAGAATAAATCTACAACTTTAGAATATTATGAATATTTCCAAGAGATATTTAATATTTTTAATAAAGAACTTTTTTCAAATGAACTTCCTAATTGTATTATTACTATAACTAGACAAAAAAGAGTTATGGGATATTTTAGTCCAAATAGATGGATTAGTAGTAAAGGTAAACAAAACCATGAACTAGCATTAAATCCTTCTTATTTCTCAAGTTCTAACTTTATAGAGATATTTCAAACAATAGTACATGAGATGGTACATCTTTGGCAATATGAATTTAGTACTCCTTCACAAAGAAGTTATCACAATAAAGAATGGGCTGACAAAATGGAAAGCTTAGGATTAATTCCATCTTCAACTGGTAAACCTGGTGGTAAAAAAACTGGTCAAAAGATGAATGATTATCCTCTAAAAAACGGAATATTTGAAAAAGTATGTATTGAGATATTTAAACAAGGTTTATTTTTAAAATGTTTTGATAGATATTCAAATAAATCAACATTTATCATAAATGATGAAGAGCTTAATGAAGAAGATATAAAAGAGATGATTGATACAAACAATGAAGAAGAGATATTAACATCTTTATATACAACTATTGGATCTATAGTAAAAGATACTTTACATATTGAAGAAGTTGTCCTGGAAGAGAGTAAAAATAAAAGTAAATATTGTTGTGAATGTGGTTGTAATGTTTGGAGTAAAAAAAATTTAGATATTACTTGCAATATATGTGGAAATGATTTTATTTATATTAGTATTTAAAAGTATTTAATATATTTATTAAGTATCCTTTAATATTCTAAATTGTAACATTATAAAGTATTTAATAGTATTTTAAACTATTATAAATACTATTAAAATAAAAGGAGTAAAAATGAAATTTGGGAAATATATGTTTGAAAGTTATGAAGAGTTCCAAAACATTCTAAAATTGGCGTTAGAGAATGGAATTGGAACAATGAAAGAATTTGGTGAATTCTTAAGATTAAATTGTAGCCAATTTATGGTTAAAAATTAAAAGAGAAAATTGAAATGCAAAATTTAAATACTATAAAAACAGCTGAAGATTTAAAAAATCTACCTATTAGTGATGTGTGGCTAAAAATAGATAAAAGTGATAAATATCACATAAAAAGAGATACTAAAAATTGCTTTATGCTTTCAGATAGTGAGTTTTATTGTGGTTCTATTATTAAAAACAAAAAGAAATATATAGTTGCAGCAACTCTTCATAATCTTAGTTATGAATTAGATTTTGAAACATTAGAAAAAGCTTTTGATTTTTTAATTGAAAAAGCTAAAACTATCTACATAAAAGAGAAATAAAATGAAACAATTTACATTTAGGGTTAGCTTTAAATTACCATATTCAAATATTATTTCAATGACTACAATTGAAGCAAATGGAATTGATGAAGCAATTGCAAAATGCTATAAAAAATTCTCAAATAGAACAATAAATAAAATTGAAGTTCTAAAAATAGATTAAGGAGTAAAAAATGAAACTAATTACACTAGCAAATTTAAGAAGTGGTGGTAAAAGTTCTATTGCAAGACTTTTAGCAGAAAAGTTAAATTCTGCAATTTTAAATTTTGATAAAAAGAGAGATAGCGAAGTATATAATGTTATCTCAACTATCAATATTCCAGAAGACAAAACACTTGAGAGAAGAGAAGATTGTTTGATTTTAAAAGATAAAATCGCAGAACAATCAATAAAAACAAAATCAGATTATTTGATTTGTGATTTAGGTGGATATTTTGATGAGAGATTGATTGATCTAAAAAGTGATTTCTATATAATTCCATCTTTTGATGATTATGAGAGTATTAGTGAGAGTATGAGAACAGCTCATTTAATATTAAAGAGCAATATAAAAGCAAAAATAATATTTGTTTTAAATGGTGCATTTATTACAGATAAATATATAAGAGAAGAAAAGATAAAAGAGTTTAATGAACATATTGAAGTAAATGGATTTAATAGGTTTCCTCTTTTATATCTTCCAAAAACAAATTTAATGAGAAAGCTAGTTGATGAAGCTTCTAAACAAAAAGAGCTAAAGAATAAATATGAACAAGAAATAAAATATATAAATATAGATAAGTTTTTAGATGAACTTATCTTCAACTTTAAATAAGGATTAAAAGTATTTTAAATAAAAAAATATATAACTCTTTAGGAAATATAGAAAAAAGTTTTTTAAATTATAAAAATGAATATACAATAGGAAGACTGGAATGCAATTATCAAAAATAAAATATGGAATAAAAATTTTATTAAACGAAGAACAAATCAAAAATCGTAAATTAGAAGATATATCCAATATTCTTGATAATTTCGCAGAAAACTTGGAAATGATAAAAATAGACAAATACTATTATATTACATTTATAGATTTAGGATATATAAAATTTATTAAAGGCTTAGAAGAAAATAATTGGTTTAATTTAAGTTCTGATTATTTCAATATAGATAATATAAAAAAAGTATCTTTAAATGAATTTTATAAGGATGAACTGAGTAACGACTTACAAATTACATTAAAAAATTGGATAAATGGTGATAGAAAAACAATTGATGTAACTCTTGATGATTGTAATAAAAACCATAAAGAAATCCCAATAATTATTGAAGCTTATAATGAAGATTTTAATTCAGAAAAATCAAGAGTTATATTTTCTAATTTTTTAATATATGATATTAAATTACCATTTAAAAAGGGAATGTTTAAAATAATAAACTATGATGATAGCTTTTTAGAAATTTATTTTCACGAAATAAATAACACATTAAAATTTTCAAGCAAAAGTTTTTTAAAAGATATTTTACTTAATATATCCTCTAAAGAAAAAATTGGAAATATATTATTAAGACAAAATATTGATACTATATCTTATGAAACTATATTAAATTGTTTTTCAATTTTCCAATATATAATCAATTTTCGTAACGATAACGATAAAATAGAAGAAATTAAACAGATAGATTTACTTAAAATTAAAAAAGGAATAAGAAAAACAAATTGTACTTTTATTGTTAGAGGACATTGGAGAAATTACAATAATGAATTAATATGGATTAATCCTTTTTTTAAAGGAAAAGGTAAAATTAATCAAAAAGTTCATAAATTACAAAAGAAATTGTATTCTTCTTTTTAATCGTTTTAGATAATATCTTCTTCTAGAAATTTTAAGCAAAATTAGGATAGACTTCAATCCTAATTTTTAAGTGCGTCTGTAGTTCAACTGGATAGAATACTCGGTTTCGACCCGAGGGGTTGTGGGTTCGACTCCTACCAGGCGTACCATTAGACAAACTAACTCAATCTAAAAAACCTTATAAAAATTGATGAAATATAAAAGTATTTAATACTATATTTAAGTATTTAATATTATTTAATATAGTATTATAATATAATTAAGGATTTAAAAGTATAAGGATTTAAAATTGGCAAAAAGAAAAATAGAAGCTTCAAATATAGATGATATTATTATTGAAACAAAAGTTTTAAATAATGCAAAAGTTGGACGACCTAAAAAAGATAATAAGAAATCTATCCAGGTAAATTTATATTTTACAGAAGGACAACTTGAAGCAGTTGAAGGAAAAATGAAAGAGATTGGTTTTTCAGTTAGACAAGATTATTTTAGAAAGCTTTTAAGAGCTGATATAGAAAATTTTGATGAACTTTAAAGGCTAATTTAAAACTAGATAATACAAAATAAAGTGAATTTGGATATAATTTTTTTGTGAGGTTTTGCCAAAGGCTGCAACCTCTGGCAAAAATTCTACCTCTCGAAAAGAGGTGAGGTTTTGAACCAATTTTTAATCATCGTAATTATACTATGTTTCATCGTAGTAGTCAAGACTTATTAAGTCTTGCCCTTAGGGGTTACTTTGATTTTAAATACCACCTTTGGCTTAAAATTATTACTACTATAAGAAAACACTGCAGGAGTGATTAACCTGCTATAAAAAAGCCAAAACAATATAATGATTGATGATAATATTATAAATCTTGTAAATACTATTTATGGATTTGCAAAAGAAAAAAACTAAATACTCCAGTTAATATTTATCTTTCACAAGGTCAATTAGCTGCAATAGATGAAAAGATAAAAGAGATTGGTTTTTCTGTAAGACAAGATTATTTTAGGAAATTACTAAGAGCTGATATAGAAAACTTTGATGAATTAGGAGAATTAAAATTGGATCCAAAAAAAAGATTAAATATAAAAGCTGGACTAAAAGTTAATATAGTTCTTAAAGCAGACCAAAGAACAAATAAACTAACTCAAGGAATTGTAAAAGATATTCTAACAAATTCATCATCTCATCCACATGGTATAAAAGTAAGATTACAAGATGGTCAAATAGGAAGAGTGCAAGAAATATTATAAAGTTAATTTAGAAATACAAAATAAGTTAATAAACAATGAACCCTTAGAAGCAATTCATGAAGCTAAAGAGTTTAAAGGTGCATATATAATCCTATGCCTTTAGATATAGCTTTATCTATCTTTTTAAGCTGGTCTTTTATAATAACAGCATTTCTTGCTCTGTCCATAACCCCTAGCTCTTTATTTACTGCTTTTAAACTTTTTTCTAAAGTATTTTTATAGTTAGTTAGAGTTGTTTTTAAAGTTAATTTATCTTGATTTAGTTCATTTGTAAAATAAACTTTTTTAAAACTTTCATAATCAAGTTTACTTTTTTTAAATGCTTCATTAAAATCTATTGGATTTTTATCAAGCCCCTCTCTAACATATTTATCAAAGAAATCTTTATCTTTTGTATTATAAATTAAGATAGAATTATTTAAAAAATTTTCCGTATCTTTAGATAATTTAGCAACATTTTTTATAAAATCTTTTTTTAAACCTTTTAATATATCTTTATGTTCAACTTTTTCAAAAATAGAAACTTTGCTTTTACTAACTTCATCAATAGCTTTTTCTATTGAGTTTGATTCATTTAGTAAGCTTGTTAATCCAGCTTGAACTTCTAAAAGTTTATTACTTGTAGATTTAACAGCTAAATATCCCACCACACTCTTTTCATACTCTTTTAGGTGTTTTAGCTTGTAAATATTTAAATCTTCTTTTTTTATTTCTGATAAATCTTTATCTTTAAAAAAATCATTTGATACAGTTTTAAAGTTTATCTCTTTTATTTCTTCTTTTCTTAATAAAGCTTTAAAAGAAGATTCTCTATTTATAATGTTTTGTTCCTTTATGGATTTCTGAATATTATTTGGTTCCTTTATAGATTTCTGAAAATCTCTTGTTTCATTTATTGAATTATTGAAAGAAGATATATCTAGATTTTGATTAATATCTTTTTTACTATTTTCATAATCTATATTTATAATAAAATCTTTTTTATAAATATTATTTTTTTCAAAATCAATAAATTCTATTTCAGCAGTTTCATTTAATATATGTTCATTTTTATAATTTAAAAAATTTTCTGGAGTCATTCCAGTTATAGAACAATACCAATTAAAGCCAAAACTCCTTTTTATTTTAAAAATAAACAAATGCTGAAAGCAATTAAAGAATCTAAATAGTGGTGTAAATTCTAAATATTGACAACTATTTTATAGTTTGATATAATTCAATCACTAAAAGCATTTTAGCCCCATAGGAGTGATTAACCTACTTTTGGCATTGTAAAAGGTAAGGATTTATTTCCTTACCTTTTTTTTTGCGGGTAGTGTAGCAATTTAAAGGGTGGGGGTGGGAGTGCCAACCAAAGAGTTAGTTATGCTTTTTCGTATAGTAGTATTAATTTTGGTATGTTTAGTTTTCGCAACTAAATTATATTAATAAAAGGGAGAGAATTAATCACTCTCTCCTGGTACTACTTGCCTTAAATCATCTTTTAAACTTTTCTTTTCTTAATCATCTTGTCTAATTCTTCTGTAATCATTTTATTTTGTGCCACAAGATATTTAACTTCTGGAAGTAAATTTTCTCTATTTGCTAAATCTCTTTCTATCCATCTGCTAGGATGCTCTCCACTATTATAAGCTTTTAGTATTTGATTTATATTTGATGATAAGTTTGCAATAGCTTGTCTTGTTCTCATAGTATCTATTCTTAATTTTTCAAGCTGCTCTATTTCATTTACATAATCTTCTGATAAACTAGACTTTAACATTTCTCTTGCAAATGTAGAAATATTTTTATATCCATTATCAAAAGCTTTTTTAGTAAACAAAGCTTTATCTTCTTCTGTAACATTAAACTTTATATATTTATTCATACTTTTATTTTCGGAGTTTAAATCAAATGTATTTAATTGGCTTCTATATATTTCTGAAAAATCTTTTTTCATTTTAGCTCTAAAAAATTCTGAAAAAGTTTTATATCCTTCTTTTTTTGCTATCTTAAAAAGCTCTTCTTTCTCTACTTCACTATTTAATCTTACTTCAATTCTTATACTTTTCATTTAATTCCTTTTTTGAATTATATCATTAAAGAAATTAAAACCGTACAATAAGAACCAATACCCCGTATCCTGCCTCTCTTAATTATTCAATTTTTTCTACAAATCAACAAATTTGGAGAAAAAACAGCTTTTTTGAGGTAACTATCTCATTTTTATAGGTAACTATTTGATTTTGCAAGGTAACTATTATGGTTTTGTAGGTAATTAATTCATTTTATATGGTAACTAGCTTTTTTTAACTGTTGCATTTAGTTTATGTGAAAGTTCTATGATAATTATTAAACCATTACAATTATTTAGCTAGAACTTACCCAAAAGCTTTTTAAAAAATTTACATTTTTTAAACTCTGCTTTTTGGCTCTTAACTTCTAATACAACTTTTTTTATTCTCCAGGTAATCTATTTAAAAAGATAAGTTGAATTTTTATATTTATATAGTACGATATAATGTTATAAGTAAAAGGATAAAGTGTAAAATAAATATCATTTTTGATATTCTCTAGCATATCTAATTATATCAACACCATATTTATCTCTAACTTTTGATAGTTTTTCATTTAAAGCTTTAAATTTTAAATCATTTTCGTAATCCATCACTGAAAATGTTTTTATATTATTATTTGAAGCAAAATTAGAAGCATTGATTGAAAAGTAGTGTATTTTATAGTTTTTTTTAATATCTAATTTCTGAAACATTTTTAATGATAAATTTATTAAGAACTTTTCATTAAATAGTCTACTTTCACTAATTGATTCAGAACTTTGTATTTCATATTCATATGTTATTTTAAAATGAAATGTTGTTGGGTTTAAATTTAATTTAGTAATTGTATAACTAAGATATCTTGCAAGTATTATTACTCTTCTACCAAGTTCATTTCTATCTAATATAGCTTTGAAATTTCTACTTACTCCAATAGCTTTTCTATCATTATTAGGAATTACTCTTTCATTATCTGTTCCACAAATTCTATTATATAAATCTCTTCCAGTTTTTCCATATTCATAAAGTAAATTTTTGTTTTCTCTTAATTGTCCTAATGTTTGGACTCTATAATCACTTAACTTTTTTGATATTACTCTACCAATTCCTGGAAAATCATTTACATTATAGTTTTTTGTATAATCATAGACTTTTTCTTGGGGTATGGCAATTGTTCCTAAAGGTTTTACCTTATCAGTTAATAGTTTTGCAATCCATTTACTTTTACTTGCAGCTATTGTTATTGGTAAATCAAATTTATCTAATATCTCTTTTTGTAAGTCCTTTATAAAATCTAGTGTATCAATATCATTAATCCAACCATTCAAATCTCCAAAGAACTCATCAATTGAGTATTGCTCAATAATTGGAATTTTATATTCTAAAAAAGATTTTAGTCTTTGTGATAATTCTTGATAAAATAGATGATCACTTGGAATAATGATTAAATTAGGACACATAAAAATAGCTTCTTTTAAAGGTGTTCCTATTTTTATGCTATAAGGTTTACATTCATAACTTCTTGCAATTATAATTCCATGAATATCTCCATTTTCATCTATAAATTCATCTTTCCATGCTTTTAATATATTATTAGTATCATAAGAATTTTTAAATTCTAATACACTATTAAATGCTCCAGTATCACCTAATATTACCCCTTGCTTTTTATCATTTGAAAATATCCTTTTATCACTACTTTTTGCAACAACAACTTTTTTACCTTTTAAAAAAGGATATCTAGTTCTTTCTGCACTAACAAAATAACAATCTAAATCTAAATGCACAAGCATATAAACAACTCCTATTTTAAAAGGTTCTATTTACCTTATTATATAAAATTAGAATAAATATATTTAAATTCATTGCAAAATGTAATGTAACTGATGAGAAATATTTAAATAGATAATTGATTCATTTAGAAAGAGTTGATAAACATTTTAATTAAATAAATAGACATTGCTGGACACCTACAAAGCTACCTTTATAGTTTTAATTAAAATATTATTTTTTAAACTTACTTCAAATATCGTTATAATAATACTTTGGAGTTGGCGACCCCAGAAAGATTCGAACTTTCGTCATCAAGAGGAAATCTTGAGGTCCTTGGCCGCTAGACGACGGGGTCATAAAAAAGAATAGAGATTATAGTTAAGTTTCTGTTTTATATTGCTTAAAATCTCTATATATTCTATCTCATTCGTCTTAATCTCTTTTTATATAATCTATAAATTTTTGAAGAACTAGTTTCAAATAAACCATTTTTCTCTACAACTTCAATATCTGAATTATCTATAGCAAAATCATATTCATAAGAGTTTTTTGTTTTATTTGCCGAAGTAGAAGATAAAATTTTAAATTTTTTTATAAAAGAGTGAAAAGAAGAATCTTTTGATATAACTCTAAAAGAGTTTAAGTTTGGATAGATAAAAGTAGTTTTAATACTTAATCTTACAAGTCTTTTAAAGTTCTTTGGAACCCTTGTAAACTCTTTCAAAGTAGTAAAGCTATCAACTGTTTTTAATATTTTCTGATTAATATCTCTTTTTTTTATATTTGATAGTTTCTCATCATTGATTGATGAGAAACCAACAGTTGTATCTGTTTGTACCAAATATACTAAATTTGGATTCATATTTAAAAGTTTAGATACTCTTGAATAGATTTTGGAGCTGAAACATCAGATATTTTTAACTCTTTAATTGCATCACTAGCTGCTTGTGCACCAGCAATTGTTGTAAAATATGGAACTCCAACTCTAAGAACGGCTCTTCTTATCTCTTTTCCATCATCTTTAGAACTACTTTGTTCTCCACTTGTATTTATTGCCATAGCTATATCACCATTTGTTAAAAGGTCAGTTATATTTGGTCTTCCTTCACTCACTTTTAAAACTTTTTCACAAGCAATTCCTGCTTCACTTATAATTTTTTCTGTTCCACCAGTTGCAACAATAGTAAATCCACTATCAACTAAGCTTTTTGCAATACTTGAAGCATATGATTTATCTAAATCACATAAAGATATAAATACCTTTCCAGACTTAGGAAGAGAGTTTTTAGCTGCATTTTGAGATTTTGCAAATGCCATTGCAAAATTTGAAGCTATACCCATAACTTCACCAGTTGATTTCATTTCTGGGCTTAAAAGTAAATCTGCACCTGTTAATTTATTAAATGGGAAAACCGACTCTTTTACAGCAACAAGGTCTTTTAATTTTGGTTTTAAAACACCATTATCTTCATAAACTATACCTTTATCATACACTTTAAGAGCATCTCTTAAGCTCTCATTCCACATAACTCTAGTTGCAATTTTTGCAAGAGGCATTCCAGTAGCTTTTGAAACAAAAGGAACTGTTCTACTTGCTCTTGGATTTACTTCAATTAAATAAATTTGTCCTTTATGAATAGCATATTGTACATTCATAAGCCCTATAACACCTAAAGCCAAAGCCATATCTTTTGTTTTTGTCTCTAACTCTTTTATTAATTTATCTTCAATACTAATTGGAGGTAATGAACAAGCACTATCTCCTGAGTGAATTCCTGCTTCTTCAATATGTTGCATAATTCCACCAATATATGCCTCTTTACCATCACAAATACAATCAACATCAAGTTCTATTGCTCTATCTAAGAATTTATCAATTAAAACAGGTGCATCATTTGATACAGAAACTGCTTCATCCATATATTGTTTTAATTCATTTGTAGAGTAAACAATCTTCATTCCTCTTCCACCAAGAACAAATGATGGTCTAACTAAAACTGGATATCCAATTTTCTCTGCTATTACTATTGCTTCATCAAGTTTTACAGCTGTTCCATTTTCTGGTTGTAAAAGTCCAACTTTTTCAACAAATGTAGCAAATTTCTTTCTATCTTCTGCTAAATCAATAACATCTGCTGTTGTTCCAATTATTTTTGCTCCAGCTTTTGTAAGAGCTTGTGCTAGTTTAAGTGGAGTTTGTCCTCCAAAATGTACAATAACACCATCTGGTTGCTCTTTTTCAACAACACTTCTTACATGTTCAAAATCTATTGGTTCAAAATATAAAACATCTGATGTATCATAATCTGTACTTACAGTTTCAGGGTTGCAGTTATACATAATTGTTTTTACACCCATTTCTGCTAATGCAAAACTAGCATGTACACAACAATAATCAAACTCTATTCCTTGACCTATTCTATTTGGTCCACCACCAATAATCATAACTTTTTTATCACTTGATTTTTTTGTTTCAATTTTTGGAAGTTTTGATACATTAATTATTGAATATAAATATTGATTTAAAGCTTTAAACTCTCCTGCACAAGTATCAACTTCATTGTATTCGAAATCAATATTTAAAGCTTTTCTTGCACTATAAACATCTTCTTCATTTTTTCCTATTAAGTTTGCAATAAATTTATCACTAAATCCATTTGATTTAACTCTTCTTAAAAGCTCTTCATCTTTTAATATTGCTGGAGTAATTGATAACTCTAATTCATAAATTTCTCTAAATTTAGCTAAGAACCAAGGATCAATTTTTGATAATTCAAAAATATCATCATTTGTTAGACCTTGTCTTAATCCATCCATTAAATATTGAAGTCTTTTATCATTTGGTCTTCTAATCTCTTTTTTAATGAGTTCTAAATCAGTTGTTACTGAATCAAATCCACAAATTCCTGTTTCTAAAGAACACATAGCTTTTTGAATTGATTCATTAAAGTTTCTTCCTATTGCCATAACTTCTCCAACAGATTTCATTGAAGTTGTTAAAGTTGAATTTGCTTTTGGGAATTTTTCAAAAGTAAATCTTGGAACTTTTGTAACAATATAATCAACTGCTGGTTCGAAACAAGCTTTTGATCCTGTCATATCATTTGTAATTTCATCTAAAGTAAATCCAACTGCAAGAAGTGTAGAAACTTTTGCTATTGGATATCCTGTTGCTTTTGAAGCAAGTGCTGAACTTCTACTTACTCTTGGATTCATCTCAATTACAAGCATTCTTCCCGTGTTTGGACACATAGAAAACTGTACATTTGATCCACCACTATTTACTCCAATTTCTCTTAAAATAGCAAAAGAAGCATCTCTCATCTTTGCATACTCTTTATCAGTTAATGTAAGTGCTGGTGCAATAGTTATACTATCTCCTGTATGAACTCCCATTGGATCAAGGTTTTCAATAGAACAAACAACAATACAATTATCATTTGTATCTCTTATAATCTCCATTTCATACTCTTTCCAACCTAAAACTGATTCTAATATCTCAATTTCATTAATTGGTGATGCATCAAGTCCAGCTTGTGCAAGAATTTTGAACTCTTCAAGATTATAAGCAACTCCACTTCCAGCACCTGCAAGTGTAAACGAAGCTCTACTAATAACTGGGAATCCAATATCTTTTGCAACTCTGATAGCTTCCTCAAGATTATAGGCATTTTCACTTCTTGGAAGATCTAGCCCTATTTTTCTCATAGCTTCACTAAAAAGATGTCTATCTTCACCTTTTTTAATAGCTTCTGGATGAACTCCTAAAAAGTTAATCCCTTCTAAAAGTCCTTTTTCATACATAGAAGTTGCTACATTTAGTGCAGTTTGTCCACCCATTGTTGGCAAAATTGCATCTATATTCTCTTTTTTAATTATATTTAAAACAACTTCTTCAGTAATTGGTTCGATATATGTCTTATCAGCAAATTCTGGATCTGTCATTATAGTTGCTGGATTTGAATTTACCAAAACTACTCTATATCCTAGTTCTTTTAAAGTTTTTGTTGCTTGTGTTCCTGAGTAATCAAACTCACACGCCTGCCCTATTACAATTGGTCCTGAACCAATTAACAAAATGTTTTTTATATCTTCTCTTTTTGGCATAACTTTCCTTTCGCTGATTTTAAAAATTTGGCAAGTTTATCCAAAAAACACTTAAGTTTTTGTTAGATAAATCCGATTCAATGAGTCTTATAGATAAAAAGCACTGTTTTTTAGGCTTTGTTTTGAGTTGTAAATACTATTTTTGCATCTTCTAAAAGTTTTTGAGCAAGTTCTAATTCTTTTAAACCTTCGCTATATAGCTTTAAACTATCACTTAAAGTAATATCATTTTTAGAAAGTTTTTCTAAAATATCTTTTGCTTTTAATACTTTAGTTTCAAAACTCTCTTCATTTAACTTATTTTCTTCCATTTTAATCCTTTAAAATATCTTGTATATGTTTTTCAAATTTAGGAACTTCAACCAAAAATGAGTCATGACCACTTGAACTATCTACTTCAAGATAAGTAACTTGTTCTTGTTTTCCAATTTTAATCATAATATCTTCAATCTCTTTCATCTCTTCAGGAAAAAACAACATATCATCTTTGAAAGATATAAGATGAAGTTTCCCAATAATTTTCATAAAAGAGTACTCAAGTTTATCCTTATTTCTTCCAGCATCAAAAATATTTATTGTTTTACAAATGTATAAATATGATAAAGGATCAAAAAACTTTGGAAAACTATATGAATTATGTTCAAGATATTTTTCTATTTCAAATCTTCCAAAAAGTTCATAAAGCCCATCTGTATCAACATAATCTCTAGCAAATCTTCTATTAAAAAATGATGGACTTAAATATGCTATTAATCCTGCCATTCTTCCAACAGCTAATCCTACAAGTCCTTTTGCTTTTAAATCATCTTTTTCATAATTTCCATTCTTAAAACTAGGATCATGCCTTATAGCCTCAATTGCAATTTTATTTAAAGCAATTGCCCAAGGTCTTGTATAAGCTGTACATGCCATAGCTATATAATGTTTTGCAAAATTTGGATGTTCAATGCTATAACACAAAGTTTGCATTCCTCCCATACTTCCCCCAATTACAGCAATAGCCTTTTCTATTCCTAACTTTTTATAAAGTTTCATCTGAGCATTTACAATATCTGATATTGTTAAAACAGGGAATTTTAATCTATACTCTTTTTTTGTTGCTGGATTTATACTTAATGGACTTGTAGAACCATAAGAACTTCCAATATTATTTGAACAGATTACAAAATATTTTTCTGTATCAATAGTTTTTTTATCTCCAATAAACTTATCCCACCATCCAGCTTTTGCTTCATTTTCATATCTTCCTGCTGCATGATGACTTCCTGAAAGAGCATGACAAATTACTATTACATTTGATTTA
Organism: Aliarcobacter thereius LMG 24486; assembly: GCF_004214815.1. Classification (NCBI taxonomy): domain Bacteria; kingdom Pseudomonadati; phylum Campylobacterota; class Epsilonproteobacteria; order Campylobacterales; family Arcobacteraceae; genus Aliarcobacter; species Aliarcobacter thereius. The sequence continues at coordinate 1,222,370 of NZ_CP035926.1, forward strand.
TCTTCATTTAGTGTTCCATAAGTTTCATATATTATTTCAAACTTTTCAAGTAATCTTCCACTTTCAAGATATAAAGCTTCATCAAAACTTGCTATTTTTGTCTCTATTTTCAAACTATTTTCCAAATATTTTTAATTTTATAAGCATAAAGTCTATCTAAACTAAGATAAAAAAGCCTTTTAGTGACAATATTTAATAAAGATTAAAAAAAACTATTTTTTTCCTATATTTATAAGTAATTTTATATATAATTATAGTTTGAAATTATAAAAAGGATTTTTAGAATATGATTAATAAACTAAAAAAGATTTTAGATGAAGGTGTTTTACCAGAATTAAAAGCTGAAATAGAAGCTTTAGAAAAATTACTAAACAAAAAAAAAGATAGTGAATTAGAGTATGAATTAAATTATTTTAAAGAGGTAGAAAAGTTTTATAAAGAGGCTAGAAAACTGATTTTAGAAAATAAATTAAGCGAAAAAGAAGCAAAAAATATTTTACTAGATTTAGAAGATATGGAAGAAGATGAGGAGCAATTATAGTGTTTGATTTAGAAATTTATCAAATAGTTTTTATACTATTTTTTATAATAGCATTTGTATTTGGTTTTATAGCTCAACAAAAACAGTTTTGTTTTAGTGGAAGTATAAAAGATTATTTACAAATAAAATCGACAAGAAGAGCTGCAAGTGTTGTTATGGCAATGATTGTTGCAATAATATCTACTCAGTTTTTAGTTTACTTTTTTAATTTAGATCTTAGTTCTAGCTCTTATTTTAAAAACAATATAAACTACTTTGCAATTATTTTAGGTGGATTATTATTTGGTGCTGGAATGATGATAGCAGATGGTTGCAGTAGTAGAAGTATTGTAAAATTTGCACAAGGTGATATAAATGCTTTAATAACTCTTATATTTATAGCAATTTTTGCATTTGCTAGTACAAGAGGTGTTTTATATCAAGGTGTTGATTTTATTGTATCTAATGAATTTTTAGTAAATATATCTTCTTATTTAGAAAACTTTATATTAAATATTTATTTTGTACTTTTTGTACTTTGTACATTGTTAATGTTCTTAATCAAAAAAGTAAAAAGAGTTTTATCTTTACTTGATGGTTTTGTAATTGGTCTTTTAGTTGCTTTAGCTTGGTTTGTTTCAGCATATATTGGACTTGAAAGCTTTGAAAGAGAGATACAAGCACAAGCTATAAGTTTTGTATATCCTAGTGCAAAAACTTTAGAGTTTATTACAAGTTATGAAATTAGTGAATTATCTATTGGTGTTTGTTTAGTTCTTGGAGCTATTATTGGTGCATATATCTCATCATTTTTTAATAAGAAATACAGTTTTGGTTGTACATCTCAAATAACTTTTAATAAATTAAAATATAATATTATTGGTGGTTCACTAATGGGAATTGGTGGAATTATGGCTATTGGTTGTACAGTTGGGCAAGGTTTAAGTGGAGTATCAACTCTTCTTCTTAGTTCATTTTTGGCAATAATTTCTATCTTTGTTGGTGGATATTTTACTGGTAAATTTCTGCTTAAAAAAGATAAACTTCCTATGTGTTTCTTATTTGAATGGGAAGATGAAAAAGATAATAAACCTTTAAATTTTGATATATAAAAGAGAAGCTTTTTTAAGCTCTTCTTTTAATAAAGTGTATATTGAATAATATAATCTCTCATTCTAGGTGGAGTATCTAATTTAGACTCACAATTTTCAGTTTTTTGCTCTTTATTATTTACTTCATTTTGCTCTGAATATAATTCTATATTTTCATTATCACCTTTATTTTTACTTTCAAAACCTGTTGCAATAATTGTAATTTTTACTTCATCTGGTGCAAAAGTATTATCATAAGAAATTCCATGAATAATTTGAGCATATTTATCTACTCTTTCTCCAATATTTGAGAAAATTGCACTAACTTCAAAAAGACCAATTTCTCCACTAATTGTAAGGTGAACTAAAACTCCTTTTGCTCCATCTAAAGGAACTTTCTCTAAAAGTGGTGAATTAATAGCATTTTCTAAAGCTCTAAAAGCTGAATTCTCACCTTTTGCTTTCCCAATTCCCATTAATGCAATACCTTTATGCTTCATAATAGTTCTTACATCAGCAAAGTCAGCATTTTGATCACTTCCACTTCCAGGATTTAAAATAACTTGGCTCATTCCATTAACAGCTTGATATAATATATTATCAACTACTTTATAAGCATTTTTAAAAGATATTGCTTCATCAACTGATTCTAATAATTTATCATTTGAAATAATAATTAATGAATCACTAACTTTTTTTAATTCTTCAAGTCCTGTATTTGCAAGTCCTGCTCTCATAATTCCTTCATGAGAGAAAGGTTTTGTAACAACTGAAACAGTTAAAGCTCCACTCTCTTTAGCTGCTTTTGCAACTATTGGAGCAGCTCCTGTTCCTGTTCCTCCACCTAATCCAGCAGCCACAAAAACAATATCTGAACCTTTTAAAATTTCTTTTATTTCTTCATAACTTTCAAGTGCAGCATCTCTTCCAACTTCTGGATCCATTCCTGCACCAAAACCATTTGTAAGTTTTGGTCCTAGTTCAATCTTTTTTGGTGCTTTTGATACATGTAAAACTTTTAAATCTGTATTTGCAACAATCAAATCAATTAGATGAGTTCCCTCTTCTATCATATGATTTACCATATTACAACCACCACCACCAACTCCAATTACTGCAATTTTTGGAAGATTATTTGAAAGTGCTTTAGTTGGCATTTGCTCTGTTACAATTATATCATCCATTTTAAATAGATTATTTCCCATTAAAACCACTCCGTAAGTCTAGTAAATAGTCCTGTTTTTTTCTTTTGTTGAATAGGCTCAAGAAGAGTATTAGTTTCCAATTGCTCTTTTTGTAATCCTATTTCTTGATTGAAGTTATCACTTATATTTTCCACTGGTTTTTCTTTTCTTATTGGTTTAATTAATCTTTTATTTGAATCAATTTGATAAGCTCTATTAATTCCTAAACCAAACATCATAAGTCCAACAATAGAAGACATATTTAATTCATCAAATCTAACTCTAAATGCATTTGGAAGAGCTTTAGGTGTAGCAATAGCAACAGGAATACCTTCAAAAACTTTTTTTGATAACTCTTTTATTCCTATTGTTTCACTCATTCCACCTGTAAGAACTATTCCTGATCCTATATTGTCTAAAATTGCATATTTTTTTAACTCATTTCTTACAAGAACTAAAGTCTCTTCAACTCTTGCATGAACAATTCCTTGTATAAAATCAAGTGCAATATCAGAAAAAACATCTTCATCATTTATTCTAGGAATAGATACCTTTGCAGCCTCTTCTTGTGTTGAATAATTTTTAATTAAAGAACCATGATCTTTTTTTAATTGCTCAGCAAATGGAATTGGTGTTTGAAGAGTTAGTGATAAATCATTTGTAATATTGTTTGATCCAACAGGTAAAAAACCATTATAAATAATAGAGTTCCCTTTATAATAGACAAATTCTGTTGTTGTAGAACCAAGATTTATAACAACAGCTCCAATTTTCTTTTGTTGTTCATCTAAAACAGATAGTGCTGCTGCATAAGAGTCAAGTACAAAACTTATATCTTCTATTCCAAAAACTCTTAAAGCTGATTTTATATTTATAAGAGCATTTCTTTTTGCTGCAACTATATAAACATTTACTTCAAGCCTTGATCCATTCATTCTTATTGGATTATCAACTTCAACTCCATCAACAACAAAAGATGTAGGAATTACATGAACTACATCATAATCAATATTAATAGTAGAGTTAGAAAGAGCCATCTGCATAGCTTGTGATATATGAGATTCTGTAATCAAACCATTTTGGATAGTTACAGCTCCTTCTCCTTTTATTCCTGATGTATAATTCCCTGATATAGAAACAACAGTTGAACCAATAGTAATATCAGCTGCACTCTCTTTTGCTTTTAAAATAGCTGATTTTATTGATCTTGAAGCTTCTTCTATATTTATAATTAAACCTTTATGTACTCCACTACTTTGAACACTACCAAAACCTAAGATTTCAATACTATTATCAATATCATACTTAGGTTTTGAAATAGCTGCTACAATGGAGCTTGAACCTATGCTTAAAGATAATAAAACATCTGTATTATTCAAAATTACTCCTTATTTTGCATATAAGTTTTAATCTCATATTTTAGTTCTAGTTTTTTTAATAAATTTACTAAAATTTCATTTTCTATTAAAGACTCTATTTCTGGTTTTACTAAGTCAAGATCTTCATTTGATAGCTCTTTAAACTTAGAATCAAGAACTCTATAAAGAACAATTTTATCTTCTAGTTCAACAAAAGACTCTTTTGTTGTTGTTATAAATAAAGCACTTAAAAGTTCTTGAGCTTCATTTTCATTTAAATCTTTAAATGCTTTTATACTCTCTCTATTTATATTTTTATAAACTTTTCCTTTAAATGTAGATAAGTCGCTATTTGCTTTCTCTTTTAGAAGTTTATATCTCTCTTCATTTAATGCATCTTTATAAATAGTAGTTTTTGCTTCTTCAAAACTCAAAGGTTTTGGTGCAATATTTTTAATCATTTTTACTATATAAAAACTTCCATTATCTAAAAATGGCTTCCCTATTTCACCATCTTTTAGAGAAGTTACATTATCAATATTTTCAGCTAAAAAAGGTAATTTATTTTCTGAAAAAGTTTTACTTGAATCAAAGTTTATTTCACCTTTTTTTAGTTTCATATATAAAGTTAATGCCTCTTTTTTACTATTACTTTCATCTAAGTTTTCAATAACTTCAGCTCTTGCTTCTTCAAAAGTTTTTAACTTTCCATCTTCAAACTTATAATCACTTTTAAATCTATCAAAATATTTTTTAATATCATCTTCTGAACTTGTTCCATTTTTTACATTTAGTTTTTTAATATCAAGTTCATAAGCTCTTTGACTATTATATTTCATTCTGTTTTTTTCAAAAAACTCTTTTGCTTTTTCTTCATCTATTTTTACACTAATATCATTTAGTGATAAAATTTTATATTCAATATCATCTTCTAAAAATAGTAATTTACCAATATTTTTTAAACTATTTTCAGAAACATTCATTGTAAATAGAGCTTGGATTTTTTGGAAAAGAGCTGCATCTCTTAAACTAAGTTCAAATTGAGCTGGAGTTATTCTATTTTGTGTAAGAACTTTAATATATTGCTCTTTACTAAATTTACCATCTATTTTAAAATCTTCATATTTTAAAATTTCTTTTACAACTTCTTCTTCAGTAGATTTAAGACCTAAATCCTCTCCATAAGCCATTATAAGTCTTTTTTGTAATAGTTGTGAAAGTGCAATATCTTCTAATCTTAACTGTTTTGCAATCTCTTGATTAAATGATGATCCAAAAAGTTGTGAATATTGATTATATAAACTTGAATACTCTTGGTTTAACTCTTCAAATTTAATCTCTCTATCTCCAATTGTAGCTACTACTCCTGATTTTGAACCATAACTATATGATCCCCAACCAACGAATCCAGCACCCACAAATGCTATTGTACTTATCCAAATAGTAATAACTAACCATCTTTTATGTCTTTGCATCCAAGTTATCATATATATAAATCCTCTTAAAAATTTTTAGATATCATATTACTAAAAACTTGCTTTTATCATATTTAAATAGGAATAGATATACTATTTGTTTCTAAACTTTTCTCTTCTAATACTATGTTTTTACTTAAAATATCATTAACAACACTCTCTCTAATTGTTACCTCTATTTTTTTACAAGCACTTTTAAAAGCCTCTTCTTCTCCTACAACAAAGCACATCTTTTTTGCTCTTGTAATTGCTGTATAAAGTAGTTTTGTATTGTGCATTATATAGTGTGAAAAACTCATAGGTATAAGTGCATTTTCATACTCCATACCCTGAGTTTTATGGATTGTTAAACAATATGCTAGATTTAAAAGATTATTTATATTATCAAAATCATAGAAAACAACCATATCATCATTTGGATATAAAACAATGCATTTTTCATCATCAAAATCAAGCTTAATAATCAATCCTAATTGTCCATTATAAACTCTTCTTTCAAGAAATTCGCTAGAGTTATTTTTATACATACTCATAGTTTGAGCCTTCATATTTTCATTTTTAATATGTATAACTTTATCAGTTAATTTATACTCCATATCTTTTATTTTTAAACTTCTATTTTTTGTATGATTAAATAATTTTTGTAGTTCAATATTTATATTCTCTACTCCTAAAACTCCACCTTTCATAGGAGTTATTACTTGAAAAAGAGTTAATGCTTTTCCTATGCTTTTATCTTTTATAAAAGAGTAATAATCTACTATAAACTCACTTGCAATATTTAAAATAGTATTTAATATAAGTTCACTATTTTCAAATCTCATATTTGAAAACTCACTATTACTCAAAGAGTTTTTTATTCCATAATAGTTGTTTATTGAAACATCTACAAATTTAAAATCTTCATAATCTTCTTTATAGTTTGGTAATTCACCTTTTCTTATCTCATTTGCAATTAAAGCAATTGCTTGGTTCTCATTTTGTCTATAAATTTTTGTAAGCTTACAAATTGGAGCTAATTCATATTTTATACTATCAGCTAATATATTTCCAGCTCCAATTGCTGGAAGCTGTCCATCATCACCAACTATTATAAAAACTGTATCATCAGAAATTTTGCTTATTATTTGATAGAAAGTTATAGAATTTACCATTGAGGCTTCATCAAGAAGTATCACTTTATAAGGAAAAAAATCTTTCTCTTTATGTTTTACTAAAAGGCTTTGAATTGTACATGAGTTATATCCTGTTGTATCACTTATTCTTTGACTTGCAATTCCAGAAAGTGCAATTGTCATAATATCATCATAAGATACAACTTCTCCTAGAAGTTCTAAAATAGCCCTACTTGAAGTAGATTTTCCAGTTCCAGCATATCCAATTAAAAATAGTGTTTTTTCTCCACTATTTATAAGTTTAACAGCTTTTTTTTGTTCATCACTTAAAATAAATCCTAAACTTTCCTGCTTTTTTTCTAAATATTCATCAAAGTTTTCTACAATTTTTCTATTTTTATCATCTTTTCTTCTATTAAAAAACTCTAAAATAGATCTTTCAGAATAATAAAGCATTGATAAGGCAACTCTATTCTCTTTTGTAGAAAAAAGCTCTTCTTTTGCCAACATTTGTATGATAACCTCTTCATATAAAAGCTCTTCATTATCAAATCTTAAACTATCATCTAAAAGTTTATATAAATGATATTTATCTATTGAAGAGTTACCATTATTATCGCAATACTCTTTTAAAGTATAATTTATACAAGATCTTAATCTAAAAGCAGATTTAGGATCTATTCCTAAAGATTTTGCAATCTCATCTGCTCTTTTAAAACCTATTCCTTTTATGTTTGTTAAAATATATGGATTCTCTTTTATCTTTTCAATTAAGTTTTCAATCTCACTAAAAGTTGAATATATTTTTGTAATAAGACTTGAACTTACTTTAAATTTTGCTAAAAAAGCTCCTAGTTCTCTTAAATGTTTAAAAGAGTGCCAAGATGATAGAATCATCTTTAATTTTTTCTCTTTAATTCCTTTAATATTTAAAAGTTCATTTGGATTGTTTTCTAAAATATCTATTAACTTCTCTTCTCCATATTTATCCAAAATCTCACTTGCTGCTTTTTTTGTAAAGCCTTTTACTATTTTTGTAAGAAAAAAGAAAAGCTCTTGCTCTTTTACTTCCAAAGTATCAAATTCAAACTGAACTCCATATTTACTATGAGTTATCCAGTTTCCTTTTAAAAGTATCTCTTCTCCAACAAGTTTTTCAATATTTGTATCAAAATATGTTCCACAGATTTTTTGATTATTATCTAATACTGCAATTACATATTTATTCTCATCATTTTGATAAAGTACCTTTTTAAGTACACCACTTAAATTGTACTTTTTTTCAGTTTCCATCATCATATCTATCTTTTTTATGTTTATCTTTTTTATATCTTGTTTTATTTTTCTCTTTTTGTAAAAGATTTGCCTCTTTTAATAATATTGCCCTTTCTTCTTCAAAAGTTTCACTAGAATTTTTTAAATATGAAAGTACTTTTTCGACAAAACCATTTAATATTGCATAATATTCTGAATATAGCTCTACTTTCTTTGTTTTAGAAAAATCTTCATAGTTTTTCTCTGTTCTTTTTAAAAAAAGCTCTTTATCAAAATTTTCAAGCTTTAAAAGTGATATTGTTTTAGTAAAAAACTTCTCTAAAACTCTTATATATTTTACTCTTTCTTGCTTCTCATTTGTACTAAAATTCATTCAAAATCTCTTCAATTTTTAGTGGTGGTCTTGCTATAAAAGCTTTTGTTTCTCCAATTATAATTGGTCTTTGAATTAAAATTGGATTTTTTGAAACTATTTCTAAAAGATTTTCATCATCTTGTATCTTTTGTATATCTAAGTCATAATATAGTTTTTCGCTATCTCTTATAATATCTTTTATTTTTAGATTTAACTTTGTTAATAGCTCTTTTAACTCCTCTTTACTTGGTGGATTATCTAAATAATCTCTTACTTTTACAGCTATTTTATTACTATCTAAATAATCTTTTGCACTATTTGATTTTGAACAAGATTGATTGTGCCAAATCTCTATGTTTTGCATATTTACCTCTAAAGTATTTTAAAATTTGTTTGATTATATCTAAAAAATATTTTATATATAAATAAGATTACATTTTGCAATGCTATTAAATAAAGGGAAATAGTATATTTTTTTTGATAAAATATATATCAATAATTCAAAAAAGGATAAATTATAAAAACTTTTTCAAGCTTAAATTTAGACGAAAATATTTTAAAAGCTCTCAATGATTTAAATTATGAAAATCCAACTGCAATTCAAGAAAAAGCTATTCCTTTAACTTTAAAAGGAAAAGATATAATTGGAATTTCACAAAGTGGTACAGGGAAAAGCTGTGCTTTTATTCTTCCTATTTTACAAAATTTAATAGAAGAGCAAAAGAAATCTTCAAATAATATTTTAAGAGCTTTAATTGTAGCTCCTACAAGAGAACTAGCAAAACAGATAGTAAACTCAATAGATGATTATTCAAAATATTTAGATATAAAAAGAGTTGCTGTTTTTGGTGGTGAAAGTAAAAATCTACAATCAAAAAAATTAAGTGCTGGTACAAATATTGTTGTGGCAACTGCTGGAAGACTTCTTGAACATATAAAAGAATCTAGTATAAATCTTGCAAGTGTTAAATATGTTGTAATAGATGAACTTGATGTTATGCTTGATATGGGATTTGTAAAAGATTTAGAGATGATTTTACCAAATATTGGGAAAAGTAGACAAATTTCTATGTTTAGTGCAACTATTAATTCAACTGTAAAAAAACTTGCAAAAGAGTTTTTAAATAATCCAGCAGTAATTGAAGTAACAACACAAAGACAAAGTGTAACAAGTATAAATCACGAGGCAGTTTTAGTTGATCAAGATAAAAAACTTGAAGCACTATCTTTTTTGATTGGTTCAAAAAACATAAGCCAAGCTTTAATTTTTGTAAATAAAAAAGATGAAGCAAATAATATTGTAGAAAATCTTATTCTTGATGGAATCAAAGCATCTTGTATTCACGGTGATATAAGACAAAGTTCAAGAGCATTAGCTTTGCGAAAATTCAAAGAAAAAGAGATACAAGTTCTTGTATGTACAGATATTGCTGCACGTGGAATTGACATTGAAAATTTACCTTGTGTTATAAATTTTACACTTCCACAAAGTATAAATGATTTTACTCATAGAGTTGGTAGAACTGGTCGTGCTGGTAATATTGGAACAGCAATAAGCTTTTTAAGTGTAAAAGATTATAAGTTTTTTACTGAGATAGAAAAAGAGCTTATTTTAAATGTAAAAAGATATGAGCTTGATGGCTTTGAAACTTTAGAAAAGAAACCAAGAATTAAACAAAAAACTGTAAAATCTATAAAAGATAAAAAAGCTTTATCAAAGACAAAAGAACAATCAAATAGTAGTAAAAAAACTAAAAAAAGTGATAAATTTAGAAAAATTACAAAAAGGGCTTAATTATGAAAAATAAAAATTTTAAACAACTAAAAAACTTTGCAAAAATTGGTGGAATAAGTAGTTTCTTAATTTTTGGTTTAACAGCTTGTAATGATGCAAATAGTCAAAACCAAAATCAAGGGCAAAATAGTAATACTATTTCAAATGCCAGTCAACAACAGGGTGCTTTTGTAATTGTAGAACAAGATGTAAATGGAAACTACAAAATTGCAGATGAATTTCCAGCTTCAAAAACAACTATTGTTTTAAGAAATCCAGATGGTAGTGAAAGAATTTTATCTCAAGCAGAAATTGATAAACTTGTAAAAGAAGAAGAGAAAAAAATTGATGCAGGAACATCTGCTCTTACAAATCCTGAAATGAGTAGTGGTGGAATGGGTCTTGGTGGAGTTTTATTATCTTCAATAGCTGGAGCTATGATTGGTTCTTGGCTTGGTAATAAACTATTTAATAATCAAAATTTTAATAATCAAAGAGCTGCTCAATATAAATCTCCTCAAACTTATAGTAAATCTCAAAATTCATTCAATAATAGAAATGCAGGTACAAAATCAAACGCAAGTAGTAGTAGAAAAAGTGGTTTTTTTGGTGGAAACAATTCATCAAACAGATCTTCATCTAATTCAAGTTTTGGTGGTTAAATATTATGAAATTAGAGAAATTAAAACCTCTTTCAAATGATTATTTAGAATCAATTGGATTTATTTGGCATACAGATAGTGATGAAAGTTCATATATTAGCGATGAGCTTGTTGTAATAAGTGAAGCTGAAGCTGAAGCATATTATGAAGCAGCAAATGAACTTTATGAGATGTTTAGTGAAGCTGGTCAATATGTAATAGATAATGATCTTTTTCATGAATTAAATATTCCTTTTAATTTAGTTGAACTTGTAAAAGAGTCGTGGGAAAATGATGTTCACTGGCATCTATATTCAAGATTTGATTTAGCAGGTGGTTTAGATGGAAAAGCTATTAAACTTATTGAGTTTAATGCAGATACTCCAACTTCACTTTTTGAAACAGCTATTATTCAATGGGCTATATTAAAACAAAATTCTTTAGATGAAACTAGTCAATTTAATAATCTTTATGATGCACTAATTGATAATTTCAAAAGAATTATCACTTTAAATAGTGATATTGAAAATTTTGAAGAGTACTATAATAAACTTGGCTGGAAAATACTTTTTTCAAGTATTTCAAGCTCAAGTGAAGATATAAATACAACAAAACTTTTACAACATATCGCATCTGAAGCTGGATTTAATACAGATTTTGAATTTATTGAAAATGTTGAATTTAGTGATGATGGTATATTTAAAGGTGATGAGCTTTTTGAATTCTGGTTTAAACTTATTCCTTGGGAAGATATAGCTATACAAGAGAATGAATTAGCACTTATATTAACAGAAATTATAAAAGAGAAAAAAGCAATTATCTTTAATCCTGCTTATACTTTAATTTTCCAATCAAAAGCATTTATGAAAATATTGTGGGATTTGTATCCAAATCATCCTTTACTTTTAGAGACATCTTATGAACCATTAGAAGGTAAAAAATATGTTGAAAAAAGAGCATTTGGTCGAGAAGGAGCAAATATAAAAATAGTAAATTCTGATGGCTCAACTGATATAGAAACAGATGGTGATTATGATGGTCATAAGGCAATTTATCAAGAGTATGTAGATTTTCCAAAAGATTCAAATGGTAATTGGTATCAAGCTGGAGTTTTTTATGCTTATGAAGCTTGTGCTTTAGGTTTTAGAAGAGGTGGAAAGATTTTAAATAATATGTCAAAATTTGTAGGACACTTTATAAAATAAGATTAATTTATGTTACTTTTATTCAATAATTTATTATTAATATAGATTTGAAGATCTTTTTTAACGAGAATATATATATTTTGAATACAATTGTACTTTTAAAAAATAATTTTAAGGATATTAGATGAATGAAGAAGTAAAAAGAGAAAAATCTCTTACAATGTCTATGCTTATGACTCCAGAAAAAGCAAATTTCTCTGGAAAAAATGTTCATGGTGGAGAGATTTTAAAAATGCTAGATCAAGTTGCTTATGCTTGTGCTGCTAGATATAGTGGAAACTATGCAGTTACTCTTTCTGTTGATATGGTATTATTTAAAAATCCAATTAAAATTGGTTCTTTGGTTACTTTTCATGCTTCTGTAAATTATACTGGAAGAACTTCTATGGAAATAGGTATTAAAGTCATTTCTGAAGATATTAAAGACCATACTATTAAAAATACAAATGTATGCTATTTTACAATGGTTAGTGTAAATGAAGATGGAATCCCTGTTCCTGTTCCAAAACTTGATTTAGTAACAGAAGATGATAAAAGAAGATATAACGATGCTCTAAAGAGAAAAGAGTTTAGAATGTCTTCAAGACATGCAAAGCAATAAAGCCTAGTAGATTTATCTACTAAGCTTTATTATATTTAATTTAAGCAATAGCTTTTTGTTCTAAGAACTCTTCGTAAGTTCCTTTAAAATCAATTATTGAGCCATCAGCTTGAATCTCTATAATTCTATTTGCATATGAGTCAAGTAACTCTCTATCGTGTGTAACACAAATAACAGATCCAATATATTGATGTAGTCCCTCACCTAAAGCAATAATAGCTTCTAAATCAAGGTGGTTAGTAGGTTCATCAAGAACTAAAAAATTTCCTTGCTCTAACATAATTTTAGAAAGCATCATTCTATGTTTTTCTCCACCACTACAAGAATTAACTTTCTTTTCTTGTTCTTGACCATTAAATAACATTCTTCCTAAACAATTTCTAATCTCTGCAATATCAGCATCTCTATCAAAATCTCTTAACCAATCATATAAAGTAATATCACCATTTATCATATCAGTTGTATTTTGTGGGAAATATGAGTTTTGAATAGTTGCTCCCCATAAAACCTCTCCATTATCTGCTTTTAAATTACCCATTAAAATCTCACATAATGTTGTTTTACCAACTCCATTTGGTCCAATAAGTGCAATTTTATCTCCTTTTTCAAGAGAGAATGATATATCTTTTAATACTACTTGGTCATCATATGATTTTGAAATATTTTTTACAGTTAAAAGCTCTTTTCCAACTTCTCTTTTTTGTCTAAAGATAATCGAAGGATCTCTTCTACTAGATACTTCAATAGCCTGAATATCTAACTTATCAAGTTGTTTTTGTCTACTTGTTGCTTGTTTTGCTTTTGAAGCATTTGCACTAAATCTTGCAATAAATTTCTCAAGTTCTTCTTTCTCTTTCTGCTTTTTATTTACATCTGTTTGTTGTTGTTTAGCTATAAGTGTTGAAGCGATATACCAATCATCATAAGTTCCACTAAATTCTCTAATTTTTTTGAAATCAACATCTAAAATATTTGTACAAACAGCATTTAAAAAGTGTCTATCGTGAGATATTACAACCATTGTTCCATCATGATGTTGTAGTTGATTTTCTAACCATGAAATAGTTTCTATATCAAGGTTATTCGTAGGCTCATCTAAAAATAGAATATCTGGTTTTGGGAAAAGAACTTGTGCTAAAAGGATTTTAACTTTATCACCACCTGTTAAGCTACTCATTAAATTTTGATGACTTGAAGCTGGAAAACCTAAATCTTCAAGAATTTTTGTAACTTTAATATCATATTCATAAGTTGGATCTTCCTCACAACAAATTATTTCAAGTTCTGCTAATCTATTATTTACCTCATCAGTAAACTCAGGACTCATATAAAGTTCTTCTTTCTCTTTAATTGCATCATATAGTTTTTTATTTCCCATTAAAACTGTATCAAAAATTGTACATTTTTCAAAAGCAAATTGGTTTTGAGATAATACTCCTACTTTTTTACCATTTTGAATTTGTACTTCTCCTTCTGTTGCTTCTTCTTCTCCTGAAAGAATTTTAAGGAAAGTTGTTTTTCCAGCACCATTTGCTCCAATTAGTCCATATCTTTTACCACTATCTAGTTTTAAATTTATATCGGCAAATAGAACTCTAGCACCAAATGATTTCTTTAAATTAACTGTTTGAACCATAATAATTTAACTCCGTTTTTATATAATTTTTTATTTTATTTGATTAATTTTTGGCGATTATATCCAAATTTAAAGCTTTTTGCCTTAAGAAAAAGTTTTATAACTCTTTCTCAAAAGCTAGTTTCATAATATCATCTTCACTTATAATATCGCTGTTATCTTCATTTGGTGGATTTTTTATCCATAATACTTTAGTTTTAAGTTGATCCAATTGATATTTTGTAAGATTTTTTATAAGTTGGTCTGTTACCATCTCTTTTGTTAAAGTATTTGCATTTAACATTTTTTTGATAACTTTTTCTAAGTTTTTCTTTGTAGATTCAAATGCTTTTTCTTCATCTGTAAGCGAAATATACTCTTCATCAAGATATTTCATAACAGCATCTCCTGGATACTTATAAGTTGTAATTCCTTTGTAGTTATACTTTTGACATTTAAGTCTTGGAATATAAACTCCTGTAAATACATATCCTAAAACTGTATTTATACCTTCAAGAGTTCTTAGTGGGTTATGTGAACATATATAATCATCTTTTACAACTGTTGGTGAGTTTTGAAGTGAAGTTATATTGTTGTGTAAAATAACAAAACTTCCTTTTACCTCTTTTGGTCCACCTCTTAAAGATACTAACTCATTTTTATGTGCAAAAAAACTTCCTCCCACTCTTGTAGGACTTCCTTCTAGTGATATTAATTCATTTTCACTAATATCAAAATCTCCATCAACATAGTTGAAATTTAAAGGAAGTTTTGTAAGATTTGGTAATCTATTTGATAGTTTTACATCTCCTTGAACATCAACAGAGTTATCAGGTAAAATTGTAGTTCCCTTTATATCAAACTTATCCAACCAAGCTTGAATATCTTCTTCATTTGTTAAAGCAACTAAAGGTCTATAAATATGTGAAACTGCTTCTCTTCCGTTATATCTAAAAACTTGATCTTCTTCTGATTTTGGATTTATATTTAATCTTATATCAGTAACTAAATCTCCACCTATTTCATCTGCAACACCATCAAGCTCACTAATTCTATTTGTATTACATATATAGTCTTGCTTAACTGTAATTGGTCCGCCCATTAAATTTTCTAAAATATTAGAAGAACAATCAAAATAAGTATCTATACTTTTTGGTCCACCTTCTAAAGTAGAAAGCCTATTATTATTACATTTAAAATGTCCTCTTACTGTTCTTGGACTTGCTTTAATTGATGTTAATTCATTATGCGAACAATCATAAAAACCTCTAACCTCTTTTGGTCCATATGATAGATTTTTTAGATTATTATTTGAACAATCAAAATCCCCAACCTCAACTGGACAATCAAATAAAGATGTTAATTTATTGTATGAACAATTAAAATCTTTCATAACAATTTTTGGACAACCTTCAAGACTTGGAAGTTCATTGTTACTTATATCAAAATAACCATCTATTCTATCAAACTTAACAGGTAGCTTCTCACCTTTTAGTTTTTCACTTAAATTTACATTTCCTTGTACTGAAATATAAAAATCATCTGATATATGATAGTTGTTTATTCCATATTCTCTTAACCAATTTTCAATTTCACTTATATTAACCAGCATTTAAACCCTTGTTTAAAAAATATCCTTAGATATTAACATTTTCCTACTTAGTTTATGAACTCAACTATATCTTTAAACTCTTCTCTTAATTGCTTACTTTGTTCATTTATTCTATATCCAAAAGGTAATACAACTGATACTTGATATTTTGTTTTATCAAGATTCAAAAGTTCTTCCAGTTTATCTTTTTCAAATCCTTCAATAGGACAAGAATCTACACCTTTTACAGCAGCAGCTGTCATCATATTTCCTAAAGCAATATAAGTTTGTCTTGCACTCCATGCAAATGTTGTTTTATCTGAAACAAAATCATCTTTTAAATGATTTGCATATTTTTCTACATATGCTTCAACAGCCTCTTTTGGTAATCCTCTTCTATTAAACTTTCTTAATACTTCACTACTCTCTGCTTTTACATCTTTAATCTTTGCTAAGATAATCACAAGATGAGAACAAGATGTAATTTGAACTTGATTCCAACAAGCTGGTCTTAACTTCTGTTTTAACTCTTGATTAGTTATAACTAAAAATTTCCAAGGTTCTTGTCCAAAAGATGATGGAGATTTTCTACCTGCTTCTAAAATATAGTTAATAGTTTCATCACTAATCTTTTTTGTATCATCAAAAGCCTTACAAGCATGTCTAAAATCCATAGCTTCCATAAATGTTTTTTCCATATTATTCTCCTAATCATAAAAGTTTTTTTATTTTTTTAAATCCTTATTATATAGTGCCAAACTTAATCCTAAAATAATTTTGTTTTGTTTTTTATAAAGATATTATTTAGGCTATTTTTTTTATTTTTTTATGTTAGAGTTCAAAATTATTTATATTTTAAGGTATTATATGGAAAATATACTATTAATTTTATTTGCTCTATTTTTGGGTTATATGTTAAATCGTCTTAATATTATGCACAAAGATGGTTCTATTGCTTTAAATAAATTTGTACTTTATGTATCTTATCCTGCAATTGTACTTTTACAAACTCCTAAGATAAACTTCTCTTTTGATCTTATGATTCCTGTTTTAATAGCTTGGATTGTTATGACATTAAGTGCAGTTTTAATACTTTTTTTATCAAAATTATTTAATTTTACTAAAGAAGTAACTGGAAGTTTAATGCTTGTTGCTGTTTTAACAAACAGCTCATTTTTAGGAATTCCTTTAATTGAAACTTATATGCCAGATAAAGATTTTATGCCTTATTTACTTGTATATGATCAACTTGGAACTTTTTTAGCCTTTGCTATTTATGGTACTTTTATAGTATCTATTTATACAAGTAAAACAAAAATTACATTTAAATTAATTACTATAAAAGTAATAACTTTTCCACCTTTTTTATGTTTAATTATTGCACTATTTTTTGTAGGTGTTGAATTTCATCCAACTATTACAAAAGTTTTAGAAGCTTTTGCTATCACAACTGTTCCTGTTGCTTTAGTTGCTGCTGGATTACAAATGCAACTAAAACTTCCAAAAGATGATATAAAACCTTTTTCTATTGCATTAATTATTAAACTTGTTTTTGCTCCAATTGTTGCAATTATTATTTGTAAAATATTTGGCTGGGAAGGATTAGCTAGTGATGTTTCTATACTTGAAGCTTCTATGGCTCCAATGATAACAGCAGGTGCAATAGCAGCAATGGCTGGTCTTGCTCCAAGACTTAGTTATGCAATTATTGGTTATGGTATTTTAATATCATTTGGGACAAGTTATATTGTTTCTTTAATATTATAAACAACTATTTTACTTAAGATTAACTATATTTTAGTAATATACAAAAAAATTTAAAAAGGAAAAAAATGTTAAAGCAAATAAAATTGGCTTTACTTTTATCTCTGTTTCTTGCAATATTTGCACAAGCAGATTTTATAAAGTTAAAACAAAACGAAATTTCAGAATTTGAAAAATTAGAGCTTTTCAAAAGAGCAAATATTAAAGTTGAGAAAGGTTTTGATACAGGAACATTTTATCTTCTTAGTATAAGTGTTCAAGGGAATAAAGATGAAGTTTTTCTTACAAAAGATAAAAAATATATTATAAGTGGTTCAGTTATTGAAAGCTCAAGTGGAAAACCTCTTAAAGCTCCTGCTGATTTATCTTCTTTAAAAGGTAAAGAAGTATTTACTTATGGAAATGGGAAAGAAGAGTTAATCTTATTTACAGATCCAGAATGTCCTTATTGTAAAAAATTTGAGTCATATTTTCCTCAATTAAAAGATAAAGTAAAAATCAAAGTATTTTTCTATCCTTTAGATTTTCATCCAAAAGCAAGAGAAATAAGTAAATATATTTTAAGTAAAAAAACAGAAAAAGAGAAGATAGATGCTTTCTTTGAGTTTGATATAGGAAGTGATTTATCAAAAGTTGATAATGCTAAATATTCAAAAACAGAAGAAGAAAGATTAAATAAACTTTTAAATGAACAAATTGACTTAGGTATAAAACTTGGTGTTCAAGGAACTCCTTCTTTATATGATAAAAATGGTCAAAATGTAATTTGGATACAACTTTTAGATAAATATGGAATTAAATTAGATTAAGATTTATTCTATTTTTATTTATTTTGGTTAGAATTTCAGCCTTAGGTCTCAGGTTGAGATTCCACCATTAATTTTTTTAAATTTAATGAATGGACAAAATTAAACTATAATTTTGGAGATTCATTTGAATAATCAAAATCACTGTATATCAATCTTTACAGGAAATTTACCTCCATCAAAAGCTCTCTTTTTAAGATTAGAAAATGCATTTTTAATCTGTAATACTTATGAGATAATTGAAATTGTCTCTTTCAAAGAGTTTATTGAGACAGAACTTCGTGCTTGGGCAAGATTAAAAGGACATCTTTATTTAGGTAGAGAAAAACTAAAGAATCAATACTCTTACAAAATACAAAAAATAGTAAAAAATGACTACCTACAAAAAGCATCATGGGGAAAAAAGATGCAAGGAATAGATACTTCCAATCCAAAATTAAAAGATTTGGATTTAAGCGATGATATTCTTGTAAAAGCTCCTGATAATAACGGTCTTTTAACAAGAGGAATAGTTACACAAGAAAATAGCCCAATTTATGATTTTGAATTATCTTATAAGGAGCAAGTTTGGTCAAATCCTATTTCTGTTTTATATGAAGAGGGTAAAAATTTACAATGGAATGCAACAACAGATATTCCTTGGAATGAAATCCCAAATCTAAATCCTATTTTAGAAAGAGCAATTTGTCAAATTATGACTTATTTAGTAGAAAATGAATTCTCTGCTTTATATATTCCAGCAAAATTTGTTAGTAAAATAAATCCATATTATATGGAAGTTCCCCTGTTTTTATCATCTTTAATGAATGATGAAGCAAGACATATTGAAGTTTTTACAAAACGAGCAAATGCAAATGGTGGAGGTTTTCAATACTCAAGTGAAGTTACACAAAAATCTCTTTTTTCTTTATTTAAAGAAGATGATTATATAAAAAGCTCTTTTTTACTTCATGTTATGGGGGAAGGAACTTTTGTTGATTTATTAAGTTTTTTAGAAAAATATATGCCAGATGAAGCTACAAAAAAGATTATAAGACTATCAAAAAGAGATGAAATGCGTCATGTTGCTTATGGGATTGAACATGTAAAATCTGCCATTGAACAAAACCCAAATAGAATAAATGCTCTTAAAAATACGGCTTTTAAAAGAAAAGAGTTTATGGATGAAGTAAATGGAGAATCATCTTTACTTATTGAGTCCCTAGCTATTTTAGCAGGAGGAAGTGATGAGCCAGATGCTTATAAAAGAGGTTTTGATTTAGTTGAAGAGTTAAAACAAAAGATGAATGAAAATAGAGTAAAAAGATTGATAAATATAGGTATGGATGAAGATTTAGCAAATGATATCTCCAAAGTACACACCCCAAATTTTATGTAATAGGAAAATTAGATGTCAAATTTATATAATGAAATGTTAGATTTTGCAAAAAAAAATATTGCACCATTTACAGATGTTGTTGATAGTGAAGCAAGATTCCCATTTGAAAGTTTTGAAGCTATAAAAGATAAAAAACTAACAGGACTTTTAGTTCCAAAAGAGTACGGAGGAATGGATCTTGGTTTTTATGAACATACGCAAACTGTTTTAGCATTTGCAAATTATTGTGCAACAACAGCATTGTGCTATATGATGCATAATGTTGCTACAAATTGTTTAGCAACTCATGGAAGTGAAGAGTTAAAAAAAGAGTTTTTACCAAAAATTGCAAATGGTGAGATTATGTTGGCTTTAGCATATAGTGAAAGTGGGACAGGAACTCATTTTTATAATCCAGAAATCAAAGTTACTAAAGATGGACAAATTTTAAGTATGAATGGAAGAAAAAGTTTTGTTACATCAGCACAATATGCAGATTATTATTTAATTGATGCAAACTCATTTGATAGTGAAGGACTAGATAATTGGCTGGTTTCAAAAGATTTAGCAGGAATTAATTTTGAACATAATGCTTGGAATGGATTGGGTATGAGAGGAAATGCTTCTTGTCCAATGATTTTAGAAAATGTAAAAATTGATGAAAGATTTAGAATTGGAGCAGCAGGAAGTGGATTAGATCAAATATTTAATACTGTTGGTCCATTTTTTATAATGGGATTAGCAGCTGTTTATAGTGGAGTTGCATTAAATGCAAGTAATTCAATAATTGATTACTCAATGAATAGAAAATATAGTGATAATTCAGCACTTTGTGGTATTCCAACTGTTCAAAATCATATTTCAGATATTTATTCAAAAGCTGCAAGTGCAAAATACTTTACATTAAGTGCAGCAAAAAGTGTAATTGAAGCAGACCCAATGGCACAAGCAAATGTATTAGCAGCAAGAATTCATGCTTCATCTATGGCTGTTGATGTTTGTACAACTGCCATGAAAATTGGTGGAGGAACTGCTTACGCCAAAAGAATAAATATAGAAAGACTTCTAAGAGACTCTTTAGCTGCTGCTGTTATGGCACCAAGTACTGATGTTCTTACAACTTGGCTTGGAAAAGCTTTAACAAATCAAGAGATAATTTAAGGAGAAAAAATGAAAAAACCAATAGTTGTAGGATCTGTTGCATATGATCCAAAAATAGTAACAATATGGGATATTATTAGAGATTATTTTAATGAAAATGGTGTAAGACTTGATTATGTACTTTTTTCAAATTATGAAGCACAAATTGAGTATTTATTAAGTGGTAAAATAGATTTAGCTTGGAATACAAATGTTGCTTGGGTAAGAACTTATGAACTAAGTAATCATAAAGCACAAGCACTTTTAATGAGAGATACTGATATTGATTTCAAATCTGTATTTATTGCAAAAACAAAAAAAAATATAAAATCTATTAATGATTTAAAAGGTAAAAAGTTTGGACTTGGAAGTGAAGATTCTGCACAAGCAGCAATTTTACCTTTGAAATATTTAGAAAATGAACTTGGTAAAGATATCAAAGATGTAGAAATTATAAGATATAACTCCGATTTAGGAAAACATGGTGATACTGGAAGAAGTGAATTTGATGTACTAGAAGATATTAAAAATGATAAACTAGATGCTGGTGCTATTGGTATTAGTACTTGGATTAGAATTATTGAAGAGGGACTTTTTCCAGATGGTGAAATAGAAGCTTTTTATACAAGTGAAGGTTATTGTCATTGTAATTTTACAGCACTTGATAGTTTAGATAAGAATATCAAAAAAACTTTTATAGATATGATGCTAAAACAAGATCCAAATGATCCAATAATCAAAAAAATGATGCAAATGGAAGGTCTTAATAAGTGGGTTCTTACATCCCAAAAAGAGCTTAGAGCTTATGATATTTTAACAGAAGCTATGAAAGAGCAAGACTTAATAAAAAACAACTGGTAAAATAGTGGGTATTAAATCCCACTATTAAACAAAAAACCAAACTAGAAAATATCCCATAAAACATAAATATATAAATAGTGTAAAACTTAAGTAAAAAGGTTTTAAACCTACTTCTTTAAACTTTTTAAGATTTGTATTTAATCCTAAAGCAAACATTGCCATTGTTAATAATATCATATCAATATGATTTATTGTTTCTAATATATCTCTATTTAAAAATTCAAATGAGTTAAATGCAACAACAAATATAAATATAATAGCAAACCAAGGAATCATGATTTTACTTTTTAGTTTACTCTTCTTTGTACTTGGAAACTTAATTAAAAAATATGATAAAAGCAACAAAAATGGAACCAAAAACATAACTCTAATCATCTTTACAATTATTGCACTATTTGTTGCTTCATCATTTACCATATTTGAAGCTGCAACAACATTTGCAACTTCATGTAAAACTGCTCCTAAATAGACTCCAATTTGATTGTTATTTAAAGGTATTAAGCCAATTTTATATAAAAAAGGCAATAAAAACATAGCAAGTGTTCCAAAAATAACCACAAAAGATACAGCTATTGCACTTTTATATGATTCATTTTTTAAAACACTTGATGTTGCCATAACAGCAGCTGCTCCACAAATAGAAGCTCCTGAACTACATAAAATTGATATTTCTCTATCTAGTTTTAATAGTTTAACCCCAATAATATAACCTAAGATAAAAGTAGAAAATACAATAAACAAAGCTACAAAAACTCCACCAAAACCAACATCTGCAATATCTTGAAAACTAAGTCTAAAACCATATAATATAATTCCAACTCTTAGAAGTTTTTTTGCACTAAACTTTATAGCTTTATCATATTTATCAAAAAAGCTCTCTTTTAATGTATTTGCAAAAATTATTCCTAAAAGAATACCAATAATTAATGGACTTATTCCAAAATTTGAAACTATATTTAGATTTGCAATTAAAATTGATATTATAGAAAAAATAAATATTACTAATATTCCTAATATTAATAATTTTATATCTTGATTATTTGTTTTCATAATAAATCTCCTTTAATTTTAAAACTATATTCTTATTTTTTTAATTTGTAAAATATATTATTTTTAATATAATAATAAATAATTTTAATAAGGAAAAATATGACACTAAAAGAGTTAAGTTTTTTTTATAAACTTTGTGAAAATCCACAAGTAACACAGGTGGCAAGTGAGTTAAATATAAGTCAATCAGCTATTTCATTAGCTATAAAATCACTTGAAAATAGCCTAAATGAACAACTATTTGATAGAATTGGTAAAAAATTAATACTAAATGAAAAGGGGAAATATTTTAAAGAAAAAACTTACTCTCACTATCTAGCACTTGTTGATGCAAGAACAATTTTTCAAGAGAATAAACTAGCTGGAAATATAAAAATAGCAGCAAGTAAAACAATATCAAACTATATTATGCCTAATATTTATTTTGATTTTTTATCAAAATATAAGGATGTAAAACTCGATATTTTAACAATAAATTCAAGCAAAATAATAGATAAAATTTTAAAAAGTGAGTTAGATATTGGACTTATTGAAGTAAATATACAAAATAGTAATTTAGTCAAAGAGAAGTTATCAAATGATGAGCTAATAGTTGTTACAAGTGATAAAGAGTATAAAAAAGAGAGTTTTATTGATACTATTGATAAAAAATGGATTTTAAGAGAGCTTGGAAGTGGAACTAGAGAGATCTTTATAGCAAAAATTGGAGAAATTGCAAAAGAGTTAGATATTTTTATGCAACTACAAGATTTTGAAGAGATAAAAACTATTGTTTTAAACAATCCTGACACGGTAACTGCTATTTCAAAAGTAGTTGTGAAAAAAGAGTTAGAAGAGAAAAAATTGTTTGAAATAAAATTAAAAAATTTAAAGCTACAAAGAGAGTTCTATCTAATTTATCATAAAGACAAATCAAAAAACCTACTCTTTACCACTTTTAAAAATTTTATAAAAAGTAGATTTTAAATAATACTATTTATTTTATAATTTAAAAGCCTCAACTCTTAACCTTACATAATCAGCTATCCAAACATTTTCTTTTGTATAAATTTTATTTTCTAATATTTTAGTAACATCATTATAAAAAATCTCTTTTTGCGAAATAGTTAAGTTTTTTGTAATACCATTTGCAAAAATATCTAACCATTCTTTTATATGATTTATTTTTGTTGGTCTATTTATCAGCTCTATTGATTCTACTTTAAAACCATTTTTTTCTAATATTATTTTATATTCTTTATCACTTACAAAATTCCAAGGATTTTCAAAAATTCCAAAATCTTTATTTTCAAAAAAAACAGTTTGCATAGCATCACACAAAGATTTTATATTTCCATATCCTCCAAATTCAGCTACAAATTTTCCATTTTTTTTCAAAACTCTATTTATCTCTTTTGCATTTTTATCTAAATCTTTTACCCAATGTAAAACTGCATTTGAAAAAACTTTATCAAAATAATTATCGCTAAAATGCAAATCTATTGCACTCATTACATAAGCTTCAATTCCATTTTCTTTAGCTTTTTTAATCATATTTTCACTTAAATCAATTCCAACTACTTTAGCTCCACTTTTCTCAATCTCTTTAGCTAAAGTTCCATCTCCACAACCTAAATCCAAAACTATTTCATTTTTATTTGAGCTTAAAATATCTACTAAAGTAATTGCTAAATTTGATACAAAACTTGCACCTTTTTTATATTTATCTGAATTCCAAATATTTGTTTCCATATTTTCTCCTTTTAATTTTATAAATTTTAGCATCATTCAAAAATTTAAAGTATAAGAAAAGTTACATTTTATATCTGTATTCTTTTGGTGTGAACTTGTATATTCTTTTAAATTCTAAAATAAACCAAGATACACTAGAATAACCGCAAGAAGTTGCTATTTTTGTTATAGAATCATCTGTATTTTTAAGTAAAAATGATGCTTTTTCTAATCTTTTTTGATTTATCCATAATTTAGGAGTAGTATTTAATTCATCTTTAAAATATTTTCTAATTTTAGCTGAAGTTTCTCTTGTAATATTACAAATATCTTCAAAAGTAAATATTAAATCAAGATTTGCTTCTAAAATATATTTTATTCTATGTCTTGTTGTATTCATAATTTTATTAAAAAAGTATATTAAAGAAATTTCATCTTTTTCTAAAACCAAAAGAAACAATTCTTCAATCTTTAATTTTAATAAAGGCTTTGAAAACTCTTTTGCTAAATAATTTCCAATAAGTTTTATATTTATTTTTATTTCATCAAAACTATCATAATTAAAATTAAAAAGTTCAATTTCAGCCTTTTTATCAATTTCTATTTTATATTTTTTAACAAAATCTAATACAAACTTATCATTGAAAAATAAAATAATTGATTTGTATTTTGAATTATTATTTATTCTTTTACTTAAAAAATAGTTGTTTTGATATAAAAAACAAATATTTGAAGAATTTATATCTATTGTTTCTTTTTTTGTAGTTATGATTTTTTGTCCAACAAGAGGAATAATCATTGTATGCATGGTATTCCTTATTGATAAAAAATTATCTCTATATTTAGTAATATAACTTAAACAATAAATATCATCTAAATTAAAAATTCTATTATCACTCTTTTCTATAAAATAATTTGGAACAATATAAGTCATATTAAAGATTTTCTATCAAGTTTTTTGTCTTAATATTATAATAGTAGCAATTGTTGAAAGTATAATACCTATCAAAACTCCTAAAGAGATTGTCTGTTTTTCAAAAACAAACATTATTAAAGCAACTAAAGATGGACTAAGATAAATATATGCCATAACTTTTTTTGGTCCTAAAACAAGTGTTGCTTTTTGATATAAAAATAGTGTTAAAATCGTTGTTGCAATTACTAAATATAGCATTGAAAATAGTAAATTACCATGAACTTTTTCCCACTCATAAGGAATATCTAAAATCCACATTGTAAAACTCATCCAGATTATTCCAGCTATTAAAGTAGAATAAACAAGTACAATAATATCATCATCTTTTTTATACAAAACCTTTAAAAAGATTGAATAAAGTGCCATAGATAAAGAAGCTATTAAAAATATAATATCTCCTTGATTTAAAGAGAATTTTAATAAAAGTTCTAAATCTGCTTTAAAAACAACTATCAAAGTAGAAATTATTCCTATTATATATATAATTAACTGCTTAAAAGGGATTTTTTCTTTGAAGAAAAAGATACATAAAATAGCTGTAATAAGTGGAACTAATGTATATATTGAGCCAGTATTTAAAACAGTTGTATATTCCAAAGCTTTAAACATTCCAATAAAATATAAAGAGTAAAAAAGACTTATAATCATTGCTTTTGGTAAGAATTTTGGTACTGCTTTTAATCTTTTTTTATTAAATATTATAAGTGGTGATAAAAAAATAAGAGCTAAAACAAATCTATATAGAGTTAAAGATATAGCATCTATTGTATTTGAGAGTTTATATGATGCAAGAAATGACCCTGCTATAAAAATTGTTGCTATTATTACATAAATATGGGCTTTTGTTGTTTGTTGCAAAGTTTTACCTCAATCGTTTTTATTTTGATTTTATCTAAAAACTCTTTTGAAACTAATCAAGGCAAACTGTTCTTTATAAAGATATACTTATTTACAAAATAGACAATCTTTTATCTAATTTAAAAAAAACTAAAGCCAAATTTGATAAAATTTCAATCTACAAAAGCTAGGACGACCTATCCTATTAAATAAGTAGCTTAAAGCCCTACCCTATGGGATTGTAGCAGTTTTATAGATTACCTTTACCCATAAGCTTACCCATAAGCAAAATTATATAAATCACTTTAGAATTTATCATCTAACCTTAAACCACTTTTTACACTTTTTATATGTGAATAACTAACAAAATATTAGAAATGGTATCAAAAAGAGCCTTTTTTATATGTGAATAACTATTCAATTTTAACAAAGCCCCATTTGTAGGGATTTTAAAGTTTTGAAAAGAATAGTTTTCAATACTAAATATAATATTTTAATCTATTTCAGCATTTTTTATATTTTCTAACCTTAAACCAATAAAATATAAATTATCTCTTTGATTAAAGTTTGGTTTGTCTAAATAGACAAAGTCATCATAAATCTATAATAAGAGTTTTATAATATTATCAAGTTTTATTTTTAATCATATTATAAAATATTAATTGATTATGAAAAATTTGTATCCATTAACAAAATTGTTAATCGTTAATAAATCATAACCTTAAACAAACAATTAATTAAAATAATCTCTTTTTGGTTAAATCTTAGTTTGAAGTAGTTTTATATTTTTCTTTTAATTCCAACTTTTTTATAAAAGCTATTAATTTCTTTTTTCGTATATTCCAACTCTTGAAGATTATCACTCATTAAAGCTTTTGATATTTTTATTGCTTCACTAAGTAGGATATTTTTTATATCTTCACTTACTGTTATTTCGTTTCTATGTATCAAGGTATTTTGTAGCAAGATTGTAGAACTGTAACTTATAAGATAGATTTCACTTAATAGTTTTGCTGTTTGTTTTGTTTGTATCGTATCAAGTGGCTTAATGCTCTTTAGCCGTTCCAACTGTTTAAGCTTCATTTAGTGTTAGTTCCAAATTTTCAACCATTCCAAACTCATTTTTATTTGTAATATAAGCTTTTGTTTTAAATCTTTTTTCTATACTCTCTATTTGTGAATAGGTATGCTGTTGCAACTGTATCAAATCTTTTAATGGAGTTTCTAACAAATCAGCTTCAAGGATTGCATTATCTATCTTATCAAGTTGTTGTAATAGAGTTTCATATCTTTTTGCAACTGTATTTGAATATTGCTTTTTAATTTCTACCATTGCTAAAAACTGCAGCTCTTTAATATCATCTTCAAATAGTTTTGACCACTGTATCAAAGTTACTTTAGATACTTTTAGCTCTTTTGCTATTTTATCGAATGATATTCCATCACTTCTTAATAATATAAACTTTGTTTGTGTTGGGGTTTTATTTTCCATTCTTTACCTCTTCCAAAATATCATCATAATATTTATTTAGTGTAACAAATGCAATTCCAGTTGCTTTATTTACTTTGTACTTATTAGGGCTTATATCCTTGCTTAAAAGCTCTTTGATAGTTTCCCTAATTAATTGCTTAACTTTTTGTGTTTTTATCTCTCTTGCTTGTTGCAGTGTGTTATTTGTTGCAACTTTATCAAGTGGCTTGATTTCTTTTAATTCATTATAAATGGATTTACTTCTATTTTCCATCAAATCAACCAGTTTATAAAATAAATCATCTCTTATCTCTATAATCATTTAGTAACCTTTTGCTATTAAAAGTAAATCTATTGCAAACAAACCAATAAAAAATATAAGTAGCTCCATCTTCTTAGCTCCTATGCTGTAATTTAGTAGTATTATACTATAAAATAGCTAAGTTATACTAATATCTTATTTATTGTTTAATGCTCTATAAACGATTTCTAATAAATAATTATAAAATAATTATATTTATTTAAAAGGTTAATTTTGCAAGATGAGAAGTATTATATAAATTTAATCAAAGAGCATTATTCTAACGATTATAATTTTTTAAAAAAAAAGTATAAAAAGAGTTTCAAAGAGATTTATAGTATATTAGAAAATCAAGAAAAAACTATTTTAAAGCTACAAAATATCGTTTTAGAGTATCAAGATACAAACAAAGAAGATATTTTAATATCTATTTTTGGTAAAAATAAAAACCTCTATAAAAGCTTTATTACAAATCTATTTAAGGTTGATACATCAAAGCCAGTTAATATCGTACTTTATAATTCAGCAGTTGAATTTTTAAATAAGATTGAGAATAACCAGCACTCTGTTATATAAATCTCTTTTTGACTGTTTCCTTTTATCTTCAAAGGCTCTATTTATAAGGTTTTTAGTGTTGATTTTTTAATGTGAATTATTTTATTATACAAATTGTATAAGTTATCTTATCGAACTTCTTAAGCTGTTCGGGTGTGATTTTATATAAATACAAAAACATAGTTTAAATGCCTTAGAAATGATTTTAAAGTATATTTGATAAATGTATTGATTAAAATGAGTTTGTAGCTTTTAGGTATGTTATTGTTTGATTATGATGAGGTTATAAGAAGATATTAACTCCCTACCTCATCAATATTTACTATTTTAAATCTTTGATAGTTTCATAACCAAACCTTGCTATAAAATTATCATAGCTTAGTATCTTGCTTTTTCCATCTTCCATAAACTCTATAAATGCAATAGCACCATCTGTTGATTTAAGTAGTAATTTGATTTTTAAATCTTCCATCTTTTAGCCTTTATATTTTTATAACTAAGTTATATTTTTTCTTAGTAATTTTGCAAGTAACTCCAACCGTTACAATAGCACCCGTTAAACTCTTATCTTTTGATAAGTACTCTTTTATTTTTGCTTTGTATTCTTTTAATTTTGTTTTATCTTCCATAATTTACCCTTTGAAATGTAATTTTAATTTATCTAAATTTTGCACTAAGTAGCTACCATTAGCAAGATTAATAATCTCTATAAACTCGCTTATAGGTAAAGCTAAACAATTAAAGTTAGGTATTGAGATAGTGGCTTCAATTCTCCATAATGTACCATTCAAGCTATTCTTTAAAGCCTTATTGTATATGCAAATTCTATCCATTGATAAAATGTTTGTATCGTTAATATAAAAGGTATTCCCTTGCTTTTTATAATCTGTTAGATAATAGAATTGCTTTAAAGTTGCAATATCTGGAATGGATTTCATATCGAAGCAAACATCAAGATTTAAAAGGTTTC
The DNA here is from genome assembly GCF_004214815.1 of Aliarcobacter thereius LMG 24486. Classification (NCBI taxonomy): domain Bacteria; kingdom Pseudomonadati; phylum Campylobacterota; class Epsilonproteobacteria; order Campylobacterales; family Arcobacteraceae; genus Aliarcobacter; species Aliarcobacter thereius. Next base: position 1,251,968 of record NZ_CP035926.1, read on the forward strand.
TACCTCTTTTTACTGATGATTGCATAATAGATAAAATGCTGTTTACTATTTCAACGGGTGGTGGTGCTTTGTGATGTTGATGTAAACCATAAACCACCAAAGTAGATAAATCGTAGTTTTTCTTTTTACTATTGAAGTAATAAATATTATGGTTCTCTAACTGATGGACTGTTGTAAGCTCTTTAAGTTCATATCTTCTTTTTAACTTTAAAAATAATTGATGATTAGGTCTTATTTTGCTCCATCTTCCTAAAGAGTCAAGTTTACTTTTTTTGCTACTTTTTAAAAAATCTATTCTTATGGTATCTATTTCAAAACCAAAATCAAATTGCTTTAAATAATTTTTTAGCTCTGATAAAATGCTCAAATTTTTATCCTCGTTTTTGTTAGTTTTTGTAATACTTTTTAGCTATGCATTAAGGGTTATAAAACTTAAGCTATAAAATCTATACTTAAACCAGCCCCGCCCCCGTAAGGCTTAGAGCTTAGTTTATGGTATTTATTTTCCTTTAGCTATTAGACTACCTTGATATTTATAATATCGTGGAAATTTTACAACCTTAAATCACTAAAAAAGTAACTTAATTTTTTCTATTTCTATTCCTATTGCAATAAGCTAAATAATCTAAATAATCTTTAGCTTTTTTAATATTCTCTTCACTTTTTACCAAAAATCTTTTTAAGTGCTTTTGGCTATTTTGTTTATTTTGGACTGGCATTTCTACCAACTCAATACCTCTTTTTTTAATCTTGTTAAAATATTGATTAGTGTTAGAATAATGTTTATCTGTTGCCGTTAATTGCTTACCATCTAACAAATCAATTAAGATATTCATTGTATAAGATTTGAATTGCATTAAACACCGCCTTTTTTAATAAACTTTTTAAGTGCTTTTTGTTGTAAGAGATAAAGTTCTGTTTGAATAAAATTTAATATTTCAATAAAGTTTTTATCTTTTGGATTTTCTCTATTTTCAATATTTTCTATTGTTGCAAGTAGTTCAATTTGAAACTCTTTTATCTCTTCCAATTTCTCTTTATAGTTAGTTCTTAAAGAGTCATATCTTTGTAGTAAGTGGCTAATATAAAACATTCTCATATTAAGCCCCTAACAAAGCTTTTTCAACTTCTACAACATCAAAAACAGTTACTCTATCACTTATCTTTTTTGCAGTGATTTTCCCTTGCTTAGCATAAGCCCAAACAGTACTAAGTCCTATTCCTAAATGCAGTGCTAATTGCTTAGCTCTCATATACTTAGCAGTTTTGTATTCTAAATTTTCTTTTTCCATCTTTTTACCTTTTGTAAATAAAGAGATATAAAAATCTCTAAGGGATTGAATAAAAGATTAAAATGTATCTTTGAGTAACAAAAATATAAATATTATAAAAGCATTTGTTTTATTCATTATATTTTTATTTTTCTTTTAGTATAGTAGATTGTTTAAATGACTACTACCATTTAAAAGATTGATACAATTTCAACTTTTAAAAACAATTCTAAGATTTTCTACTTACTACCAATAAGTAGAGTTTCTTAGATTTTATCTGTATCAATTAGATACATAAATCAAATCATACTGATATAAAGCAAAACTTTATATTTAAATCCAGCATTTTGAGTAATAATTCACTTGATAAACTATTTGTGTGAAGTCTTAGAAGATAGATAATATCGTTATTTTGTGACTGTAAAACCCATCATTTTAAACAAACCAACAAAATTCAAGGTTCACCCATTTTAGCTTTTTAGGTTTGTAAAGTTTGGTTCTAAACTCTTTAAAATGTTAAAGTTTGGTTCTAATATTTTTCTAACAAACCAACTATAAAAGCACTCCAAAAATCCATCAAAGGTTTTAAATGATTTGTATAATCTGATTTGTTAGTATATGCTTTGATTGTATCTTCTCCAGTGTGATGATCCAGTGCATACTCTTTAACTTCAAAGCTAAATTTATTTTCAATATCTAAGGTATTTATCCAACTTCTAAAAGTACCTCTAAAACCGTGAAGTCTGATTTTTTTACCTATTTTTTCATCATTAAAACCCATCTTTATAAGTGCATTATTTAAAACTTGATAGTCAATATTTTCCCTAATATTAGTAAGCTTTGAAAATACCCATTCACTCTTTAGGAAGTATTCTTTTTGATTTTCTAATATCTTTATAACCTCATCACTCAAAGGCATTTTAAAATCTGGATAGTTACTATTTTTAGCCTTCATTTCAGCCCGTGGAATAGTTAGAATTTTATTCTCAAAATCAATATAATCCCATCTTAACTTACTTAAATTTTCAGCCCTTAAAGGAATATGTAAAACCAGCTTTAAAGCATTTCTTACTGTAAGATTTTTATCATATGAATAAATACTATTTACCAACTCTTTAAAATACTCTTCATTTGTGATTTGAGGGTGGTTTTTGGCTCTTTGTGGTTTATTCTCTAATATGTGATATTTATCTACATTCGATAAAACATTGCTTTTTAAATAGTTGTGAGATATTGCATAGCTTAAAATATTTTGTAAGTAGTTAAATAGTTTTTTTGCAGTTGATGGGGCTTCCTTGCTTTTTGCATTTAAAACCTTTTTAATATCATCTATTGTTACATCATTTATATTTTTATCAATACCTAAAGGCAAAATAACATCTTTATAAATTCTTTGTTTTTTCCATTCAAATTGATTTAAACCGCTGTTTGATTTTTGGTTCTCTAACCATTCATTAAAAACATTTTGAAGATTACTATTATCTTCTATTACTTGCTTTTTATTAAGCTCTCTTAAATGATGGATAGGATTGATTTTATCATCTATTAATTTTCGATATTCAGCTCTTTTTTTTCTTGCTTCACTTAAACTTACAGATGGATAATTTTTAAAAGTAGTTTCAAATCTCTTGCTATTTAGCATAAATCTAAAAACCCATATTTTATAATTGTTTGGAGTTACTAAAAGATATAAACCATCTCCATCATTTAGATAATATTTCTTATCTTTTGGTTTATTTGCCTTTATGGTTTTATCTGTTAAAATATTAAGTTTTTTCATAGTTCTTTAAACCTTTGTAAGTGTTATTTGATGGGGGCTTTAATGTTCTACTTATGGGTATAAAATTTAAAATGCTTGATTTTTAGTGTTTTTTTATACCTTTACCCATAACTTTACCCATAAGCAAAATTGTAACTTATAGTAATACATATTAGATTATGTTGCACTTAATAGCTCTTGAAATATCGATTTTATGGGGCTTTGTAGATTATGTAAGATTGTATGAAATTATAAAAGTTAGGACGACCTAGCCTCTTTACTTACAGAGGACGACCTCAAATCAATTTAAAGGATTTATTATGAGTTGGGGAATACTTTTTCTAGCTGGATTGTTTGAAATACTTTGGGCAGTTGGATTAAAATATAGTGATGGTTTTACAAAACTTATGCCAAGCATTTTTACTATTGTTACTATGATTATTAGTTTTTATCTTTTAAGTATGGCTTTAAAAGCTCTTCCTATTGGAACTGCTTATGCAATTTGGGTTGGAATTGGAACAGTTGGAACTGTAATTGCTGGAATATTTTTATTTGGTGAATCTATGAATTTACTTAGAATTATAAGTATTGTTTTTATTTTAATAGGAATAATTGGTCTTAAATTTACTACAAATTAAAAATATATGTAAAAGTAGAACCTTGATTCTCTTTTGATTCAAGATTTACTTTTACACCATTTTTTAGACATATATTTTTTACAATACTAAGACCTATTCCAAAACCACCTGTTATATTATCACCTCTATAATATCTTTCAAAAACAGTTGATGTATCTTTTATACCAATTCCCTCATCTTTAAAAGCTAACTCTAGTTTATTATCTTTTTTCTCTAGTTTTACATAGATATTTGAATTGTTTTTTGAGTATTTAATAGCATTTGATAAGTTATTATCAACTATTCTATAAAGTTCTATTTCATTGAAAAATATATCTATATTTTGCTCTATATTTTTATGAAAAACTATATTTTTACTTGTTGCTAAATCATTGAAAAACTCAACTCTTTTTTCTAAAAATGAAGATATATTCATATATCTTTTCTCTTCTTTTACTGCATTTTGTTGCATATAGTATTCTAAATCTTCATAAATAATTGTCATATTTTTCAGTGCTGATTTCACTCTTAATATATTTTTATCATTTTTGAGTTTTAAGGAAAGCATATCAATATTTATTCTAGCAACTCCAATAGGAGTTTTAAGCTCGTGCATAGCATCTTTTAAAAACTCATCTAAATAAGTATTTAATTTTTTATATGGTTCAATACTTTGCTTTATAACAAGAAAAGATAGTACAAAAATAAATAAACTAACAATAGAAATAAGGATTAAAACATTGTAAATAACTTCACTATAATCAATATCTTTACAAACAACTAAATAGTTTTTATCTAAAATATTATTTGATAAAACTTTTTTATAACAAAAGATATCATTATATACTTTATATTCATTTTCAAAAAAGTCTAAAGATTTATTTGTAGAGAAAATCTCATTTTTATTCTCATCAAAAATAGTTGAATAAAATATATTTGATCTAGGAAAGTAGAATATCTCTCCATTTTGTTCTGTAAAACTATCTATTTTCAAAATAACTTGATTTGAGTAGTTTTGTAAATCTAATCTATCTTTTATATCCTGATTTTTAATACTTGCATCAATATAAAAATATATTGGAATAAAAGCTATAAAAAGTGTTATAAGTGCTTGAATTAAAATATATTTTAATTCACTTCTACTATTTTTCAATCTTATATCCTAAAAATCTTTTTGTAAGAATAAAATCATTACTTGTTTTTTCTCTAACTCTTTTTATGCACATTCTTATATCTGCATAAGATATCTCTTTATTTTCCCAAACATTATCATGTAAGCTTTCAATAGATACAAAAAAACCTCTATTTTGAACCAAGAAAGAGACAAGTTCAAGCTCTTTTTGTGAAAGTTCTATTAGATTATCATTTCTATAAAGTGAAAGTTTTTTTATAGAAAATTTATAATTTAGGTTTAATTCTATTAAATCTTCTGTACTTTGAAAATGATTTTTAATCTGTTGTTCAATTCTATGTTTTAGTTCTATCATATCAAAAGGTTTTCTTATATAATCATTGCAACCTAAAGTATATCCATGGCTTAAATCATTTATATCTGTAAGTGAAGTTAAAATTATAATTGGAGTATCAATAGAAGCTTCTCTTACATATTTTACAATAGAAAAACCATCTATTTTTGGTACTCTAATATCAAGTAAAAGTAAATCATATTTTGTATCAAAAATTGCATTTAAAGCTTTTTCTCCATCTTCAAAATCATCTACTTCAAACTCTAACTCTTCTAAAAATTCTTTGATTGATTCTTTATATAAATAATCATCTTCAAGTAAAAGTATTTTTATCATTTTATTATGATTCTCTTTTCTAAACTATTTTGAATATCACTTGTATGATTACTATCTTTTATCTCTCCATGATAGTTATAGTTTGGAAGATAAACAAAATTCTTTATGTATTTATCAAAAGATAGAAGTAAAATACCTGCACTTTTATTTCCAAAACTTCCTAAAGAGATTTTAGAATATATTTTTGAACTATTTTCTATAAAAAACTTATCACTATTTATAAGAGTTAATAATGTTTTATCATTTAATTCATCAATACTATTATAAACAACTACAAAACTATCTATTTTCTTATTATATTTATATTGTTTTGCTATCTCTAAAAACTCATTTTCTAGTAAAATAGCAGATGATATTCCTAAGTTTTTTAATCTATAAACTAAATCTTTGAAATCTACTATTATCTCTATTGAACCTATAAATTCCATATTTCTATTATAAATTGGAGCAATTGCTTTTATATTAAATCTTTTTCCTAATTCACTTGATACAAAAGGTTTTTGTGTATTTTTAACTTTTACAAGTCCTTCTCTAAAGCCTGATAAATCTTCTCCAAAATCTTTATCTTCCCAACTTCTAGTAAATACTTCAAGATTTTTTGTATGTATTTGAACATCAATATCGTGTTTTGTATATGTTTTTATAATATCTAATATTTTTAAAAGCTCTTTTTTTAACTCTTTGTGCCTATTTTTATCAAGATTATCTATAATTTCCTGATTTTGAGAAAACATTAAAGCTAAAGAAAGGGCTTGGTTTTTCTGATTTTCTAACTCATCTTCAACTATTTTCATCTGATTTGATACAAAAACATCAAGTTCTTTTTGATTTAAAATTGTATTATATTTATTTAAGAAAAAAAGCAAAATAGCTAAAAGAACAAAAAAAGATATAATTATCTTTTTATAAGAGATTATTATTGGGGGTATCACTTAGATACCTCCAATTTATTTAATGATATTTCCATAAGGTCCGAATTTTCTTTCAATTGAGTCTTTTCCTTCAATATATGTATCAGGAGCTTTTACTCTTGGATCTGGGAAATCTTTTCCTCTATTTTTCTTTTCAGGTCTTTTATGAGTGTCTAAATTCATATAAGCAGCCACATTATAAGACTCTTCATCTGTTAAGATTGGATTCTCTTTTGTAGCTCCTAAAGGCATATTACTTCTAATAAAATCAGCAGCTTTTAAAGTTCTATACATTCCTGCACCTTTATTATAGCTATCTTCTCCCCATAATGGTGGAAAAACATAACCATTTGCTAAACCTTCATTTTTAACACCTTCACCATTAATTCCGTGACAAGAAGCACATTGTGCATCATAAACAACTTTTCCTTTAACAGGATCAGCAGCTTGATTTTTTATCATTTTTCTATCAATTTTATGAAGTCCTCTTCCCTCTAGCTTATTAGCTGCTCCAACAGGAACACCTTGGCTCAACCAAAACATATAAGCTTCCATAGCTTTCATCTCTTTACTTTGTATTGGTAATGGTTTACCATTCATACTTCTTTCCATACAACCATTGATTCTTTCTGCTAAAGTTCCAATAACATCCTCTCTTGGTCTATACTGTGGGAATGCTGCACTACTTCCAACAAATGGTGCTGAATAAGCTTTTGTTCCAGCATCTAAGTGACAAGTTTGACATGAGAAGTTGTTTCCTGAATATCTCATTTTTTTGTCTTTTACTTCTGGTCCAATATATTTATAAGTATGAACTATAAGCTCTTTACCATATTTAATCATATCTCCCATTTGATTATTTGGGATTGTACTTTCATCTGGAATTTTATACTCTAATTTTTCACCTTCATATTTATATCCCATACTACTTCTTTTTGCAAGCTCTTTTGGTTCGAAAGCAAAAGAGTTTGAAGCCAATAAACATGCCATAAATGTTAAAGCTAACTGTTTTTTCATAATTTTCCTCCTAAATTAATTGACAAATTGTACAATTCTAATATAACACCAAAGTAACAATTAATTTTTAAAGTAATTTTATAAATCTTTCTATCTCTTCTTTTATCTCTTCTTCACTAATTCCATCTTGCAAAGCACCCATTTTTACACTATTTTTGCTTATAAAACTAATCTTTTTATCTAGTTCTATCTTATATATAAAATAGCTATTCATACTATTATCATTTAAAGCTAAAGATTTTATCCAATCCCCTTTTGAATCATTAATCAAAATAGTGTTTGAATTTCTAAACATATTTTCAAGTTCACTTTCAACAACACTTTTTTTAATTAACCAAGGAGTATTTGAAATATTTGCTATAAATACTATATTTTTATCCAAATTATTTTTAAAATCTTTAAAAATTGCCAAAGAGTCATGATTCAATACTACTAAATATATTGGTAAAGTTTTAAATATTTCATCTTTTTTTATATTAATAGTTTTATTTACTATTTCAAAATTATTTGGTAATTTTTCAAAACTTAAAATACTATTTCCTATTTTTCTATCAGGTATTGTTAGAAATACAAGCAAAGAAAAACCTAAAATCCCTAGAAATACAACTTTTAAAAAGTTTTTCATCTATTTTTTCCTTTATTTTTTAATCTTTTTATCCATCTTTTAAAAAGCCTATGATTTGTCAAAGAAGAGTCTATTTTTTTACCATTTATAACATATTCAAGTAAAATATCTGCAAGATATAAAGAAAGGACAAAACCTCTTCCTCCTACACCATTTAAAGTATATAAATTTTTAATAGTTTCTAAGTTTTCATCTTTTATAAATGATCCATTTTTAATATGAGGATATTTTTCTACACTTTTTTCTATGTTAATTAGTTCTGCAATCATAGGAAAGTAATCAACACTTGAAGCTCTTGCCCCAATTTTTATATCTATAATATTAATATCTTCTAAAATTTTTATTTCACTTGCTAATTTTAAGAGTTTTTTACTATTTTTATCTATTATCTTTTTTGTTTTTTCATTGTGATTAATAAGATTAATATCTTTTAATCTTAAATCAAACGAAGTATCATTTTTATCAATCTCTTCTCTATCATGAGTTGCTCCAATAGAGATTTTAAATCTATTTTCGAACTCTTTGGAGTTTGAAATAGAGCACTCTTTATGATAATTATGAAAAGTTTGATTAGAACTTAAAATATCTATTTTTTGTCCCCAAACTGCTCTTATTTTAAAATAATCATCTTTAATCAAAGAGATATCAGCTCCTGTTGCTAAAAATAGTTTTGAGGCTTCAAATTCACTATTTAGCAACCACTTTTCATCTTCTATTTGCTCTATTTTTTTAACTTCATATGAAAATAGTTTTTCCACATCTTTGCTTAGCTCTTTACAAATTTCATATGGTTTTACACTGCTTCCAATAGGAAAAAAATAAGCATTTTCTCTAGTTTCAAAAGGAAAATCCATAAAAGGAATATAATTTTGAAATTTCTCTTCATCTTTTTTATCTTTTGGGATTCTTAATGTTCCACAAGAATCTATTAAATGTGGAAACTCTTTTTTATAAATATTTGTAGAAAACTCTAAAGCTTTTGCTACTAATGTTTTAAAACTATTATCAAGCCCTAAAAGTGGAGATAAAAATGCTCCAGCAGCTCCACTTGCACCAAAAGCAATATCACTATTTTTATCTATTAGTAAAACACTTTTGGAATATTTACTTAAAAAATATGCTAAAGAGCATCCAGCAATTCCAGCACCAATAATTATATAATCATATTTTTTCATAAACTAATTATATCTTATTTTCATAAATATTTCATTTCAAACTTGATTGACTTTGACTCAAGGTTTGGATATAATCCTGCTTTGAAATTATGATTATTATATATTATAGGAAATAAATAAAATGGCAAAAAGTTTATATGAAACATTAGAAGTAAATGAGAGTGCAAGTGCTGAAGAGATAAAAAAAGCTTATAGAAAACTTGCTAGAAAATATCACCCTGATGTAAATAAAGATCCAAGTGCTGAAGAGAAATTTAAAGAGATAAATGCAGCTTATGAAGTATTAAGTAATGCTGAGAAAAAACAACAATATGACCAATATGGTGATTCTATGTTTGGTGGACAAAATTTCAGTGATTTTGCAAGAAACCAAGGAAATGGTGTAGATTTAGATGAAATTTTAAGACAAATGTTTGGTGCTGGAGCAGGAGCAGGTTTTGGACAAAGAGGATTTGGTGGATTTGGTTTTGATGAACCAGATTTAGATACACAAGCTAGTGTAGTAATTCCTTTTGATATTGCTGTATTAGGTGGGAAACAACATATTTCACTAAACAATGACTCTTTTGATATTAAAATTCCTGAAGGAATAGAACATGGTCAAAAAATAAGAGCAAAAGGTAAAGGAAAATCTTATCAAGGAAGAAAAGGTGATTTGATTTTAAAAATAAATATTGCAGAAAGTCCTATTTATACAAGAGATAAAGATATGCTAGAGAGATATTTTGATATTCCTTTAAAAACTGCACTATTTGGTGGAAAAGTTGAAATAAAAACTCTTCACAAAGATATCACTTTAAAAGTTCCTCAAGATACAAAACAAAATCAAAAATTTAGAGTAAAAGAGCTTGGAGTTCTAAATAGAAAAACTGGTGTAAAAGGTGATTTATATTTAAAAGCAAATATTGTTTTACCAAAACTTGAAGAGCTTGATAGCAATTTTGTAGAAGAGTTGGAGAAGCATTTACCTAATTAAAGGAGATTTATTATGCAAAGCAATAGCTATATAGAACCCGTTTATCTAATCTCAGCAGTTGCTGAGATTTTAAATATTCATCCTCAAACATTAAGACAATATGAAAGAGAAGGACTTATAAAACCTAGTAGATCAAATGGTAAAATAAGACTTTATTCTCAAAAAGATATTAATCATATTAAATATGTTTTAACATTAACTAGGGATTTAGGTGTAAATTTAGCTGGAGTTGATATTGTTTTGCAACTAAATCAAAAAATCAAAGAGCTTGAAAATGAAATAGATAGTTTGAAAATCAAACTTCAAAGTAAGAGTAGTAATTCTGTTGTTCCAGATAATAAAGCTTTAGTAATTCAAAAATCAAGTCTAGAAGTTGTAATTGTTAAAAAGTAATTTAAAACTACTTTTTAATATACTTCTTTATTAATTACAATTAGGAACAAAATGATAGATTTAGATAATCAAACAAATTTTAAAATAGATTTAGAAAATTTAGAAAAGATTGCATCAACTCTAAGCAATAAAAATATTGAACTTTTAATTGTAGATAATAAAACAATAAAAGATATAAATCTAGAGTTTAGAAATAAAGATGAAGCAACAGATGTTTTAAGTTTTCCTATGGAGTTTAATTTTCCAAATATGCCTTTAGGTTCGATTATTATATCTATTGATTTTGTAAGAAATAAAGCAAAAGAGTTTGGACATAGTGAATTTGAAGAATTTAGTCTTCTATTTATTCATGGGTTTTTACATCTTTTAGGTTTTGATCATGAAGTTGATAATGGAGAACATAGAGAAAAAGAAGAAGAGCTTATAAGTCTGTTTAATCTTCCTTCTTCTTTGATAGTAAGAAACTCTTAAATAGATATATTTAAGAACATTTTGGGCAAATCCCGCTCAAAACTATATCTGTTTGTTCTACTTTAAAACTACTCATATTTCCAATTTGTTTTGCAATATCACTTGAATCAATCTCAATATCCATAATATCTTTGCAAACTGAACAAACTAAATGTGCATGCTCATTTTTTGATAATTCATAAACAGTTTTAGAATTTGGTATCTTTACTTCACTTAAAAAAAGTTTTTCTACCATTGAATTTATATTTTTATAAATAGTTGCTAAAGAAACTGATGGAAATCTATCAAGAAGTTTTCTATATAAATCATCAATATTCATATGTCCATTTTTATATAATTCTTCAATAATAGCTATTCTTTGTGGAGTAACTTTTAAATCATAATTTTTCAATAATGTTGTTGTATCAATCATAATTCATCCTTAATTTATTTATCTTATTGGATTGTATCGCAAAGTTTATTTATTTTTTCTTTGATATTATCAAAAAATAAAAATTCTTTTCTAATAAGAAAAAAGATAATTAAAAAACTACTTTACTTTGTTAAAAACAAATTTTAGATACTATTTGTAAATTTTTTTTGGACTTAAATTGTATAAATTTCTTATAATTCTATTTTTATCACTATTTTCTTATGCAAATGAACTAAAAATTGCATCATATAATGTTGAAAACTTTTTTGATTTAAGTAATGATGGTACTGAATACAAAGAATTTATTCCAAATAACAAATCTTTGTGGAATCAAAGAAATTTTAATATAAAACTTAAAAATATTTTACAAGTTATAAATGATATTGATGCAGATATTATTGCTTTACAAGAGATAGAAAATGAAGGATTGATGAAACTTTTAAAACAAAAGCTTCCAAAATACTCTTATTATAGTTTTGCAAAATATCCAAAAAGTGCAGTTGGTATTGGATTTTTATCAAAAATTCCTATAAAAAAATCTTCTATTATAAATGTAAAATTCCAAAAAGCTATTTATAGACCAATTTTAGAAAGTACCTTTTCTTATGAAAATATAGAGTTTAAAATATTTAATAATCATTGGCCATCAAAAAGAGCAAGTGAAAATTATAGAATAAAATATGCCCAAGCTTTACAAAATAGATTAAAAGAGCTTCCAAATAACTATGATTACATAGTTTTAGGAGATTTAAACTCAAATTATAATGAGTTTGAAACTTTTAAAAGAGATAAAAAGTTAAATCAAAGTGCTGGATTAACTGGTATAAATCATATTTTAAATACAATAATTGATGATAAATATATTACATACTTTGATATTTTAGATAATAAATTGATTAAAAATAAAAGAATTCATTATAATCTTTGGTTAGAACTAGATACAAAAGATAGATTCTCAACAAAATTTAGAAATCAAAACAATACTCCTGATAATATGATTTTAAGTCCATCTTTATTTAATAATAATGGTCTAAACTATATTTTAAAATCATTTAATGTTTTTAAACCAACATATTTATTTTCAAATAATCAAGTTATAAGATGGGAAATGTCAAACAATAAAGTATCTATTCATAAAGGTTCTGGTTACTCTGACCATCTTCCTATTTATGCATTTTTTAAAATAAATAAAGATCAAAATCAAGTAATAAAACAAGATGATTTAAATCATAATATAAAAGATATAAGCAAATTATATGAAAAAGAAAAACTAAATTTTCCAATAGTTTTAAATAATATTGTAGTTTTATATAAGCACGAAAACAAAGCAATAATAAAACAGAAAAACGATAGAGCAATATATATTTTTAAAGATGCCGAAGATTTAGAATTAGCATTTTCATATGATTTACAAATTAATCAAATTTATGATTTTTATGGATTAAAAGAGATAAAAGATTTTAATATAATAAAGAAAAAAGAGAAAAACAATGATTATAAAAAACTATTTTTAGATGCTTCAAAAAATGATATTTTTGATTTCAAATTTGAAAATGAAGTTATTAGCAATTTAGAAGGTATATATAAAAAATCTTATTTATATTTAAATAATTCAAAAAAGATAAAAATATTTACAAAAGATAAAAATATTTTACCAAAAGAAAATAGTAAAATATTTATAAATGAGGCTCAACTTGGCTCTTTTAAAGGAAATATACAGATAATACTTCACAAAAAAAGTGATTTTAAAGAGTTGAAATGAAATTATTAAAAGCAATTTTTACAAATAGTAGTGGAATTTTATTTTCAAGAATAACAGGCTTTATAAGAGATTTAATGACTGCATCAATCCTTGGTGCAAATGTTTATTCTGATATATTTTTTATAGCTTTTAAATTTCCAAATCTATTTAGAAGTATTTTTGCTGATGGTGCTTTTACTCAAGCTTTTATTCCTTCTTATGCTAAATCAAAATTTAAAATAAGATTTTCATCTATTGTATTTACTCAAATCTTAGCATTTTTACTAGTTTTGTCTTTGATTGTAACTCTATTTTCTCATCTTTTTGCAAAAGCATTTGCTATTGGTTTTACAAAAGAGACAATAGATTTAGCTGCACCTCTATTTGCAATAAACTTCTATTATTTGCCACTTATATTTATTGTTACATTTATGGGAGCTTTACTTCAATATAAAAACCATTTTGCGACAACAGCTTATTCAACAGCACTTTTAAATCTTTCAATGATAGCAAGTTTAATTATTGCACAAGGTCTAGAATCATATACAATCACTTTTTATCTATCTTTTGGAGTTATTGTTGGTGGTTTTTTACAAGTTTTAGTTCATATTATTGCTATAAAAAGAGCAAATTTAGGGAAAATTTTTACTTTTAGAAGGCATAAAAAAAAGGAGAAAACAAAGTTCTACAAGAATTTCTTTGCAGCAACTTTAGGCTCTTCAACAATGCATATTTCGGCTTTTATTGATACTTGGTTAGCTTCATTTTTAATTAGTGGCTCTATATCTTACTTATATTATGCAAATAGAATTTTTCAACTTCCACTTGCACTTTTTGCAATAGCAACTTCAATAGCACTATTTCCTATGATTGCTCGTGCAATAAAAAATAAAAATGAGAATCAAGCTTTAAAGCTTATGAAAAAATCATCAATTATTTTACTTTTTGTTCTTGCTTTTTCTATGCTTGTAGGAATATTTTTAGATAAATTCATTGTGGAGTTATTATTTCAAAGAGGTGCTTTCACACAAAATGATACAGAAAATACAGCAATAATTTTAACAATGTATTTAATTGGACTTGTTCCTTTTGGTTTAGCTAAAATTTTCTCACTTTGGCTATATGCAAAAGAGCAACAAATTTTAAGTGCAAAAATATCTGCACAAAGTTTAGTAGCAAATATAATCTTCTCTTTAATTTTAATAAAACCATATGAAGCTGCTGGATTAGCATTTGCAAGTACACTTAGTGGATTTGTTCTATTTTTTCTTACTCTTAGAGCTTTTGGTTTTAATAATCTAGTGAAAATGTTTAAAAAACAATAGTTTTAGTAAGTTTTAGTTAAAATCTATGAATTTTTTTAAAAATAAACAGGAAAAATATGAAAAACTTTTTTAAGCAGTATGCACCATTTTATAAAAACTATATTTTAGAAATAATCTTTGGAATTATTGGAATTATACTTGTAGCAGCTGCAACTGCTGGAACAGCTTATGCAATTCAACCTTTATTGGATGATATTTTTATAAATAAAGATATAGAAATGCTCTATATTATGCCTGTAATAATTATTCTTCTTTATGTTGCAAAAGGTTTTGGTGGATATTTACAAGCATATTTTGTATCTTTTATTGGTCAAGATATTACAAGAATTGTAAGAGATGGTTTATTTGGACATATTTTAAAACTAGATTATATATTTTTCCAAAAAATACATAGTGGAGAACTTGTAAGTAGAATAATAAATGATATAAATAGGATTCAAAGAGCTGTTTCAAACTCTTTAGCAGAATTAATAAGAGAAGCCTTAACAATATTTGCTTTGGTTGCTCTTGTAATTTATAGATCACCTGAACTAGCTTTTTACGGCTTAGTTGTTCTTCCACTTGCATTTTATCCTCTTGCACTTTTAGCAAAAAAGATGAAAAAACTATCTTTTAAATCTCAAGAGAGTAACTCTGATATAACTGCTAGTTTAAATGAATCTTTTAATAATATTGAAATAATCAAAGCAAATAGTAGTGAAGATTTAGAAAAGAAAAAATTTACAATGCTTAATATGATTTTCTTCAAATACAATATGAAAGCAGTAAAAACAAATGAACTAACTTCCCCTGTGATGGAAATTTTGGGAAGTTTAGCTTTTGCTACTGTTGTATTGGTTGGAGGAATGAAAGTAATAAATGCAGAGCTTACAACAGGTGAATTTAGCTCATTTATAGCAGCACTTTTTATGCTTTATACTCCTATAAAAAGAATCTCTAAACTATATAACAGTATGCAAGATGCAATCGCTGCAAATGAGAGAATTATGGATATGTTTAAAATCAAAGCAAAAATAATTGGTGGGAAACAAGAGATTTTAAAAGATATAAAAAATATAAATTTCTCAAATGTATCACTTTTCTATGATGATTTTGAAGCACTTAAAAAAATAAACCTAGAAGCAAATAAGGGTGAAATAGTTGCTTTAGTTGGAGATAGTGGTGGTGGAAAATCATCTTTTATTAATCTAATTCCTAGATTTTATGATACTAGCAGTGGTAAAATATCTATAAATAATTTAGATATAAAAGAGTTTAATTTAAAAACTTTAAGAGAAAATATAAGTATTGTTACACAAAGAGTTTATATTTTTAATGACTCTATTGCTTCAAATGTATCCTATGGACAAGAGTTAGATGAAGTTAAAGTTGTAGAATCTCTAAAAAAAGCTCATGCTTATGATTTTGTAATGAGTATGAAAAAAGGTATTCATACAACTTTAGATGAAGCTGGAACAAACTTAAGTGGTGGTCAAAGACAAAGAATTGCTATTGCAAGAGCTCTATATAAAGATCCAAAGATATTGATTTTAGATGAAGCGACTTCTGCTTTGGATAATGCAAGTGAAGAGATTGTAAGTAAGGTTATAGAAGAAGTTAGCTCTGATAAGATTACTTTTGTAATTGCACATAGATTAAGTACTATAAAAAACGCAACAAAAATTGCAGTGTTTAAAAATGGGGAAATTATAAGTATTGGTAAATATGATGAGCTTTTAGAAAGCTGTGAAGAGTTTAAAAGACTTCACAATTCAGCAAATATTTGATTTTTTTTGGATACTATCCATAAATTTTTTAAAAAGGAAAGATTTTGTTAAGCTATGAAACTTTAAAAAAAATACTATTTAAATTTGAGCCTGAAACAGCTCATAACTTTGCCGAATTTGGATTAAAATTTTTAGGTAAATGTAAATTAGCTAGAAACTATTATGAAAAAAAGAATTTTATAGAAGATAAAGTATTAGAACAAGAACTATTTGGAAGAACTTTTAGAAATCCTATTGGTCTTGCTGCTGGATTTGATAAAAATGCCTCTATGATAAAAGCTATGAAATCTTTAGGTTTTGGTTTTACAGAGATTGGAACAGTTACTTTAGTACCACAAAATGGTAATCCAAAGCCAAGACTTTTTAGACATCCTGATGAAAAATCTTTACAAAATGCTATGGGTTTCAATAATCTAGGTTCTCATAAAGTTTTAAAAAACTTAAAAAAAGTATATCCTTTTTATATTCCAATAGGTGTAAATATAGGAAAAAATAAAAACACACCTGAAGAGTTTGCTATAAGTGATTATAAAAACTTAATCAAAAAACTAGAAGCTTATGCTGACTATTTAATTATAAATATATCTAGTCCAAATACTCCAAATCTAAGAGATTTACAAAATGAAAATTTCATAAGTGAACTTTTTTCTATGGCAAAAAATCTCACTAAAAAACCAATTTTTTTAAAAATTGCTCCTGATATGGATGTAAAAGTTGCTATAAATCTTTGTGAAGTTGCTATTAAAGAAGGTGCAAGTGGAATTATTGCAAACAATACAACAATTGACTACTCATTAGTAAAAAACCCTCAAAGCTTTGGTGGATTAAGTGGAGAGTGTTTAAAAGAAAAATCTTCACTATTCTTTGATCAAATTGCTTCTAAGCTTTATGGGAAAACTACTCTAATAAGTGTTGGTGGTATTTCAAGTGCAGAAGATGCTTATGAAAGAATAAAAAGTGGTGCATCTTTGGTTCAATTATACTCTAGCTTGATTTTTGAAGGTCCAAGCTTAGCAAAGAATATAAATTTGGAATTAATTGAATTGTTAAAAAAAGATGGCTATTCTAATATAACTGAAGCAATTGGTGCTAATTTTAGAAAATGAGATACATTTTAAAAGTATCTATCCTATTTATATTTTTTGGAGAAATAATGAGTGCAAATAGTTTACCAAACTACTATACAAAAACACTAAAAAATGGTTTAGAAGTTGTAGCAATTCCTATGAATAATAACTCAAATGTAGTCTCTGTAAATATTTTTTATAAAGTTGGAAGTAGAGATGAAATTATGGGAAAAAGTGGAATAGCACATATGCTTGAACATCTTAATTTTAAATCTACAAAGAACCTAAAAGCTGGTGAATTTGATGAGATTGTAAAAGGTTTCGGTGGAGTAAACAATGCTAGTACAAGCTTTGACTATACTCACTACTATATAAAAACTAGTTCAAGAAATAGTGATAAATCTTTAGAACTATTTGCAGAACTTATGCAAAATCTCAATTTAAAAGATGAAGAGTTTCAACCTGAACGTGATGTTGTAGCAGAAGAAAGAAGATGGAGAACTGATAATAATCCAATGGGATATTTACAGTTTAGACTATTTAATACAGCATTTTTATACCATCCATATCACTGGACTCCAATTGGTTTTATGGATGATATAAAAAACTGGTCAATTGAAGATATAAAAGATTTTCACTCTACTTATTATCAACCAGAAAATGCAATTATTGTTGTTTCAGGTGATATAAAAAAAGAAGAAGTTTTTTCATTAAGTAAAAAACATTTTGAAAATATAAAAAATACAAAAAGTGTTCCAAAAACAATACATACAGTTGAAATGGAACAAGATGGAGAAAGAAGAGCTAATATTTATAAAAACTCTGCTGTTCAAATGTTAGCAAAAAGTTATCATATTCCTAATTTTGAGCACAAAGATCAACTTGCATTAAGTGCTTTATCTCAACTTTTAAGTAGTGGTAAATCTTCAGTTTTACAAAAAGAACTAGTAGATAAAAAACAATTAGTAAATAGTATTTATGCCTATAATTTAGAACTAAAAGATTCTGGTGTTTTTATTTTTATGGCTGTTGCAAATGAAAATATTGATGCTTTAAAAATAGAAAAAGAGATTTTAGGTATAATTGCAAAAATTCAAGCAGGGAAAGTATCAAATAAAGATTTAGACAAAATCAAAATTAATACAAAAGCTGATTTTATTTATTCACTTGAAAGTTCAAGTGATGTAGCTTCTTTATTTGGAAATTATTTAGTAAGAGGAAATTTAACACCTCTTTTAGATTATGAAAAAGAGTTAGAGAAGCTAACAACAGAAGATATTGTAAATGTTGCAAAAAAATATCTAAACAGTAAAAATTCAACAACTCTTATTTTAAAACAAGAGGAATAAAGGTAAAAAATGGAAAATATTCAAGGTTCTATTACAGCACTAATAACCCCATTTAAAAATGGAAAAGTAGATTTAGAAAAGTATGAATCATTAATAAAAAGACAAATAGCAAATGGTGTAGATGCTGTTTCTCCTGTTGGAACAACTGGTGAAAGTGCTACTTTATCTCATCAAGAGCATAAAGAGTGTATTGAAGTTGCTGTTGCAACTTGTAAAAATACAAATGTAAAAGTTCTAGCTGGAGCTGGTTCAAATGCAACAAGTGAAGCTTGTGATATTGCTAAATTTGCACAAAGCGTAGGAGCTGATGCAATTTTATCTATAGCACCTTATTATAATAAACCAACTCAAGAAGGTTTATATATTCACTATAAAACAATTGCTCAAAGTATTGAAATTCCTTTTATGCTTTATAATGTTCCAGGAAGAACTGGAGTTGATTTGTTACCACAAACAGCAATTAAACTTTATGATGATGTTAAAAATATATTTGCAATAAAAGAGGCAACAGGTTCTTTAGATAGAGCAACTTCTATTATCTCTCAAAGAGAAGATTTTATGGTATTTTCAGGAGATGATTCAGTTGATTTCCCTATGCTTGCAAGTGGAGCTAAAGGTATAGTTTCTGTTACATCAAACTTAGTTCCAGATTTAAAATCAAAAATTGTAAATAGTATTTTTGAAGGCGATTACAAAACTGCTCTAAAAATTCATAATAATCTATTTGAATTAAATCAAGCACTATTTTGCGAAAGCAATCCAATTCCAATAAAAGCAGCTATGTATTTAGCAGGTCTTTTAGATACTCTTGAATTTAGACTTCCACTTACAAGTCCAAGTAAAGAGACAATAACAAAATTAGAAAATTTATTAAAAAAGTATGAGGTAAAAAAATAATGAATAGCTTTATGAAGGGAAAAACTTTAGTTATTTCTGGAGGAACAAAAGGTATAGGAAAAGAGTGTGTATATAAATTTGCACAAAATGGTGTAAATGTAGCTTTTACTTATAATTCAAATGCTGATGTAGCAAATGATATTTGTAGTGATGTTGAAAAAAAATTTGGTGTAAAATGTAAAGCATATCCATTTAATATCTTAGAACCAGAAAAATATTCTGAACTTTTTGAAGAGATTGATAAAGATTTTGATAGAGTTGACTTCTTTATATCAAATGCTATGATTTATGGAAGAGCTGTTGTTGGTGGTTATGGTAAATTTATGAAATTAAAACCAAGAGGTTTAAATAATATTTATACTGCAACTGTAAATGCTTTCGTTTGTGGAGCACAACAAGCTGCAAAAAGAATGCAAAAAGTTGGTGGTGGTGCAATAGTATCTCTATCTTCAACAGGAAATTTAGTTTATATTGAAAACTACTCAGGTCATGGTACAAATAAAGCTGCTGTTGAAGCAATGGTTAGATACGCAGCAACAGAACTAGGTGAATTCAATATTAGAGTAAATGCAGTTTCAGGTGGTCCAATTGATACAGATGCACTTAAAGCATTTACAAACTATGAGGAAGTAAAACAAAAAACTACTGAGTTATCTCCATTAAATAGAATGGGACAACCAGAAGATTTAGCACAATCATGTTATTTCCTATGTACTCAAGATGCTTCTTGGGTTACAGGGCATACATTAATTGTTGATGGTGGAACAACTTTTAGATAATGAAAAAAAGTTTAAATTTACCAAACTCTTTAGCTCTATTTAGAATTGCCTTAGCACCTTTGTTGCTTTGGTTTCTAATAGATAGAGCCAATCCTCTTTTTGAAAACTGGCATCCATCTTGGTTTGACTATTTTGCTGGACTTATTTTTATCATAGCTTCTGTAACAGATTTTTTTGATGGTTTTATAGCAAGAGCTTGGAATCAAATGTCAAAACTTGGTGGAATTCTTGATCCTTTAGCTGATAAAATGCTTGTACTTTCTGGTTTCTTAGGTTTGATGGTACTTGATAGAGCAAGTGCTTGGGCTGTTTTTTTAATACTTTCAAGAGAATTTTTTATAACAGGTCTTAGAGTTGTTGCTGTTGCTGAAAATAAGAATGTAGCTTCAACTATGGCTGGAAAAATTAAAACAGTAGTTCAAATGTTTGCTATTGGATTTTTAATAATGAATTGGCCATATGCAACAGCTATTTTATGGCTTGCAGTTGTTTTAACTATTTATTCAGGATTTGAATATACTAGGGATTATTTTAAAGCTTAAGGATTTTTTTGGGTACTATTACTTTTTTACTTGTTTTATCTTTTCTAGTTTTCTTTCATGAGTTGGGTCATTTTCTTGCAGCAAGATATTTTGGTGTAAAAGTTGAGACTTTTTCTATTGGATTTGGTAAACAAATATATGCTAAATATTGGGCTGGAACAACTTGGCAAATAGCATTAATTCCTCTTGGTGGATATGTTAAAATGAAAGGTCAAGATGATACAAAACCAATTTCAAATGAGATAGGAAATGACTCTTATAATACAAAAAAACCTTGGCAAAGAATTATAATTTTATTTGCTGGACCTTTTGCAAATTTTTTGTTAGCATTTTTATTATATCTTTTCATGGCAAATCTAGGTGCTACTGTATTTAGTGCAAAAGTAGGAAATATTCAAGAAAATTCACCTGCATTTCATGCTGGAATAAAAGCAAATGATGAAATTATTAGAATAAATGACAAAAGTATAGAATCTTGGGATGATATTGGAAAAATAATCACTTCAACTCAAGGAACATTGCAGTTTTTTATAAAAAGAGATAATCAAATTATATTAAAAACAATAGCTCCTCATATTTCAGATAGTAAAAATATGTTTAATGAAGATATTAAAAAAAGAATGATAGGAATTTCTCCAAAAGGTGAAACAAAAATATTACAGTTAAGCTTCTTTGAATCAATATCTTTTGCATATGAGAAAACTATTTTTGCTTCAACAATGATTTTCCAAGGTGTTCAAAAACTAATTGCTGGAGTTATTCCTTCTAGTGAAATAGGTGGAGTTATTACAATTGGAAAAGTAATAAGTGATGCTAGTGAAAGCTCTTTTATAGCTTTACTTGCAATTACAGCACTAATTTCTGTGAATCTTGGAGTATTAAACTTACTTCCAATTCCTGCTCTTGATGGTGGGCATATTATGTTTAATTTATATGAAATGATCACAAGAAGAAAACCTAGTGATCAAGTTTTTATATTCTTAACAATTTTTGGTTGGGTTATTTTAGGAAGCCTTATGATTTTGGGTATTTATAATGATATAAATAGAATTTTTATAAATAATTAAAGGATTTTTATGGATAAAATTATAGCAATAAAAAATCTTAATGATTTAATAACAAAAGTAGAAGCAGCTAGATTAAGAGTTTCTGAACATCATATTGTAAAAATAATTGGTGTTTCAAAATACTCTTCAAGTGATGATATAAAAACATTATATGAAAGTGGACAAAGAGCTTTTGGAGAAAATAGAGTTCAAGATTTAAAAGAAAAAAGTGAATCTTTAGATGAATTACCAATAGAGTGGCATTTTATAGGAACTTTACAAAAAAATAAGATAAATAATCTTATTGATTTAAATCCAACTTTAATTCACTCTTTGGACTCTTTTGAACTAGCTTTAGAATTAAATAAAAAGCTTGAAGTAAAAAATAAAAAACTATCTTGTTTACTTCAAATAAATTCAAGTTATGAAGATAGTAAAAGTGGTGTAGATCCTAAAAATGCAATTAGCATTTATAAGAATATATTATCAAATTGTCCAAATATAATATTAAAAGGTATTATGACAATTGGTGCAAATAGTAAAGATGAAAATGAAATCAAAAAAAGCTTTGATATTACAAAAGATATATTTGATTCATTAAAGGAATTTGGCGCACAATATTGCTCTATGGGAATGAGTCAAGATTTTGAACTAGCAATAGCTTGTGGTTCAAATCTTATTAGAGTGGGCTCTAATTTATTTAAAAATTAATCTTTTTTTAAATTATTTATGCTAGAATCACCGCTTATTAAAATTTATAAAAGTATTATAAGGAAAAATTATGTTAGTTAATTTACATTCAAAAAAACGTTTTCTTTTGAATTTTATTCTAGCTCAGGTTGGTTTTGCATCAATTAGTGCAATTGCAATTTTAAGTGATAACAAGATATCAGCAATAATCATTGTGAACATTATTTTTGCATTAATTGTTGCTTATACTAACTATATCTCAATGAAAAGAGTTGTTGGTGGTATAAATAGAATAAAAGAGTATATAGAAGATTTAATGGATTTTTTATTCTTTAAAACAAACCATATAAGAAGGGCTGAATATATAAAAAATGATGATATTGGAGATATTCTAAAAGAGTTAAATGTCTATTTTGATAAATATAGTAAAATGAGAAATGATGATATGCATGTTTTAGGGGAATTAGTAATTGCTCTTGATAAAGTTTCTCAAGGTATTTATACTTCACAAATTCATTCAAGCACTTCAAATTTCATGGTTCATACACTAAAAAATATTGTTAATAATATGCTTGTAAAATCAAATCAAAGCATGGAAGACTTGGTTGAAATAGTTGGTCTTTATGCTGAACAAGATTATAGAAAACAGATGAAAATAAATCCTGTTTTAAAAGGTAAAATGAGACTAACAATGGAGAGAATCAATAAATTAGGTTCTGAACTTAAAGAGAATGCAAGATCAAATATTGAAAATGGTAACTTGCTTCAAGAAAATTCTCATACTATGAATAGAAGTGTTGAGAACTTAGCTGCAAAAGCAAATTCTCAAGCTGCATCATTAGAAGAAACTGCTGCTGCACTTGAAGAGATAACTTCTATTACAAAAAACAATACACAAAATGCTGAAAAAATGGCACACTTGAGTAAAGATGTAAAAGAATCAGTTGTTTTAGGAGAAGGTTTAGCTAATAAAACTGCTCTTTCTATGGATGAAATCAATTCTAAAGTTGAAGCAATAAATGAAGCTATTGAAGTAATTGACCAAATAGCATTTCAAACAAATATCTTAAGTTTAAATGCAGCAGTTGAAGCTGCAACAGCAGGAGAAGCTGGAAAAGGATTTGCAGTTGTAGCACAAGAAGTAAGAAATCTTGCAAATAGAAGTGCCGAAGCTGCTAGAGAGATTAAAAGCTTAGTTGAGAATGCAACATCAAAAACAAATGAAGGTAAAAAAATTTCTGATGAGATGAGAAATGGTTACAACAACCTAAATACACTAATTGGAGAAACTATTACTATTATTCAAGATGTTAGCCAAGCATCAAGAGAACAACTTCAAGGAATAGAACAGATAAATGATGCTGTTTCTATTTTAGATAGAGTAACTCAGGAAAATTCAGTTGAAGCTAGTAATGTTTCAAATATTGCTTCTCAAACACTAAAAATGGCTCAAGTTTTAGTTGACGATGCAAGAACAAAGAAAATAGATTAAGCAAAAGGATAAGTAATGTCAAAAGAGATTAAATTAGATAATTATGCTTTTTTAGTAAGTGAAACTAATGAAAAAGGTCAAATTCTTTTTGCAAATGATGATTTTTGTGAAATTTCTGGTTTTACAATTGATGAACTAATTGGAAGCCCACATAATATTGTAAGACACAAAGATATGCCAAAAGCTGCTTTTAAAAGCTTATGGGAAACTGTAAAAAAAGGTGAAATTTGGACAGGTTATGTAAAGAATGCAACAAAAAGTGGAGACTTTTATTGGGTTTTTGCAACAATATTTCCAACAATTACAAGTGATGGAACAAAAGGTTTCCTATCTTGTAGAAGAAAAGCTAGTGATGAAGAAATAGCTACTTATACTAAAATATATAAGGATTTAAGAGCAAAAGAGATTTAATCTCTTTTACTTTTTATTCATTATCCTGTTTACTATTTTTAATAGCCTCTATTTTAGCATCAATTAATGCTAAAGTTCTTTCTTGAGTTTTATATGAAATTTCAGGAAGATTTCCACCAAAAAGTTTATTTGCTTCTTCAAAGCCTTGAACTATTCCATCTCTTCCTTTTTGAAGTTTTTCTAAATCATCTCCTGCAAAACTAAAAACAAATCCAGAAA